>JAZTWN010000068.1:0-10789 GCA_045635905.1 Acutalibacteraceae bacterium
TTCCTTCCCATGTTGCGTAGAAGGTGGGAGTTAAGCCGCCTGTTACGGTTGTTGAGCCGCTTGTTGCGCTTGCAGATGTTGCCCAGCCCTTGAAGGTATAGCCTGTACGGGTGGGAACGTAGGAAGAAAGATTGTAGTTAATGCTTGCGTTACCGCCTACTGTGTATTCAATAGTCTTTGTTGCACTACTGCCGAATGAGCCGCCTGCTGCATTAAGTGTAACTTTTGTCTTAAGAGCATCTCTTGCAGCTGTAAGAGCAGTGGTGTCAACATTAGCATTTGTGGGATTACCGAGATTCTGAGCTGCAGTACGAAGAGCAGACTGGTATGCTTCCCATGTAGCTGTTGTGTAGTTAGCCTTATTGAAGGACGTACCCTCCATAACAAGAGTACGAAGAGTAGACTTATTTACACCTGTTACGCTGATGTTAACAAAGTTGTTGTTCCATGCTGTTGAAGTAATTGTCTTTTCAACAGCCTGTCTTACAGCAGATTTGAGTCTGAATGTTCCTGAACCAGAAATAGCCTTATTCCATGATGCCTGATTAACCTTAATACCTGAACCACCATCACTTGTGTTTTCATTAATCTTTGTACCGGTACTATTAAAATCGCCGGTATACTGGCTACCACCTCTGTCAGTACCGTTATAGTAGCTGGAGGTCTGACCGGTAAAATCGGAAACATACCATTTACCAGTTTTGGAGTTTTCAGTATCGGTAACCATAAAGCCGTACTTAAAGTTAGGAATCTGATTAAAGTTGTTGTAACGGCTGGTGTCTACAGTAAGATTTGCTGTAGGGCTGATTGTGTTAGCACGTGCGTGATATTTTGTGCCGCTTTCAGATATGGAATTATATGCCATGGTAGGTGAAAGACCGTTGCTGCCGGACTGAATCCAGTTTGTATCGGGGTTATTGTTAGAGGGCGCCTTAAGAGCACCAAGCATAGGCAGGAAATTAGCAGTCTGAACATAATAGGAGTTAGCTCTGTCACCGTCTGAATAACCGTGAACACCTGACACCCATAGAATGGAGCTGGCGTAAACATTATGATGTGCGCCTACAGCCCTTGAAGCAGCACCTACGGGCTGATACCAGGGTGAGTAAAGTGTTGTATATGCATAGTAGGTCTTGCCAGTGGTATCAGTGTCACCGTAATATACGGTAATGGTCCACTCAATAAGCGCAGTGTTGCCTGCTGAAAGACCTGTTCCGTTTATGAAAAGGTTAAGACCATTAAATACGAACCAATCCTGTGCAGCACCTGTCTTGTATGCATCATAAATTGCACTATGAGCCCAACGTGTAGCTTCATATGAATTATTGGCATTTGCATTTGTTCCGCCAATAACAGGGTCACCAATACCGCCGTTAACAGCAGCTACAGTAAAAGAAATTGCTGTTGAGCCGGGAGCATAAACGCTGATGTTACCAACAGTACCGCTTGTTTCAAGGCTTACAGCGCCACCATTGGCAACATTATTGTTAATGTAATGCTGACCGCCGGTTGAAGCACCTGATGAGGGTGTCATATAGATTGTTTCGGGAACACCGATAACAACGTTATCAACCTTTGCCGCCTCGGCATGTGTATGTGTATCGGGTGCAACCCACACCCAACATGAAAGAATCATTAAAAATGAAAGGAAAACCGATAAAACCTTTTTGAAATTAGTTTTATGCATTATAAAATCATCTCCTTATAGATTTTTGTGTGAATTTTTGTTCACACCGTTTGCGGAGTGTTCTCCGCTGCCGTTAACACGGCTTTTCTTATTTTCCCTCGTAAATATGTCATTTTATACATAATTCAGGCTGACCTCCCCTGATATAATATATATAAACACATATACGAATTTAATATAACATTATATACCAACATTTTCAAGTCCTGCGACCCATTTCAACCTCCAAAATATCAACAACATTTTTGTATGAAATATATAAATAAAATTAATTATGTTCAAAAAAACGCAAAAAAAACGGTGCAGGAAAACCTGCACCGCAATTTTGCTTGTTAAGCTTTTATAGCTTAGTATGTGAAGTTATAGAACTTACAGTAGTTCCACATATGACCTGACTTGTTGTCAACATTGAAAACAAGAATCTTAGCGTGACCGATGATGATATCAACGTCTGCTGTGTGGTCGATAGAAATGAACTTACCGTCGGGAGTCATTGTAGCTTCAATCTTGTAGCCCTTGTAGTTAACGTGGATATCTGAGAACTCAGTAAGAATCTTTGTAACAGTGGGATCCTCTGTGAGTGTCTTTTCGATATCTTCCCAGTAAAGAAGAGCGCCTGTAACCTGGCCGAGAACTGAGCCTTCCTTCTTGGGTGTGTCTTCATCCTTCATGATGATTGTGATCTTGTAGTTAGCACCGTCCTGTACGCAGGTAGCGGAAGCAACCTTTGAAAGGTCTGTAAGAGTCCAGGCAGTGATTCTTCTGTTAGCGTCGTCTGAGCCTTTAGCATTGATCTGCTCCTGAGCGTCAGCTTCAACTGTCATGAATGAGCCGAGAACTGATGTAACAGCGGAGTTAACTGCTGAGCCACCGATGTTAACAGCGTCAACGTTCTGCCATTCCTTCTTTGTGTAGCCTGCAGCGCCAGCCTTAACGTCATCAACACCCTTCTTATAGAAAGCAGTGATTTCAGCTGTAGTTGAGGGCATGCCGTTTGATGTTGAGGGAGCAGCTGTTGTAGCCTCTGTTGAGGGAGCAGCTGTTGTAGCCTCTGTTGAAGGAGCAGCTGTTGTAGCCTCTGTTGAGGGAGCAGCTGTTGTAGCCTCTGTTGAGGGAGTCTGTACGGGAGCTGATGTTGTCTGTTCGGGAGTTGTGTTTACAACGTTCTGAGCACCGCCGCCGATAAGACCGCTGATATCAACGTCGTTACCGTCTTTGTCAACAAAACGAACGTGAATTTCCTGTGTGCAGGAAGCGAATGCGAAAAGCATAGCTGCAACAAGAGCAAGTGCAATTACTCTGAAAGCATTTTTCTTCATTAGGTTTGTACCCCTTTCAAATAATACGGCATCTGCCGTTTATATGTTCTGCATACACAGTAAATCAGTATGCAATACATACATAATTTACAACATCGGACAACAATTGTCAAGTGACTTTATCAAAATTAATCTGTATAAAAAATACAATTTTGTAATTTTCTGCGCTTAATACGAGAAATTTGAATAATCTGTTGTGGAAACAAGAGTGAACTCAACGTCGGTGCTTATTGTAACACCCTTTTTGATTGTTGCATTCTTGAGTGATACCACGCAGGTGACGTAGGTGCTGTATGCCTCTATCCTGCCGTCGGGGGCAATTGTAGCCTTTGCGGTACAGCCGGTATAGGTAACCTTTATATCGTTTCTTGCAACGGTAGCGCCTACCTTGGGAGCGTAGGTGTTCACAACGTCGTCAACCGTGATAAAGTTGAAAATCTTAGCGTATGCGCTTTCATCCTTTGTGGGATTCACCGCATCGGGCATTGTTACGGTGACAACGTAGCTTGTGCCCTGTGACATTACGGATATATCCTTTATATCCGCCATATTGAGCTGAGAAACGTATCTTTCGCCTGTTGGGGACATAATTTCGATACAGGACTGACCCTTTGCGGCAGACGAGGTTTCAACCTCCTCGGAAAGGAGCATACCCTTTACAAAGCCGACAAGAGTGTTTGCAAGCTGATTTGAAAGCACGATATCGGCAACGGTGGTCTGCTTTGCGCGGTCGAAGGCAGGCATACCCTCCTTGACGTTGTTGAGGTTAAGGTTGAACCAGTCGAGAAGCTCAGATTTTGACATATTGAGAGGAGTTTTGCTTGCTACGGGTGCTGAGGTGGTCTGCTCGGGTGCGGGAGCTGAGGTGGTCTGCTCGGGCACGGGTGCGGAGGTTGTGATTTCAGGAAGCGTCACAACAGGCTCGGGAGCGCTTGTGGTGCTCTGCTGAGTAGCGTTTACGTTAATATTGGAGTCGGGAAGAGTTATATGCACCTTCATACAGGATGCCAGTGAAAGCATAAGCACGAGGGATAAAAATAATGAAACTGCCTTTTTCATAGGAATTTCCTTTCGTTTCGTTTTATATATCCAAAATACAACAAATGCAGTTTTTTGTCAACCTGAAAGCCCCGGTACATAATGGAAGCGGCGGAAAATATTTTTGGTTGACGAGCAGGGCGATTATATATATAATTACATTAGTATATTACGGAGGTGAGTGAATGAAGCGTATTCTTGCGGTGCTTATCAGTCTTGCACTTGTTTTTTCTTTTTCCCTGTCCGCAGTGGCATTTGAGGCTCAGGACAAGCTCACTCCCGCCCCCGAAATACTGTCCTTCTCCACCGACGGAGAAATGACGGAGTTTTCCGTAAGCCTTTCACACTCACTTTCCTCAGCTGAGGAGCTTCGTGAGCTTGTGTATTCACTTGCGCTGGAAAAATATAAAACCGAGGAAGCGCTGCTTGCCTCCCCCGACGGCTATCTTGCCTGCAAAACAGGTCTTTACCTTGAAATGAGCACCGACTCACATCAATGGAGCAGCATAAGGCAGCTGGCTCAGGACAGCTTCACCCTGACCGCTGAGGACGTCCTTGCATTTATCGGGGACGGATATTACTCCAGAGTATTTTTAAGAATCTGCCTTGCCTCGGAAAATTACCTTGACGGCAACGCAGAGAAGGTATATATATACACCCCCTCAGAGGCATCGGTTATATACCTGACTCCCGAGGGCACGCTCATCCCCACAGAGGCTCCGCTTGTTTTCTCTGAGGCACCCGCACAGAGCATTCCGCTTTTTATCCCCACTGTAGACGGCTATGACTTTGACGGCTGGTCGGGCGAGGATACCGTGAGAATAAATAAAATTCCCGAGGGCACGGAAAAAATCCGCCTCAGCGCACACCTTATTCCCAGACGCTATGAAATCAATTACGTAATAAGCACCGTGCCCGGTGTTTCCTTCCCCTTCGGCTCTGCAAATCTCACCGACCATCCCACGGAATACGAGGTGGGCACAACAACGAAAATCGGCTCGATTGTATCTACCGTTACAGGCTACAGCTTCGGAGGCTGGTATGCATCCGCTGATTTTTCAGGTGACAGAATTACTCAGATAGGGCCTACGGAAACAGGCGACAGGCTTCTTTATGCAAAATGGATTTCCGACGAGGAAACGGAAAACAAAAAAATGCTTGAAAGACTGCAGTATATCAGCGATAATTTCCTCGGCGACCCCGACGGTGACGGCAGCGTAACCGCAGCCGATGCAAGATACGTGCTGCGCGCCTCGGTAGGTCTTGAGCAGCCCGATTATGAAAGGCTCAGCCGTGTTGACTACTATAACACGGGTATGATTTCCTCGGCAAATGCACGCACTACGCTTCGTATTTCCGTAGGTCTTGACAGTCTTTACGATATCTTACTCGAAAACGGACTTCTTCCCTAAAAAACAGACGGATTGGTGAAAATGAAAAAAATTCTTTCTCTGATACTGACAGCTGCTATGCTCGCAGCCCTCGTTCCCCTGTGTCTTGCAGCAGACACGGGAAGATACGTCGTGACAAAGGACGTAACCAGCGTATATCTGTCACCCAGCATCGCGGCAAAGAAGCTTGCGGAAATAACAAAGGATACCTTCGTTGAGGTAAGTGAAATCAGAAACGATTCCTTCGGCAGGATTTACCTTGCAAAGGACGGCATTACAGGCTGGGTGCAGCTGGGTGCTCTTGAAAAGGTATCCCCTCCCGCGGAAAACAAAAATATTACGGAAATTAAAATAAAAGCTCTGCCCGCAAAGCTTTCCTACGTTGACGGCACTGAGGAGCTTGACCTTACGGGACTTGAGGTTGTAGGCATCGAAAAAAACGGCAAGGAGGCTCCCCTTACGGGCTATAGCGTATACGCGCCCGAAATGAAGGTGCCCGGCACAAAGGAAATAAAAATCACCTATACCCCCGACGGTGTAAATACCCTTTCGGCAGCATTTTCCGTTACCGTGACAAGGCTTCCCGTGCAAAGCATTACAGTCACAAAAAAGCCCACATCGGTATATATGGAAAATCAGGCTCTCGATTTGTCGGCTCTTGTGCTTTCGGTGAATTTCAAGAACTCCGAAGCAAAGGAATACACCTTCGAGCAGATTAAGAATAACCCCGACTTTGTAATATCAGCCTGCCACGGAGAGATTCACGGCACGGCTCTTGCAAAGGGTCAGCACACAATAAAAATCACCTACAAATACGACGATATTTTTACAACGCTTTCCGTGGACGTAGCTCCCCGTAAGCTTGTTTCCCTTTCCGTAAAGCAGCTCCCCGACAACCTTACGGTTTACAGCAACACCGCAATTCCTTCACTCGAGGGACTTGTGCTTGAGGCAGTATACGATAACGGTGAGAAAGAGGACGTATATCATCATAACTGCGAGGCGGTATGCGACCCCTCAGGCTTCATAATCGGTCCGGGTAACCGTGTGGACGTTTATTTCGGCGGAATGTACGTAACAATTGAGCTGAGATATTCAATTGCCACCGCACAGAAAATCGTGCTCTCATACCCCGCAGGCTTCACACTCAATTTCCTCAAGGGTGAAATAATCGACCTTTCGGGAATCAAGGTAAAGCTTATGTATACCGACGACACCTACGAATACGTCAGTGATTTCAGAATGAGCAGTCCCGATATGACGATTACGGGAACTCAGAATATCACCGTTATCTATAAGGAATTCTCTGAGGTGTTCACAATAAACATCTCCCCCTATTTCAGCAAGGGTGACATTGACGGTGACGGTGAAATAAGAGCAAACGATGCAAGACAGACCCTGCGTGCGGCGGTAGGTCTTGTAAGCTTCACCGGCATGACACTCTTTGCAGGTGATGCCGACCGCAACGATGACATAACGGCGAACGATGCCCGACTTATTCTCCGTGCATCGGTAGGTCTTGAAAACCTTTATCTTACAATATAATACCGAAAGGATTTTTTAATATGAGCAAGAACAAAAAAAACAACAAGAATAACACTCCCGCACCCGAAGAGGTAGAATTTTTTGAATTCGTTGACGAGGAGGGCAACGTTGAAAAATTTGAAATTCTCGGCTTTGTTGAATTCGAGGGCTGCGACTACGTAGCTCTTCTTCCCGAAAAGGACGATTCTCAGGTGCACATCCTTGAGGTTGTTGAGGAGCTTGACAGTGAATACGACACCTATCTCGGCATCGACGACCAGGAGCTTGTTGACAAGGTTTACGCAAAGTTCATGGAAGAAAACAAAGATAAGTTCAATTTCGTTGACTGATAATGTTAAGAAAAGCTTATCTTGAAATAACAAACGTCTGCAACCTTGACTGCAGCTTCTGTCACAAGACCTCGAGAGAGAAAAAATTTCTGTCGCAGGAGGAATTTTCCGTTCTTATAAGGAAAATAAGACCTCACACGGAATATCTTTATCTGCATCTTATGGGTGAGCCGCTTTTACACCCTCATTTCGGTGAGCTTCTGAAAAAAGCAACCGACGAGGGCTTTAAGGTTACGGTCGCAACCAACGGTTTCCTTATTAAAAAGCGCGTAAAGGAGCTTTATGACGTCCCGCCCTACAAGGTGACGTTTTCCCTTCATTCCTACGAGGCAAACGAAACGGAGATTTCACTTGAGGAATACCTTGAGCCTGTTATCGCCTACTGTAAAAATGCTGAGAGGCTCGGCACAATATGCGTGCTGCGTCTTTGGAATGACGGCGGCGAAAACACTCTTAATGAAAAAATCACAGGCATACTTAAGCAACACTTTACCTTCCGCGAAAACCGCAAGGGCTTCTCGCTTTCAGAAAAAATTTATCTTGAATTTGCCGATGCCTTTATATGGCCCGACAAGGCTGCAGAGCATCAGGACGTGCATTTCTGTATGGGGCTTCGCGACCATATAGGTGTGCTTTCCGACGGCACGGTAGTGCCCTGCTGCCTCGACGCAGACGGCAGCATACCGCTGGGCAATCTCTTCGACTGCAGTCTTGAGGAGATTTTAGCCCGCGACAGGGCAAGAGCAATTTACGACGGCTTCTCTGAGGGTAAATGCACGGAAAATCTGTGCTCACGCTGTCAGTATGCAACACGCTTCAATTAAAAAAATGCAGGGTATCGGAAGCTCCGACACCCTGTTTTTTATGCGCTGACACGCTTGAGATTTCTTTTTTCGCTTCTCCAGCTGAAAATAATTTCGGGGCTTTCAAAAATCTCCTCAAGCCTTTTCATAAAGGGAGTGATTTCACCGAAATCAAGTGCACGGTGGTCAAAGGCAATACATATAGGAAGAATCTGCCTTATTTCAATTTTATTATCCCGTGTTACGGCAGGCTTCCTCTGCACCGCACCCACACCGAAGGCGCACACCTGAGGAGGTACGATTTCAAGAAGAGCCATAGCACCCTTCTGTCCGAGCCAGGTTGAGCCGATATTTGATACGGTAACAGTTCCCTGCTCGAGGTCACGCGCGGTAAGACGCTCCGTTTCGGGGATTGCCTCATATTCCCTTTTAGCCTTGCCCTTCAGGGTTCTTACTCTGTGCTTACCCGTTTTTGAGCCTACGAGCCTGTAGACGGTTTTGATGATATGACCCTTCCTCAGAGCCTTGAGGGTATCGTTGAGGGACACGGAAAAAAGTGCCTCCGTAAGGTCGGTATTTTCCGCTCTTCTTGTAACATCATTAATATATGAGGTCATATCGTCAAGGTCACGGTTTTCAAAATTTCTTAAATTAACGGTCATCATTTTTCCGTCGGGAAGAATTGTGGGCATAGAAATATTGATGTTTTCAAAAGTATTTATTTGACCTCTGACAAGTCTTCTGTTAAAATTGATGTGGGAATTCATTTCAGGTGCGGCCTTAAGTCCCTCCGTTATGATTTTAAGAATCAGAGTATTGAAGGTTACCTTCGTATTATATTCCGAATTCATTTCCCTGTAGCAGGAAAAAAGCTCCGTTACGTCCGCCTCGTAAACGTACGATACGTGAGGGATGCTTCTCCAGCTTTCACTTGTCATATTTGCAACTATTTTTCTCTGTATTCCGAAGTGCTGTGTGTTTTTAAGATTCATTTCATATTCTCCTGTTAAAATTATTCTGTTACTGTTGGTTGTACTCACAGGCTCTGCGCCTGTTACAATATCAGTTTACCCGAAGAAGCTATGAAAAAACACCAACTACGGTTTACATTACGGCTTTTCAATATATACTTTGGTTTGCATAATATGCCGCAACCGAAAAAATTTACCTGCAAAGGAGAAATTATGAATCTTTTTACCGCAAAAAAATTAACCGCACTGCGCAAGCACAACGGACTTTCACAGGAGGCGCTTGCAGAAAAAATAGGCGTCAGCCGTCAGGCTATTTCAAAATGGGAGCGCGGTGAAGCCTCACCCGACACGGAAAATCTTCTTTCCCTTTCAAAAATATATTCCGTTTCCCTTGACGACCTTTTAGGTGAAAAAACTGCAGACGAAATAATTTCCGAAGAAAAGCCCGACATCAGACAAGAGCAGAGCGAGCAGGAGCTTTACAGCAACAAAAAAGCAGACATGCCGGCAGATAAGAGCGCAGCGGCACCCGCTGAAAAAATTGCTGAAATCATAAAAAAGGAAGCGTCAGACCTTCCGATGCTCGGCAAAAAAATGCTGCGCTTCCCCTTCTTTCTTGTTGCAATCATCGGCTATCTTGCAGTGGGCTTTTCTATTAATCTGTGGCATCCCACTTGGATTGTTTTCCTCACAATTCCTGCCTACTACATAACCGCAGCTGCATTTTTACAGAAGACAAAAAAGAAAATGCTTCTCACCTTACCCGTATATCTTTTTGCCGTAATTACATTTCTGCTTGCAGGCCTTGTGCTGAAGCTGTGGCATCCCTCGTGGCTCGTCTTTCTTGCAATTCCTGCCTACTACTGGTTCGTAGGCTTCCGCAAATTTCAATAAAAAATGGCTTCGCAACCAAAGTTTACATCGGTTGCGAAGCCTTATTTTTCAAGGGCTTATGCGTTTTTCTGCAGCTGATACTTTTCCTTGTACTGCTTATACTCGGAATCGAAGGTATCGTTACCCGATTTCACGGAGCTAAGGTAATTATGAGCATCGTAGCCGTCGGTTGCAGACTCGATTACCGCAACGGCGATGTTTGAGCAGTGGTCGGAAATTCTTTCGCAGTCGTTAAGAATATTTGAAAGAATGAAGCCAAGCTCAATTGTGCATTCGCCTGCCTTAAGACGGTCGATATGTCTTTTTCTTACCTTTTCTGTGATGCGGTCAATAACCTGCTCAAGGGGCTCAACGCGTGAGGCAAGCTCAAGGTCATTTTCGGAATAAGCCTTATTGGTAAGGGTCATAATTTCAATAAGAGCGTCGGTTAAAACGGTAAGCTCCTCGTAAGCCTGCTGAGAGAAGGAAATCTTCTTTTCAGCCATTTCCTTGCCCGACTCAAGAAGGTTGAGTGCGTGGTCACCGAGGCGCTCGAAGTTTCCGATTGCGTGAAGCATACGGCCTGCCTTTCTTGAATCGCTTTCGGAAAGTGAAAGAGCAGTTGCCTTTACAAGGAAGGAGCCGATATCGTCCTCGTATGCGTCAAGAATTTCCTCCTGAAGCATCAGCCACTCCTCAGTTTCCTTGTCATATTCGCAAAGAGAGGTAAAGGACGTAAGAATCATCTGCTTTGCAGTTTCTGCCATTTTTACGGTTATGTTATCGCACTCGCTGACTGCAACAGAGGGTGTTGCAAGAAGTCTTTCGTCCAT
>JAZTWN010000069.1:0-15343 GCA_045635905.1 Acutalibacteraceae bacterium
TTAAGAGTCTTGCCGTCAACTGTGATTGTACCTGCTTCGTCGTCAGCACTTACTGTGTGAAGGCCTTCGCCGATTCTTCCGCAGTAACCGCCCTGAGCAGTATCATACTTAAGAAGGTTAGCAAGCATTGAGGGCTTTGTAAGGTCGTTGATAGCTACTACTTCGTAGCCTTCTGCACCGAACATCTGACGGAATGCAAGACGACCGATTCTGCCGAAACCGTTAATTGCAACTTTAACTGACATAATAAATATCCTCCATTTTTTAGACGCGCATTACTGCGAATCCTTAATTTACCATTGTATATTATAGCCTATTTTTCAAGTTTTGCAAGGGACTTTGTTAAATTTTTCACCCACTGCCCGAAAGTTTGGTTAAGTGATATAAAAACCGAAAGAAATCCCAAAATAATTACTGCATATTAACCATTATTGTTACTTGCGGGGGTTATTAACAACGTTGACGGGAGTGCCGTTTACGAAGAACTTCACGTTTTCCTCAAGAATCTGCATAAGGCGCACTCTTGTGTCGTAGGATGCCCAGGCGATATGGGGAGTGATGTATATATTTTTTGTGTGGAAGAGGGGATTTTCGGGAACGGGAGGCTCAACGGAAAGAACGTCAACGCCTGCACCTCCGAGCTTACCCGAATCAAGTGCCTCCTTTACTGCCTCCTCGTCAAGCTCGCCGCCGCGTGAGGTGTTTACAAGGAATGCTCCGTCCTTCATTTTTGCGATGAATTCACGGTTCACCATTTTCGTGGTTTCGGGAGTAAGAGGACAGTGAATTGAAACAATATCGGAATTATTAAGAAGGAAGTCCCTGTCTACAAAATTGACGTCTTCACCTGCGTACTTTTCAGGGTGTGCGGTATGAACAAGCACGTTCATTTCAAAGCCCTTTGCAATTTCCGCAACGCGTCTGCCGATTTTGCCGTAGCCCACAATGCCTATTGTTTTGTTGTAAAGCTCCTTGAGCGGCGCCAGCATATAGCAGAAATCGGGATAGTTTGCCCATTCACCCGCTAAAACGGAGTCGGAATGGAGCGCTATGCGGTTATAGAATTCGAGAATGAAGGCAAAGGTCTGCTGTGCTACTGCGGATGCAGAGTAGGAGGGAATGTTCACAACCGCAATTCCGTATTCGTCGCAGGCATCGCAGTCGATGATGTTGTAGCCCGTTGCAAGAAGGGCAATCATCTTAAGACGGGGAAGCCTTGATACGGTTTCGCGGCTCATGGGAGTTTTGTTGAGAATAACAATATCCGCATCCTTTGCTCTTTCATAAATCATATCCACAGGGGAACGGTCATAGACTGTAAGCTCACCGTATTTTTTAAGGAAGTCCCAGGAAAGGTCACCGGGATTTGCGGTAACCGAGTCAAGGATTACAATATTCATAGGTTTTGCTCCTTTTTCTTTTTATTCCTAAAAATATTACCATAATTTTTAATATATAGCAACTTTTTTTAATAATTATTTAATGTTGACCGAAAAGGCAATTTGGTGTATACTGAAAAATGGTGATTTATGTGACTAAAAAGGCTCGAAAGGAAAAAACCATATCAAGAATAATTCTGGGCTCGGCTGTGTTTTCATTTGTGGTGGCAGCGGTGCTCATTGTCATCCTTTTCCTTTTGCAGATTGACACCGTAAAGGAAAAATACGACCAGTATCTTTATATCCTTCAGGAATTCGAGCTTCGCGTTGCAGCGCTTCAGAGCAGATGGCTGATTTTAGTGGTGATTTTCCTGCTTTTCCTTCTGCGCAGTCTTTCGATGATGTACCCCTATCCTATGATTTTTATTATAACCGCTATGGTTTTTCCTCCGTATCAGTCGTTTATAATAAACCTTCTCGGAATGGCGTTTACCTTTGCCTTCCGATATTACACGGGCTATGAAATGGGTGAGGGCACGCTGAATTTTGCGCTGAAAAAATACCCTGCGGTGCTTAGTGCTATGGAGCAGGACGGAAAGGGAAATCCTGTAATTCTGCTGGCGCTCCGTATGATACCATCTGTGCCGATAAACACCATAAGCCATTTCTACGGCTCTCTTGAATATTCCTTCCCCCGATATATGGCATTGTCGGTGGCGGCTTACGTCCCCAAGCTTATATCCTATTCCTTCATAGGTGAAAACGTATACGACCCCTTCTCAGCGGATTTCTTTGTGCCTATGATTGTGCTTCTTGTATTCACGGGAATATGCCTTCTTGTATTAAGGTCATTCCTCGGAGTTTCCTTTATTCTCAGAAGAAAAAAATCAACAAATAATCATACCGAAAGGAATTGAAATATTATGGCTAACCTAAACACGTTAAGAAATGAAATTACATCAGGCAAATTTGACGAAAGACTTTCCCGTCTTTACGGTAGTGATACCGAAAAGGCAAGAGCAAGATTTTTACATATCTCACACCTTTTCGAGGAAAAGTTCGGTGACAGAGAGGACATCCGCTTCTTCTCCGCTCCCGGCAGAACAGAGGTATGCGGTAATCATACCGACCACAACCACGGACAGGTGCTTGCTGCTGCAATAAACCTTGATGCGGTTGCCTGCGCAGTAAAGACAAACGACCGTTTCATAAGAGTATATTCCGAGGGCTATCCCGGTGATATTATCGATATAAACGTTCTGGAGCCTCAGATGAATGAGGTTGAAAAGAGTGCGTCCCTTGTCCGCGGTGTTGCTGCACGCTTCAAGGAGCTTGGCTACAATATCGGCGGTATCGACTGCGTAACAGTAAACAACGTTCTCAAGGGCTCGGGTATGTCCTCCTCCGCATCCTTCGAGGTGCTTGTAGGTACAATGCTCAGCTACCTTTATAACGACGGTAAGGTATCTCCCGTTGAAATCGCAAAGATTGCACAGTATGCAGAAAACAAATTCTTCGGCAAGCCCTGCGGCCTTATGGACCAGATGGCATGCTCGGTAGGCTCATTTGTGCAGATTGATTTCTGTGACCCCGAAAAGCCTGTTATCACTCCCGTTGAATTTGATTTTGCCTCCTGCGGTCATTCTCTTTGCATCGTTGATACTCGTGCGGACCACGCTGATCTTACAGACGACTATGCTGCTATAAGAAGAGAAATGGAAGCAGTTGCAGGTTACTTCGGCAAGAGCTGTCTTCGTGAAATCACACAGGCAGACGTGCTTGCAAACGTTGCAGGCATCAAGGAAAAGCTCGGCGAAAGACCTCTTCTCCGTGCAATTCATTTCTTTGAGGACAACAAGAGAGTTGAAAAGGAAGCCGATGCACTTAAAAACGGTGATTTCGAGGCATTCAAGGCTCTTACAATAGCATCCGGCTATTCATCGTATATGTATAATCAGAACGTATTCTCCTCCTCCAATCCTCTTGCACAGCCCGTTTCGCTTGCACTTGCAATCAGCGAGGTTGTTCTTAAGGGCAAGGGTGCATGGCGTGTACACGGCGGCGGCTTTGCGGGCACAATCCAGGCATTCGTTCCCGATTGCTTACTTCATGAATACAAAGACAGCATGGAGGCTGTATTCGGTGAGGGCTCTTGCTACGTCCTTGCCATCAGACCCTTCGGAGGCACGGAGGTTTAATAATTCAGACCGCTGAATTATTAATGATATACACCTGCGGTGTATGATATATGCTAAGCATATGATGAATGATATATTTGCCGTCGGCAAATATGTCGGGACCTGCGGCAGGCTTTTTAAATAGAGCGATGCGGAGCAAGGCTTTTTCGCCTTACTCAACATTTTCCGCAGGAAAATATATCACTCATTCCAAAGGAATGAATATCACTGCCCGTAAGGGCAATATCACTTCTGCGAAGCAGAAATATCATTATCATAAATAACGGCTTGCTGATATTTGTGATTTACCGGTGGTTTTAATGACAGAACAAAGACATATCAATGCACTTGAGCTTGATAAGGTACTTTCACGGCTTTCAGAGCTTGCTTCAATTGCCGACAGCAAGGAATTGGCAGTTGAGCTGAAGCCTGCCGAAACTCTTTACGATGCTCAGGCACTTATAAATCAGACAAATGCGGCTTACGTTCTTCTTGCAAAATTCGGAGGTCCATCCTTCGGTGCGGCAAAAAACGTGAATTCCTCACTTTCAAGAGCAGCCTCGGGCGGTGTGCTTACAATGCGTGAGCTTCTGGACGTCGGTGAGGTGTTGAGGGTTATCCGCTCTCTTTACGAGTGGAGATTCTCACAGCCCGGAGCAGAAAGCTGCCTTGACGTATATTTTTCCTCCCTTTGTCCAAACAGGACTCTTGAAAGCACCATTTTTACGTCAATTTTAAGTGATGAGGAAATGGCAGACAACGCATCAAGAGAGCTTGCCGACATCAGAAGAAAAATGAGGAATCAGGCACAGTCCATCCGTGAAAAGCTCGAAGGACTTGTAAGAAGCACTCATTATCAGAAATTTTTACAGGATGCAATAATCACACAGAGAAACGGCAGATTCGTTGTTCCCGTCAAGAACGAGCACAGAGCAGACGTGCCCGGTCTTGTCCACGATACCTCGGGCTCGGGTGCTACGGTTTTCATTGAGCCTATGGCAGTAGTTGAGGCAAACAATGAAATCCGAGTGCTTCAGGGCAAGGAAAGAGAAGAAATCGAAAGAATTCTTATGGAGCTTTCCGTGGCAGTCGGTGAATACAGTGAAACCGTAAAGCACAATTTCTCTTCGCTTGTTGACCTGAATCTTATTTTTGCAAAGGCACAGCTTGCCTACAAAATGAAGGCAAGCGTACCCGTTCTCAATACCGAGGGCATTATAGAGCTTAAAAAGGCAAGACACCCT
This sequence comes from Acutalibacteraceae bacterium, assembly GCA_045635905.1. Lineage (GTDB taxonomy): Bacteria > Bacillota > Clostridia > Oscillospirales > Acutalibacteraceae > RUG806. The sequence goes on from JAZTWN010000069.1 coordinate 4,801, forward strand.
CTTCTTGACCCGAAGAAGGTTGTGCCTACGGATATTACTCTCGGCGATACCTTTGATACCCTTGTTATCACAGGTCCCAATACGGGCGGTAAAACGGTATCAATAAAAACCATAGGTCTTCTTTCACTTATGGCGTGCTGCGGACTTTTAATTCCTGCGGCAGACAATTCAAAAATATGCGTATTCAAGAATATATTTGCCGATATCGGTGATGAGCAGAGCATTGAGCAGTCACTTTCAACCTTCTCGTCACATATGGTGAATATTGTTGATATTCTTAAAAAGGCTGACGATGAAAGCCTTGTGCTTATCGACGAATTGGGTGCAGGCACAGACCCCGTTGAGGGTGCGGCGCTTGCTATTGCAATTCTTGAAAGACTTCACATAAACGGCGCAAAAATTGCCGCCACAACCCACTATGCGGAGCTTAAGGCATATGCCCTTGAAACTCCGAGAGTTGAAAACGGAAGCTGCGAATTTGACGTGCAGTCACTTCGACCTACCTACCGCCTGCTTACGGGTGTGCCCGGCCGTTCAAACGCATTTGCAATTTCCGAACGACTGGGAATCGACAGTGAGCTTATTGCCCGCGCAAACGAATTTGTTTCAACGGAAAATATCCGATTTGAAAACGTTGTTGATTCTCTTGAGGAGTCCCGCCTTTCAATGGAAAAGGAAAAGGCAGTAGCCGAGCAGGTGCACAGAGAGTATGAGGAAAAGCTTCGTGCCGCCGAGAAAAAGCTGGCAGAGGCAGAGGAGCTTCGTCAGAAGGAATACGAAAAGGCACAGGGTGAGGCTCTCAAGATTACCGAAAAGGCAAGAAGAGAGGCAAACACTCTTCTTATGGAGATAGATAAGCTCCGAAAGGAAATGAAGACCACAAAGGATGCCGCAGAGCTTGCAAGAAAAGCAAAGGCGGCTATGAAGAAGGGTCTTTCCGATATTGACACGGCAGTAAATCCCGTAACAACCTCCCTTTATGAGGATGATGATTACGAGCTGCCCCGACCTCTTAAGATTGGCGACTCCGTTCTTCTTACGCAGCTTGGCAAGGAAGCAAGCGTTATGTCCCTTCCTGATAAGAGAAACCAGGTTGAGGTGCTCTCGGGTGCTATGAGAATGCGAGTGGACGTGAAGAAGCTTCGTCTTATAGAGAAAAAGAAGGACAACAAGCCTAAAACCGCGTCAATGTCAAGAAGCGGCTCAATGGAATCCCGTCTTACTGCAAGCGCTGACAACCGCTGCGATCTTCGCGGTATGACAGTTGATGAAGCACTTCTTACTCTTGACAGCTTCCTTGATTCAATGCTTATGGCAAATATGGGTGAGTTTACGGTAATTCACGGTAAGGGCACAGGTGCTCTGCGTGCAGCCGTGCAAAAGCACCTCAAGGGTAATAAGTTTGTTAAATCCTTCCGCCTCGGCTTATACGGCGAGGGCGAAAACGGTGTTACAATAGTATCCCTTAAATAAAATAAAGGACAGAGAACGAAAAAAATTCTCTGTCCGTTTTTTTATGCTTTTGAGCCTTCTTTTTGCTTCAGCAGAATGTAAGTAAGCCATCCCGCGCCTGTTGCGATGCATATAAGTGCTACTGTCTGCCAGAAATTTATTCCGAAGAAATACGTTTTTTCTGCCTCGGGGTAATACCTTAAAAATTCCACCATAAAGCGCATAATTCCGTATATGATAAGCGACAGGGGGTAAACAGTGCCTCTGCGGTAGCTTTTTCTGTGTACGAGAATAAGCATAGCTGCGCTTATTATGAGGCTGAGGATGCATTCAAGCAGCTGCACGGGGAAAACGGAGTGCTCTGCAAAGGGAGTGGACACTCCGACGGCACATTCAATGCCGTAGCAGCAGCCGTATACTGCACAACCGATTTTTGAAATACCCAGCATCGCATATATTCCTGCCGACAGGACGTCCAGTACCCTGTGGAAATCTCCGCCAAGGTATTTTACGGGAAAATAAAACCATATAGGAAGAAACAGAAGAGCACCGAAAATGCGAAGTCTTGCAGGGTAGTAGGGAAGACCCGTAAGTCCCATGATAAAATTCTGCAGCTGACCCATTAAAAGAGCGCTGAAAATACCTATTATTATACCGATTGCAACGTAAATTCTGACAGCTTTAGGAGAAAAGCCGGCCTTTTTACCCGATATAAGATTTATTACGGCAGATGCCGCACCGCCCAGTGCAATACACAGGTAGTAGATTATAAGCCTTATATCCATATTACTGCATAGTGAAATCCGCATAGTAGTCGGATTCAATGTAGTCGACATCCATAAGCCTGCAAAGCTCAAGTGCCTCGGGGTCGTTTGCTGTCCAGAGGGCTACCCTGAGTCCCTTTTCGTGGAAGCGTCTTACAAGGGATTTGTATATGCCTGTGTATGCCATATCAATATCAAAGCCAAGCTCAAGGCATCTGTAAACGTCCTCATCGGGGTCACCGCAGGTAAGCATTATCTGTAACTCGGGGAATTCCGCGTGAGCGCGGATAAGATTATCGATATCAAAGGACTGAAGAGAGCACATCTTAAGGTCATAAACCTCTTTTGCCATATTGAAGGCCTCTCTTATCTTTTCGTCGGGGAAATGCCCCTTGAATTCAATGAAGCATACCATATTGCCGTCACGGCAGATTTCAAGATAGCGTCTGAAGGTGCAGACGTAAATTTCAGTATCCGTAAATTCATTGAGAAGGGGCTTTGCTGTAAGCTCCTCATAGGTTGCATCACTTACGGCAAGCTCGGTGCCGTCGAAAAATACTGCGGTTTCATTGTGATTTACCACAAGCACACCGTCTTTAGTGATTCTCACGTCGGTTTCGATACCGCCCGAGCCGTGTTCAACCGCCTTTATGAATGCCTCCTCGGTATTCTGTAAATATTTTCCGCTGAAGCCTCTGTGGGCAATAAAGCAGGGATTTTTCATATGTTATACTCCTTTATAGCTGCTGATATATGCTTGAAAAATGCAAAAAAGCCAAGGTCATTGGGGTGACAGGTGTCAACGGTAGAGTTGTGAAGTCCCGTTTCATCGTAAAAACGCTGACCGTCAAGAAAATACACGTTTTCGTCACCTGCATTTTTTGCGTTTTCATAGGTTTTTATAATTGTTGTCTTGCGCCTTTCAATGTCCGCTTTACCGAAGATGCCGTCGGCAACGCTCAGCATAAGCACAGGCACCGAGGGATTTTCCTTTCTGAATTCAACGAAGAATTTCTCGTGGGTGCTTTCAAGGAATTCGGGGGTGGGGGCATTGTGGTTATAGTCATACACAAGAAGGCTCATAGGAATTTTCTTTACGTAGTCGCACATTTCCTTTTCTGCCATACAGCTTCCGGAAAAGCCGAGATTAATAATTTCTCTGTTGAAATAACGGGACAGCATATTGGGATATGCGTTGCCCGGATGTGAGGCGCAGCCGCCCTGGGTGATAGATGAGCCGTAAAAGACTATGGGAGGGCAGCTCTCATATTCCTTACCCTCGCTGACGGAGGCATCCTTTTCAAGGGAGATAAAGACCTTACTTACACTGTTATAAAGGGGGAAATGTATTTCAATATCCTTTTCACCCTCTCCGAGAGTAAGCTCCGAGGACCATACTCCCTTATATTCCTCAATTGAGGGTGCTCGGAATACACCGCAGAAGCTGCCGTCGGCATAAAGCGAAAAAGAGGAGGAGCCCGTAAGGGGCATATGATTCATAATGCCTACGTCGGGAAGCTCTGCCGTTAAAATTATTTTCCTTGAAGCAGTGCGAAAGCGCAGTATTCCTCCCGATGTGTGAAAATTCAGCACGCTGACACCGTCGGAAACGGTATCTGCGACGGAAATATCCATACGGTGAAAGCCCCTTTCGGAGTGCATAAGCCCGTAAAGCTTAAAGGGAGGCTTAAGAATATCGTACGTGTTCATATTTTCAAAGACAGGCAGAGCTGCTTTGAAATTCTTATCTATGTCTTCTATCTTTTTCATAGTCTTACTCAATAATCAGCTTATTTACACCTGCGGTAAGGGAAATTTCAGAGTTCTTGTATCTGAAAATACCCTCGCAGGGGAGCTTTATTTCAAAGTGTGCGCGGCTTTCAGAGTATTCGATTTTTACCGAAGCCTCACCCTGAGGAAGAGTCATTGTGCCGCTGAAATTGCCTGCCATTTTAATATCCTTAGGTGCAATCACAAGCCTTTCGTAGCCGAAGCTGTCCTTTTCCTGTGAAATACCGAGAACGTATTCAAAGAGGTAGGCTACAACCGCACCGAACATAGGGTGCGAATGTGAGCGCTTGCCTGTCCAGTACTCCCAAAGGGTGGTTGCACCGAGCTTTTTAAGATTACCGAAGGAATATTTTCCCTCACTTGCAAGAAGTCGGATTGCAAGGTCTGCGCGACCGTTTTTGAAGAGCACTCTTGTGAGAATATCTGTACCGAAAATACCTGTGTTGTAATAAAGGTGTTTTTCGTCATATACGCTTACCATTCTGTCGAAGGTCTTTTTTGTGCCGATTCCAAGGTCAACGGCAAAGGCGTTTGCACCCTGGATATTTCTTGCAAAGTCACCTGTTGCAGGGTTGTAGTAGGTCTTCTTTATTGCTTCAGTAAGTGTTTTTCTCTTATCTCTGAGCTGCTTTACCTCTTTTGAGGAAAGACCCAGCACGTCCTTGCATAAAAGAACCTCGTCAACGTGCTTTATATAGAAATATGTATTCACAAGGCGCGGAGGAATTTTAATCTTTGTGGGGGTGCACCAGTCACCGAGGCACCATTCACCCTTAACATCGTATGATACAAGGCTTCCTCTTGAATGCTCGTCAAGGAAACGGAAATATTCCTTCATCTGCGGATAAAGCTTAATCATAAATGAGGGGTCACCGTAGTGCTTGTAATACATGAAGGGTACGTGAACAATTGCGCCGCCCCAACCGCCGGGGCCGCCGCCTGAGCGCACGTAGGGAGCAGTATTCTGCACGTGCCCCGAAACTCTGTCCTGACAGTCGGAAATATCCTCAATCCACTTTTTATAGAAGATTTTGGCATCAATTGTTGTCATTACCGCATCGCAGGCAAGCTGACCGTCACCTGTGTAGCCTCTTCTTTCAAGGTGAGGACAGTCCGAGGGAATACCTGTGTGCATATTTGAAAGCTGTGTGTTTATGAATGCGTCGTAAAGCCAGCTCAGCACCTCGTTGTCGCAGGTAAAGGCGGAGTTGGGGTCAACGTCTGTGTAAATCACCTCAAAGCGAAGCACTTTTATGTCGGCAGGTACACGGAAAAATCTTGAAGCGTGCCAGGTAAATTTCTGACAGACCTCTCGTTCGGTGCTGCCGCAGATGAATTCAGCCTCCTGCTCCATAATTTTTGTGGGCTCAAGCTCATTTTCCTTTGTTTTTTCCTCACTGCCCGTAATTCTTACTGCTCTGCCGTATTCTGCAGGCAGCTTTATCACAAGATTGCCCGTGCAGTTTTTGCCAAGGTCATAAATTTTATATTCGTCCGTCACCTTTATGATGGCAGGGGAGAGAAGCTCCTTTATTCTGTCGGGCGGACAGTCGCTTGTCATATAGCGTGTTTCGGGAAAATCGCAGGGAGCAGCCTTCTCCCAGCCGCTGCAGTCATATTCCGTATTAAGCCAGCAGTCGTCATAATCGGTATAGTCGTGCACCTCACCGTCTGTGAGGTCATATTTTTTTATGAAGCCCACCTTGCAACGCACGTCACCGTCTGACAGTATTACTGTGATTTTACCGCTTTTGTCGGTGAGTGCAAGGCGGAAGATAAGCTTCTTTGTGCCGAATTTTTCGTGATGGTCGCAGGCATACCAGCCGTTGCCCAGCATAAAGCAGATGCAGTTTGCCCCCTCGTTTATAAAGGGTGTTACGTCATACTGTGTAACGTATATTCTGTAGGCAGGCTCCTCGGGCCATACGCCGTAGGAGCGCATAAGTGTTCTTTTGTGAAATTCTGTGTTTAGGGGTAAAAACTTGTCCTCGGAAATGATTTTTCCGTTTATGTAACCCTCGAAAAAGCCAAGACCGATAACAGAAAGCTCTGCCTTTACGGTGTTTTCAGCCGAAAAGTTCTTTCTTGTAAGAACGGAAACGTAGTTTTCGTTGAATTCAACCCACGAAGCTGCACCGAAATATTTTTCCTTAGTCATAAAAGTGCTCCTTTACATTCAGGATTTCAGATTTGGGATTCTTAACTAATATAATATCCCCTGAGGCAGAAAAACACAATACCTCAGGGGGAAATTCAGGGTAATTTTATTGTGACTGTGTGGCTGCCCTCGGAAATTTCCGCGCCTGCCATATAGCCTGCGATTGTAAGGGTGGGCACCTTCTCACCGTCAATTTCAACCGAAACGTCCTTCGCAGGAAGAGAAATCACAAGCACACCGTTCCGTGCGGCATTTACCGTGCCCTCGATTTTCGTGTTTCTGAAATCGGTGATGACGCATTCGCTTTCGAGGATAACATCAATTCCCCTGAGGAATTCGTCGGTATCAAGATGATAGCCCTCGCAATTGTCGCGGTCATATATGCCGTTGCCCCATATCACGTCCTCGCAGCCTGTCATTTTTCTGAAAATGTCGTTTGTGAAGGAATGACCCCACAGGCGCATATCAACGTTCAGCACGTCTTTGTTTACAACGTAGAACAAGGGAAGCCATGCAGTATTTTCGTGAACGTAGAGGCTTCCTGCCTTGCCTGCGTTTTCGCTTACTTCATCGGGGGTGGGTGAGCTGCTGACAATATACCGTACACCGAAAAGGGAATTGAGAACGGGGTTTGGAATATATTCCGAGCTTACGTTTTTTGCATAGCGGCTCATGCCGAGCTGCAGGAAAAAGTTGTAGCAATCTCCCGACATAGTTGAGGAGTAATGTGAAATTCCGTTGTAGCCGTAAAGCTGACCGCCGTTATAGCGGTGATTGTTAAGCTCAATGCGCCAGAATTCATTTTTATCCTCATCGCTTGTGTAGCTTTCACGGACAACCTTCATCTGCTCCTCATAGACAATAACCGAGGGCTCGTTTACTGCCTTTGCTTCACTCAGAAGCTTTTCAACACCGTTATAGGTTATTTCGGTGCAGAGGCTTCCGCAGAGAAGCACGCTGAGAGCAAGGGACAGGTATTTTTCCTTTTTCGTTATATCTGCAATAACCTCAAAGCCCCTGTATGCAATCACAAGACCGAGGAAAATAAACAGAAAGCTCTGTCTTCCCGGAAGCTGATTGGGGAAATGGAGTCCGTGCCAGATATAGTCGAGGATATTGAGGTTAAAGGAAACGAACATAAACACAAAAAGAAGCAGGTAGGAAAGCTTCTTTTTTAAGCTGTCCCTTGAAAGGACTGCAACGGGACAAAGAAGAAGTGCGGTAAGACCGAAATAGAGGTTTGGAGCGCCGAAGGAAAGAGAGGACGCCTGTCGGGGAAGAAGCATTCTGAGCAGCTCCGTAAGCGGGTGATAAAGCTTTAATTCACCCGTAAAGCCCATATCCGAGGCAAGGGTGTTGCCGATTGCCGTAAGAAGGGGGATAAGCACAGGCAGATTGATAATACCTGCTGCAAGTGAGCAAATGCCGAAGCGTACTGCCGCAAAAAACCATTTCTTTATTCCGCCGCCGTGGATGGCAGTCTGTAAAAAGAACCACAGCACTGCGAAAATGCATACCATCCATGCAATATAGAAATTCGAGTATATCGTAACAAGAAGGGATACGGTGTAAAGCACCATTCCTCCCTCGCCCTTGTAAATGCGCTCAATGCCCAGCATAACAAGAGGAAGAAGAATTACCGCATCCATCCACATAAACTGGTTGATAAACGCGAGTGTGTAGCCCGAAAGGGCATAAGCCATAGCAAAGAAGACCATATAAATGCTTCTTTTGCCGTTGTGCTGTGAAATGTAGTGGAAGAAGGTAACGCCTGCAAGAGCGAAGCGGATGAATACCATCATATCCACCTGACCTGCCGTAAGCTCACCGGGAAGCAGGAAAAGAATATACCACAACGGACTGTTTGTGTAGTATGCACTCTGCGCCGTAAGGTCAAAGCCCAGCGCACCCGTGAAGGAATAGCTGAAATTGAGGCTGCGGAAGGCGCGCTTCATTTCGCGGAGCATCGGAAAATACTGCCCCCAGGCATCAATAGCCATAAGGGTGTTATCTCCGAAGGGGGCAAATTTTCTTATGATTGCGGAAATTATCACAACGGTAAAGGGAATCATAAACGCCGCAAAATAGAAAAGTGCGATATTTTCCTTTTCCACTCGTGTCAGCGGACTCTTTGTCCGTTTTTTTGTGGGGAAAAGCTCTTTTATAAAATATTTTATCATTATATATATCTCCGTTTCTGTCGTCATCCATATTATACCAACTAAGACGCAATTTACAAGACAGTATTTATTAATTTCACATTAATTATTTCTTAAGGCGGTATTTTTTTCGAAGGAAAAAAGATGAGCGGAAAATAAGTCAAAAATTAACAATATATAAACTGACAGTAAATTACGTAAAGCCAAACGCTTTGATATATACCTGCCGCAGTTTATATTGCATTGATTTTTGAGGCTTTTTCTCCGGCTGTAAAAATTCGCCTTCTTTTGCAACATAAAACACAGAAACTGTTGTTAAAAACGGCATAATTCCAAAAAAGAACAAGGGCATTCATAAATTATTCATATATATTATATATAAAACATACAATCTGCATTTAAATTGGTGAAAACAACCATAAGCGATTGATAAACTTTAGATAAACTATACCAAGCAAATCGGTTGACTTATGTAATTTAGGTATGATATCATAATGATGATATATTATACCCCGTAATGCCCCCTGATTGTCGGAGCTCCCGGGAGTATTTGTATTAGTTTCTCAAAACTAATTAATAAAAAAGGAGAGATTATTTCTATGGAAACAAAGGCTAAGTTAACAAAGAAAATACTTAGTATGTTCCTGGCAGTGCTGATGATGTTCTCAGCTTGTTACGTCGGAATCGACGGCGCATATACTGCATATGCTGCTGAAGGCGACTCCGATTATACAAAAGAACAGGTTGCAGAGCTTATCAATGCTGCTACAGCCGGCGGCTTCACACTCAGCAGTTCAGGTAACGCCTGGAATTATGCTAGTGACGACGGCAAGGTTATTGCCGCTGCCGAAGCCATTTTCGACTATGCGGTAAACACATACCGTGACGGTAAGGAAGCTACAAGCGCTGCTAACTCCTCAGCAGGCCTGTATGAAAAGTTCGATGCAACTTTCAACAGCATGTACACAAATGTTGCTGCTGCAAGACAGCTTGTAAAGAACGTTCTTAATCCCGACGGCACAGCTGTTTACAGCTATGAAAATCCTGCAAAGAAGACAGGTGTTAAGGGTTCTGAAACAAAGGACTCCATTTCCACGGGTTCTGACGTTTCCTCAACATATCCTCTTTCATCTTATTCTACTTACTATGCAGCTTCAACCACATCTGTTATCACAAAGGTGACAGATATCCAGCTTGACGTCAACAAGTACCTTATGACATTCTCCAAAATTGAAGATATTCCTTCAACTGTTGTTACAGGTGTCAAGTACACTTATGCTCATACCTACAGCACAAGTGCTAAGGTTACTAGTGTTTCACAAAGAACTGTACAAGAAGGCTCCGGTTGTAACAAGAAAGATGTTACCTACTATACACCCACTATGGAAACAGCTTACTGGAACTACATGACAGCTAAGCCCACACGTGAGGTAGTTAAGGACAAGACAATCAGAAAGAGCCTTCTTACTCTTGAAAAGTACTTCAATGAAGAGCTTCTCGCAACAACAATTGACGACATGCTTGCAATGGATGTTACAGACATCAAGACTCTTTATGATACAACAGCTCTCATGTACACAGACATGAAAAAGTTCAGCGATACTGTTCTCTCACGCTTCGGTTTTGCTCCCGCAACAATTCATGAGTTCATGGAAGACTGTGACTTTGCTTACAGAGTTGTTGCTGCAAAGTACAATATCGACAACCTCAATGAACTTATCGGTTCCGAATATAACGAAGAAAGCTACGCTGAAATGTCTGCTCTTTATGCAAAGACAAACACAGCTTACAACGTTGTTTTCGCACTCGATCAGGAAATTATCGACTACATCACAAGTGATGAAGGCGGCTATGCAGGTCAGTACGCTTCAGCTATTGCTCTTAAGACAGCTGCTGAAAGCTACAACGCAGTTCTCTTCGATATCATGACAGAGCAGAAGCTTGAAGAAACTGTTGCAGCAATGGTTGCAACATATACCGATTATATCAATGTTCTTAATAAGGAAGACATTGAGAATCCCTCTGACGCTGAGGTTATCGGTCTTAAGCAGAAGGTAGAAGCATTTGACGCTGTCATCGCTTCCTACACAGGCTACTCTTACTACAGAAACTACTGGACCACAGATTATGAAGCAGCATGGGCAACCTTCAAGGGTAAGCTCGATGAGGTTTACGAGGTTCGCGGACTTAAGGCTGAATTCCAGACTCATTATGATTTC
>JAZTWN010000070.1:0-8501 GCA_045635905.1 Acutalibacteraceae bacterium
GTATCTGCAGTAAGCTGCAGTGTTGACCAGTACGGTGACTACATCGAGCAGACCGATATGCTTGAGCTTACAGCCGTTGACAACACCATTGTTGAGGCTACTAAGGAGCTTGCCGCACAGGCAGGCATCACCCTTGATACCGTTGTAAGAAACGAGCTTAACGGCGGTACAAACGTTATTTACGCACCCAAGGTAGCAGACGGCAAGGAAACCGAAATCTTAAGCCGTGCCGACGTTACAAGGGACTGCAAGCTCCGCGTGAAGGACATCTTCAGAGCGGCGGCTCAGCTCAAGGCGGTGAATGCTCCCAAAATCGGCGGCTCATACGTTGCCATCGTTCACCCCTACGTTGCCTATGACCTTATGCAGGAGGCAGGCGAGCAGTGGGTAGGCATTCAGAAGTATGCTTCCCCCGAAAGCATCTTAAAGGGTGAAATCGGAACGCTGGGCGGTGTGCGCTTCGTTGAAAGCACCGAGGCAAAGGTTTTCGGTCCCGATGAAATTGCCGAAGGCTTCTCAAGACTTACCGCAGCAGCTGACGTAAGCTCATCCGCTACCGTTACAGTCAACGAATACCTCGGTGCCCACACCTTCGCTGAGCCTGTTGCAGTTTACGTAAACGGCACTGCAAACACCGTAACTGCAACAGACGGCAACACCGTTACTCTCGGCTCAGCGGTATCGCTTAAGAAGGGTGAGCTTATCTGCGGTACAGGTGCAGGTAAGGACGGCAGTGCGGTATTTTCAACGCTCTTCCTCGGTGAAAACGCCTACGGTGTTACAGACGTTGAGGGCGGCGGTCTTGAGCATATTGTAAAGCCCAGAGGCTACGGCAACGACCCCCTCAATCAGAGAAGCTCTATCGGCTGGAAGGCAACAAAGGTTGCAAAGCGCCTTTTAGAGGAATATATCGTCCGCGTTGAATCAGGCACAGAGTTTTCAATGACAGCGGAGAATAATTAAGGGTTTAGCCCCCCCTTGCGTGTCAGCTCGTGCGGGAGTGCGGTCTGAAGCTTCAGCTGACCTTTTGAAAAGGGTCACGCAGGCAATAGGCAGAGCCTTAGCTGCGCTCCCTCGCGTGTGCGAAAACATAATGTAAAAGGAGAAAACTATGAAAAAATCAACAAGACTTACTGTGTTTATTCCCCGTATGCACAAAAGTGACGATGCACTTTTTGTGGCGGTGAACGGTAAGCGTATGCTTATCAGGAAGGGTGAGCCCGTCGAGGTGCCCCCTGAAATATACGAGGTCATTAAAAATTCCGAAAAGCAGTCCGCCTGCGCCGAAAGCTTTATTCAGGCAAGAAGCCGTGAGCTTTAAGGGGGCAGCGTATGGACGTAAAATCCCTTATTGCAAGGGCGGACGAGCAGTTTCCCAACGTCTGTCCCTTTTCTCAGAAGGCGTTTTTCCTTGCTCAGCTTGACCTTAATATCTATACTGAGCTGCTTTCGGCATACGACTGCTTCAGCGCTCCCCGTGATGAGGAGCTTCAGTCCCCCGACAGGGAGCTTCTTGCCCCCGACGGCTTTTCAAGGATGTATCTTTACTACCTTTTTATGCAGCTTGAGCTTATATCGGGAAACGTTACGGGCTATCAGAATCAGGCGGCGCTTTTCAACAGAGCATACCTGTCATATATGAATTACGTAAACAGGACGCACCTTATCTCGCCCGTGAAAATAAAAATATAAAGGAGGCTAATATGCTTTTTCCTGCACTTAAAAGCAACAAAGAAAAAACAGGAAGCCTTTCGCGCTTCACCTCCCTTGTAACAAAGGGTATAGTGCCCGACGGAGCATTCTCGCAGGAAAAAAATCTTACCTGCGACCTGTACCCCTACCTGTGCACCCGCAGGAAAAGGGGCGTATATGCCTCATCCGCTGCACCCCTTTATTTCTCGGGTGAAAAAATCACCGCAATAAAGGCGGTCTTCGGCGGTATTTTAATCTGCACCGAAACTGCAATTTACCTTGACGGGGTAAGGCTTTCGGGCAGTCTTTCCCCCGACTTTCCCGTGCGCACCATAGTCCCCTTCGGCAGAAACGCGTTCATTGTACCTGACGGCGTATACGTCAGGTGCACCGACGAGGGCACTCAGGTGTCCGACTGCACTCTATCGGCGTCCTACAGCGACTGTCAGGTATATTTTTGTATGGAGGACGGCACGGAGCTTTTTCCCAACTACCTCGGAGATTTCCCTTCGTCTGCTGCTCCCGGTGAGCTTGCGGTTGTGGGTGACGGTGCCGACGGTATGGAGTGCTGGCAGTATACGGGAGAAATATGGAAGAAAAGGTATAGCGTGTACCTGAAAATCTTCTGCCGTACAGGTATTTCGGGGCTTGGCGACGGTCAGTCCGTTTTTGTTACGGGCGGTGAGGGACGCTTCACCGACGGCTGGCGCACCGTAATTTCCCACACTCCCAGCTCCGTGGTGCTTACGGGTAATCTTGCAAGCGACGGCACCTGCAGTGAAATCAGCTTTTCAAAATACATCCCTCCCATGGATTTTGCCGTTGAGCACAACAACCGTGTATACGGCTGCCGCTACGGCAAGGGTGCCGAGGGCGGCTTTGTGAATGAAATTTATATTTCAAAGCTGGGTGACCCCTGCGAATGGTACAGCTATCAGGGCATTTCCACAGACTCCTACACCGTAAGCCTCGGCTGCAGCGGTGAATTTACGGGAGCGGCGGTGCTGGGCGGTGAGGTGCTCTTCTTCAAGGAGGACCGCATCATAAGAATCCTCGGCAGTATGCCCTCGGAGTTTACCGTATATACCCTGCCGCTCACAGGGATTGAAAGGGGTCAGCACCGAAGCCTTGTGTCAGCAGGCGATGCGCTTATTTATAAAAGCCGTGAGGGCATTTCCCTTTACGACGGAAGCACCGTTACCTGCATTTCTCCCTCCCTCGAGCTTTCCTCGCTTTCGCAGGGTGTTGCAGGCACGGACGGTGAAAAATACTACGTTGCCTTAAGCAGTGCCGACGGTGAGCGCAGTCTTTTCGTGTATGACCTGAAAAGGGGTATATGGCACCGTGAGGATGAGCCCTATTCCGTTACCGCCTCCTTCACAAGGGACGGCAATCTCTTCTTCCTCGGGGCAGACGGGGTCGGCAATCACACCGTATTTACCCCCTGCTACGATGCCGTGCGCGAAAGCAACCGTGCACTGCCCTTAAAGGGTGAAGCTGCCTTTTTAGTGCACCCCGAAAACGAGGTTGAGTTTTACTGGGAAACGGGCAGGCTTTTCGAGGATATGACCTCCTTCAGCAAGAAAATCCGCTGTATCCGCCTTGCGGTGTCCGTGCCCCGTGACGCATACCTTAAGCTTTTTATCAGAACGGATGCTTCGGCTGAGCCTGTCCCCCTGTTTTTTATTGACCGTGAAACCGACGGTATATTCAGCTGCACCGTGCCCGTGCCGCCCTGCCGCTTCTTTTATCTCAGTGCCGAGGGCAGGGGAGAGGTAATTGTAGGTGCTATCGACTGTGCGGTAAGGCTTCACTCGGAGGTAAGAGAAATTGACTGAAAAAAATACTTATGAGGAGCTTAAAAGGCTTTCGGCTCTTGTGGCAGCCCTCAGGGATGACGTCACAAGGCTTACATTACAGGTGAAGAGCCTGAAAAACGAAATGAAAGGAGTGAAAAGCGGTGGCTAAGAAATACACGGCACAGGAAATTATGAATATGGCAGTGGGGCTTATTGAGTCAGATTCCGCCGCCGACCTGAATCTTGACGGTAAGGTGACCGCAGACGATGCGCGCTACGTATTAAGACAGGATTCGGGGCTCAAGCCTCTTGACACAAATGCACTTATGGCAGAGCACGTGCTCAATAAAATTATCAATACCGCCGACACCTATTCCTATTCCCCCGAGGCAGACGGGCTTTATTCTCAGTATAAAAGCCTTTACGAGCAGCAGGGTGAAAGGGCAGCCGAGAATGCTATGGGTATTGCCTCCTCGCTTACGGGCGGCTATGCAAATTCCTACGGGATGCTGCTTTCGCAGGCAGAAAGGGACAAATACTCGGAAAAGCTTCTTGAAAAGGGTGAGGAGCTGGAAAAGCTCAGCTACTCACGCTATCTTGATTCCCTCGACTCACTTTATTCTCTCTACTCTCTTTTACAGGACGCGGATAAGGACGAAAGGGAAAAGGAGAATGCTGCGCTGGAATATGCGCTTGCCGCATACTCGGTGGGTGACAGCAGCCTTCTTGAGGCGCTGGGCATAAGCCCCGAAAAGACCGAGGACTTCTCCGAGAAATCCGAAAGGGCGGAATTCTTCGCAAGGTACGGCGACTATTCACTGCTTGAGGAGCTTGGTGTTGACCTTACAAGCCTCAGCAAGGATGACCTTATGGAGCTTGGCGAATACTTTGCAAAATACGGAGATTATTCAATTCTTAAAAGCCTCGGAGTAAATACCGACAGCCGTGAGCTTGAGGAATACTACGACAGGCTCATAAAGAAATATAAAACGGAGAGCTGATATGCCTGTAATTTATCTCAATGCCGCCCATACCCACCGCTCCCCCGGAGGAGTATGGGGCGGTGTGACCGAGCACGGTGAGTGCCTGCGGCTTTGTAATGCCCTGAAAAGCACCCTCAATATGCTTGCCCCCCGGCTTGAGGTCAGGGTGACTGAGGGAAACTTTATTTTTCCCCCTGTAAAAAACGGTGACGTGCTGCTTATTTTCCATAAGGGCATAAATGAAATAAAGGAGAATAAGCACGGCGCAGGCATTCTTGTAAAGAGCGATGCCGATGCCGCTTATCAGTACCGCGCCTTCCGTCTGCTTACCGCTCTTTGCGGTGACAGTCTGCGCTACAGGGGAGTTCACACCGCCACGGACGGCAGTCCCTTCGGATTCTTCGTAAACACTCCTGCAAGGGAAGCATATCTTATAACGGCAGGGTATATTGAAAGTGAACGGGACACCGAGGCAGTAAACGAGGGTCTGAGGGCAATTGCCCTCAGACTGTCACAGGAGATTATAAAAATTTATAAGGAGAAAGCAAATGAAGATAACACCTGATTTTACAAGGCTTCACACAGGTGAAAACGCTTCAAGAGGCCTTGAAATAGAAATTGACGAGGCATACCGCGACAAGAGTGTAAGGCTTGGCTTCATCACGCCTATGGGCAGAGCGATGGTGACCGATGCGCTGAGTCTTTCGGGCGGCAGAGCCGTATATTCACTGCCCTCGGCACTGCTTGACGGCAAGGGACTGCTTTTATGTCAGATTTTAGTATATGACGGTGACACCTATATGTGCAAAAGCCCCGTGCTTGAGCTTCCCGTCTATATGAGCGTTGACGATGCGTCCTGCCCTGCAGTAAGCGGTGAGGGACTGAGAAGCCTTGCCCTTATGTGGGAGATACTTGAGGGTAAGGCGGAAATGTCACACTCCCACAACGATACCTACTACACAAAGGCTCAGACCGATTCCATAGCCCGTACAAAAAGCAGCACCGACCACCTGCATACGGGAGTGTACCTTACAAGACAGGAGCTTGAGGACATTCTTGAAAACGAGCTTTCGGGTGGCTATGAGCACAACCACGATGAGCTTTACTACAGAAAATCTGCCCTTGATGAGGTTGATACAAGGCTTGAGGATGCCGAGGGGCTTCTTTCCTCAATAAGCGCAAGCGGTATGGTGTACCGAAGAATACTTACCTCTGCCGATGACCTTGATAATATTACCGAAAACGGCATCTATGCCTACGAAACCGCCTCGGTGCCTGCAAACGCACCCTTTCCCAATGCGGCGGTGGTGGAGGTTTTCGGCACCAATAAATCATCAAGACAGAAGATTCAGCGTGTATACCGCTACGGTGCGGCAGGCTATACGGCATACCGCCCCTATATCGACAGCGCCTGGCTTTCCTGGACGAAGGACCCCACCGATTATGTTGTGGAGCAGGGCACAAAGGGAAAGTGGCACTACAGAAAGTGGTTCTCGGGACGTGCCGAGGCGTGGGGCACGGGAAGCATTGAGCTTTCAAAGGATGCCTATGACTGGGGCAGCGGTATATACTGTGCCTCGGGCTACGGCAGTCTTCCCTCGGGTGTTTTTACTGCTGTCAGCGGCATACAGGCAACACCTGTACAGTGGTATCAGATAAGTGCCTCTGCCCGTGTTACCGCAGGCCTTAACATCGAGGGTAACGTGTTCGGCAAAACAAGCAGCTTTACCTCCCTTGCAAAGGGTGATGCCGTGGAATTCAACTGTATTGTATACGGCTCGTGGAAATAACGAAAGGAGATACGTGCTATGAAAATATATATTGACCCGGGTCACGGCGGTGACTCAATAGGTGCCTCCTACAAGGGCAGGCTTGAGCAGGACGATTGTCTGCGCCTTGCAAAGGCTGTAAGGGATTGCCTTCTTACACAGAAGGGCGTGGAAATTATGCTTTCGCGCGGGGCTGACGAAAACCCCGAGCTTACAAAAAGGGCGGCGCAGGCAAACGAATGGGGCGCGGATTACTTTTTAAGCCTCCACCGTAATGCCTTTACCCCCGAGGGCGCAACGGGCGCGGAAATATGGGTGTATTCAAAGGTGGAAACCGACGGTGAAACCTATAAAATTGCGGAAAATATCTTAAACAGCCTCTGCCTTTCCACAGGCTACAGAAACCGCGGTGTAAAAAAGGGTGCGCCCTCCTACACCGACTATGCGGTGAATTCCTATACGAAAATGCACTCAGCCCTTCTGGAGGTTGGCTTTATCGACAATACCTCCGACAACGAAATCTTCGACCGATGCTTCGACGATATTGCCCTTGAGATTTCAAAGGGACTTTTCGAGGCGCTGGGCGGTGAATGGCTCGACTCTGCACCTGCGGGTAAGCCCACGATTGACGGCTATACCTACGTTGTGCAGGCAGGCGCATTTTCCGACAGAAAAAATGCCGAGGGCTATGCCGAAAAGGTTAAAAAGGCAGGCTTCGACGCCTTCGTTGCCGTAAAGGGCGATATGAACGGTGACGGTGTGCTTACTGCCGACGATGCACGCGAGGTGCTGCGTCTTGCGGTAGAAGCGGGGTGATATTATGGACGAAAAGGGTGAGCTTTGCATAGGTGAGCGTCTTAAATCCTGGGCGGTATGGCTTTCGGTGCTGGGTGCCGTGGGTGTGATTCTCAATTCTACGGGAGCCTTTGAAAAAATGGGCATCGACTCCGCCACCTTCGACGTTATCGTCAATGCCGTCGGCTCGATTCTTATAGCCTTCGGCATCCTTAATAACCCGACGGATAAAAGCTGCTTCTGATGGAGCTGGCGATAAGTAAGAGGTAAAAATTTTCCAAGGAAAATTTTCAGGAGGTGAGAAAGAATTATGACGCAGGAGGATAAGGATTATCTCCACGAAACCTTTATTTCCCGAAAGGAATGCAGTGAATGCACGGCTCGTATACGAAATCAGCTTGCCGAGGGCAACACCGCCTTTGCAACAATCCGTCAGGACCTGCAGTACATCAAGGAGAAAATCGACAAGAAATCAAAGCTTAATATTTCCGTGATTATGGCTATGGTGCAGGCAATCTGCACCCTTGCAGTAACACTTATTGCAGCAAGGCTTGTTTAGACAGAAGGGAATAGGGGCGAATGAGTGTGCCGCTGTCGGGGACAGATGAAGGCACACGAATGAGGTGAAGAAACAAGGAGAATTGCGAAGCGCTCCAAGCGAGCAAGGCGACTATGTTTCTGAGGGCAAAGGGATTAGGGAAAAGGGATTAGGGATTAGCCAAATGCCTGAATTCTATTGCCTTATACTTCAGAATATGTTACTATATCTGCATAAGGAGTGATTTTATGAGCTTTTCAAAGGTAGATATAAAGGCTCTTGAGTTTTCCCCCGTAAAGGCAATCGGGGATGACTGGGGCATACTTACGGGTGTGTCCGACGAGGGCTTCAATTCAATGACCGTAAGCTGGGGCAGCATCGGTGTTTTGTGGAATAAGCCCTGCGTTTTTGCCTTCGTGCGCCCTCAGCGCCATACCTATAAGTTTATGGAGGCAGGCGAATTCTTCTCACTTGCCATAATGAACGGGGATATCCACAGTCGTATGACCGTTTTCGGCAGAGCAAGCGGCAGGGACGTGGATAAGTATGCCGAATCGGGATTTACCGCATCCGAGTATGAGGGTGTTTATTACCCCGAGGAGGCAGAAATGGTTTTCATCTGCAGAAAAATCTCCGCAGGGGACGTAAAGCCCGAGTGGTTCACAGACGGCGAAATCGACGGAAAAAACTATCCCGGTAAGGACTACCACCGTATGTATATCGGTGAAATTATTGCCGCCCTGAAAAAAGATTAAAATTTTTCAAAAAAAGTGTTGACAAGGGGGATTATATCTGCTATAATCCCTCTTGCGCTTGAGGGAATACCCCAGCGAGAAGTCGGTGTCTATAACATTGAGGTCCCACCCGTTCCCATCCCGAACACGGTAGTTAAGCTCAATCGTGCCGAAAATACTTGGCGGGCAGC
>JAZTWN010000071.1:0-4910 GCA_045635905.1 Acutalibacteraceae bacterium
CCTTGATGCAGTACGCAAGAAATATGAGGGTCTCGACGGCACAGAAATTGCTATCTCCGAATCACAGGAGCGTATGGCAGTTGTTGTTGCTGCAGAGGATGCAGATAAGTTCATCGCATACGCACAGGAAGAAAACCTTGAGGCATACCGCGTAGCAGTTGTAACTGAAGAAGAGCGTATGGTAATGAAGTGGAAGGGCAATATCATTGCAAATCTCAGCCGTGAATTCCTTGACACAAACGGTGCAGTAAAGCACACAGACGTTGCAGTTACCGAAAAGGACCTTACAGTATTAAGCAAGGCTATGTTCGGCTCACTCCGCGAAATGGCTTCCGACCTTCGCACAGCAAGCCAGAGAGGTCTTGTAGAGCGCTTTGACTCCACAATCGGTGCAGGCAGCGTTACAATGCCCTACGGCGGTAAGCGTCAGCTCACTCCCGCACAGTCTATGGCTGCAGTTCTTCCCGTGCTTCCCGGTCAGGAAACAGACATGGCAAGCGTATTCAGCTGGGGCTGCGATCCCGATCACCTTTCAGTTGATCCCTACACAGGCGCACACGCCGCTATTTATAATTCAGTTGCAAAGCTTGTTGCTGCAGGCTGCGACTACAAGAAGGCATATCTTACTTTACAGGAATTCTTCGAGAAGCTCAAGACAGAGCCCGAGCGTTGGGGCAAGCCCTTCGCAGCACTTCTCGGTGCACTTGATGCACAGCTTGAGCTCGGTGCAGCCGCAATAGGCGGTAAGGACTCAATGTCAGGCTCCTTCCTCGACAAGGACGTTCCTCCCACACTTATTTCATTTGCTATTGCTCCCATTAAGAAGCAGGACGTTATCACTCCTGAATTCAAGGAAGCAGGAAATCCCGTTTACCTCTTCGGTGCAAAGGATGAAAGCGCAGACAGCCTCAAGGCTACATGGGAAGAATTCCATAAGCTTTGCGCAGAGGGCAAGGTAAAGTCCTCCTGGGCAATTGAGCGCGGCATCGGTGAAGCTGTTATGAAGATGTCCTTCGGTAACAGCATCGGCTTTAAGGCAAGCGCAGACCTTAAGGAAAACTGGCATCTCGGTATGTGGGGCTTCATTGTAGCAGAGCTTACAGAAGACGTTGCTATCGACGGCGTTATGAAGATAGGTGAAACCACCAAGGAGGCAGTTATTGCTCTCGGTGACGACACCGCTACAATTGAGGAGCTTTATAAGCTTCACACAGCAACTCTTGAGGATGTATATCCCACAAAGGCAAAGGAAGACAAGGGTGAAATTCCCACCTTCTCATTTGACGGCAAGTGCAGCGCAAGACCCGAAAACAAGGTTGCCCGTCCCAAGGTGCTCATCCCCGTATTCCCCGGCACAAACTGCGAATATGATTCAGCAAGAGCAGTTGAAAAGGCAGGCGCAGAGGCTGAAATCTTTGTTATAAGAAACCTTACTGCAGAGGATGTTGCAAGAAGCGTTGAGGGCTTCTCAAAGAAGGTAAAGGAAAGCCAGATTATCTTCATTCCCGGCGGCTTCTCAGGCGGTGACGAGCCCGACGGCTCAGCAAAGTTCATTACTGCATTCTTCCGCAATCCTGCAGTTAAGGAAGCAGTAACCGACCTTCTTGACAACCGCGACGGTCTTATGTGCGGTATCTGTAACGGCTTCCAGGCTCTTATCAAGCTCGGTCTTGTTCCCTACGGTAAGATTATCGACACAGACGAAAGCTGTCCCACGCTTACCTTCAACAATATCAGCCGCCACCAGAGCAGAATCGTTCACACAAGAATCGCTTCCGTAAAGTCTCCCTGGCTCAGCCTTATGAACGTAGGTGACGTTGTAAACGTTCCGATTTCTCACGGTGAAGGTAAGTTCCTTGCTCCTGCAGGTCTTATTGAAGAGCTTGCAAAGAACGGTCAGATTGCAACACAGTACGTTGACCTTGAGGGTAATGCTACTGCAGACATCGACTTCAACCCCAACGGCTCACTTTGCGCTATTGAGGGTATCACCTCTCCCGACGGACGTGTATTCGGTAAGATGGGTCACTCCGAAAGAATCGGTGACGGTCTTTACAAGAACGTTCCCGGTGAATATGACATCAGAATGTTTGAGGCTGCTGTAAAGTACTTCAAATAAACAAAAAGGCAAGGAGGCAGATTTTTCTGCTTCTTTGCTCTCCCCTTAAAAAGCAAAGGAGGAAAATATTATGGAATACAAATCCGATATTGAAATTGCCCAGAGCTGTCAGATGCGTCACATTACAGAGATTGCAAAATCTGCTGACGTTGACGAGAAATACATTGAACAGTACGGCAATTATAAGGCAAAAATAGATCCTGCTCTTATAAGAGAAACCGACAAGAAGGACGGTAAGCTCATTCTTGTTACCGCTATTACTCCCACTCCTGCAGGCGAAGGCAAAACTACCACCACAATCGGTCTTGCAGACGGTCTTAAGAGAATAGGCAAGAACGTAACAGTTGCTCTTCGTGAGCCCTCATTAGGCCCTGTTTTCGGCGTAAAGGGCGGTGCTGCAGGCGGCGGCTATGCACAGGTTGTTCCTATGGAGGACATCAACCTTCATTTCACAGGTGACTTCCACGCTATCGGTGCAGCAAACAACCTTCTTGCTGCTATGCTTGATAATCACATTCAGCAGGGCAATTCCCTCGGTATTGATGTAAGAAAAATTACCTGGAAGCGCTGCGTTGATATGAACGACAGACAGCTTCGCTTCATTGTTGACGGTATGGGCGGCAAGGCAAACGGTGTGCCCCGTGAGGACGGCTTCGACATCACCGTTGCAAGTGAAATTATGGCAGTTCTCTGCCTTTCAAACTCAATCACAGAGCTTAAGGAAAAGCTTTCAAACATTATTGTAGGCTACACTTATGACGACAAGCCCGTTACCTGCGGTCAGCTCAATGCACAGGGTGCTATGACTGCTCTTCTCAAGGATGCTATAAAGCCCAACCTTGTTCAGACTCTTGAGGGTACTCCCGCATTCGTACACGGCGGTCCCTTTGCAAATATTGCACACGGCTGTAACTCCATTATGGCTACAAAGGTTGCTCTTAAAATGGGTGACTACACAGTAACAGAGGCAGGCTTCGGTGCAGACCTCGGCGCTGAAAAGTTCCTTGACATCAAGTGCCGTATGGCAGGTCTTACACCCGATGCAGTCGTTATGGTTGCAACCGTACGCGCTCTCAAGATGCACGGCGGTCTTCCCAAAACTGCTCTCGGCATTGAAGACCTTCAGGCTCTCGAAAAGGGTATTCCAAATCTTCTCCGTCACGTATCCAATATCAAAAACGTATATAAGCTTCCCTGCGTTGTTGCAGTCAACCGCTTCCCCACCGACACAGATGCTGAAATTGATTTCATCATCCGTAAGTGCAAGGAGCTCGGTGTAAACACTATTCTGTCAAACGTATGGGCAGAAGGCGGCAAGGGCGGCGAGGAGCTTGCACGCGAGGTTGTTCGTCTTTGCGAGGAGGAAAAGGGTGATTTCACCTTCTCCTATGAGCTTGACACAACAATCGAGGAAAAGATTGAGGCTATTGTTAAAAAGATTTACGGCGGCGACGGAATTATTGTTCTTCCTGCTGCTAAAAAGCAGATTGAGCAGCTTACTGCTCTCGGCTTTGACAAGATGCCCGTATGCGTTGCAAAAACACAGTACTCCTTCTCTGACGACCCCACAAAGCTCGGTGCACCCGAAGGCTTTAAGGTTACAGTCAAGAATGTTAAGGTTTCTGCAGGCGCAGGCTTCATTGTTGTTCTCACAGGCGACATTCTTACAATGCCCGGCCTTCCCAAGGTACCTGCGGCTGAAAAGATTGATGTTGACGAAAACGGCAGAATCACAGGACTTTTCTAAAAAAACCCAAAGGCTGAATCCTTCCGATTCAGCCTTTTTTATTTAATAAACGAAAAAGCCACGGTGAGGAGACCGTGGCTTTTCCGTTGTGGAGATTATTATTTATGAAGAAAAACGAGCAAAGCTAATTTAACTACAGGTAAAATATATACTATAAAACTGAAAAAAATCTTAAAAAGCTTTTAAGTTTATTTAAGGTTGAATTTTTAAGTTTTTTTCAAAAATTTTTCTGCATTAAGATATATTTAAGTATCGCCCGTTATAATGCAGACACAGTAACAATTCGCTATCTCGTTTTCTTCATAAAATATCTCCTCAAAACAGAAGCGCTCCGGATGCACCCCCATCCGGGGTGTTTCTGTTTATTTCCTTGACTTTATATATATTTAGAGTATAATTATTTAGTAATTATAAAAGAGGTGTTTTAATATGAGTGAAAATTGCACACACAACTGCGAAACCTGCTCCGCAAAATGCGGCAGTGCAGATAAGAAAAAGCCTATGACAGAGCCTCAGAACAAGATGTCTGACATAAAGAACGTCATTGCCGTAGTCAGCGGTAAGGGCGGCGTAGGCAAATCCCTTGTTACCTCCCTTCTTGCCGTAGAATCAAAGAGAAAGGGCTTCAAAACTGCTATTATCGACGCAGATATCACAGGTCCTTCAATGCCCCAGAGCTTCGGTATCCATCAGAAGGCAGAGGGTAATGACCTTGGCATATTCCCTGCCGTTACATCAACCGGCATCGAGCTTATGTCACTTAATCTTCTTCTTGAAAACGAACACGACCCCGTCATCTGGAGAGGTCCTGTTATTGCAGGTGCAGTAAAGCAGTTCTGGACTGATGTAGTTTGGGGCGACGTTGACTATATGTTTGTTGATATGCCTCCCGGAACAGGTGACGTTCCCCTTACAGTATTCCAGTCACTTCCCGTTAAGGGCATCATTGTTGTTACATCTCCCCAGGAGCTTGTTTCAATGATTGTTGCAAAGGCTGTTAAGATGGCTGAAATGATGAAGATTCCCGTGCTCGGCATAGTTGAG
>JAZTWN010000072.1:0-54406 GCA_045635905.1 Acutalibacteraceae bacterium
TACAAAGCCCTCAATGCTTGCTAACCTTCTTAAGTATGATACTGCTCAGGGCGGTTACTGCGGAAGAATCGGCGAAGGCCTTCACACAGTAAGTGCTGACGACGAAGCAGGTACAATCACAGTTGACGGCAAGACTCTTAAGATTTATGCTATGGCTAACGCTGCTGAGCTTCCCTGGGGCGAAATCGGTGTTGACGTAGTTCTCGAATGCACAGGCTTCTACTGCACAAAGGAAAAGAGCATGGCTCACATCAACGCAGGTGCAAAGAAGGTTGTTATCTCCGCTCCCGCAGACAAGGAAACAAAGACAGTTGTTTTCTCTGTTAACGAAAACATTCTTACAGCTGATGATCAGATCATCTCCGCTGCTTCCTGCACAACAAACTGCCTTGCTCCCATGGCTAAGGCTCTCAATGATTACGCTGCAATCCAGAGCGGTATCATGAGCACAATTCACGCTTACACAGGCGAACAGATGATTCTCGACGGTCCTCACAGAAAGGGCGATATGAGAAGAGCAAGAGCCGGTGCTGCTAACATCGTTCCCAACTCAACAGGCGCTGCAAAGGCTATCGGTCTTGTTATCCCCGAGCTCAACGGCAAGCTTATCGGCTCCGCACAGAGAGTTCCCGTTGCTACAGGCTCCACAACAATTCTTACAGCTGTTGTTAAGGGCACAGACGTTACAGTTGAAGGCATCAACGCTGCTATGAAGGCTGCTGCTTCTGATTCCTACGGCTACAACGAGGATCCCATCGTTTCATCCGACGTTATCGGTATGAGATACGGCTCACTCTTCGATGCAACTCAGACAATGGTTGCTAAGATTGCTGATGACCTCTATGAGGTTCAGGTTGTTTCATGGTATGACAATGAAAACAGCTACACAAGCCAGATGGTAAGAACAATCAAGTACTTCGCTGAGCTTTAATTCTTAAAAACCTGAATAAGTTTTCAGTACCTGTCGCAGACTCTGCGGCAGGTATTTTTTTGCTTCCTGCAATAAGCGCAGACATAAAACAGCCTCACCGTATCAGCTTAAATAATTTTTAATAATTTGTAACCACATTTTACATTGACTAACACATAAATATTGTGTTAAATTATTAATAGGAAGTAATATTTCCAATATATCTTGTGGGAGGCGGTTATATGACGGGACTTACACCCTTTAAGAAATTCATTCTCAGCATCGGCTGTGCTTTTCTTCTCATCATCTACGTCCCCGTAGCCTGCCTTGTAGGCACCTCTGATGCCGACGACGCAGGTATGGCGCTTGCCGAAACAGAAACCTTCACCGAGGACGAGGTTATAGAATTAATCGAAATTGAATCCTTCTCTCAGGAATAAAATGTATGAAATGACGAAATAAAAAAAATACCTGCAAAACCCTATTGACAAAACCCTTTATTTATAATATAATACCGCCTGTAAAGTTTGAAGCTTTACAGGCATTTTTGTTGCAGATTCAAAGAGGAAGGGGTGCTGAAAATGGCAAAAAATCTCGATATAACCATCCTTCTTGATTTTTACGGTGATATGCTCACTCCCAAACAGCGCGAATTTCTCGATTTCTATTATAATGAGGATTTATCCCTTTCAGAAATTGCCGCTAACGTGGGCATCACCCGCCAGGGCGTGCGCGATGCTATAAAAAGAGCAGAGGCGCAGCTTATGGAGATGGAGGAGCGTCTTGGTCTTGTAAAGAGATTCAAGGACGTGCAGAGTGGTCTTGAAGAGATAATGGAATGTGCGAACAAAATAAGCATTGAAAACAGAAGCACAGGTCTTTCAAGAGAAATAAACGACCTGTCTGTAAGAATAAAATCAATAGCATTATCCCTTGCGGAGTAATTAATGCTGACTGAAAGGAAGTGACCTTATGGCTTTTGAAGGCTTATCAGATAAGCTCGATTCCGCGTTTAAAAAACTGAGAAGCAAGGGCTCCCTTAATGAAGGCGACGTCAAGGAGGCTATGCGAGAGGTCCGTCTTGCACTTCTTGAAGCAGACGTAAGCTATAAAGTCGCAAAGGACTTTACGGCAAGAGTAACCGAAAAGGCAATCGGTGCGAAGGTAATGGAAAGCCTTACCCCCGCACAGATGGTTATAAAAATCGTAAACGAGGAGCTCACTGCATTGATGGGCGGCACCCAGGCAAGAATCGCTTCTGCCTCACATCCCCCCACGATTGTTATGATGTGCGGTCTTCAGGGCTCAGGTAAAACAACTCACAGTGCAAAAATCTGTAAAAAGCTCAAGGCAGACGGTCACAGACCTCTTCTTGCAGCCTGCGATATTTACAGACCCGCTGCTATCAAGCAGCTTCAGATTGTCGGTGAGCAGGCAGGCGTTCCCGTTTTTGAAATGGGCACGGAGAATCCTGTTATCATCGCAAAGGAAGCAGTAAAGCTTGCCAAGGACAAGGGCTATGACTACGTATTCCTTGATACTGCAGGCCGTCTTCACATTGACGAGCAGATTATGCAGGGGCTCAAGAACATCATGGCAGAGGTTAAGCCTCACCAAATTCTCCTTGTTGTTGACTCAATGACAGGTCAGGACGCAGTTAACGTTGCATCCACCTTCAATGAGGCTCTCGGTATTGACGGTCTTGTGCTTACAAAGCTTGACGGTGATACCCGTGGCGGTGCGGCTCTTTCAGCAAGAGCAGTTACAGGTAAGCCTATCAAGTTTGTCGGTGTCGGTGAAAAGCTCGATGACCTCGACGTATTCCACCCCGACAGAATGGCATCCCGTATTCTCGGAATGGGCGACGTTCTTTCTCTTATTGAAAAAGCAGAGCACACTCTTGACGAAAAGAAAGCCTTAGACCTTGAAAGAAAGCTCAAGGAAAACAAATTTGACCTTAACGACCTTCTTATGCAGATGGAGGAAATGAAGAAGATGGGCTCCATAAAGGACCTTCTCGGAATGATTCCCGGCGTAGGCAAGAAGCTTAAGGATGCTGATATTGATGAAAGAGCGATGGATAAGACAAAGGCTATCATCCTTTCAATGACACCCAAGGAAAGAGAGAAGCCCGAAATTATCAATCCCTCAAGAAAAAGAAGAATTGCAGCAGGCTGCGGTATGCAGGTTGAGGACGTAAACCGTCTTCTTTCCCAGTATAAGCAGATGCAGAAGATGCTCAAGCAGTTCGGTGGCAACAAGGGCGGCAGCAAAAAGAAAATGCGCCGTATGATGCCTCCCGGAGGCTTCGGCGGTATGGGCGGCGGAATGCCCGGCGGCTTCCCCTTCTGATACAGGTATTAGACACCAAGCCCGTCAGGGCAGTTGTTTAACATATTACAAAAAAATTATTTAATTGGAGGAAATTAAAATGGCAGTTAAAATTCGTCTTCGTCGTATGGGCGCTAAGAGAGCTCCCTTCTATCGTATCGTTGTTGCTGATTCAAGATATCCCCGTGACGGCAGATTCATCGAAGAAATCGGTTACTACAACCCCATGACAGAGCCTAAGACCATCAAGGTTGACGGTGACAAGGCAAAGCAGTGGATTGCTAACGGCGCACAGCCCACAGACACTGTTAAGGTTCTTCTTAAGAAGAACGGCGTTATCGACTGATAACACCTTTTCCGGAGGCAAAGATAAATGAAAGATTTACTTCTCGGAATTGCTAAGGGTCTTGTTGACGAGCCTGAGAAGGTTGACGTTACAGTTGACGAGGTAAATGAAGACGGCGTTACCGTTTTTCACCTTCACGTTGCTGAAAACGACATCGGCAGAGTTATCGGCAAGCAGGGCAAAATAGCAAAGGCTATCCGTACTGTTATGCGCAGCGCCGCAAACAGAAAGGATATGAAGATCCAGGTCGAAATCGACTGAGCAAATTAAGACGGCAAAACGCCGTCTTTTTTGTTTTTAAATTGACTTATTGCCCTGTTCGTTTTATAATTACATTATTACGTAACAGCAAGGAGATTTTTATGAACTACTACAAGCCTCTCGCAGCAATAAGACACAGGATAATTGTGGGGATTTTAGGAGCATCCCGCGTGCTACACAGAATAACGGGCGGGAAAAGACCGAAGCTTCTTTTTTCTGCGAATACCGACCTTTCCTACGTGGGAAGCTCGCTTAAGATTATCAAAAAAACTGAGGACGAGGTATATATTGCAAAGACCGACAAAAACGGCAAAATCGATAACTCCGATTTTAAGATTATGACTGCAACAGACCTGCACCTCGGCTCACCCGGAGCAGAGCTCAACAACAAGACAATCGACCGCCTTGTGCGTCAGATAAGAGATGAAAAACCCGACCTTCTTATTATAACAGGCGACTGCATTCTTTCCGACTGTCAGCACATCGACTCCGTTCAGTTTTCATATATGATGGAAAAGCTGGGGGTTTTCTGGTGCTACTGCTTCGGCAACCACGAAACAAGAGAGGAAAAGGGCTTTTACAAATACCAGCTTCTTAAGGGCATGCAGTACTATCCTCACTGTCTTACACTTTTCGGCAAGAGTGAGCTTTTCGGCTTCGGCAACACCGCTATACATATTGTGAACGAGGATAATTCATATTATAAGAGCCTTTATCTTATCGACTCGGGCAGAGATATGATTGAGGAATACAACATCTCGCACAACGTACCCCGTGAGCTGTGGTCTGATACCTACGATTTCGTAAAGCAGAATCAGATTGACTGGTACACGGAAAATATGCAGAAGACCCTTAAGGTATCCCCTGAAAACAAATCAATCTGCTATATGCACATTCCCGTAAAGGAATATGAATTAATCTGTAATGAGCACGGACAGTACGATTACAGGGATTCGGGCAAAACAAAGCTTCTTTTCGGCACACAGTATGAAAGCGTAGGCTCATCCTACTACAACAGCGGATTTTTCACCGCAGGCAAGGAAAAAGCAGCTCTTCAGGCAATCTTCTCGGGTCACGACCACATAAACGACCTTTGCGCTTTGTATGAAGACGTTTATCTCGTTTATTCACAGTGCACAGGCTACAACACCTATAATATGACGGAAAAGCTTAATTTCCCCGAAAAGGACTGCCATTACGGCGTGACACTTACAACCCTTCACAAGGACGGAACAATTACTATAGAGCCCAAGAAAAACAATCGCTATCTGTAAGAGGTGGTATAATGAAAAAGCTTGTTATATTTTCCATATTCTGACGATATTGCTGCTTGGTGCCTGCGGCGGTACAGATGATTCTTCCACACCTGAAACAATAACCGAGGCAGAAATTGAAATGACAACAGAAAAAATGGGAAATTGACAGAACGGGAGAGGAATACGGAGTGCCCTATCTTGACACCTTCTCCGTGCTTTTAGGAGAGGACGGACACGCCAAGCGTGAGCTTATGGGCAGTGACGGACTTCATCCCAACTACGAGGGACTCAAAACCGTTCTGCAGTACATAAGAACACATAAGTACAGAGAGGTCACAAAGGCTGTCGGATAAATTCTGATATAAAAAAAACAAGCACAAAACTACTGTAATGTAGCTTTGTGCTTAATTTTTTCAGTTTCTGTTTTTCGTTCTGTCAGTTTTCAGTCAGGCAGTACCAATATAAAGCAGGGTAACCGCCTTTTTCGTAAGGCTTCACAAATCTCCATCCGCATTGATAGTTTATAAAATCCACATCAATTTCTCTTATACCGCCTGACGGCCAGTCATAGCAGACAACAGCAATCTCCCTTGTTTCGGGGTTTATTCCCGTAAGGCTTGCCATATAGGGAATGGCAGAAGTACCGTCAAGCATAAAGGTAAAGCCGTCAAGACTGATACCCGTGCTATTGTCATAGCCTTCGGCAATCCCCTCATAGGGCTTATGGTTTTCTTCTGTACGGCTTACGGCTTCGCTGAAATCTTCTTCATTGAATTTTATAATCTGAACATAACGCTCAGCCCCGTCACTGCCGTGAATTTCATACATCCGTGCAGATTCATATCCGCCCACACTCTCTGTCAGCAGACTGTCTTCTGCCAGTATTGCATCATCACCTGTTTTCACAATAAATTCATCGGGACCGCCGAACATCATTGCTAAAGCAAACAGACCGAGGCAAAAAGCAAAAGCAACAGAAGAAACGGCAATTCTTATTCCGTCGGGAATTCTTTTTATAAAGGAAAAAACCAACGCTGCTGCCGCTGCCGTCAACGGTCCGAAAACAAAATCCGAGCCTATCAGACGGCTGTCTGAAATGCAGTAAAGAAAATAACAAACAGGAAAAACAAGAGCAACCAGAGAAATAACTGAGGACAGATGTTTTTTCATTGTGCCACCCCGTTTCAATATATTTTCATATTAACAGAAAACCGGAACGTGTGTCAACACATTCCGGTTCTTAAATTTTATTTTACGCTATCAAATACTTCGTAGAAGTGAGTAACAAACGTTGTACCTGCTGTTTTGCCGTAGGAGATAAGGCACCATGTGTCACTGTCGAATTCACCTGTACCCTCGTTGTACTGAATACCTGCCATTACGTAGTTTGCTTCGTTAGCAACGTAGCCTGCAGCGTCATTCATAAGGTCCATAATGATGATATCTTCACCTGTGTATTCTCTGATTGTGGGAAGGGGGAAGCCCTCAGCACCGCTGCCGCCGTAAAGGATTTCAGCGAATGTTTCACCGGGGGACATATAAACCTTCATTTCGTCACCGATTTCAAGGTAGCCTACCTCGGAAACTGTGTAGAACTTACCGTCGTCGCTCTTAAGAACGAGGTTGTCAGCAACTGAGGTTTTACCGAGAAGAGTGATGATATTGTTTTCAATTCTTACAAAGAACTGCTTGTTCTTGATATTGAGAACGGGCTCAACCTCAACTGCTTCAACAGTGGGAAGACCTTCATACCATACGGTGTAGCCCTCGTTAGCCTTGTTCTCAGCAACACCGAGCTTGTCACCTGTTGCATTTGTGAGCTCGATTCTTTCAGCCTCTGTAAGGCTCATGCCGAGAAGCATATAACCGATTTCGTAGCCGTAACGGATAGCGGTTGAATGTGCATTTGTATCAAGACCGTCGTTGGAGTTGCCTCTGCCGGAAGTAACTGTGGAAACGTTACCCTGGATGAAGATGAAATTGTAGCCTGCTGCATTCATAACCTTTTCTGTGTACCAGATAAAGTCTGCAGAGAACTTGAGGTCGAAGGGAAGGGTTCTGCCTGAACCGTCATCGGACCAGTCATAGCTTGCTGATTCGGGATGACAGCCGAAGGTTGCAACGATTGTGGGAGCCTTTGCATCATCCTCGGGAAGGAACTCAAGCTTATACATATTTGTATCAAGCTCGATGGGAGCTGTACGGTCCCATACGTATTCTTCAATATCCATTGATGAATAGTAAAGGTCACCTGTTGTCATATCGTTAAGAGCAGCCTCAACAGCCTTCTTTGAGCCTGCAACTACAGATTCGATGAAGGAACGCTCAACACCGTACTTAACCTCGCCGCCTGTGATGTTATTGAAGATAACACCTACGGGGTCAGTCCATACGCCCTGTGAGTCGATACCTGTGTGGATGTGTGTGCAGGAAACGTTGATGCTTACAATATTGTATTCCTTTGCAAGGTCTGCAAGTGCTTCACGGATAAGTCTTACGTCTGCATTTGCAAAGCCCATAGCGTCAAGAGCGATGAATACTACCTTACCTCTGCCTGAGCCGTCATCCATACCGATAGCTCTTGCCATAAGGTCCTCGTAGTTTCCTTCCTCATCCTGATACATTTCATTACCGAAAACGTAGGGAAGGTAAGCGCCCTTTGCGTATGACTTTTCACCAAAGTCAGCAGGAAGCACGGAAGCCTTGCCGTAGCCGAGTGACCATACGCCGTTTTCTGCGGGCTCGTCGATGAATTCATCCATACCTGCATAGAAGCCTTCATAGGAATCAAGGTCGAACTCTTCATAGTCGAGAACTGCTGATGATTCGGGAATAAGCATATTGAGGATTGTACCTAAAATATCGTTGATAAATAAGTTGCTTAAGAAGTTGATTACCTTGGTAAAGAACTTTTTGAGCTGTAACATATCGTCCGCAGGAGCAGCCTCCTCCTCTTCGCTTGCGGTTGCAACGTAGTCGAGCACTGAATCGTATTCGTTCTGTGCATCTGTCTGAGCTGCAAGTGCAAAAGAGGGAGTAAGAAGACAGCAACAAAGGACAATTGCAATAATTGTTGAAAGAATTTTCTTCATTGTTTTTTCCTCCGTTTATTTCGGTAAACTAAATAATAACATAATTAATTTATTATTACAAGGCTTTAGGGAAAAATTCATAGAAATGAACTATGTTCATATCCTCTTCCATCAGAAGTCCGTGGGAGCCGCACTCACCGTCAATTTCGTGACAGCCGTGGTCGGGAGAATAGAAAAGACAGCAGTTTTCGTTTTTGCGGTATTCTTCTATAAATCCTGCAAGGCGGGCAAAGACCTCGGAATTTTCCTCAAGCACCTTAAGTGCCGCTTCGCTTTCGGGACCGTGCTTGTGCATTGTGGAATCATAGTTTCCGTTGTAAAGCACAAGAAGGTCGAAATCACCGCTTTTAATAAGCTCTTTGGCCTTTTCGTTACATTCCTCTACGGTGTCGTAGATATAGTAATCCATTTCTCTTTCAAGGAATATTTTTGAAATACTGTCGCCTGAGGTAGAAACGATAACGGGCTTTTTACCCTGATTTATGAGAGCATCGAAAACCGTGTCGATTTTAAGAACAGGCTTTGTGTAGCTCTGAATACCGTGAATTTCGGGCATAACGCCTGTGTACATTGAAGCAAAGCACACGGGAGTAACAGAGGGCATAACGCTTTCTATGGGAAGCATCATAGAGCTGTTCATAAGCACCGAAGAAAAAAGATGTGTATACTTCTGATAAAGCCACAGTGCAACCGCATCGGGGTTATACATAATAACCTTGTCTGCCTTATCTCCCGAAAAAGCCTTTTGTGCCTTTGAAAGCACCTGGGCTATAGGCTCGTTGAAGCCCGCAGGAGCCTCAAGTCCTAAAAGTGCGGTAATTGTGCCTGCGGTTTTTGTGATATTTATACTGTTGTAAACGGGATTATCCATTGATTTCACCCTCAAGAGCCTTTATGACCTCGTTTGCAATAAGTCTGTGACCTGCTGCGGTGGGATGAACACCGTCACTGAGCCAGTATGAAGCCTCTGCCTTCTTTTCAAGCTCATCAAACTTTTCCTGCAGGGGGATAAAGGTAAGACCGTACTTTTCTGCAACTGCCCTTGCACTTTCGGCTCTCATTTCGGTTTCTCTGCGGAAAACGCCCCAATCCTCGTCTGTAGCGGAAGCGCGCAGAACAAAGGGCTCGAGAATGAAAATTTTAAGCTCGGGAAGTCTTGCCTTTATTTCCTCAATGATAGCACTGTAAACTCTGAAAAACTTCTTGTTGTCCACACCGTTACGGTCATTTATTTCGTGCCATACGTCATTTATACCGATAAGGATTGTAAGATAATCGGGCTTGAGATTTATAATATCACGCTTGATTCTTGTATCAATGTCAACGATTCTGTTACCGGAAATACCCTTGTTGATAAAGGTAATTTCAGCGGGATACTTAAATCCAAGGTCAGCGGAAACAAGAAGAGGATAGCCTATGCCCATTTCTCTGTCGTTATCTCTGTTTCTGCCTGCATCTGTGATGGAGTCGCCCTGAAAAAGAATAGTCTTCATAGTAAAAGCTCCTTATCTTAAGATTTTCTCACCGTCAAATACAATTACGCCGCAGCCGCTGCCGCCCTTGTTGCCTGCCTTGAACCATTCGGCATAAGCCTTACGCAGAGAGGTATCTGTGGGAAGCTGGTCAACAGGAAGGTCTGAATACTTGTCGAAGATTCTCCATGCATCGTGGAAATCCTCTGCCTCGCTCCAGGTAACAAGCTCAAAGTCGCTCATAAACTTAAGAATGTTGGAGTTTTCGGGTAAGAACTCCTTATGTCTGGGGTAAAGAAGCCAGCTGCCACACCAGAAATACATAATTCCGTCGGGGAAAAGGTGCTTATACTGCTGGTAAGCCTTTTTGAAGGCATCAAGTCTTACCTCGTCCGTAAGGGGAATTCCTGAGGAGGGAATGTGGAAGCCGATGGTCTTCTGACCGTGTGTAAGCTTTCTGCCGCACTTTGTAACGAAATCAAAATTGAAATCGTATTCGCATTCCTCAAACTGGAATCTACCGTATGCAAAGCGTTCAAGCTTGAAGAAGCCGTTATACCAGCCTGCAACGAAGGTGCCGGGCACTTCTTCACACTTGATGCACTCTATAAGCTTGCAGCGGAGGTCAGCCATTGTATCCCAATAGGTCTGCTCGGGGATTCCTCTTTCCTTATATCTTTCGTACACAATGGGAGTGCAGAGAAGAAGGAAAATGAAATCGAGTGTGCATTCATTTTCGTCATATTCCTTTGAAAGCTCAATCACACCGTTAAGATATTCCTGCATATTGTCTGCCCAGGGGTACATATAGCCCTCAACGAGCTTATCCATCTTGTCGCCGAATTCCTTTTCATCGTCGAGTCTTTTAAGCACTCTTGTAAAGGTTTCTATAGCCTCGGCGGGATAGTCGTATCGGTTCATAAAATCAATTATAAAATCGTTACAATGAAGCATTACAAAACACCTGCTTTACTTTATTTTTCATACATATAATAACAAAGTAGGCAAAAAAATGCAACAGATAACAAAAAATATATTTACCTTCAAAAATTTATGTGCTATGATGAAATTAAGGAATATTACGGAGTGGTGATTATGTCAGCTAACAGAGAATATCTTATAAGTGAAAAAGGCTTCAGAGAATCAATGGAAGCCATTGTTGAGCCCTTCCTTAAGGACTGTGCGGAGGACAGCTTCTTTGAGGCTGATGACGGCAAAAGGCTTCACTATGTTTTTTACAGGGCAGAAAAGCCCTTAGGTAACGTTGTTATTGCCCACGGATTTACCGAATCAACGGAAAAATTCAAGGAAATGTGCTATTATTTCCTTAAAATGAATCTCAACGTTTTCATAGTTGACCATCGTGGACACGGACTTTCCCACCGACACACCACCGACAATCAGATTGTTCACATTGAAAGCTTCGACCAGTACGTTGACGATCTTCAGAGCTTCGTAAAGAAGGTTGTACTGAAAAAGGCCCCCGAACTTCCCATGTATCTGTATTCACATTCTATGGGCGGTGCTATTGCCGTTCAGCACCTGCAGAAATTCCCCGGTGTGTTTGAAAAGGCTATCCTCTCTGCCCCTATGATACAGGCAAATACAGCAGGTCTGCCCAATAAGCTTGCAGGCCTTGCCGCCCGCATATTTATCCTTTTGGGAAAAGAAAAGGAAAAGGTTGTGGGCTACGGCCGCTTCAATCCCGATAAGACCTATGAGGAAAGCAACAGCGCCAGTGAGGAAAGATTCAATTACTATTACAAAAAGAGAATTGCAAATCCCGACCTTCAGACTACTGCTCCCTCCTACCGTTGGGTAAGTGAAGCAGTAAGAATTGTCGCACTTAATCTTGATCCCGAAAGAAACAGCAGAATCACCGCCGAGGTGCTTTTATGTCAGCCCGAGGTTGATGCTATGGTTATTTCCGAAAAGCAGGATGTCTTCATAAAGCAGGTAAAAAACGGCAGACTCGAACGTTTCACAAAGTGCAAGCACGAAATTTATATGAGCTTCGATGAAACTGTTATGGAATATCTTAATACAATAGAAGGCTTCCTTTTTAACAAATAATTTACGAACTTCTTAAGAAAACCTTAACATACTTGTGTTAAGGTTTTTTGTATGTTAGAATGGACCCACGGAAAGGAGGAATTTTCCTTGATTGAAATAAACAATCTTATTAAATGCTACGGTAAATACGTTGCTCTCGACAGACTGAGCTTCAAGGTTGAGCCCGGCACGATTTACGGTCTTATCGGCTATAACGGTGCAGGTAAAACCACGCTCCTCAAAACTGTTGCAGGCGTATATAAGGCAGACAGCGGCGAGGTGCTTTTTGACGGAGAGAACATTTACGACAACGCCCGTCAGAAATCACGCCTTTTCTACGTGCCCGACGATATATATTTCAAGGCATATTCCAGTATGAATAAAATGGCGGCATTCTATAACGGCTACTACAGTAATTTCAGCTACGACACCTTCCGCCGTCTTACCGACGTTTTCGGTCTTGACCCGAAAAAGAACCTGAACGGCTTTTCAAAGGGTATGCAGCGTCAGGCAGAGCTGGTGCTTGCTATGGCTACAAACCCCGATTTTCTTCTGCTCGACGAGTCCTTTGACGGACTTGACCCACAGAAAAGACAGATTATTAAAAATCTTGTTGTGGAATACACCAAGGAAAGAGGCGCGCACGTAATTATTTCCTCGCACAATCTTCACGACCTTGGTGATATGTGCGACCGCTTCGGACTTATCAACGGCAAAAAGCTTGTGCTTGACCATAAGATGTCCGACGTTGGCGACACGTACACAAAATACCGTATGGCATTTGCCGAAAATGACGACAAGACCGAGGAGGATTTCCGTGAAATCCCCTTGAGCAAGTTCATCAAGGACGGCAGACTTATTACCATTACCGTCAAGGGTGAAATAGACAAGGCAGAAACTATGATTAAGAATATGAGCCCTGTTTACCTTGAGCGCTTCCCCATGACAATGGAGGAAATATTCCTTGAAGAAGTGGAGGGTGTAGACTATGATTTTTCACAAATCTTTAAGTAAGAAAAAGGGAGCCTCATACTCCTTCTTCAGCGGTCTTTCCGCCTCCTTCGTGCCTGCGGTGCTTATGTGCCTTTTCCAGACGCTTATGATGGCGGTGCTTCCCCTTGTAACCTTTATTAATATTGATTACGGTTCAAACGATACACCCGGAGAAATCGTAAAAGCACGGGATTTATATAAATTCCTTGTGTTCAGCGAAAGCGACACCTCCAGCACATACCTTGTTTTCGGACTTTTGGGTATTCTTTCAATGCTCGTTGCGGTAAGGCTTTTCAACTTTATCTGCGATAAGAAGACAGTAAACGTTTTCTACAGCCTCGGCATTAAAAGAACCACACTTTTTATATCCAAATATTTTGCAGGCGCGGTGCTTCTTATTGCCGCAAACATAATCCCCATAGTTCTTTCCTATATCGTAAACCTCATATTCCTCGGAGGCTCCTGGCAGCTTTCCCTGGTGCTTTTACATATGTACTGTGGTTTTTCCGTGTTCGCCCTTGTGTGCTTCTCGGTTGCGGCAGTAGTTTTCTCTAGCGTAGGCACTGTTTCCGAGGCAGTAGTATATTCCGTTGCGCTCCTTTTTGCTCCCACAATTATAATTTACCTTACAGAACGCATTATCGGTGCCTTCCTGCCCAGCTCCACAATAAACGAATATGTTCTTTTATTTGAAACAAGCTATCATAATTACTGGTCCACGTCCACCGAAAGCCTTCTTGAAAGAACATCGGACCTTAATCCCCTGCTTTTCTTTACAAATGAGCTTCGTACATTTGCAAGAGGCTCTATAAAGGACGGACAGCTTACTCTTCCGGGTACCGCCAATGACGTAGCCTGGTATTTCCCAAATATATTCATCCATCTTCCCTGGTTTATTATCGCAATAGGTCTTGGTGTGCTCGGCGCCTTCCTTTTCAGAAGAATAAAGGCTGAAAACTGCGGCTTCCTCAACACCAATAAAATCTTAAGCAACCTTACTATTTTCGAGCTTTGCCTTGTGGGCTCTTCAATAATGCTCAGTGAAATAGAATGGACCGAAGCATGGGTTGTTATTGCAGTCGGTGCTCTTGCGGCATTCGGACTTTACCTTATTGCAGAAATTTTCTTAAAGAGAAACTTTATAAAAATTCTTAAGGCATTATATAAATTCGTGGCACACATGGCGGTTATTGCTATAATTTACGGAGTATGCGCAACCGGACTTTTCGGCTATGCAAATTACATCCCCGATAAATCCGAGATTCTCTCCGCACAGATTTCCGTGCCCATTTCCTATTCACAGATTTCTCTCAATTATGTTGACTATATGTGGTCAAACGACAGCTTTATGCGTGTATTTGAGCCCTACCGCCACACCCTTCTTCCCGAGATGACGGAAAAGGCTGATATTGATAAGGTTGTTGATCTCAATCAGCTTGTAGCACAGGACGAAAAAGACGACGGCTTCAAAAGTGAAATTATTATCCGCTATAACCTTAAAAACGGCGGCAGCTCTGAAAGAAAGCTCACCCTTACAAGCAGACAGGAAATTGCAAAGCTTCTTGAGCTTACAGACACCACAGCATATAAAAACGAGTTTAAAAATCTTTTCTACAGCGACTTCGACGAGGATGACCTTAAGGCTGAATACAATAAATACGGCTGGATAGACGATGCAAGCTACATAAAGCTTGCCTTTAACTACAAGTGCTCCGAGATTACCGCAAGAAGCAATTCACTTACGGAAAACCGTGTGCTGAAGCTTACCGAGGAGCAGTTCAAAGCCCTTCGTGATGCGGTTTACACTGATCTTATGGCTCTCAATTCACAAAGCTATTTCTTATCCGACAAGACACAGCTGGGCGTTCTCAGCTTTGGTATTACCGACGAGGTTTATGCTATCGGCAGACCTGACGGTGAAATGCACTACTACGAGGAGGGTATGACTCAGGCTGTGGTTCCCGGTGTTACCCCCGAAACAGAAGATACAACTACTGAGGATATCCCCGTTGACGAGCTTTTCCCCAACGAGGAATACTTTGCGGAAGAAATCTCAAAATATCTCTATACAGATAACTCCCACTACACCTCCCTCGGCAATTATATGGGCTCCTCAGAGCACACCTATGACGTTATAATCACAGAGGATATGGTAAACACCCTTGCAGCGCTTAAGTCTATGAGCTATGAAGACTGCTTCGACAGTGAGCTTACAATAGAATCCGTTTCCTTCCGTGAATATGATACCGCTGAGGTTTTCTCATACTACACCTCCCGTGAAAGAAACTATGTTTACGATTTCTTCGCATACCCCATCTTCAAGGATGAAATTTACGGCTACGAAAATGAAAAGGCTCCCGAGGATGCCGTGGCAGAAAACAAGATAACCGATAAGGCAAGGCTTTCAGAGCTTGATTCTCTTATGAAGCTCCACGAATACACCTTTGACGACGGTTACTTCTGCCTTGTGAAATACACCGACGGCACATACTGCGTGAAATATTTAAGCCGTGAGGATGCCCCCGAATACGTAAACAATTTCAATTACGTGCTGAACGGTCAGACCTATACCTACTATTGATAAATCGCCATAAAACAGAAGCACCGCCCTGAAAAGGGCGGTGTTCCTGTTTGTAAAGGATAATGAGAAAGATGGGGAAATGCTAAAAAAGAAAGGGGGTAATAAAAATGAAAGCTTATCTGAATTTATATATTGTTCATGCGGCAGTATCACGGGAAACTGTCTTTTTTACTGCGGGCTTAACGGGAGTGTAGTAAACTCTTTCGTTGAGCCTTTCACGTCTTGCGCACTCGCGCTTTGCTTTTATGCTTCTTATCTTGCGCAGCACTGCAAAAATAATCTTATCCTCAAATGCTACAAAGCGCTCCTCGTGCATAAGACCCCAGGCAATAAAAAGTGTGAATAAAACCTCTATTAAAATAATAACGGAAAGTGTTGTTGACATAGTATATTCATCCTTTCAGACTCAATCGAACATTTGTTTTGTTTCTGTGATTGTATTGTACAACATTAATTTTTATTTGTCAACACAAATGTTCGAAAAATGTCGAATTTGAGTCCCTTAAATGGGACACTGTTAATGCTCTTGTGTTTCTTGATGTCAATATACCACAATATATTGTGGTTGTCAACACATTCTACAAAAAAAGTCTGTTCGGTAAAAAATAAAAATTTTTTCGATTCCGTTCGTTTTTGTTCGATACAGGCTTTGTAAAAAGGTGTCTGTCGTAAAAAAAGAGAAAAAGAAAAATGCAGGGAATACACCCTGCATTATCTTATGAATATAAAGTCTTATTTATTCTTCCGTAACACAATCCGCGCTGTCCTGTTGGGCCTGTTCCCTTGCCGTCAATTTATTTTCACGGCTCTCGGTAGCCTCTCTTAAAAGCACGTAGAGCGTGGATGCCACGGGAACAGATAAAAGCATCCCTAAAGGTCCGCCTATGCTGCCGCCCAGGGTTACTGCCGCAAGAATCCACATAGCAGGAAGATTTACACGGCTGCCCATAACACGGGGATAGATAAGATTACCCTCAAGCTGCTGCAGCACTATAAGGAATATTACGAACATAAGTGCCTTGACGGGGCTCTGTGTAAGAATCATAACCGCACCGATGCCGGCGCCTATAAAGCCGCCGATTACGGGAATAAGCGCGGTAACACCTACAAGCGCGCCCACCATAGGTGCATAGGGTATTCTTAATATAAGCATACCTACCATACAAAGACCGCCTAAAATCAGCGCTTCAAGAGTCTGCCCCGAAATGAAGTTGCGGAAGTTTTCACTTGCAACAACTGCAGTATGACGGACTATTTTTCCTGCCTTGCGGGGAAGCCAGGCGTTCACAAGTCTTATTATCTGCCTCGAAAGCTTATCCTTGCTCAAAAGAATATATACGGCAAAAACAAAGCCGACACCGAAATTCACAACGGCGGTAACAACTGAGCCTATTGTTGTAAATGCAGTATTCACAAGTGCGCCGCCCTGATTTTTAAGCCAGTTCTGTGCAGAGGTAAGAAGGTTTTTCCAGTCGGTATTGAGAAGATACTCACCGAAGGGAAGCTCAAGCAGCTCCTCCTCGCTCATAGCAAGAAGCTTATTCACAAAATCGGTAACAATACCTACTATAACCTTTACCGCATCAACAAGCTCGGGGATAACAAGCATTATGACGCCGAAAACAATTCCGAGAATTATAAGAATAGAAATTGCAAAGCAAAGAGGTCTTCTTATGTTCTGAAGAAGCCTGTTTTTTGTTTTTGTGAAAAGATGACGCTCGAAAAACTGCAGGGGCACGTCAAGCACAAGAGCAATTCCGCAGCCGATAACAAAGGGAGATAAAAGCCTTACGACCCATTTTACGGCATTTGCAACCGTACCGATGTTCTGCACACCGAGAAATATGAGCGAGCATACTGCAATTATACCTATAATCCACAAAGCAAGCTTTTTTCTGTTCTCCTTTGAAAGATCCATTGGTGATTCTCCTTTATTCGGGCTTGATTATATAAGAAAAGCCGAAATGCTTTTCTGTAAATGCTCTTTCGGGCTCAAGGTAAGCAAGTCCCTGATTTTCCGCGTGAAGCTTGTAGTCGATATTTACTATGGTTTCATAAAGCGGCTGAAGCTCATCGTGGTGGCCCACGGTTGCCATTTGCTCATCCGAGAAATGAATAGCCTTGAAGGAGAAGCCCTCGTCACTCTTGTCCCAGAAGCGAAGCTTCTCACCGCCCTCACTTGCTACCTCGGCGTACTTTGTTTTATAGTGAGCAGAGCACTCACGGGGATTTACATAATTTTCATATTCGTCAGTAACGGTCGAATTGAAGCGTGAAAGGTGCATAGCCTTATAGCGGTCGGAATAGCTTTCCTTGGGGCCGTAGCCGTAGTATTCAACCTGCTCGAAATCCTTAGTGAGTGAAAGCTTAAGACCGAATCGGGGAAGAGGCTGTGCATTATGTGTAACGTCACCCTCAAAGCTAAGCTCAACCGAGCCGTCTGCAAAAAATTCATACACTGCCCTTGCCTTCATAGCAGGGGGCATAGCAGCAGCGGCAAAGGAAAGGTCCGCAGTAATTTTTATGGTTTCACCATTTTCAACGCTTACGCCGTAGGTTTTCTGATATGCGTGGTAATATCTTGCGCGGTCAGCCGCCTCCTTGTGATTATAGGACTGACGCCATAAGGTAAACTCGGCAGGCGCGGTAAGGTATTCCTTTTCACCGTTTTTAATTGAAACAAGCTTTCCTGTAACCTTACTGAAGCTATAGGAAATTTTTCCTGCCTTAATATTTACTCTGAACTTATCCTCATCCAGCTCAAGGGCTGATTTTTCACCCTCGGTGTATTTTACCGCACTATCCTTAAGAATAAGCTGAATGAAGCCTGCGATAAAGCCCTTTTCAGCATAATACATATCGCGGTTAAGCTTCAGCACAACCGTAAGTGTGAGGTTATCGGCATTTTCGTCGAAGCAAAGCTCAAACTCCTTATTTCCACGGGGAGCAATTTCACCTGCACCGAGATTTATCTCCTTATCCACTCTGCCGTCCTTCATAACGTATACGAGAATATCATATTCCTGAAGGCAGTCAAAATATCTCTTGTTGAAGATATTAAGTCTTTTGTTTTCATACGAGGCCTCTATGGGGATATAGGTCTGCTTCATATCAAAAAAGCCGGGATGGGGACGTCTGTCGGGGTAAACAAGACCGTCAACACAGTAAATTTTATCGTTGGGATAGTCACCGAAGTCACCGCCGTAGCGATACTGAGGATTTTCCCTTGTGCCGATATTTACCGCGTGGTCGCAGTATTCCCAGACACAGCCGCCTGTGTAGTTATCGTATTTTTCAAAGTCCTTCCAATGAAGAGGAATATCTCCCGTTGACTTGTCGGAAACGTATTCGCAGTAGTAGAAGGGCTTTGTCTGCTTTTCATCGTTCAGGAATTCCTCAAGATAGGTAAGCTCTGCGTACATACGGCTTTCAACGTCGGAGATATCCTTGAAATCTCTGCCACCAACTCTGCCCTCATACTCAAGACGGGCATTTTCGTAGTGAATAATTGCCTTTTTGTCACGACCTCTTATCCAGTTTGCCATTTTACGGTGGCTTTCACCGCAGCCCGATTCGTTGCCGGGGCTCCACATAACAACCGCACCGTAGTTTTTATCTCTTTCATAAAGACGTTCGGCTCTGTCAAGACAGGCATTTTCCCATTCGGGGTTGTCTGCAAGATGAGCCCAGTAATCCCAATACCAGTCACCGTAGTTGTAGCCCATACCGTGGCTCTCAAAGTCGGCCTCATCAACAAGCATAAAACCCATCTGCTCACAAAGGTCCACAAAGCGGGGGTCGTTGGGATAGTGGGAGGTTCTTATCATATTGACGTTTGCACCCTTTAAGATGTAAAGGTCGTTTATCATATCCTCCATAGTAACGGCATAGCCTGTTTCGGGGTTTGAATCGTGACGGTTTATGCCGTAAAACTTAATTTTCTTGCCGTTTACAAGGAAACACTTATCCTTGATTTCAGCCTTGACAAGGGCAACGGGGAAATTGATTCTTTCTTCACCGCACACTATTTCAAGACGATAGCGAAGGGGAATTTCACTGTTCCATAAAACAGGATTTTCAACAGTAAGCTTAAAATCGCCCTCTGCCTCTCCCGAGCCTACAAGCGCACCGTCAGGAGCGAAAAGAGTCCACTTAAGCTCAGTGCTTTCGGAAAAATCAACCCTTATATCAAGCTCTGCCCTCATAAGGTCATCGGAAATATTTCTGTAAATGTGAATATCCTTAAGATATTTTGCATCTCTTTCAAGAATATAAACGTCGCGGAAGATACCCGAAAGACGGAAAAAGTCCTGGTCCTCCATA
Source organism: Acutalibacteraceae bacterium (assembly GCA_045635905.1). Taxonomy (GTDB): domain Bacteria; phylum Bacillota; class Clostridia; order Oscillospirales; family Acutalibacteraceae; genus RUG806. The sequence continues at coordinate 19,618 of JAZTWN010000072.1, forward strand.
TATGAGCCGTCGGTGTGCTTGATTACAAGCGCCTCAACGGTATTTTCACCCGAAACGAGCTTATCGGTGATATTGAATCTGCTTTCTGCGTGGCTTACCTGTGAGTAGCCTGTAAGCTCTCCGTTTATCCACAGATAGAAGCCGGCGCTTACACCCTCGAAGGAAATAAAATATTTTTTATCCGCTTTTTTTGTAAAATCAAGCTTTCTTCTGTAAAGGGCACAGGGAATAACGTCGGGAAGGTGAGGAGGGTCTACGGGATAAGGATAGTCCTGGTTAATGTAGTTGGGCACGTCGTAGCCCTTATCAAGCACTAACTGCCAGTTGAAGGGCACCTTCATCTTATCGGGGCAGGCTTCACCTGCAGGGAAATCGGGTGCCGTAAAATCAAGCTCTCTTATATTGGGATAGAACTTAAAATCCCATTCTCCGTTAAGAAGGGTGAAGCGTGAGGAAGCCTCTCTTGCTGCCATACAGTCCTCATCCGCACCGAAGGGAATGAAGTAAGCGGCAGGCTTTTCACAGCCTATATGCAGATATTCGGGGGAAAGATAATATTTTTCTATCATTTTTTAGCTTCCTTTATGAGTTTTTTAATATTTACGGCAAGCACGACAATTGAATATGCTCCCGTAAAGGCAAAGGCAGCACCTATAGCAAGAGATGCACCATTGCTCTTGAAGATAACGTTATTGATTACGGTTATAAGCACCTCGTATACTGCAAACCATACACCGCCGCATACAAGTGCCGACAGAATTCTCTGCTTAAGACCTCTTCCTGTTATAAGACCGGCGACAACGAAAAGCACCGCAATAAGCGCAAGGGTAAGATAATATTCGTTTACGTCACGCCACGCAATATATGCTCTTCTGTGCCAACCGAAGATTTCAAAGAAAAGACCTGTGAGCACGGGAAGAAGAATATAAATAAAGCTTCTCGGCTTTTTTCTGAGTGCGAATATCACGCAGACAATTGAAAGTGCCACGCAGATACCGTAGAAAACGATTGACAGGGGGAATAAAATCTTATCGCCCCATTTTTTAACGATATCGCCGTAGAAATTGAGTCCGTCGGCACCCTTCTGGTCACCCTCGTGAATCATAGTGATTCCAAGAGCTCTTACGTCCTCAATAAGCTTTTCGTGGTCCTGTCTGTCGTAGCCGTTATAAGCCTTCCAGATTCTCCAGCATATTTCGCTTCTTTCTACGTTCTTGCGGAACTGCTCGCTTTCAACCGCAGCCCTTGCATTCTCCCACAAAGCATCTGCCGCCGTGACGTCAGCATCGGTAAAGCCGAGGGTGTCGCTCATAGCGGAATAAATCATAAGATGCTCGCCGTCTTCAACGGGACTTTCTACGGTCATATCTATAAACTCACGGATGCTTTCCCAGCCTGAGCCGTAGTAAGCCTCAAGGAATTCGTTCATATATGCACTGTAGTCGATATAGGGATTCTGCATAAGCTTGGAAAGAAGATAGGAGCGAAGCTCACCGAACTCACCGTCGCAAAACTCCATATAATAGTTGCCCTCTTCGTAAAGACCGACAACATTGTTTTCATAAAAGGTCTGAATATTTTTCTGTAAAACACCGAAATCGGGGAAAATACCGAGGGTGTTGGCATAGTTTGTGGTGTAGTCCCACACATAGATTCGGTCGCAGATTTTGCTCCAGGCTGAAAGGTCAGCCATAAGTGCCGCATTTTCGGAGCAGCTTCCGTCATTAAGGGCGTGTGCGAAGCAGCACTCAATTGTGCAAAGGCGCACAATTACATTATCCTCGGGCACTACCTGTGAGGGAGCCTGTCTGGTGTACTGATATGCAAAGGTATCAATAGCAACGTTATCGTAGCCCATCGCCTTAATTTCACGTGCAATACGGTTTACAAAATTAATCATCGTGCCCGAATGTGAGCCGTTTTCATCATCAATTTTCTTACAGTCGGAGCACTGACACATATGCTTGTTATCGTGCTGGGTAAGAGAAATTATCTGAAGAGATTCGTCGGGATTGTGCTTCTGCTCAAGAAGCATCTTAACCTCACCCAACACCACCTCAAATACCTTTTCATTGGTAAGACAGAGCTGGTCGGGAGTGCGAAGACCACCATGAAGCGCAAAAAATTCGGGATATTCCTCAAAATACGTAGCCGATGCGCAGAATTCTGTGGTAAGAGTGTGGGCAAAGTTGGAAATATATGTAACGTTGCCGCCAAGCTCTGCAGGAATTATTCTGTAGGGGCTGCCGTTGAGTCCGTTTGCAACGGAATATTCCACGTCGCAGGGACTTACCCAGTCGGTGTCGGTATATTCAAAATAGGGAACGTATTCCGTTTTCTCCCCTGCAGGAATTGTAAGACCTGCATTTTCGGGAACGCTTATAAGCGTGGAGGTATACCAGTCGCAGCCGCAGTATTTTTCAAGGAAGGCATAAACACCGTGAATCACGCCTCTTGTGCCGCTGCCTGTTATAAGAACCTCATTTTCCTTTGTTTCGATAACGTAGCCGTTATCGGGAATTTCATCAGAATATGAAAGACGGAAAATAATACCCGTATCTCCCGAGGTACTTACGGGGAAGCTTTTTCCCGTTATCTCATTAAGATACCTTGAAAGCGTATTTCCTGCAGCCTCAAGTCTTTCATCGGCAAATTCTGCAGGTATGATAAAGCCACCGAGCTGTGTGGCAGATGACAGTACGGGAAGAGTGCAGGTAAGCAATAAAACAAGTGCAAGAATAAGGCTTATTTTTTTCATAGTGCTTTTCCGTCCTTTTCAGTTTTATTGAAAAATCAGGGAAAAAGAATATTTTCCTTTTCCCCGAATAATTTAAGCTTTGCTTTCAAGCTTTTCTCTTAACTTTTCATATACCTCGTCGGGTATTTCGGGATTGCCCTTTGAATATGCAGGAATATACATTTCCCCTGCCTTTTCCTTTACGGTACAGGTTGTGTCGTTTCTCCACTTATCTCTTTCAGCCTTTTCGCGGAGATTGGGGATATCGAAGCTCTGATTGTTGTTCATAGCACTGAGATATCCGAAGTGACCGGGAAGGAACATATCCATAGCCTCGTATACGTCAACGATTTCAGCGTTGCGGTTGCCTCTTATAGCCTGTACGAAGTGGTACATTGTATAGAAGTCTGAGCCGCCGTGACCTGATTCCTCTGCAAGCTTTGAGAGTGAGTCGTCGGTGTTGATTTCCTTAGCCTCGAAGGTGTTGTCACCCTCGTTCTTGTCAAGGTTGCCGTAAAGCTTTCCTACACCGCCGTTTTCAGCATCCTCTCTTGCGCTTTCAAGTCTGCCCTTTGAGCCGTATACGGAATACCATACGGAGTTTCTTGAGGGACCTACGCCGTGGATGCTCTTGAGCACTGCACCGTTTTCAAGAGTTACCATTTCAACTGCCATAGCGCCTGCGTATGCACCCATACGGTACATTCTGTCGTTGAAGGGAATTTCAAAGCCTGATACCTTAACGGGACGAAGACCTGTAATGTGAACAAGAGGTCCTAAGGAATGTGTGCAATAGTAGAACGCACTCATTGTGTTTCTCCAATGGTTCTTGTCGCAGTTTGTATATCCGTGCCAGCCGGGCTCACAGTTGTGGATGTATTCACCCTCACCGTACTCGAACTTACCGAGCTTGCCCTCCTTGTACTGGATTCTCATTTCACGGGGAGCGGGCATATAGCAGTAATTTTCTGCATAAGCGTAAATCATACCTGTTTCTTCAACAGTTTCAATAAGCTCTACTGCCTCCTTGAGGTGCTGACAGGGAAGAACCTCACTTAAAACGTGCTTGCCTGCCTTCATAGCCTTGATTGCAAGGGGTGTGTGCTCGTTTGCAAAGTTTGCAAGAACAACACCGTCCATGTCGTGCTTTAAGAATTCATCGAAATTATCATAGTAGGTAATGCCGTCCTCACCGTACTTTTCCTTAGCCTTTGAAAGGAAGTCGGGTGCGTTGTCACAGATAGCAACGATTTCGGCATTGAAGCCTGTCTTACAGTAGTCGAGCATTGTCTGACCTCTTCTTGAGCCTACAACACCGATTCTTGTCTTCTTTGAAAGTGATTCTCTGTAGATGGTCTTATAGAAGCTGCAATCCTCATAGAGCATATCGATGCTGTCGATGTTGTATTCCTCAAGCACCTTGCCCCAGCGCTCCTCCATACCCATTTCGTACTGAACGGGAACAAAGCCTGATGTGAGATAGCTCTTTACTGCACCCTTTCTCCATTCGTCTGTTGTAAGATAAATGTGATGAACGCCTTCCTTTGCAAGCTTATAGATACACATATTGTTGAGGTATTTGCCAAGACCCTTGCCTCTGAATTCGGTCTTCATGCCAACCATGTGCATATCGCCTACACCATCCTGATTGATAGCGGTAATTGTACCGATATGCTCACCGTTGTAGTCAAGGAAGAATACGTCGGTGTAGGGGTTACAGTGCTCGTCACCGCAGATGCAGTCATCGAAGAATTCGGGGGCGGTATCATCGCCTACAAGACCGTTCTTGCAGCATTCAACCCACGCAGCCTTATCAGCCTCGCCGCTGTAGTTTGAAAAAGAATATCCTTCGGGAAGCTCGAAAAGCTCTACGCCCTTCCCGTCGTTGATCCAATACATTTTTAACTGTGCCATAGGAACCTCTCCATATCTTTTATTTATATTAATAAGATATCACACCTGTTATCTTCCGTCAATTCTTTTCGCAGAATTATTAATAAATTATTACGATAAAATTGACATCCCCCTTTTTCTGTGCTATGTTAGTTTCAGAATATGAAAAGGAGAAATAATAATGAAAAAAGCTTTATCCCTGATTTTATCCCTTATTCTTGTTTTTACAATTACTGCAATTGCTGTCCCTACAGCAGATGCAGCCGACGGAATCACCTATTATCTTGACAGTGAAAACGGCAGCAACGGCAATTCGGGCTTGTCCCCCGACGAGGCATGGAGGGACCTTGACGGCTTTGCAAACTGCCCTAAGCCCCTTGAAGGCGGCGACACCGTTCTTTTCAAGGCAGGCGGCACGTATAAATGTGAGGTTACCCTTGAGCTTAAGGCAACCGAGGCTGCTCCCTTTGTTATTTCCTCCTACGGTGAGGGTGAAAGACCCCTTCTTTACACCGACAGTCACACAGAGGTTTTCAGGCTCATCGACTGCTCGTATATTGAAATTTCAAACCTTCAGATTTCTGCCCCCAACGGCGGCGGCATCTGGATTGACACAATAAACGCAGAAAGCCGCGGAATTACAATTGATAACGTTTATTTCTACGGTCTTCCCAACGGCAAGGTTACAACCCGTGACGATTTCTCCCGCGGTGCGGCAGCAGCCCGTGCGGCAGTTATGGTAAAGGGACTTCCCGCAAACTCACGCTATCCCGTAAACGACCTTACAATCAGCAACTGCGAGGTTTATGACTGCGCAAACGGCTTTATGATATGGGGCTCATGGAACGATGAGCAAAATCCCTGGTACGGCGAAAAGGACCCCATCTACAACGAGGGCGTGCTTATCGAGGGCTGCTATTTCCACGAAATGGACGCTGAGGCAGTGGTTATAGGCATCTGCGACGGTGCGCTTGTTACAAACTGCCGTGCAATAAACACCTGTCAGGGTGAGGGTGTTGACGAAAACGGTGAGATTCAGTATTTCACTGCCGCTATGTGGTTCTGGGGCTCAGAAAACAGCACGATTCAGTACTGTGAAATTGCAGGTCAGAAAAACTACGGTGACGGTATGGCAGTTGACTTTGACTCCGATTCAAACAACTGCACCTATCAGTATATCTACTCACACGACAATATGCGCTTCATTGTAAACAATGCAAAAACGTCACCCCAACAGAACAACACCGTAAGATACTGCCTTTCCGTAAACGACAATAAGGGCAGAAGCTCACTTGCCTCCGGCAGCGGTGAAAACAACTTCAGCTTCTATAACAACACAATTATCAATAGCGGTGAGATTCAGTTTTATCACCTTACAAACAGCCTTATCGCAAACAACATTTTCGTAGGTGCAGACGGCGCTCCCATGAACTGCACCCTTACGGATGAAATCACTGCAGGCAACACCTATTCAAACAACTGCTACTACAACACGCTCAACCTTATGTGCGACCCTCTTTCAATGAATGCAAACCCCGGCTTCACAACGGATGAGCTTATTGCCGCTTATCAGCTTGCAATCAATTCTCCCCTTATCGGCAAAGGTATGAAAATTGACGACGGACTTACAACCGATTTCTTCGGCAACGAAATTGAAAGCTGCAACATCGGCTGCTATATGGGCAAGGGTGAAGAGCCCGAGGCTTCCACAGAAAATATTTTCGAAAAGCTTGTAAGACTTTTAAGAAATCTCTATGAAAGACTCGTTCACGAATACAATATTATCGTAAGAGAAATTGAAGAAGCTTTTGCTAAATAATACTTTTAATAAGCATAAAAAATCAGGCACAGAAATTACGTCTGTGCCTGTGTTTTTTGTTATAAGCCGAAGCATTCGCGGTTTGTTCCGTAGAAAACGTCCCCGCGTCCCGAAAGGCGTCGGCACATTTCCTCAAGAAAATCCCAGTTTTCAAAAAAGTCAAACTCGTAGCTGTGACCCCAGATATATAAAAGCTTCGGTGAATCTGCTTCAAGCTCAAGAAAGGCGTCAATCATTTCAAGGCAACGGTCAGTGTCCTTATGATGAACAGTGGGAGAAAAAACGTAAAGGTCATCCTGAGGCTCAAAATTATATGAGGGTACGGTTGTTCTTGCATATTTTACACCCGTGTACGCCTTTATTATATCTGCCACGCGGCGGTCAAAATTCACTCCTCCGCCGGGATATGCCATACCTACAACCTCATAGCTGCAAAGCTTCGACAGCTTTTCCCTGTCCTTTTCCACCTGATAAATTATCTCCTCCTGCGAAAGCGAGGGAAGCATAGGATGGGTAAGCGTATGCACAGCCACCTCGTGACCCTTGTAAAGAGAAGCCAGCTCATCGGGAAAAATCTTGTTGTGCTGAACGCTTTTTTCTCCGTAGGTCAGCACGTTTTTTGTGCCGAGAAGCTCAGAGTTGATATTGAACGTGCCCTTGAGCCCGTATTTATTGAAGCACTCTATAAGACGTCTGTCCTGTGTGACACCGTCGTCATAGCTGAAGGTTACCGCCTTAAGCCTGCCGTCAAACATTTTCTCTTGCCTTCTTTTCCTCATATTCGTTTATCATTTCTCTTGTTTCAAGAGGTCTGTCGGTAATAAGACCGTCAACACCGAAGGAAAGCAGCTTTTCAATGGTTTTTCTGTCGTTTACAGTCCATACGTTTACCTTCATTCCGAGTGCATGAGCGATATCAACAATCTTTTTGGTTACAACGATTGAGGCGGGATGAATTATATCGCAGCCGATTTTTTTAACCATAAAGAAGGGATAAAGCACAAGTCGGCAGACAGAGGGATGGGAAATAGGATATAAGAATGCAGTCTTGCATCTTGCGTCAATTTCCTTTACAGTTTTGAGCACCTCGGGAGAGAAGCTCGAAATAATAACTCTGTCGAGGCAGCCGTATTTTTTTACCGCCTTGAGTGTTTCCTCAACAAGACGACTGATGTTGCTGTCCTTGGGACACTTGAGCTCAATGTTGATTATCTCGCAATTGCTGCGGGAGGTCAGCTCAAGAAATTCATCGAGAGTGGGAAGGGGCGTACCCTTGAAATCCTCGGAAAAATATGAGCCGAAATCAAATTTCTTAAGCTCATCGAGGGTATACGACGTAACCTCTCCTCTGCCGTCGGAGGTTGCATCAATCGTATAGTTATGGCATATAACGGGAATTCCGTCCTTTGTAAGATGAACGTCAGTTTCAAAGCCGTCAGTACCTTCGTTTATTGCCGTTTCAAAGGCAGGAATTGTATTCTGAGGGGCTTTTTTGTTTGCGCCTCTGTGTGCTATTACTTTGCAGGGCATTTTCAACTCTCCTTATTTCAGTGCATAAAGCAGAATCAGACAAATAAATATTCATATAAACGGTATCCGTCAGCATATTGTGCGCAGCAACGGACACCTCATTACAGGGCTGTACCTATTAGAGTATTATACCACAATCCCCACGGGAATTACTGCACAAATAAAAAAATATCATTTTGTGCAAAATATACCCACAAATTGTCTTTTTATGGAAAAAAGCTATTGACAATATGGTAAAAATGCTATATCATAAAAACAATTAATAGATAAATTGTTTTTAATAATTTTTTATAATCGGTGAAGAGAAATGGATATCAGAAACTTAAAAACCTTCTTAAAGGTTTCAGAGCTCAATAATTTCACAAAGGCGGCAACGGTGCTCGGCTATTCACAGTCTGCAGTTACCGTACAGATGCAGCAGCTTGAAACAGAGTTGGGCGTTCCCCTTTTTGACAGAATCGGCAAAAACATCAAGCTTACACAGTTCGGTCTTAATTTCATAGAATATGCAAACGGTGTTATCGAGGCAATTGAAAAGGCACAGAATTTTGCAACACAGAGCGAGGATATGAAGGGTACAATCCGCTTCGGTCTTGTTGACTCAATCTTAAAGTCCTGCTTCATTCCCATTTTCCCCGAATTCAACCGCCGTTATCCCCACATCAATTTAAGTATTTTCGTGGGCTCTGCCAGAGAAATCGAGGCAAAGGTACGTGCAAACGAGCTTGATTTGTGCTATATGCTTGACTACAAGGTTCCGAGAAAGGAATGGGTGCGTGTCCGTGAAGAGGTTGAGCCCATTATTTTCGTAACGAACCCCGAAAATCCCCTTGCAGACAAGGAAGAGGTAACGTTTGAGGAAATCACACGCGAAAAGCTTATTCTTATGCCCACAGGCGAGGGCTACAGATATCTTTTCGACGATGAGCTTGCAAAGAGAAATCTTTTCGTGACACCCTCAATTGAAATTGCAAACACCGACACAATTATGCGTCTTACAAGAACCTCAAACTACGTGACAATGCTTCCCGTATTCGAGGTAAGAAAGAGTATCGAGGAAGGCTCTCTCAAGAAAATCAACGTGCCCGAATGCGAATTCAATCAGTGGTCACAGCTTGCATACCTCAAGGGCAAGGCAATGACACCTCAGCTTCAGGTATTCATTGACACCGTGCTTGAGCTTCTTCCCCCCATAATCAAATAAAAAACAATGCACTCTTCTACGCCCTATAAAGGCTTGTGAAGAGTGCTTTATTTTTATATAAGGTCGCCGACGAAATCAAGACCTACAGAGGCACGGAGAATAAGTCGGGCATCAGCGGCAGACAGGGCATCCTCCCTGCTGACGTCAGCCGCTCTGAAGCAGGCTGATTTCTCATTGTATTTTTCAAGACCTACGGAAGCGCGCAGAGCAAGACGCGCATCGGCGGCGGTAATATTACCGTCCGCATCAACGTCACCGAGCACCGCGATTTCCAATCGTGTGCCGTCGGGCAGAGCAAGCACCATACCCGTGCAGACGAACTGAGCACCGTCAACGGGCGTGCCGTCAGCATATGAAAGCTTACCGAAGGGCGACTGCCAGAGCAGCTCTCTTGCAAGAACGCCCGGAATCATACGTATGCCCTTTTCATCAGCCTTTATAAATTCACCGTCCGTAAACGCATTTTCAATTGCGGGAATTTCCGCGTGTCCGCTGATATAGACCTTGCAGTCAGGACAGTACGTGCCCTCCGAATAGCCTGTCGAGGTCATTGTGGGTGGGATTTCAGGGTGAAGCTCTGTTTTTTTATGAGCGCATAAAACGGTTACCTTCACCTTGGCGGAATAGGCTTTTCCGCAATAGGTAAACTGAGCGGTAACGGTAGCCGTACCCTTTTTAAGTCCCGTTATTTTTCCGCCGCTGACTGATACTGCGGAGGAATCACTTTTCCAGGAAAGCTTCTGTCCCGAGGGCTTTACATCGGCAGTAAGCACAAGCTCCTCATCTTCCCTAAGCGTAATTTCCTTTTTGCTCAACGTAACAGAAGGAGTATTGACTTTTACGGAAAAGCTTACCCGAAAACCTTTATACTCGGCTACTATAGTCTTTTTGCCTGCAGAATCCGAAGAAAAGCCGGAAAAAACAACGTCACCGGACACGTCCTCTGTTTCTCCGTCAGAAAAACAGGCATAAACGGAAATTTTATTCTTATCAAATTTCTCACCGATATAATAATTAACCTTAGCCTGTGAAGCATCTGCACTCAGCTTATACAGTATGTGGCTTATATCACTGTATTTCACCTTATCGGAATAAAGCTTTCCGATGCGTCCGTAAGGCGGCTCATTATTGACGTCAAATTTAATATAGCCGTCACTGTAGGTAAAGCCGAAAACAGCAAGTCCTGACGCCATAGACGGCGTATATATTTTTTTGTTTTCACCTGAAGAAATTGTATATTTATATATTCCGTCAGCAAGAGAATATAACAGCTCTCCGCCTGCCGAGGAAAGACGTGCAAAGCTTCCGACCCAAAGTCCGCCTCCGGGCGCATACCATACCGATGGAATTTCCGCAAGCACGGTCTGAGTGTCTGCACACACGAGCTGCTGATTTTCGTTATCAATATAATAAAGCTTATTGCCTACAAGCTGAAACTCTGTTTTACTGTTCTGCCAGTAATAATTATCATATTTTGTGTCTGTAGGTGTACGGTCAAAGTCTGTTGCGTTATGCTCCGTTTCAAGCATACCTGCCGTTGAACGAAGAAAGTTTTCGTGAGCTACGTAGCCCTGAACTCCCCTTTCACCCTCTGCCCAGGCTGCATCATCCCAGGTGGTATCAACGTGATACGGCACTCCGTCAACATAAACCACGTTCCAGGCGTGATTTTTCTGGTCTGTAGCGCAGTAGTAATTTTTTATTCCCACCCGGTTAAGAAGATACATATATGCCATTGTGTAGCCCTGACACACCGCAGCGCCGTTCACCAAAGCACCGTAAGCCGTATGTGCCTCCTCACGGGGATTATAGTACTCATATTCGGTTGCAACGCAAAGCCTGTCATGAAGCAGAAGCGCCTTTTCGGCTTCTGACAGGGAGGGATTATTCTCTATGCCGTCAAGCATACGGTCAGCAATTTTCTTCATATCCGAATAGCATTTTTCATATTCTGCCGGGGTGTCTGCAAGCTCTCTGTAGCCGAGTCCTATGTTGAGAAGCACGCTGCCGTCGGTGGAATAGCCTATCTTGTTTACGCTGAATGCCTCGGGAAGACAGTAAAAAATATACGTTGAAAGATCGTGATGCAAATCTTCAGGAATAGAAAATTCCGTAAGCTCAATCATAACCTGTGCCTGCGAAATTCCCGCAATAAGCTTATTTCGCAAAGCCCTGATATCCGTATGCTCCGCAAGATTACCCTCGGCGCCCTTGTAGTTCCATTTTATCAAGGCAAGATGATAATCTATCTCCTCGCTCTCAATGGTATATACTCCGCTATTCTCAGCAGCATTCACGTTAAGGGCAGCAGAGCCCGATATTACAAAAAACGCAAGCAATATGCATAATGTTTTTCTGAAAATCATATTTTCCTCCGGAAAAGCTTCGTTGATTTCAGTTTATCATATTTTTAATGCTTTTTTCAACAATAAATTTTTGCTGAAAAATGCGGGATGCCGAAGCATCCCGTAATTTTATTTCATTTTTCCGGTAAGGAAGTCCACTGCCTTTTTGATATCTCTTGCAGGGTCGTCGCCTACCTCTCTTTCAATTGTAAGGAAGCCCTTGTAGCCGATGTCCTCAAGTGCCTTGAGGTAGTTATCCCAGGGCACACTGCCCTCACCGAGAGGCACCTCTTCAAAGGAGGGAGCAGTTACAAGTGCATCGTCGTGCTTGATGCCGTAGATGAACTCGGGGTCCTTGAAATAGTGCATAACGCCGTCCTTTGCGTGGGTGTGCACGATATAATCCTTAAGATTGTGAACTGCACCTGCAGGGTCATCGCCTGTTACCATAACAAGGTTTGCAGGGTCAAGGTTTACACCTACGCCTGTTGAGCCGAGAGTATCAAGGAAATTCTTGAGCACAAGTGAGGTTTCGGGGCCTGTTTCAACTGCAAAATGTGCATTTATTGAGTCAGCATAGCGTGCAAGCTCACCGCAGGCCTCCTGCATAATCTTGAAGCGGGGATGCTCCTTATCCTCGGGAACAACACCGATATGGGTTGTAACGATATCTGTTTCAAGGTCCTTTGCAAGATCAAGGATTCTCTTTGACTTTTCAATAAGCTCGGGGTTCATTTCGGGACGGTAGAAGCCGCAGCCAAGGTCACCGCAGAGAGCAGAAATCACAAGACCGTTGTCCTTAACAAGCTTTAAGAACTCGCGTCTTTTTTCGGGACTCATATTTTCGGGAGCCATTTCGCCTCTTGTGGAATAAACCTGAATACCCTTTGCACCAAGCTCGGCAGCCTTTTTAACTGCAGTGGGGATATCGGTTCTGAAGGAATTTATTATTATACCGATGGGGAAATTATACATAGGAATCACCTTTTTCATTATTGATTAGTGGTATTTGGGCAGATAGTCGCCGTGTGCTTCAATGAGGTCGTCGCAAAGACGCACGATTTCGTCGATTGAAAGCTCGGAGGAGGTATGAGGATCAAGCATAGCAGCCTGATAGATAGCGTCCTTCTTAAGTGTTACAGCAGCCTCAATTGTAAGAAGCTGAACGTTTATCATAAGTCTGTTCATAGCTGCTAACTGCTCGGGAAGATTTCCCTGATAGCAGGGCTGAATACCGTACTTGTTTACAAGACAGGCAACCTCAACGCAAGCCTCTGCAGGAAGGTTGGGGATAAGACCGTTATTGATAACGTTACCGCCGATTTTGTACGCCTTGTCGGTAGTGATAGCCTCCATAATATATGAAGCGTATTCGTGTGTTCTTTCGTGCTTTACGTCATCTGTAAGGTAAAGCTTTCTGTCGTCCTGCCAGCGGGCAATCTGATTTACGCAGCGGCGGGGATATTCGTCAAGGGGAATATTGTACTGCTCGATAAGCTCGGGGTACTTTGCCTTGATGAAGAAATTGTTGTATTCTGCGTTGTGCTCACTTGATTCTGTGCAGTAGTGACCGAAGCGGCGGATATATTCGTATCTTACAAGGTCATACTTTTCCTTGCGGTCGCCGTTGAGCACGTCAATGGCTCTTTTCCTGATTTCGGGATAAAGGTCTGTGCCGTCTGCGTCCTCAATTTCAAGGAGCCAGCCCATATGGTTTATACCGGCAATTCTTTCTCTGATAGGCTCTGTAAAGGGTATGCCGAGGTCATTGAGAAGACCTCTTGAGCAAGTCTGAACACTGTGGCAAAGACCTACAGTCTTGATAGGAGTATATCTCTGCATATAGCCTGCAAGCTGAGCCATGGGATTTGTATAGTTAAGGAAATATGCATTGGGGCAAACCTCTGCCATATCATCAGCAAAATCCTTGAGCACGGGAATTGTACGTAAAGCTCTGAAAATACCGCCGATGCCGTTTGAGTCGGCAATTGTCTGACGAAGACCGTATTTCTTGGGAACCTCAAAGTCAATTACCGTACAGGGCTCGTAAAGACCTACCTGAATTGCGTTTACAACGAAGCTTGCACCGCGAAGAGCTTCCTTTCTGTTTTCAACGCCCAGGTGCTTCGTAACAACGGCACGGGACTCGTTTATATTCTTATTGAGTGAGTTTATCATAATAAAGGACTCTTCAAGTCGCTGAGCATCAATGTCATAAAGAGCAATTTCGCACTCACGAAGAGAGGGAGTGAGTAAAACGTCACCTAAAACGTTCTTTGCGAATACGGTGCTGCCTGCACCCATAAAGGTTATTTTCATAGATTTACCTCCCGAAGGGAAAAATTAAAGTCATAGACCGCAGCCTATGACTTTAGTTTACTTTAATAAGTAATATCCGTCAAGATATTATTCGAATTCTTCCTGCTTTTTTCTGCCCAGAGTAAGGAAAAGAACTGCGCCTGCAATTATAACAACTGCAAAAAGAACAAGAAGGAAGGCAAGGGGTGCACCGTTACCGATTTCCTCGGGTACTGTATCCGTAATATTGTAATCGGGGCTTACAACAGGATTTTCATAGGGCTTTGTTTCCTGAGGATTGATTACGGGAACAGTTACGATTTCCTGAGGAATATACTGTGTTGTAGGCACTGTTGTTGAGGGGGCAGTGGTGGAAGGAACGGTGGTTGAGGGAGCGGTAGTGGAGGGTGCGGCGGTAGTAGCCTCCTCCTTCTTGGTTGTTGCTTCCTCGCGCTTTGTTGTCTCCTCCTGCGCCGTGGTTTTCTCCTCGGGATGCTCAAGCTCGTATATTATCTGCTTCTTCTCCTTATAGGGGTCAACCTTATATATCTTTGCCGCGGTTTTGATTTCCTTATTCACACCCACAAAGGATACGGGAATAAGGTCGGCAAGCGCAAGCGCCGCAACAGGTGTAAGGTGAGCACCGTCAGAGGTAAATGAGGGGCAAAGAGCATTTTCGTCGGCAGGATTTGCCAAGGGTGAGCAATCAATATAGCCGTCGGAATACTTATTGGTCTTTATCCATCTTGTAAGCTCGTTGCACATATCCTGCATTTCCTGAGTCCATACAACGTCGCCTGTCTGACCGAGGAAGGCTCTTTCGTAGCCCTTCCAGGGAGATTTTGTGAAGAAGTAAATCTTTATGCCCTTTTCGTGAGCTATTGAGATAAGCTTTTTATAGCCGTTGATGATGTCCTGGGTTGTAACGTGAGGGACCTCGTCACCCATTGACTTTGAGAACTGATGAAGAATATCGTTAAGACCGATTTTTACAAATATGTATTTTACACCGCTTATATCAAGAGCATCTCTCTGAAAGCGGTCAATCATAGCGTCACCGTAAAGATTTCCTACAATACCAGTGCCGTCACTTAAAAGCTTATTTGCAATAACCGCCTCGTTTACAACCGCGGTATTGGTGATACCTGCATTCACAAGCTTCTGTGAAAAATAATAGTAGGTGTTGTTTACAAGCGTTGAGTCACCGATGAAAACAGCTGTTCCTGCATTTGCCTCATTGGTATATGAGTCGATTGCACAAAGGAAGGGAGTTGTGTGATAGGTAATGGTGCTTGCAACAATATTTACCTCTCTTGCAGATGAAATAGCGGCAGAGTAACACTGTGAGGATGCACCGCCGAAAAGAGAGTTCATACTCATAAAGGTTCTTGCATTTGAAAGACCTGCTGAGGTAATATAGGTCATATTTTCAAAGAAAAGGCTGACACTCAGCGTATCAAGAGCCTCGGTCTTATAGTCAATGGGGTCTGACCATAAGGTTGTTCCCTTGGGAATTGTAACGCTCTTGCTTCCGCCGTTGAAGGTGATTGCAGCAGATGTTGAGGTATTGATTTTTGCTTCGCCTGCGCCCGCGGTTTTTGCAACTGCGGCTTCGCTGATTGTTATGGGAGCAGCTCCGTGCTCGTTTGAAAACTTAAAACGAAGACGTTCACCTGCCGAGGTTACCGTAAGCTCAATTCTTATTGTACTGTCAGAGGGAATAATATCCTGCACACTGAGGCTTGCAAGTGAAACTGATGAATCCACAATGCTTGTAGCCCAGGTGCATATCCATTTACCTGCCGCCTCAGCAGTTACGCTGAAATTCATACACACAGGTGCAAGAAGTATTATAAGCGCAAGGAAAACAGACGTAATTTTTGAAATCTTTCTCATCGCATAAAGTCCCTTTTATTATAGTTGTGGTAATTATACAATACCTGTCCCTTTTTTTCAATAAGGAAACATACAATTTTCCTGCCAATTGTCGGAATAAGCATTACTTATAGCGCTCAAGCTGCTCCTTGGTGGGAAGATATGAGGGATCCGAGCAGCAGGGATACGAAGGAGGCGTGCCGTCGGAAAGCCAGAAGGGTGAAAGTGTATCGTTTCTGAAGGCTTCCCTGTCCTGAGCATTTCTGAAATCGGGCACGTTAAAGGGAGCACTTCCCTCCATTATGCTTCGGTGGGCTAAAATTGCAACGCTTGAAAGTGCGGTTGCAAAATAAACGTCAAACTGATGGGGAGTTTTTGTGCGGATGCAGTTGAAGAATTCTCTTATAACAAAGAAATCTCCGCCGCCGTGACCTGAGCTGCCTGCGATTTTTCTTTCCTCTGCCGTCATTTTCGGCTTATAGAAATTAATCTCCTTTTTACCCTCGGGAATCTGCCAGCTATTATAACGGAGCATTACCTTATCGGTGCCGCGCACGTTTTCAATCTGACCCTTTTCGCAGCAAAGCCTGTAGGAATTTCCGTGAGCACCGAAGGCAGAGCAGCCTGTTACCTTGAAAACAGAGCCGTCGGTATTGAGAATTGAAATAATTGCCGCTACATCGGCAACGTGGGAGGCAGTGGGGCAATCCTCAGGCAGGGGGCGATAAACGGGCATAGCCGTTACCCTTCCGGGGATGCAGCCTGTTGCCGCCATAATGGGCGCAAGAGAATGTGTGATATAGTATGAGCGAGGAAGGAAATTTCTCCAATGCTTTTCGTAAGGACGGATTGAAAGCACCGCCTTTGTGTCATACCAATCCATAGGATGGTTGTATTCACCCTCGGCATACATAAGCTTACCAAGTGTGCCGCCCTCATATACACGCTTCATCTCACGATTGAAAAGCATATAAGGATAATTCTCCGCAAGCATATATATTGCATCGCTCTTTTCGGCAGCCTCGCAAAGCCTTACGCCCTCTGCCATAGTTGCGTTTGCGACACATTCGCTTAATACGTTTATGTTTTTTTCAAGACACTTTATTGCATATTCTGCGTGCTCGGGAAAGAAATTACACAAAAGCACCGCATCAAGACCGTGATTTAAAAATTCATCGAAATCCGAATATACGGCGGCATCCTTTATTTCATCAA
This sequence comes from Acutalibacteraceae bacterium, assembly GCA_045635905.1. Classification (GTDB taxonomy): domain Bacteria; phylum Bacillota; class Clostridia; order Oscillospirales; family Acutalibacteraceae; genus RUG806. Next base: position 36,534 of record JAZTWN010000072.1, read on the forward strand.
TAACTTCCCGTACCTGCTGTCCGTCCTTTTCACAGACTGCAACAACCCTTCCGCCGTTTGCTTCTATTTCACCGAAAAAGCCCGAGCCCCGTCGAAGACCGAATATGCCTACACGAATTTTATCCATAATATCACCTTATACAAACATTAATATGAGAAGAGCAGCAAAGGACACTGCAATTCCGAGAATTTCTCTCTTTGAGGGCTTATTTGGTGTAAAGAAGCAGATAATTGTTGAAATTATCATAACACCGCCCGTAACAAAGGGATACTGTGCAGAAGCAGGAAGATGTGCAAGAGCTACAAGCAGAAGGAAATTCCCCACTCGGCAAAGCACACCGTAGCCGCCCATGCTCAGAATTGCTTTTTTGGTAAGACGTCTTCCGTCACCCTTTACAAAGGGAAGGAAAACAAGACAGATAACAAGTGCGGTTGCCGCAATAAGTATGGAATAGCCTGCATCCGAGGTCTTTTCATAGGGGGCATTGCGGAATACGGTGGAAAGCACGCCCGACAGACCGTTGAGCATAAACACACCCATATAGTAGATATATCCCGATTTCTTTTCTCCTCTTTTTACCGTAAGAAGCAGCGACAGCAGAAGAAGCGCATAGCATATTCCCTTACCGACGGTAAGCTCCTCGTTAAAAAAGGCAATACCTGCAACCGACGGCAGAATCATGCCACCGAGCATTGCAAACATGGAATAAAGTGAAAGATTTATCCGTCCCAATGCCTTGAGGCTGAAATACGTATAGCCTATAGAGTCGAGTGCCGCAAAGAATGCCATCAGAAGTGAAAAATGGGTATACTCAACGCGGAAGCCGTTGATTGCAAGCAGAACAACAAGCCCCACAAGGGATGCACCTGCCGAAAAAACAAACATGGCACGGACTGAATTTCCGTACTCCTTTTCAAATATTCTGTTGAAGAAAAACTGGAAGCTGAACATTGTTACAGCCGCCAGAAGAACACCATAATATATCATATTTTATTTCCTTTTACCGAGTAACCAGTCAATAAGCTCTGCCTTGAACGTGTAATCCCACGCGCCATGAGCCACGCCGTCAAGTCGGGTGTATATAAATTCCTTACCCTCTTCCTCAAGGCGCTGAGCCATTTCGTCAGAATAGAAAACGTTTACCGTTTTATCCTCTGCACCGTGAATCATCCACACGGGCATAGTTATTTTTGCTGCATTCCAGGGCATACCCGCACCGCAGCAGGGGGCAATAGCAGCAAAAAGGTCGGGACGTGCCATAGTGGTAAGCCAGGTGCCGTAGCCGCCCATGCTGATACCCGTAAGATAAACGCGTGACTTGTCAGCCTTATAAAATTCAATTTTTTCCTCAATAAATTTTATAATTGACTCAACCCTTGCAGTCCAGAAGGAATCCTTGGGACATTGGGGCATTACGAAAATGCATTCCCTGTCATTGTCCTGCAGAAATCCGGAAAAGCCGTGAACGTCCACCAAAGAAAGCTCGTCCGGAGCATCACCCTTTTCACCTGCTCCGTGAAGCTGGAAAACGATGGGGAGTCCCTCCTTCATTTCCTTGGGAGAATATTCAACGTAATTGAAAATCTCGTCCTTGAAATATTCTTTTCTTATCATTTTGCAAGCTCCTTTTCAATAAGCTCTTCTATGCTTACCGTAATTTCATCGGCAAGCTCCTTTATGTAATCAACACCGTTTGCCATTGCGTAGGAATAAAATTCCTTTATCATCGCCTCGTCGTTTACGTTGTCGCCGACGGCTATAATGTCGTCATATTCCGCACCCGTGTGCTTCATAAGAAGATATATACCCTGAGCCTTGTCCATTCCGAGAGGCACAATATCTATACAGGTGCCGTTCTGCAGAGGATTTATGAGATTGCCGAAACGCTCCTTTATAAGCGCCGTTACACGGGCAGTTTCCTGAAAATCGGAGCTTCCCGTGCTTATCTGGTCAAAGTCCTCCAAAAGTGCTTCATCATATTCTGTTACTCCGTTTTCCTCGGGGAAATCGGGATTTTTTATGCGAAAGCACTCCTTACCGCAGATAATTGCAAAGGGACAGCCGAGAGAAAAAACAAAATCAACTATCTCTCTGCCGATGCGCTGCTTGCAGGTTATTTCGGAAATAACCGTATTATTTCTGTCGGCAATAACACCGCCGTTGCAGGAAAGAAGAAAATCAACAGGTATTCCCTTTTCCTGCATTTCCGAGAAAAAGTCCTTACCTCTTCCGCTGACAACCGCAAACAGGTTGCCGCTTTCCTGCCATTTTCTTATGGCGTCAAGCTTTTTGGGGGTAATTCCGCCGTGGTTGAGTGTGCCGTCGTAGTCACTGCAGATAATTTTCATATTATAATGCCTCAAACATATCCGCAAGCCTTCTTGCGGCCTTATAAAGATCCTTTATGCCCTCACCCATATTGCTTTCATCAAAGCCTTTAAGGTATTTGTCAGCCTCAAGAGTGAAATAGCCCTTATAATTTATTTCCTTAAGTGCCTTTACGACCTCGGTAAAGTCGATATCCATTGAAAACGGAATCTGATGTGAGTCGTGCCACTTATTGTTGTCGTGGATATGAAGCGCCTGCAAGGAATCTCCCAGGGTTAATATCATATCACGTGCGGTAGTATCAAGACCCTTCATCTCTGCGTGACCGATGTCAAGACAGGCAACAAGGAAGGGGTCGTTCACCACGTCAATATGGCGTCTGAAATCCTCGTGATGCGAGCAGGCAGCAGCGGCTGCGTGGTCGTTAGCGTGGTCCCAGTTCCACATATTTTCAGTAGCAATTTTAACGTTATGCTCCTTTGCAAAGGGAAGCAACTCAAGATACATTTCTGCATTTTCCTCGGCGCTGCTATAGTTGTCGGGGTGTATTACACAAATTTGTCCGCCTGCCTCGGCAGTACACTCGATTGCTCTTCTGAAGCAGTCGCGGATACCCTTGCAGCTTGTGGGGAAGGGTGCGTGGGACTGATTGCAGACAATGCCGTTATCAAGACCGATTCTTTTGAGTCTTCTTGCGAATTTAAGATAATCGTTACCTGCAAGGGGGTGGGAATTGGGTCTTAATATGCCAGCCTCCCAGTCATAGTCACACATTGCAAACATTGAAAAATCCCAGGCATCAAAGCCTGCCTTTGCAACAAGCTCAATTGTTCTTTCCTCACCGATAACACTGCCGCCTACGTCTATCTGTGTTGAAGTCTTCATAAATACACCGCCTCAGTTTTTATTTATATGCTTCAATTACCTTAAGCACTGCGCCGTCAAAGGCCTCGTTCATCATATTTTCAAGGTCGGGAATCATAGCCTCCACCTCTCTTGCATAGTCCACGGTGGGACGGGTTCTGGGATGACGGGGAGTAAATACGGTACAGCAATCCTCATAGGGGCGGATTGAAATATCAAAAGCATCAATTTTTCTTGAAATTACAACAATTTCATTCTTATCCATACCGATACAGGGACGGAAAACAGGAAGAGTGGCACATTCATCTGTGCATTTAAGAGCATGGATGGTCTGGCTTGCAACTTGTCCGAGGCTTTCACCCGTAACAAGCGCATCAGCACCCTGCCACTCGGCAATACGGGAGGCAAGCTTCATCATAATTCTTCTCATAGTAACCGTGAACATTTCCTCGGGGCAGTAATCTCTTATAGCTTCCTGCAGTCTTGTAAAGGGCACGGTGAAAAGATTTATTCTGCCCGAATACATCGAAACCTTACCCAGCAGCTCGTGTACCTTCATTTCCGCAAGCTCTGAGGTATAGGGAGGAGATGCAAAATGGACGGCAGTAAGGCGCACACCTCTTTTTGCAATCATATATGCTGCAACGGGAGAGTCAATACCGCCCGAAATAAGAATACAGGCTCTGCCTGCAGTGCCTGTGGGCATACCGCCCGCACCGGGAAGCTGTCTGCCGTGGATATATACACCGTTATCTCTTACCTCAACTGCAACGGTAACCTCGGGGTTGTGCACGTCAACCTTAAGACCTCTTATTTTTGAAAGAAGGAAGCCACCCACCTCATCGCAGATTTCGGGGGATTTCAGGGGGAAATTCTTATCGGCTCTTTTTGCTGTTACCTTGAAGGTTTTTGCAAACATAAGGTCCTCCATAAGGTATTCGTAAGCGGTATTTTTTATAACCTCGATATCCTTTTCGCAGACTGCTGCACGGGCAATACCTACAGTGCCGAAAACCTTACCGATACGGGAAACTGCCTCGTCAAGGTCGATATCCTCGTTTTCGGGAGTAACAACTATTGTGGACTGAGCCTTACGGTATGTAAAATTACCGAGAGAGGATATTCTCTCCTTTATATTTTTAATAAGCATATCCTCAAAGGTAGAGCGGTTAAGACCCTTGAGAGCCAATTCACCGTCTTTAAGTAAAATAATTTCCTTCATTTTTCCGTTTCCTTCTGTTTATAATTTTGTTCTTATACTGTTCAATGCGTCGTTAAGGGCATTTACAAATATCTCAATTTCCTCTGCAGTGGTATATCTTGAAAAGCTTACCCGTATTGCAGAGTCGATAAGATTGGGGGCTACACCGAGGGAGGAAAGCACCTCACTTCTGTGTCCCTTTTTACAGGCAGAGCCCGCAGATACGTAAATTCCTCTTTCGGACAGATAATTTATAAGCACCTGTGAGGGTATGCCTGCTACGGACATATTCACGATGTTGGGGATTGCATCCTTGGGGGAATTTATATGTATTCTGGGATTTTCCTTTATAAGTGAAAGAAAATAATCCCTGAGCCTTCTTGTGTGCTCAAGCTGATATGAAATATTGGGAAGAGCACTTACCGCAGCGCCGAAGCCCGCAATAGCAGGAAGAGCCTCAGTGCCCGAAAACAGTCCGTTTTCCTGACCTCCGCCGAAGATAACGGGCTTTAAGCTTTTAATACTTTTGTTTACGTAGAGTGCACCCACACCCTTAGGTGCGTGAATTTTATGACCGCTTACGGTAAGCAGGTCTATGCCCATTTTTGCAGGCTTCACGGGAAGCTTACCGAAGCCCTGTATCGCGTCAACGTGGACAAGCGCGGGCGCGGATACCCTTTTGATTGCACGCGATATCATTTCAACAGGATTTATTGCGCCTGTTTCATTGTTTACAAGCATACACGATACGAGAATGGTATTTTTGTTTATTGCCGTCATAAGCTCCATAGGGTCAAAGGTGCCGTCCTTCTGCGAAGTCAGCCTTACGACCTGAAAGCCCTGCTCCTCAAGCTCCTCCATACATCTCATAACAGATGGATGCTCAAGGCTTGTGGTAACAATGCGGTTACCCATTTTTCTTCGGGCATTCACCGCACCGAAGATTGCAGTATTGTTTGCAAGCGTTCCCGAATGGGAAAAATATATTTCCGACGGGTCAGCGCCCAGCGCATCGGCAAGTGCTTTTCTTGAGCCTTCAAGAACTGTTCTTGCCTTTACCCCGAAGGAGTGAACTGCCGAGGGGTTGCCGTAGCTTTCCGTCATTACGCTCATAGCGGCAGATGCCGCTTCGGGACAGACCCTTGTGGTGGCAGCGTTATCGAGATAGATTTCCAAACTGATTTCACCCTTTTAAGTATTCGTAATACGATTTGCATATAGCCGTAGCACGTTTTAACTGCGTCAGCGCGCAACTAAGACATTCTACATTACATTATACTTAGAAACAATAAAACTGTAAACAATTTTTTGAATATAATCGGCTTTTATGACAATAATACGATTGAATCATCAGCGTGAAAGGAAACGGCTATGAAAAAACGCAGAAAAATACGGCTTGTAAGCCTTCTTACCGCACTTTTTGTATGCGTCGGGATATGGGCAGTGGCAGGCAACGTGAGAGCTCACACCTATAAACGGGAAATTGACCTTTATAATCAGAATGCTCTTTTTGAGCTTTCGGAATATTTTGACAGCATCGAAACAACACTCACAAAAAGCCTGTATGCGGGCTCGGGTGAAATGCTGGGCACGCTTACAAGCAGGCTTCAGCGGGATACCGCAGGCGCAAAGGAAAGCCTTGCCGCCTTGTCCTCGGGTGAAACCGAGCTTTACAACACCTATAAATATCTTTCACAGGTGGGAGAGTTCACCGCACATTTAAGCAGAAAGGCGGCAGGTGGGGAGAAAATCACCGACGAGGACAGGCAGACGCTGAAGGCGTTGTGCTCATACGCAGTAAGCCTTTCACTTAAGTTTGAGCAGATGGCCTCCCTGTTATCCGCTGATTATTTTACCTTTGAGGAAATTTCCGACGAGCTTATAAGGACAGATACGGGCAGTGAAAGCACAGTGTCATACCTTGACAGCATTTCCGACACGGAGCTTACCTTTGAAAATTATCCCACCCTTATTTATGACGGACCGTATTCCGACAATATTCTTTCCAGGACCTCGGTTTTTCTTGAAAATGAAAAGGAAATTTCACTTGAGCAGGCAAAGAAAATTGCCGCGGACATTCTGGGTGTTGATAAAAAGCTGCTCGTCGAGGAGGAGGACACGGGCGGAAGACTTGCCGCATACTGCTTCAGGACGGATATTTATAATATTTCAATAACGAAAAAGGGCGGCTATCCCCTTGAGATAATGTCCTCTATTTCTGCAGGTGAAGCAGCTCTTTCACAGGCGGATGCCATAGAAAAGGCATCTCTGTTTTTAGGGAAGCTTGGCTTTTATGATATGGTATCAACCTATGCTGCGAGCCTTGACGGAATCTGCACCGTGAATTTCGCCTTCAGGCAGGGCTCCTTCATCTGCTACCCCGACCTTATCAAGGTAAGCATAAGCCTTACCGACGGCAGAGTTACGGCATTTGAGGCGGCAGACTATCTTATGAATCATAAGGAAAGGGAGATCCCCGATTTCGTAATTACTCCCGAGCAGGCAATGGCGGACTGCGTTTGTTCGGTAACAGAAATTTCCGCAGCGGTAATTCCCACGGAGGACGGGCAGGAGAAATACACCTATGAGCTTCTGTGCGAAGACACCGATGGTCAGCATATTCTCATCTATAAGGATATCGTAACAGGCAAGGAATCGGACATTCTCATTCTTTTATATTCCGACAACGGAACACTTACAAAATAGAAAGGATAAATTTTTATGAAAAAGCTTTTAATTTCTCTTACTGCAATTGCAATTATTTCGGCGGTATGCCTTTGCTCCTGCAAAAAGGACGGCTCTGCCTCATATTCCACCACAGTGCCGGGCACTACAAGAGCACCCGAAACAACCAAGGCGGCAGAAGCCACAACCACCCTGCGTGACGACGTTTCCGAAGCTATGACAGATATGCGCGAGGACGTTTCCGAGGGACTTGAGGATGCCTCCGAAAAGGTATCGGACATCGGTGAAAGCATCTCCGAGGGAGTATCCGACGCTGCTGAAAAGGTATCCGAGGGTCTTGAAAACGCAAGCGAGCGTATAAAGGAAGATATGAACGGCTAAAAAAGGGCGTAACTGCGATTTTACAGTTACGCCGTAATTTTTATCTGCTTGCCTGCTTTTTTGAGTTTTTCATTGTGAGCGTATAGAACACAAGGAAGAGCGCAAAGGCAACAAGTGAAAGAAGAAGCACCGTAAGTCCGCCTGCATTCCACTTTTCCGTGAAATCTGCCATTGATTTTACGCCCTCAAAGGGAAGCTCGTCGTCAGTGAAGAAATACACAACGCCCGTTGCAAGGAAATAGAACACAACCGCCTTCCTTGCAAATGAACCGGGTGTAAGTGAGAAGGGCATTCTTTCTTCCTTAAGAAGACCTCTGTGCAGAATGAAGCACACAACACCTGCAATAACGGTAAGCACCACTGCAATTATTGTGCCCATAGTGTCCTCATCCTCGCAAAGACCTGCCTCAAAAATATGAGTTCCTATTCTCATACCGAGGGGGCGCATTACGGTAAGACACATAGAGTAGGTCATAAGAAGACCTGCCGTCCACACGAAATGAAGCCTTCTGTTTTTGATTGTGAGAGCTGCTTCAAAGGGCTCCTCGGCAATACAACTTTTGGGAATGCACACAAGAATCAGCATAATACCAAGACCTAACAGGAAGCCTGTGAAGAACTCCCATAATGACCAGGCGGGAGCCTTAAGCCACATAGGCACCTCACCCACTGCAGGAAGAATTCCGCGGTCGGAGTCGATAATAAGGAAAACGTCTGCAATTGTGATTGAAAGTGCACATACTGTGTTTATAAGGAAGGATACTATAGCGGTAAGCTTATCCTTAACTACTACAAGTGCCGCAATTGACGTTGCAAGAGCACCGAAGGCTGCCGACATAACGTCGATGCTTGTAAAGTAGTTTCTTGCAAAGGGTATCTTCTTTGCCCAGGCGGCAGAGCCCAGCTCCTTTATGTATGCCATCATAGGTGACATATCAATACCGCGGTCGGCAAGACCCTCCTTACAGAAGGCAACTGCCTCGGGATGCACAACCTCAAGAATGAAGTGTGAAAGTGAGAAGCGGAAAACGGTTTCCACTATATAAAAGGTTGCAATTAAAATTACGTAGTGCATTACCGTATACTTTTTCTTTGAAAAAAGTGAGCCTACGATTACTGCAAACAGGGGCATCCAGCCGAAGCCCAGAAACAGCATCATAAAAAGACCGTGAACAGGATTTATTTCAACAAGCCTTGCCGTTTCCTCACCTGTAAAGGCGGCAGTAGACGTAAGGTATCCCTCCATCTGGGAATTGAGTGTACCCCAGCCACCGTTTGTGATACCCAAAAAGAACACCGCAAGAGGTATCATTTCATAATTCATCTTTTTTCTTTCCGCAAACACGGCATAAATAAAGAGGATAAGCATAACGCCTACCGCAAACATACCCCACATTGAGCCCCAGCCGTGGTCACCGCGGACACGCCACATAAAGCCTGTCATAAGCGCACAGGTTATAATGGCAAAAATTTTCCCCGAAAGGCTTAATTCACCGTTTCTGAGCTTTGTCATTTTATTTCACTCCCGCAAAATATTGTTAAATCTATACTAACAACAGTTTTGCAGGATGTCAAGAAGCTGAAATAAATATTTAACATCCTCCAACAATTCCCTTATACATTCCCTCTTTCCTTTTCTTTTCAAGCTGCTTTTCGGGAATGTCAACATATATGCAGCACTTGCAGCTACCGCATATATCCAATTCAATCTCATCAAGAATACATTCATCATCCTGATAATATATACAAAAAAGATTTTCACAAAGCATAATAATTCCTCCGACATCAAATATACCAACTTGGGATAATTTAATGATACCAGAACGGTATACTTATATCAAGAGGTACTTGTATGAGATTAAAAGAATTGCGAATGAAAAAAGGAATATCCCAACTTAAATTGGCAATGGATCTTTCACTTAATCAGAACAGTATCAGCAGATACGAAACAGGTGAAAGAGAGGCTGGCTATGCTCTGCTTATAAAATTTGCCGATTATTTCGATGTTTCCGTAGATTACCTTCTTGAAAGAACCGACAATCCGCACACAAACAGATAAAACCTGCAGACAATGAATCTGCAGGTTTTTTATTAATATAAAATTTCCTCTATGGCTTCGTTTACGGGCAGAAGAGCATTTTTCTTGCTTTCGCCCTCAAGGCTGTCAATAAACTCACCTGTTTTTCTGCTGAAGGATGCCATCGCACCTTCACCGTTATTGAAGATATACGCAAAGTCACCTATAAAGTTGGCTCTTGCAATTCCCTCAATCGTCTCGGCAAGGTAAGCTTTTTCAAGCACAAGCTCCTTGTTTTTTACGCTGATTTCAAGTGCACCGCCTGCGCAGTAATACTTATAGTAATTTTCGTCTTCATTATATTCCCCTGTGTAGCTCCAGTTTTCATAGGGAACAAGGAAGGATTTTTCCGTGATGCTTACAAACGCCTTGCTTTCTGTGCCAAGTGATGATGTGGTGAAGGTAAGATAGTCAATTTCCTTGGGATTTTTGGGGTCAGATACATCGAAAAGGCTTATTTTACTGCTGCCGTCCGTGCCTGTTTCTGTGCCGCCTACACCTACCCCCACAAGAAGACCGTCACCTACGGGATGAAGGTACGAGGAAAAACCGGGAAGCTTCACCTCACCCGCAATTTCAGGCTTTTCGGGAGATGAAAGGTCAATTACAAACAGGGGGTCGGTCTGCACAAAGGTAACAACATACGCGGTATCACCCATAAAGCGTGCGGATTTAATCTGCTCACCCTTTGCAAGACCCGTGATTTCACCCACCTTACAAAGGCTTTTGTCAAACACGTATATGAAATTTTCCGCTTCATCACCGAAGCCCTTTGTAACCGCTATACGAAGGTAGCCTTCATGCTCATCTATTGAATAGCTGTTAAGAATACCGCCCTCAAATTCTGTTTTACATAAAATTTCGGGCTTTTCACCTGAAATATCAAGCTTTGTTACTGTGGTCTTACTGTCTGTTACGCTTATCATAGCACCGCCGAAGCTTACAACGGAATCCACAAGGACACCGCCGCGGCTGTACTGATACTTATAGCCTATGGTATAAAGTGTGTCGCTTGTGCAGTAGGTTTCTGTCACATTACCGAGAAATGCAGTAACCGTAAAGGGCTTTTCGAGGTCTTCAAGGTCAATTTTTACAATGTTTACATAATTTTCGGGAGAATCCTCACGGGAATAGACTATGCAGTCACAGGGAATACTCTCCTTAAGCTCTCCGTTATAGGTTGCAGGGATAAGACTTTCTTCATCATCCGTGCCGAAATACTGTGCGATTGCATATCGGCTTATGAGTATCAGCTTTCCGTCAACAATGCGGGAGGAAACGTAATCACCGTCAAGAGCAATTTCCTTTATAAGCACGGGAGCAGACTTGTCGGTTATGTCATAAATTGCCGCACCCGAAAGCTCCTTTGCGTAATAATAGCTTTCCTTATCGTAAATATATCTTGTATAGGTTGCAACAAGATAATTTTCATACTTATAAAGACCTGAATAGTATATATTTTCGTTATTCAGCTTCCTGTCGTCATAACGCGTTTCCTTGCCCTCATAAACTCTTTCGAGGGTGCCGTCGGCATTTGCCCTTATAATTGAAATTCGTCTGCCGTATTTATCAACGGCATAGAAATATTCTCCGTCAGTAATAAGAATGTCATCCTCATACACATTTTCCTCACGAAGATTTACGGCACCGAAATAGTTCTCGGTCTGCGCCATATCATCAGCCGACTCGTTCTTATCCGTAACGGCACCTGCTACAGAGCCGTTTACTGTTCCTCCCCCATCCTCCATTACACTGTAATAAATATCACCGCGGGAATTTTCCTTCTGATATTCCTCGGCATAGGTTTTTATAAAGCCTAAAAGCTCATCGTAGGATGAAGCAGACACGGCAGAATTCTGCAAGGCATTTTCTACGTCATCCGCAACGTTTTCGGGAGAAGAAAAGAAGCCCCTTTCCCATAAAACCGACACACCCGTTATCATAAGGCAGGCGGCAACACCCACCGCCACGAAGCGGCGTACAATACCCTTGCGGCTTCTTTTAACCTGCCTGCCCTCTAAAAGAGAAACTATATTTTCCCTTGAAAGGCTTTCGGGAAGAGTGATATCCTCATTTAATTTATCCTTTAATATATCTCTGCTTTCGTTATTCATTTTCGTCACCTTCTAATTGCTCTCGTAATTTTTTCAGAAGTCTTGAAAGGGAGGAACGGACTGTGGAAGGGTTCATTGACAGAATTTCTGCAATTTCCTTTGACGTATATTCATATAAAACGGACAGAAGCACTATGGATTTTTCCTGCTCGGACAGTTTTTCAAGAAGCGCCATCACACCCGATTCATCGGGCAATTGGACTTGCTCGTCCCTTAAAAGCACAACCGATTCCGAGGGAATCTCGCGCACCCTGCTTTTTGACGTAACAATTTTCAGACACTCGTTATAAAGTATCTTGAAAAACCACGACCTGAAGCTTTCGTCCTTTTTCAGATTCCCTATTTTCGTAAAAGCGGCAACTGCGGCATTCTGCACAGCATCCTCAGCATCAAAGGTGTTTTTCAGATTATATAAAGCAAATCTGTAAAGGTCCTTTGCATAAAAGGAATATAATTCACCGAAGGCATCGGCGTTGCCCTTTTTTGCGGATTTTATTAAATTTTTCATTTTCTGTCCGTCCATAAAATCGTTCCCTTCCGACTATTAGATGGAATTGAGATGAAAAGTGTTGCAAAAAAATGAAAATTTTTCTTTTTTTATTGAATTGGCTTACAATGCGTGTTATTATCAATACGGTGTATAAAAACCGACAGATTGTTCAAAAAGAGGATTATTATGAATCACGAAAAAGAAGACCGCAGAACACGGTACAGCAAGCAAGTAATACGCGAGGCTCTTTATGAGCTTATGAAGGAAAAGCCCATCAATAAGATATCGGTTACCGAAATCTGCAGGACCGCAGACGTAAACCGAAGCACCTTCTATGCCTATTATACAGATATTTACGATCTGCACCAGAAAATTCTCAAGGAATTTTTCTCTATTCAGAAAACTGTCATAAAATACATCAAGGAAGAAATTATGACAAAAAACGATATAGCGGAAATCACCTACACCGACTATTATAACATAATCAACTACTATCTTGAAACAGTTGAGGAAAATAAAGAGCTTTATAAGTTTGTTTTCAACCAGAATGCAAATAACGCTATTCATCAGAGCTTCGGCAAGGTGCTTTATCATACACTCAAGGGCGTGCTCAATCCCCTTATTGAGGAAAGACGCATCGAGGAATTCAAAAGAGCCTTCACCTTCGTAAGCGGCGGAACCACCGCACTTATTATGCAGTGGGTACAGAAAGGCTGCGACATACCTCGTGAAACACTTGCAAAAAATATTGCCTCCTACTATTTTGCAACCTTCAAGGCACACAACATAAAAAGCTGAATAAAATAAGGCTTCCCTTTTATCACAGGGGAAGCCCTTTTATTTACATTTCAACAATATAAAGCCCGATGCTTTTGTCCGCCTCGGCAAGCACGTAAGCCCTTTTGCCGCAGGGGTCTATGGCTATATCACTATAGCCTGCCCTGTCGCTTAAAAGCAGACTCTCTGAAATTTCAAGGTCGGCAGAAAGCCTTTTAAGGGTCAGTCTTTCTCTTTCACAGGTGCTTTCACAGTTTGAAAACAGAAATCCGTTTCCGAAGGTCACAAAGCCTGCACAGCATACAGGGTCTGCAAGTGCCTCGCAGAAGCGAATATCCCCGATACCGTAATTTTCACTTACCCTTGCCGCGGCACGGCATTTTTTCTCACCCTCGTGGCGGATATTGGCAAAAATTCTGCCGTCAGGAAGCTGAGCCACGGAAAACTCACTGGGGTCGCATAGGGAATCTGAAATTTCACCTACACTCCACTCCTCGCCCCTGTCAGCGGAATACAGAAGTGCTATCACCGAGGGGTGGTGGCTTTTCTCGTCATCTCGGTTGCGTGCAAGCCATACGGGCACAATAAGCTCACCCGAAGAGGTGCTTATTCCGTGACAGGGCCCCGTTGCGATGCAGGAAAAGAAATAATCCCCGAGCTTTTCTTCAAGCTGAACTGTAAGCTCACGGGGAGCAGACCAGCTCTCACCCTCGTCACCGCTTTTCATATAAAACACACGGCGGTAATTTACGCAATAAAGCAGGTGAAGGGTGTCACCGTCTGCTATCATAACGGGATTATTCACGGTATTTCTGCCCTCACCCGAAGCAAGAAGCCTTATTTCACCGAAGGTATTGCCGCCGTCGGTGCTTTTTCTCATTCCGACGTCAATAACCGCCCAGTCACTGTCGCTTTTTCTTAATTCACAGTAAGCAATAAGCGCGCCCGAGGACGTAGCAACAACACCCGGAATACGTGCTCTTTCGTAGCCCTCGGCATCAAATACCGTAACAAATTTTTCTGCCTTCATAAAATTCACCTGAAAAAAACAGAGCCCCGCACAAAACGAGGCTCTGTAAATAAATTATAACGTAATACCGTACTGTGCTTCAAGGTCCTTGATTGCCTGTGTAACGGCACCGCCTGTAGCGTTGTCAAGGAAAACGAAAAGCTTGATAATCTTAACGAGAAGCTTGATAAAATCTACCATTTTCATTCTCCTTATTTAGCAGAGTCAGTAATTGAAATAAGACCGTTGAATACACCTACGTATGCAGAGCCGTTAGGGCCGATTGTGATAGGACCGTAGGAGTTATTCCAGTTCTTACCGCAGCCTGTGAATACCTTATAAACAGTTTCGCCTGTTTCAAAGTCGATTGCTGTGAAATACCAGGCAACTGCATTATCGGGAATTCCGTTGCCGTACTCTCTTGTATAAAGATATACAAGACCGTTCTTTGTTGAAAGCTTGGGAACAACCGTACAGGATGCCTCATTGCTTTCCCATGCGATGAATGCATCTGTGCAGTCCGCATTAAGATCAATTCTTACAACACCGGGCTCACTTGTGGGATCGTTTACGAGGAAGCCTGAGCCTGATTCGGAGTAGTTGTTTTCAACGATGAAGGATCTGCCGTGAGCAATAAGGCTGTTTTCGCTTACGCTCTTGCCCTTTGTAAATACGGGAACCTCTGCAATTACCTCACCTGTAAGACGGTCGTAAATGCAAACGTGTACCTGCTCGTCAGCATTATCTGTGATTGCAACAACCTTTCTTACGCTGCCGTCCTCGCAGGGAACGTCAAGAAGAGTGGGAGTTGTGCCTGAGCCCTGATTGATAGCACCGGGCTTGAGGGTTGTGCCTCTGTCATAAGCAGTTTTCCATGTGTATACGGGTGTGCCGTCAGCACCGATTTCAAAGCGGTACATAGCAAAGTCGGAAACGATATAGATACCGTCCTCGCAGATAGCAAGTGTGTTCTGGATTTCCTCACCTGTAAGGGTCATCATATGAACGTCACCTGTATCGGGCTCAACGTAGCCTACCTCACCGGGACGTGTTACAAACCAGATGTTGCCTTCAAAATCGGGGATAGCGTCTGTGATGTATGAGCCCTCGGGAAGCTTGTCGCTGATATCCCATTCCTTTTCAACCTTCCATTCGGGTGTACCTGAGGATTCATCTACGTAGTAAATCTGAATAATGTTATCGGAGTTACCGATGATGGGTCTGTCGCCTGTAAGAAGGTGGCAGTATGCGCCGCCTGAGGTATCGCTTGAAATAGCGTCAAAGTTGAAGGTCTTGATAGCCTCAACTGTTGAGGGACGCTGAGGAAGTCTTGTTTCGCAGAGAATTTCAAGTGTTTCAGCATCAAGAAGAAGGAGTCTGAAGCCAACAACGTTACCGCTGATGCACATAATTCTGCCCTGTGAGTCGAACATAAGAGTTGCAACAAGACCGCCGAAAACGTTCATTGAACGTGAATTTACAACAGGGTCAATACCGAGAGGGCCCATAAAGTTATAAGAGCCTGTGTTGTAGGAGTTGCCGTGCATACCGTTTGTGCCCTCTGCTGCGAGGTAGGGATGCTGGGGAACCTCAATGGGGTCAAGCTCATTCACTACTGCTGCCTCACCGAAGAAATCGGGGCAGGCACTGTCGTATATAGAGCCGCCGATGTGTCCGCCGGGGCTTAAGAAAAGCATAAGGAATGATGAGAAGAAGGAAAGAATCTTAATAAAAATATCGTACATTTTTTATACCTCCGTAAAAAATCTGCAAATATAACACTTCTGTGCTGATATATTTCTTAGTCTATAGCTGAGATAAGCTCGAAATACTCACCTACAAGGAAGGAGCCTGTATGCTTACCTACTGAGAGCACCTCGTCAGCAATTTCTTCACCGATGATGTGACCCATAAATGCGAAGTTGTTGTCTGTAAGCACGTAACCGATTTCATCGTTTGCAAGAGAGATACAGTAAACGTCAACACCCTCTACGGAGTTGAAGAGGCTTTCATAGGGCCATTCTGTGCCGTCCCAGTTTGTGTTGTTTGTGATGTCTGTGCCCCAGAAGGTTTCGGGATAGAATTCACCGGGGAACATAGCAAAGCCAACACGGTTGCCGAATTCAATATAGCCCATTTCTGTAGCCATAACTGCATCCATACCGTCTGTGAAGATACGGTTGTTAACAAGGTTGATTTCGCAAGCAAGGGTCAGGATGCTGTTTTCGGGAGTGATGAAGATATCCTTGTGCATTACGTTGAGCACGGGAGCAAGCTCTTCATCATATTCGCCTGCCATAATAAGCTTTGCGAATGCTTCACCGAGAGTCTTGGCAGATGCGCCCTTTGCCTCCCACTCTGTCATACCTGTTTCATCAACCTCAATGTCACGTGAAAGCTGACCGAGAGCACCTGCAACCATCATAAAGTTTGCGCCCTTCTGAGCCTTGATGTAATTATCAAGATGATAAATATAGTCGGAGCTTACAAGACCGTTTGAAGCGGAGAAGGATGTGGGATGGCAGCTGATATCAGCAATATAAGTAGCTGCAGCACCTGAAGCGGGAACAAAGTATAAAACTGCAGTTTCGGGAATATCCTCCTTAGCAATAAGGTCACGCTTGTCGTGAATGATGGAGGAGCAGTCGATTGCATCGTAATAGAGTGCGCCCTCTTCCATATTCTCGATTGCCTCAATTACTGCAAGAGCAGATTCGTTGATGTAGTGCTGCTTGAATTCGTCAGCCTTTTCAAGACCGGGATAGGAAGAAGTAATACCGAAAACGTTATATACACCTGCAAGCGCAAGCTTTGTGAAGAAGCCTGTGCTTACACCCTGTGTATCAAGAGCTGAATGTGAATGAGTTGCCATAATGTTTACGCTTGCAATCTCAACGCCCTTGCCCTCGAAATACTCAAGAACAAGCTTTCTTATAGCTCTTGCGTCAGTTGAGGTAACACCGAGAGCGTCAACCGCACCGATAACAAGAAGACCCTCGCCTGAGCCGTCGTCGATAGCGGCAACACGGATTCTCATATCGTCGTATACGCCTTCGGCATACTTGTTTGTAAGATCTCTGCCGAGGTTATATTCACCACAGTCAATGTCAGCAGGAACAAGTGAGCGGGAAGCAAAGCCCAGTGACCATACGTTGCCGTCCGCAGCCTCTGTTGCATAGGTATCTCTGCCCTCAAGGAAGCCGATTTCCTCACGGGAATATTCGGAAATATCCTGCCATGACTTGGGATTGGGATAAATTGTGCATATAGCCTTTACAAGCACCTCAACAACTACGTTAAGAGCGTTGTAAAAGCCCTTTTCAATAGCCTCGCCTGCGCTTTCAAGGGCTGCCTCTGCACCGCTCGCATCAGCTGCGGATACAGTGAACACAGATCCTGAGAAAAGCACTGTAAAGCAAAGCACAAGTGCAATTATACGGAAAAATCTGTTTTTCATTGTAAAAACCTCCATAACTTTCTGTTTATATAATATTATAATAAAGACCTTTCGTCAATAGGTATAGAAGAAAAAGGGAGAACTGACTCTCCCTTAAAAATTAATCCTGATATTACAGCTTCGCACCTTTGACGAACATCTCAAGTGTCTTTACCGTTGCGGCAAAGCAGTTTGCAATACCCTGCTTATTCATGTTGGTATATGTATCAAGACGGGTATGATAATATTTCTCAAGCTTGTGATTAAGTCCGGTGATACCTGCTGTGCGGAAGCCTGCCTCCGCCGCTGTTTTCAGGGCGTACAGCGAATCTTCGAAAACCAGCGTCTCTCCGCGGGAGGTCCCCATGGACGCGGCCGCTTCATCGAATATCTCAGGCGAGTGCTTGCTGATACCGATCTCCGCCACTGTGAATATCCTGTCCAGATATCCGAGAAGCCCGTTTCTCCCGAGCGCTCTTCTTACATGCTCTTCCGGGCTTGAGGTCGCAG
>JAZTWN010000073.1:0-20669 GCA_045635905.1 Acutalibacteraceae bacterium
CATCTCAATTTTTACAATACCGTCACCCGAGCAGGCCTCGCATCTGCCGCCTGCCACGTTGAAGGAAAATCTGCCGGGAGCATAGCCCTTGATTTTCGCATCTGTGGTTTCGGAGAAAAGCTTTCTTATATCCGTAAATGCACCCGTGTAGGTTGCAGGATTCGAGCGGGGTGTTCTGCCTATAGGCGACTGATCGATATCAATTACCTTGTCGAGATTGTCAATGCCCTCAAAGCCTTTATTCTTACCGGGGAATTTTTTCGCACCGTTAAGCTCATTTGCAAGCTGCTTATAAAGAATTTCGTTTATAAGTGAGGATTTGCCTGAGCCGGACACACCCGTGACGGCAATAAACTTGCCGAGGGGAAATGTAACGTCTACGTCCTTGAGATTGTTCTGTGCAGCACCGAGAATCTTAAGATATTTTCCGTTGCCCTCTCTTCGTCTTTCGGGCACCTCAATTTTCTTTTCGCCTAAAAGATACTGCCCCGTAATTGAACGGTGGCATTTTTTTATATCCTCAAGTGTACCCGTTGCCACGATTTCACCGCCGTGAACACCGGCTCCGGGGCCTATGTCAACAATGAAATCGGCACTGTGCATTGTATCCTCATCGTGCTCAACAACAATAAGCGTGTTACCGAGGTCACGGAGATTTTTAAGAGTTTCAATAAGCTTTTCGTTGTCGCGCTGATGAAGACCGATGCTGGGCTCGTCAAGCACGTACAAAACGCCAGTGAGAGCCGAACCTATCTGTGTGGCAAGGCGGATTCGCTGACTTTCACCGCCCGAAAGAGTGCCCGACGAGCGTGAAAGCGTAAGATAATCAAGGCCTACCTTTTCAAGGAATTCAAGTCTTGCTCTGATTTCCTTTATAATTCCGTCTGCAATTATATGCTCACGCTCGGAAAGCTTAAGTGAATTCAGGAATGCAATTTCCTCTGAGATTGACATTCTTGTAAACTCGTCGATATTTATTCCGCCCACGGTTACTGCAAGCACATCTTTTTTAAGCCTTGCACCCATACATTCGGGACATTCGTGGTCGAACATAAAAAGCTCAATTTCCCATCTTGACCAGTCACTGTTTGTTTCCTGATATCGACGCTCAAGGTTATTTACAATACCCTCAAAGGGTGCTTCGTATTCCGTAGAGCCTGTGTGAAAGCTTCTTTTAAGCTTTATCGCCTCTCCGCCCGTACCGTAAAGAATTGCATTAACTGCCCTTTCGGGAAGAGTATTAATGGGAGCATCAAGAGAAAAGCCGTAATGCTTTGCAAGTCCTTCCATATACATACGTGCTATAGTGCCGTATTTTTCGTTTGTCCAGCCGCAGCCCTTTATTGCACCTTCGTTTATTGAAAGCTTTTTGTCGGGAATAATAAGCTCGGGGGCAACCTTCTTGAAGATACCGAGTCCCGAGCAGCGCGGACACGCACCAAAGGGATTATTGAAGGAGAAAAGTCGGGGGCTTAACTCCCCTATTCCCACGTTATGGTCAGGACAGGAGAAATTCTGTGAAAACATTATTTCCTCACCTCCCACAACGCTTACAAGGGCAATACCCTCGCTGAGCTTAAGAGCGGCTTCAAGAGAATCGGCAACTCGGGATGCGATTCCTTCCTTCATAACAAGACGGTCAACAACAATTTCAATCGTATGCTTATTTGTTTTCTGAAGCTTAATTTCCTCGGAAAGCTCAAGCATTTCACCGTCGATGCGTGCTCTTACAAATCCTGACTTTCTTGCTTCATCAAGAATTTTTACGTGCTCGCCCTTTCTTTCTCTTACAACAGGCGCCATAATCATAAATTTTGTGCCCACTTCAAGTGACATTACCCTGTCGGTCATTTCATCAACGCTCTGAGGCTTGATTTCCTTTCCGCACACAGGACAGTGAGGAATACCTGCACGGGCAAAAAGTAATCTTAAATAGTCATATATCTCCGTTACCGTGCCTACGGTTGAACGGGGATTTTTTGACGTGGTTTTCTGATCAATAGATATGGCAGGAGAAAGCCCCTCAATCATTTCAACGTTTGGCTTTTCCATCTGTCCTAAAAACTGACGCGCGTACGAGGACAGGGATTCTACGTATCTTCTCTGTCCTTCTGCATATATGGTATCGAATGCAAGGGTGGATTTTCCCGAGCCTGAAAGTCCCGTAAATACAACAAGCTTGTCACGGGGAATTTCAAGGGAAACGTTCTTGAGGTTATGCTCCTTTGCACCCACGATTTTAATTTTTCTTTGTATCATATCTTATCCTTTTTCTTGTAAAGCTTTGATTTTATCTCTTAAATATGCTGCGTTTTCAAAGTCAAGAAGCTTTGCAGCTGCCTTCATTTCCTTTGTAAGCTGATTTATGAGAAGCTCTCTTTCTCTCTTTGAAAGCTTTATGCCGTTTTCCTTTCTTGCCGCCTTGTGAGTATTGGAAATTTCAAGAATTTCTCTGATTCCCTTAACGATTGTGGTGGGAACAATACCGTTTTCATTATTGAAGCGCTGCTGCTTTTCACGTCTGCGGAAGGTTTCGGAGATTGCTCTTTCCATTGAGTTTGTAACGGAATCGGCATACATAATTACCTTGCCCTCGGCATTTCTTGCGGCTCGTCCTACGGTCTGTATAAGCGACGTTTCCGAGCGCAGGAAGCCCTCCTTGTCGGCATCAAGAATTGCACCAAGTGAAACCTCGGGGATATCAAGACCTTCTCTGAGAAGGTTGATGCCTACAAGCACATCAAACTCACCGAGTCTTAAATCCCTGATGATTTCCATTCTTTCCATCGTGTCAATATCATAGTGCATATACCGGACCTTTATACCGTAGTCGGAAAGGTAATCCGTAAGACTTTCCGCCATAGCCTTTGTAAGGGTGGTTACAAGCACCCTTTCCTTTTTTGCAACCCTTTCATTGATTTCACCTATGAGGTCGTCAATCTGCCCGTCAATAGGACGCACGTCTATTTCGGGGTCCAAAAGTCCCGTAGGTCTTATAATCTGCTCTGCAATATGTGAGCTTAAGCTCTTTTCAAGCTCACCAGGTGTTGCGCTTACAAATATCTTCTGTCTTGTTTTATCGTAAAATTCATTGAAGGTAAGAGGACGGTTATCGTATGCAGAAGGCAGACGGAAGCCGAATTCAATAAGCGAATCCTTTCTTGATTTATCACCGCCGAACATACCGCGGACCTGAGGAAGAGTTACGTGGGATTCATCAATGAACATAACGTAGTCCTCGGGGAAGAAGTCCAAAAGAGTAAAGGGTGCAGAGCCGGGCTCTCGTTCCGCCATAATGCGTGAATAGTTCTCAATGCCCTTACAAAAGCCTGTTTCAAGAAGCATCTCCATATCATATTCCGTACGCTCTCTTATTCTCTGTGCCTCAATAAGCTTGCCCTGTGATTTGAACCAGGCTTCCCTTTCCTCCATTTCGGCTATTATCTCATCAACACATTTCTGTATTTTTTCGGGAGCTACAACGTAGTGGGAGGCAGGATAAATTGCTACATGTGAAATAGTATTCTTCACTTCACCCGTCAGAGGATTTATTTCACAGATTCTGTCTATTTCGTCACCGAAGAATTCAACTCTTATGGCATTTTCATTGGTGTATACAGGGAAAATATCGACAACGTCACCCTTAACACGGAATTTGTTTCTGATAAAGTTTATATCGTTTCTTTCATACTGTATTTCAACAAGCTTTTCAAGAAGCTCATCGCGGCTTTTTTCCATTCCCGTACGAAGGGAAATTACCATATTTTTATAGTCTATGGGATTACCGAGAGAATAAATGCAGGATACACTTGCAACAATTATAACGTCACGGCGCTCGGAAAGTGCAGAGGTTGCAGAGTGACGCAGACGGTCGATTTCATCGTTTATGGCAGAATCCTTTTCAATATAGGTATCGGTTGAGGCAATATATGCCTCGGGCTGATAGTAGTCGTAATAGGATACGAAATATTCAACTGCATTGTCGGGGAAAAACTCACGGAATTCGGAGCAAAGCTGCGCCGCAAGAGTTTTATTGTGGGCAAGCACAAGCGTAGGACGGTTTACCTCGGCAATAATATTTGCCATAGTAAACGTCTTGCCGGAGCCAGTAACGCCCAGCAGGGTCTGTTCATTATAGCCTTTGTTGATTCCGTCAACAAGCTCCTTTATTGCCTGGGGCTGGTCACCCATAGGCTTGTAGTCGGACACAAGTCTGAATTTTTCCATAGTTTCTCCTGACGATATTTCTCTGATTATATTATACACAAAAATATTTAAAAATCAAACATAAAATGTGAACAAATGTTCTTGAACATAAAAATTTTTACCGCCCCGAAGGGCGGTATTCCTTATGATATTTTCTTCATCTTAAGGCGAAGCTTATCAGCAATCATAGCTATAAATTCGGAGTTTGTGGGCTTTCCCCTGGAATTTTGTATTGTATAACCGAAATAGGCACTGAGCACGTCAATATCCCCTCTGTCCCAGGCTACCTCAATCGCATGGCGGATTGCTCGTTCTACTCTTGAGGAGGTTGTGTTGAAATGCTTCGCAACGGTAGGATAAAGCACCTTTGTTACGGAATTCATCATATCGGGAGAATTTACGGAAAGAATAATTGCATCCCTTAAGTACTGATATCCCTTTATGTGTGCAGGTACGCCAAGCTCGTGCATTATTTCCGATACGGTAATTTCAAGGTCGGGCTCGCCTGCATTTTTCATTCTTATTACGTTACCTCCCTTATTGTCCCAGCCTGTAAGCTGAGCAATTCTTTCACAAAGCACACCGACGTCAACAGGCTTTATAAAGTAATAATCCGCTCCGCTTAAAAGCACCTGCTGCTCGAAGCCGGAATTATCGGCATTGGAAAGCACTGCGATATAAGGCTTTGAGGCAAGCTTCATATTTGAAATTATCTTAAGCACTGCAAGGGCATCAAGCCTTGCCATAAACGACTCCATAATTACGATATCGGGAGTATACTTTTCAATAGCCGCAATTACCTCTTCGCCGTTTTTAGGAATGCTGACACATTCGAAGCCGAAGCTTCTTAAGGAATTCAGCATACTTTTGAGGAATTCGCCGTTTTCTTCTGCAATCAATACTTTTTTCTGTTTCATTATACACGTTTCCTTTCATATTTACGGAATTATAACCTTGAAAAATGTTATTTTTTCCTATTTCTTCCATATATTAACACGAAACATATTGAATTGCAAGCATTTTATGATATTTTTACCATTATTTTCCATTTACATTTTCCGACAAAAAAAATATCCGCATACCCTTTCGGATATGCGGAAAATTTTACTGATATTCGTTTTTCTGAAGAAATTAATAATTTTCTTCTCTTACCTCAAAGAAGCTCTGGGGATGAGCACAAACAGGACACATACCGGGTGCCTTCTTACCCATTACAAGATGACCGCAGTTACGGCATTCCCACATTGTTTCCTCTGCCTTTGCAAATACTTCCTGCATTTCAACGTTGGAAAGAAGCTTTCTGTATCTTTCCTCGTGGCTCTTTTCAATCTTTGCTACCTCTCTGAACTGATAAGCAAGCTTTGTGAAGCCTTCTTCCTCAGCTTCCTTTGCAAAACGGTCATACATATCTGTCCATTCGTAGTTTTCACCTGCTGCGGCTGCTGCAAGATTCTGAGCAGTATCGCCGAGCTCACCGAGAGCCTTGAACCAGAGCTTTGCGTGCTCCTTTTCATTTTCTGCAGTCTTGAGGAAGATAGCAGCAATCTGCTCGTAGCCTTCCTTCTTTGCTACAGATGCAAAGTAAGTATATTTGTTTCTTGCCTGGCTTTCTCCTGCAAAAGCTTCCATTAAATTCTTTTCAGTTTTTGTACCCTTAAGTTCCATTTTTATTTCCTCCTGATTATAATACCCGACACTCGGGACATTTACAATGAATTACCAATTCATAGTCGACAATTTCACTGCCCGTTTCTTCACTGAGCCTTTCCTTGAAATTATCAAGACATACGTCGACCACCTTACCGCAGTCAGTACAGATTATATGCTCGTGAGGCATAGGATTTCTGTCAAATCTGTCGGGCTGACCCGACTGACAGATTCTTCTGACACTGCCTTCCTCAACCATACTGTTAAGGTTATTATATATTGTAGCACGAACAATAGAAGGATATTCCTTCTGTGCCAACAAAAATATTTCCTCAGCGGTAAAATGTCCGCAATTATCGTGCATAACCTTGATTATTGCGGCTCTTTGCTTTGTCATACTATCGCCTCCTGAATTTTTTTGAATCGTTCTAAATTTATTATACTGATTCTAAATCAAAAGTCAATAGTTTTTTAGAATTTTTCTAAATCTTACTATAATTTATTTTCCTATATCCTTGAAATACTCAAGCAGTCTGAATTCCTGCCCCAACACCGCTTTCAGATAATTTTCCGTAATACGGCTTAAAAGCTCAAGAGAATTTTCCTGCAGCTCAAATGAGAAAATTTTTGAAAATTCAGAAAAGCATATATGCCTCATTGCGGAAATTACGGGAAGAGGCACGCGGGGTATTGCCATACCCTTACCGCAGCTTTCACAGAAAAGACTGCCGTCGGCACAGCTGAAATACATAGTATCAGTTTCATATTCCGAGCAGACACCACAGGCAATAAGCGAAGGCATATAGCCTGCGATACACGCAAGACGCAGCTCAAACACCGACTTTATAAGCAGCTCCGGTTTTCTGTTTTTACAAAGAAAATGAAAGCAGTTAAGAAGCAGCCGGAGATATATCTCCTCCTCACACTTGTCGGGCACCGTTTTCATCAGCACCTCACAGAAATACTGAGAAAGAGTAAGAATCTCCATACTGCCCCGAAGGTCGAAAAAGACCTCCTTTATAAGCGCCTCGTTTATATTATATACGTTATTTTTCTCGGAGAACGTAAAATCACAGTAGCAAAAAAGAGAGGTGCCGCCGTGCAGACGGCTTTTAGTCCCCCTTGCACCTTTGGCAAAGGCTCTTATAACCCCTCTGTCACGGGTAAGCACCCAGACGATTCTGTCGGCTTCTCCCGTTACAGTCGTTTTTATTACAACTCCGTCAATTGTAAACTTTTCCATTAATCAAGACCGAAATTGTGAATGAGTCCCTCGCGGTTACGCCAGTCCTCCTTCACCTTGACCCAGCACTTGAGGTTTACCTTGCAGTCAAAGAATTTTTCCATATCAAGGCGTGCCTTAGTGGAAATTCTTTTAAGCATAGCACCGTTTTTACCGATAATGATACCCTTATGACTTTCTCTCTCGCAGTAAATCGTAGCATCAATATCAAGAATATCTGCATCCGGTCTTTCCTTGAAGCGCTCAATAGCAACCGCTGTACCGTGAGGAATTTCCTTGTCGGTATACTTGAGAATTTTTTCTCTTATGTATTCTGCGGCAATAACCTTTTCAGGCTGATCGGTTAAGGTATCATCGGGGAAAAGGTGCTGTGAGGGGAATGAAAGAGCCTTGAGCTCCTTAAGAAGGTCACCCAGTCCGTTGCCGTCAAGTGCAGAAACGGGAACGATTGAGGTAAAATTATAAAGCTTTGAAAATTCAAGAATACGGCTGAGAAGCTCTTCCTTGTTTTCAATGGTATCAACCTTATTTATTGCAAGAATTGCAGGAATTTCATTATCCCTTATTTTCTTAATAAGAGTAAGCTCCTCTTCTCTTATTTCACCCTTGGGCTCAACAACCAGAAGGCAGGCATCAACGTCGTGAATACCCTCACCTACTGCCTTGACCATTTTTTCACCAAGCTTTGTCTTGGGCTTATGGTAGCCGGGAGTATCGGTAAATACAAGCTGAACCTCACCCTCTGTCAGCACACCCATAATTCTTGTGCGGGTGGTCTGAGGCTTGGGAGATACAATTGCAATCTTTTCACCTAAAAGCCTGTTAAGAATTGAGGATTTGCCCACGTTGGGACAGCCTACAATTGCAATAAAGGCGGTTTTCTGTTCTGTCATGTTATTATTCCTCGTCAAGATAGTAAGCGCCGTTTCTTTTAAGACCCAGCTGAGTAAGTACGGTTTCTTCCTTTTCACGCATACGAAGAGCCTCAAGGCCGCCGTTTACGTGGTCATACCCTAAAAGATGAAGCATTGAGTGCACTGTAAGGAAGGCAACCTCTCTGTCGAGAGAATGTCCGTATTCCTCTGCCTGCTCCATAGCGCGCTGCATTGAAATTACAATATCACCGAGAAGCGCCGCACCACTTGCAGGATTATGGTCATACACGCCGTTTTCACCCAGAGGGAATGAAAGAACGTCTGTTGCTCTGTCGATATCACGGTATTCACCGTTAAGCTCCTTTATCTGCTCGTTATCAACAAAACGGACGCTGATTTCTGCGGAATCCTCAAACTGCTCCATAAGAAGCACCGCATTACAGCAGCGTCTGATAAGAAGGCGCATACCCGAAGGAATTTTTACGGTATTCTGATCGTTTGTGATGATTACTTTAGTTTTGTTTGCCATATAATCTTCCTTTCACGATTAAAAATCTTAATCACGCTTTTTTTCGCCCTTTTCATAGGCCTTTATAATATCCTGCACAAGTCTGTGTCGGACAACGTCCTTTTCCGAGAAGCGTACTGTTTCAATGTCCTCAATATTCTTGAGAATTCTCACCGCTTCCTTGAGTCCTGATTTC
Source organism: Acutalibacteraceae bacterium (assembly GCA_045635905.1). GTDB lineage: Bacteria > Bacillota > Clostridia > Oscillospirales > Acutalibacteraceae > RUG806. The sequence goes on from JAZTWN010000073.1 coordinate 8,676, forward strand.
TTGCCGTCGGGAAGGTCAATCTGAGTAACGTCACCTGTTACGACAATTTTTGAATTGAAGCCAAGACGGGTCAGGAACATTTTCATCTGCTCGGGAGTTGTATTCTGCGCTTCATCAAGAATAATGAAGCTGTCGTCAAGAGTTCTTCCGCGCATATATGCAAGAGGGGCTACCTCGATATTGCCCTTTTCCTGATATTTCTGAAAATTATCAGCTCCCAGCATATCAAAAAGTGCATCGTACAGGGGACGGAGATAGGGGTCAACCTTCTGCTGCAGGTCACCGGGAAGGAAGCCCAGCTTCTCGCCTGCCTCAACTGCAGGACGGGTAAGAATAATTCTGTTGACCTCCTTGGCACGGAATGCCTTGACCGCCATCGCAACGGCAAGATAGGTTTTACCTGTACCTGCCGGACCTACACCGAATACGATTGTGTTCTTGTTTATGGTATCAACGTATTTTTTCTGACCGAGTGTTTTTGGTTTTACGGGCTTTCCCGAGGTTGTGATACATATACAGTCGGAGGAAATTGAAGGAAGCTTATCGTCGTTTCCCTCGTTCACAAGAGAAATGCAGTATCTTACGTTCTGCTCGGTAAGCTGCTCACCCTTATTGATAAGCATTATAAGCCCCTGAAGAGCCTTTGACGCCTTTGTAACGTCAATATCCTCGCCTGTAATTTTAAGCTGAGAGCCGCGGTTCACAATTTCAACCCCGAACTCCTTTTCGAGAATTTTTATATTTTCGTCAAAGCTGCCGAACAGGCTTACCGCCTGCTCCATTCTGTCAATATTTATAATCTGTTCAAACATATATTACCTCAACGCACAAGAGCATCAATTATGCCTTCGTAAAGCTTATTGGGATTTTTCATAAAATTCTCACCTACAAGCTGAGCCTGTAAATAGTCGGCGGAGAAAAGTCGGGTATTGAGCATAAGCTCGTCACCGTTATATACGGTAAAGGTTACGTAGTAGCCGTTTTCCGCCTTTTCGATTTTATAATCAACACTACCCTTGAGGCGCTCACGGGTAACAACCCTGAAGGCTACCGAAAGAGCCTTTTCTCTTGCGGTTATTGAAATATCGGTCTGAAGCTTTTCCGCAACGGAAATGCCCTCGGGAGTGATTCTGAAATAGTCGTCATCCTCTTTTTCAATGAGCTCAACAAGACCGTTTTCATACAGGGAATCAAGAGCGGGATTAATTTCGAAGAAATTCACAAGCTCACTGCTTCTTAAAATTTCACCGAAGGCGGTTCTTGAAACCTCACTGTTCACATTTTTGAGTATATAACACAAAAGCACCCTGATGCCGAATTTCGTGCGGATTCCGCCGATTCCCACATCCTGTGTCATTGCATCAAATTCATTTGTCATATTGCTTATCCTATTCTGAGAAAATTATAAGGCATTACGGATACCTCTCCGATTATTACGGAATAGTTGTTATAGTTTACGAACACTCTTACTCCACCCTCATAGCCTGTACAGTAAACTCCGTCCTCGTACATAAAGTGCTCGGTAATTCTTTTTGAGGGAAGGTCTGAAAGCTTTTCGTCTGCCTCAAGCATAAACTCAACTGCTTCGTTTATTGTAAAGTCATAGTGCTTATCCGAGCGCTCGTCGGACACCCATAAATAGTGAGGCACTGCACCGTATTCAATGCTCTTAAGCAGATTTATTCTTGAAACAGAATCAAGATTCACTGCCTGCCCCGAATAAACCACACTGCCGTGAACAATAACGGGAATAAAGGGCACGGTGGCATAGGAGCCTGTATTTTCCGTTACACTGTCAAAGCTTACGTCGTAAAGCCTTTCAGCATATTTCATAATATTTGCATTATAGCCGCTGAGCATAAGAGAGGAGGCTGCCGTAAGTGAGGACAGATTTCCCTGAAGAGTGCTTTCATAGCCCTCATAAAGCCCCTGACTGCCATCTGCATTCTCGTATACAGAGCTTTCGGCATCGGTAATACACACACCGTAAAAATCATATTTACCGAGAAGAGCAAGCAGTCTGTTTGCTCCCCTTGCTACATCTGAAGAGCCGAGATATTTCATTTTATAGCTTTCCTCTCCGACATAAGGACTGAGAGGATTTGTAAGCTCTGCTGACTTTTTCTCACCCGAAAGGCTGCCGCCGGAAAGGGAGCTATTCCCTGTCAGAAGATTGGCACCTGCAAAAATTCTGAGCTTCTGCGAGCCTGCATAGGAAAGCAGCTCCTCAAGCTCTGCCTCCTTGCCGACCGATGACACAAGACCGAGCCCGTCTGACGCCGAGTTTTCAAGTCCGTCAGAAAAGGCTCCGAGAAGCACCATATCTATTTCATTTACTCCCTTACCCTTAAGCACGCTTAAAAGGTTTTCTGCCTGACCGAGTGTTGCCGTTGTGTTTTTACGGCTTCCGTCAGTGCTTGCAACAAGGGATATTGTAAGCGGATATACACTGTCGCATTTTTCTGCAGACATAAGTCCTGCGCGTATAAGCGACTGTCTTACTGAGGTTGCAACGTCCGTATAGCTGCAGTCAGAAGAGGAAAGAAGCTCATAGGAAACCGAAATTGTTCCCTCATATGCTTTTCCGGTTTTAATTTTACCCTCAGCACCGCTTACGGGAGTTATTATAAATTCAGGATAAATTCTGTTGATATTCTGAGTATCCGCGCCTGAGCGGAAAACCCTTATAAGCGCATTCTCGTCACCCTCACAGACAGTTGCAGAAAATGCTCCGCCCGTCTGCTTCACGCCGTATGCACCCACGCCTGCAGAGATATATTCCTCATAGTAGTCCTTTCCGTAAACGGAAAGAGTCAACCGGGTGTTTTCATCCTCAATTGCCGTATACATAAGTGCACCTGCACCGTCGGGCACAAGATACCAGTCACCGAAGGCAGCATAATCTGCAGAAGCCGCAGTATATCTGATTGCTCCCAGATACGGTAGAAGCTGAACTGAAATAATTTTCACGCCGTCGGATACCTTGCAGGCTGACATATCACAGCTAACCTCAATCACCGCACCTGAAATGCTGAATTCAACGGGAAGCTCAACAGTCACGTCACCCGAGGTGAGAGAATAGGTTATGATTGCACCGTTTTCTGTTTTTTCTGTGCGTATACCGTTTTTTGCCGCACTGCAGGAGGAGGTATCAAGACAGTGGACCGTATCACCGGCAAGAGCCTTCACAATGAAGCTTGCGGCAAAGGAATTTTCAAAGGTCGGGAGAGAAGCCCAGCTTTTTCCCGTATAAAGGGAGGTAAAGCTTATTCCGCCGCTTGCCTTATCAAAATAAATCTCGGCTGCCTCAGAGCCGGCAAGCCTTACGGCATCAGAGCCTCTATATGCACGTGTGCTGATTGCAGAGCCCTCGTAGGTTTTGACAGACCTTATTTCATTTGTATCAAAATCCGGAAATATTGAGCATCCGCAGCTTGTCAGAATAAGGGTGACAAGCATCAGCGCTGACAATAATTCAGTTAATTTTTTCAATGCGTGCATTTAATTTCTCCTGAGCGCTATAGATAGTTGTATTTTAACACAATAACGCCGGAATATCAACCGAATTTGTGCAAAAAAACAACCTTTACGCAAAAAATACGTAAAGGCTGAAAACGTTTTTTTGATTTTATCTGTCTTCTCTGAAATATGAAATACCAAGAGAAGCAGGGGGCTGATGCTCTCTCTTCTTACGCATGCTTGTGATGATAAGCACAACAATTGTAACAACGTAAGGAAGCATTTTGAAAAGCTCCTGTGTTTCGGTACCAAGACCCTGAATGTAGTTATTTGCATTACAAAGGGCACCGAAAATGAATGAGCCGACAATAGCTGACGAGGGCTTCCAAAGTGCGAAAATAACAAGTGCAATTGCCATCCAGCCTCTGTCACCGAAGGCGTTGTTTGTCCATACGCCGCTTGCGTATGCCATAACGTACTGAAGACCGCCAAGACCTGCTATTGCACTACCGATACAGGTTGCAACGTACTTGTATTTTGTAACATTGATACCTGCGGCATCAGCAGTTGCGGGATTTTCACCTACAGAGCGGAGATTAAGTCCCACACGGGTACGGTTAAGAACAAATGCCACAATTACAGCAATAATTATAGCCGTATACGTAAGGAAATCGTGGGAGAATAAAATCTCACCTACCACACCGAGGTCATCTGCAAAGGGAAGCTTTACAGAAAAGAAATTACTTGTCTTTGTAAGAGCGATTGAAGGCATATCACTGTCGGCAAGCTTGATAAGTGAGCCGCCGAAGAAATTACCGAAGCCGATACCGAAGGTGGTAAGAGCAAGACCGGTAACGTTCTGATTTGCACGGAGTGTTACCGTAAGGAAGCTGTAGATAAAGCCCATAAGAGTTGAGCCTATAATTGCACATACAAGAGGAATAAGAACTGCAAGAATGCCATTCATATTGTCGATATTATCACCGCAAGCCTTTTCATAAAGAAAGGAGCCGATAACACCGCTTATTGCACCTACGTACATAATACCGGGAATACCGAGGTTGAGGTGACCTGACTTTTCTGTAACAATTTCACCTGTTGAGCCGTAAAGAAGCGGAACACCAAGAAGAATAGCGCGGCAAATAAACTGAACTATCATGCTTTTACCTCCTTCTTACTGTGACGGAATTTTACAGAATATCTGATAAAGAATTCGCAGCCGACCACGCAGAGAATAACGATACCTACAACGATATCCGCAAAGGATGCGTTGAGCATACAGGTATCGGCAACCTTTGCCGCACCCATACGAAGGAAGCAGATAACGCCTGTCATAAGCACCATAATAAAGGGATTGAACTGACCAAGCCAGGATACCATAATTGCAGTAAAGCCCTGACCGCCTACTGTGTTTGTGTTGATTGAATGGTCTGTACCTGCAACAAGAAGCATACCTGCAATACCGCAGACCGCACCTGAAATTATCATGGTACGGATAATGATTTTCTTTACGTTGATACCGATATAGCGTGCTGTGTTCTGGCTTTCACCTACAACGGAGATTTCATAGCCGTGCTTGCTGTACTTGAGATATACGTACATTACAAGTGTTAAAACAGCAACGATAAGAATGTTTGTAAGGTATCTGTAGTTGCCTATAACAGGAAGATTACCCTCACTTACAGGCTGAATAACGTTTGATCCGCCGCCTACGATATAAACGTAGTAAGCAATAATCTGTGTTGCAATATAGTTCATCATAAGGGTGAACAGGGTTTCATTCGTATTGAAAAGAGCCTTAAAAACCGCAGGAATAAGACCCCATATTGCACCTGCAAGAATACTTGAGCCGATAACAACAAGCAAAAGCACGGGATATGAAAGAGTTTTGCCGAAGTTTATCATACAGAACATTGCAGCAAGACCGCCCATAAGAGCCTGTCCCTCTGCGCCGCAGTTCCAGAATTTCATCTTGAACGCCGGAGTAAGTGCCAGTGCAAGACAAAGAAGAATTGCAATTTCCTGAAGATATTTCCAAAGCATTACGGTAGAGCCTGCTTCAATTCTGCCGAAAACACCGCGATACATAATTTCAAAGGTATCGCCAAGGCTTCTGTCGGTAAGAACCGTTGCAAGACAGCCCATAAGGAAAATTGAAATGATAATAGTAGCAATACGGATAAGCCATGCCTTCCAGGGCACCATATCGTCACGCTTGACAATATGAATAAGAGGCTCTCTGTTATGCTTTACCTTAACGTCAGCCATTAGCATTCTCCTTTCCATCATCCTTTGACTTTGTCATAAGAAGACCTATTTCTTCCTTTGTTGTGGTACGGGCGTCAACCACACCTGCGATTTTACCCGAGCCGATAACCATAATTCTGTCGCAAAGCTCAACGAGAACGTCAAGGTCTTCACCGACGAAAATAATAGCAACACCCTTCTCCTTCTGTTCATTGAGAAGGTTATAAATCATATATGAGGAGTTGATATCAAGACCTCTTACGGGGTATGCAACCATAAGCACTGTAGGAGATGCTGCAATTTCACGTCCTACAAGCACCTTCTGAACGTTACCGCCCGAAAGACGGCGGACGGGTGTTGTTGCACCGGGGGTTACAACCTCAAGGTCGTTAATTATCTTCATAGCAAGGTCCTTGGGAGCCTTTCTCTGAAGGAACAGTGAATGTCCCTTTGAGTAGCTTCGGAGCATCATATTATCAATGATATCCATATTACCTACAAGACCCATACCGAGTCTGTCCTCGGGAACGAATGAAAGACGGACACCCATTTCGCGTATCTGCACGGGAGTTTTATCGCGAAGGTTTTCCTGCTTTTCCGTTTTGGGATTTATGTATAAGATTTCACCTGCAGTAAGGTGCTGAAGGCCTGCAATTGATTCAAGAAGCTCACGCTGACCCGTGCCTGCAATACCTGCAATACCGAGAATTTCACCGCTTTTTGCAGTAAATGAAACGTTATCAAGCATTGTAGTGCCCTGTCGGTCAACACAGGTAACGCCGTTCACAAGAAGTCTGTCAACACTGTCCTTGGGCTCACTTCTTTCAATATTAAGCTCAATCTTCTTGCCTACCATCATTTCGGTAAGCTCGCTTTCACTTGTTTCCTTAGTATTAACGGTACCTACGTATTCACCCTTACGAAGAACAGAAACTCTGTCGGAAAGAGAAAGCACCTCGTGAAGCTTATGAGTGATAATGATGATACACTTTCCGTCGTCACGCATATTGCGTAAAATTGCGAAAAGCTTTTCTGTTTCCTGAGGAGTTAAAACTGCGGTGGGCTCGTCAAGGATAAGAATATCCGCGCCACGGTACAGTACCTTTATAATTTCAACCGTCTGCTTTTCGGAAACAGACATAGAATATATCTTCTTTTCGGGAGCAAGCTCAAAGCCGTACTGCTCGCTGATATTCTTTATTTCCTGAGTTGAACGCTTAAGGTCATATTTGCCGTCCTCAATACCGAGAACAATATTTTCGGCAGCGGTAAACACATCAACAAGCTTGAAATGCTGATGAATCATACCTATTCTGTATCTGAACGCGTCCTTGGGAGAAGCGATAACCGCTTCCTCACCGTCAACGAAAATCTGACCCTCATCGGGGAAATAGATACCCGAAATCATATTCATAAGGGTGGTTTTTCCGCTTCCGTTTTCTCCGAGAATGGAAAGAATCTCACCGCGGTAAGCGGTAAGATTTACGTTTTTATTAGCGATAACCTTACTACCAAAGCGCTTGGTAATATTTTTAAGTTCAATAGCCGGCTGTTTTGACACGTTGAACCCCCGTTCTTTAAAAATTCTCAAGAAATTGCTGTGAAAAAACACAGCAATTTCTTCAAAATCAGTCTAAGACGGGAATTCCCGCCTTAGACTGCGAAAAAAAATTATAAATTAATATGCTTCGTCAAGAAGAGTGATACCGTCGATTCTGAGATCGAAGTAGGGAGCTGAACGGAACTTTGATTCGAAGAATACGCCGTTCTCGATAACCTCTGTGTCACCTTCATAAGCAGCGTCAGTGTCAACGTCAGCCATGTAGGATGTCTTAGCTTCGCCACCAACTGTGAATGTAGTTGTGTCGAATACGTTGATTGAACCGTCAAGGAGCTTGCCCTTAACTTCTTCAAGCTTTGCAGCTGTGCCTTCTGCAGCAGCAGCTTCATTTACCTCTGTAAGAACAACTGAGCCTGTTTCGATTGTACCTGTCCAGTCAGCAGCAATAGCTTCGCCGTTCTGTACGCACTGAATCATATACTTGAAATAGGGAGTCCAGTCGATTCTTGAGGAAACGATGAATGTATTGGGACATGCAGCAACTGTTGAGCCGTTGTAGGAAACGTTGGGAACACCTGCTGTTTCGCAAGCTGTGGGAGCGCCCATTGAGTCAGCGTGCTGGCTGATAAGTACGCAACCGCCGTTGATAAGAGCCTGAGCAGCTTCCTTTTCAAGCTTTTCATCATACCATGAGCCTGTGAACTTAACGTCCATTGTTACTGAGGGGCAAACGCTCTTTGCGCCAAGATAGAAGGATGTGTAGCCGGAGATAACTTCAGCAAATGTGAAAGCACCTACGTAACCCATCTTAGCTTCTTCAGCTGTGATGTCGCCTGCAGCGATCATTTCGTTGAGCTTCATACCTGCAGCAACACCTGCAAGATATCTGCCTTCGTAGATTGATGCGAAAGCGTTGTGGAAGTTAGCAAGGCCTGCTGTGTGAGCCTGTGTACCTGTTGCGTGGCAGAACTGTACGTCTGTGTATTCCTTAGCAGCGTTGATAAGGAATGATTCGTGACCGAAGGAGTCAGCGAAGATTACGTTACAGCCGTCAACCTCAATAAGTTCAACTGCTGCGTCGTAGCAAGCATTTGACTCAGGAATCTGAGTCTTCTGTGCATACTCAATGCCGAGCTCATCGCAAGCTGCCTTTGCAGCGTCGATGAAGTTCTTGTCGTATGTTGAGTTTTCGTCGTGAAGGAAGATAAAGCCAACTTTAACTTCGTTTAATTCACCTGCGTTTGTTGTTGTCTCGTCTGCTGCTGTTGTTTCTTCAGTTGTGTTGCCGCCGCATGCTGCGAAAGCTACAACCATTGAAAGAGCAAGAACGAGAGCGAGTACCTTGAATACCTTTTTCACTTTGGGTTCCTCCAATATTTTTTTATTCTTAATCAATCGTCGCTTCTGAAGCTGATGCTGTCATCAGTCATAGAATCAACAATTGCTAAAGACTTGAGTCTGACTCCTGCCTCGCGGATCTGCTTGCCGCCGTCCTGGAAGCCCTTTTCAATTGCAATACCGACGCCCTGAAGCGTGGCACCTGCATCCTCCACGATTTTCTTAAGACCGAGAACTGCCTGTCCGTTTGCAAGGAAATCATCAATCACAAGAACGTTATCGTCAGCGGAGAGATATTTTCTGGAAACAAAAATCGTATAGCTTGTTCCTTTTGTATAGGAATAAACCTCTGCAGTAAAGCAATCGGAGCCGATATTCTTGTGATGACCCTTCTTTGCAAAAACAACAGGCACGTCAAAGTGCTGTGCAGCAAAGCAGGCAATCGGAATACCCGATGCTTCAACAGTGAGAATCTTCGTTATTTTACAATCTGAAAAAAGTCTGTAAAACTCCTTGCCAAGCTCAGAAAGCAATGAAACGTCAATCTGATGATTAAGGAAGCTGTCAACCTTCAGGATATGTCCGGGAAGCACCGTTCCGCAGGAAAGAATCTTATCTTCAAGCAATTTCATAAAAAAATCCCTCCGAATTGTCAGTTTACAAAGCAAAAACAGTATAACTCAGAACTCGACTAAAATCAAGTTTAATTGTACAACTTTTAAGTTTTTTTTAACTTTTCTGCATTTTCTACAATTTTTTATTCATATATCCGGTGATGCGACTTGCAAATAACTCAAAAAACAGCATTGATGACGTCATAGCAGCCTGTAATGATTAGATTCGACAAAAGATTATAAGGTACGTGCGTTTTTTGCCGGAATTTGTTCACACGCTTGAAATATATTACAAATTTGTAACATAAATATTGTTAAAAAAGGCAATTATTATTGTGTTGACTTTGTAAATGTACAGACTTAAAATAAATACATAATCAATCGGTATGACCGAACAGGGTTATAATATTTCTGAAAGGGTGTTTTTCGTAATGAAAAAGACAAACAAAATCATAGCCTTGATTCTTGCTATGGTGCTTGCATTCTCCTCTGTTCCGCTTATGGCATCCGCCGCTGCGATAAAGGATGAGGTAAACACAGTAGAAAAGCTCATTCAGGGCGAAAGCCTCGGCGACCTCGTTGAATGGCTTCTTAAAAACCTCAACACAAGAAAAGAGGAAATCTTAGGCACAGTATTAAGCCTCGTTTACACTTTTGTTGAAGATGATGACCTTGAAACGGTTATCGGAGAAACAGATCCCACAAGCGCATCCGATGAGGAGCTTGCAACAATTCTTGTGAACTGGCTCGACACCTATGTTCTTCCCAACATTGATATGGATGACACACTTGAGGGTGTTCTCGGAGTATTCGGAATCAAGCTCGGTTCAACAAATCAGCTTATCGACTCTCTTTACAATCTCAGAACCTTAAGACTCGGTGACCTTAAGTTCAAGTGCGATGCTCTTAAGGGCATTGACACCGGTAAGGGCAAGAACCTCAACGCACTTTATGCTGTGCTTCAGTTCCTTGCTGACAACACATCTGTATTCAAAAAGGCTGCAAAGGCTGACCTTTCCTTCGGTTTCACAATAGACCTTGCACTCAAGGCATTCGACTTTGATATCAACAAGGAAATCAAGAATGCTATCGGCCCCGATGCTATCAAAGAAATGCTCTGCGACGCTGTTGAGCTTGACTATGAGGCATACAAGAAATACACTGCAGACGAAATCGTAGCAGTTGCATTCCTTAAGCTTCTTACCGGTCAGGATACAGTTTCAAAGGAGGATGCTGCAAAGCTTATGGAGCTCAGCATCTACGGCTTCCTTGAAACATACGCAGCACAGATTTACACAAACCTTCTTGTTCATCCCCTCAACAACGACATTAAGGATTTACTTGTTGAAAAGGTAAAGCCCCTTGACGATGAATACGACAACATCCTTGACAGTGTATTCAACTGGGACTATGAATTCAAGGAGGACACCTTCGATAAGGTACTCGGCGCAGGCAAGGGCAATATGGTAGCTCAGCTCAACGACGCAGTTATCACTCTCCTTGAGGTTATCCTTACCAAGGATGCATTCAAGAAGCTCGACCTCAAGAAGGGCGGCAACGAAAACCTCAACGAAAACCTTACAAAGACCTTCCGCTTCATTCTTCCCAAGCTTGCAAAGCTTGACAATCTCGGCGCAGACCTTTCCGCTTTCACAAGCAAGAAGGTTAAGGATATGGATGCTGAGGATATGGCAGTTGAGGTTCTTAAGCTCTTCTTCCCCGGCTGGTTTGACAATGCAAAGGCTAAGGACGTTGCAGCAGTAAAAACTCTTGAGCAGCTCGCAGTTCTTGCAGCAAAGTATGCAGTAACAAACGACGAATGGGTACCCATGGAAATCAAGGCAGCAGCTAAGGCAACAAAGGTAGAAAAGCTTTCTGACGAAAAGTGCCTTGAAATCATCTTCGAAATCGGTATGGAAACAGCAGCTAAGGCTCTTAACTACAACAAGGGCACAACCTGCTACGAGCTTCCCGAGGATACAAGCAAGTGGACAGCATACGATTATCTTGACGATATCGTTGACTGGGCTCTTAACTTCGCAGACGGACTTCCCGCTTCCGCTGACCTTCTTACAACAGAAAGAGGCGTAATTGACGGTGAAGGCGGCTTCTTCAAGCTTAACGTAGTTCTTGATTCAATCATCGACCTTTCCTTCTTCACAGGCTGCGGAAACGATCAGTTTGCATTCGACTTTGAAACAATGCTTATGGATCAGTTCCTCGGAAATCTTCTTAACTTTGACATTGAAGCTTCCGTTGCAATGCTTGCAGCAAATGAAGAATCCTCACTCTTCGACAAGAAGATCAACGTTGCAGCTATTGACCTTGTAGACGACCTTCTTACAGGTCTTTTCGAGGAGGGCTATGAAATTCCTGCAACCTTCGACATCGGTGACGTTGACGCTGACGGTACTATCTCTGCAACAGACGCAAGACTTGCTCTTCGTGCATCAGTTAACCTTGAGCAGCTTACAGCGAACCAGACAAAGGCTGCTGACGCTGACAAGGACGGTACAGTTGCAGCTGCTGACGCAAGACTTATCCTCAGAGCTTCTGTCGGACTTGAAACCCTTGCATAAAATTACAGCATAATAAGCTTCGGGTAGCGGTTTTCCGCTACCCGTTTTTTATATCAAAACAAAAAAAAGCACGGTATACGGCGACCTGCGATAAAGCAGGTCTGCCGAACGATGTTTGCCCTTACGTGCAAGTGATGTCGGCTTCGCCTAATGATGTAGCCTACGGCAATGATGTTGTGCCTTCGGCACAGTGGGC
>JAZTWN010000074.1:0-13063 GCA_045635905.1 Acutalibacteraceae bacterium
AAAGTATTTCTTTGAGCTTATGGAAAAGAACGGCATCCCCACTCAGTACCTCGGCGCAGATCTTGTGCAGGGTCTTATGAAGGTAAGAAATCTTACAGTTCCCAGACTTGAGTTCATCGTTCGCTACTTCACAGCAGGCAGCATGTGCAGAAGATTTACTCTCGAGGAAGGCATTCCCTTCGAGCCCCCCTATGCAGAGGTCACTCTCAAGGACGACATTCAGGGCGATCCCCTTATCAGTGAAAGAATCTGCCTTATGAAGGGCATTCTTAAGGAAGGTCAGTACGAAGAAGCACAGAAGGTTGTACTCAGTGTTGGTGAAGTTCTCAAGAAGGAGCTTGCATCAATGAACCTTACTCTTATCGACTTCAAGATTGAGGTTGGTTATGATGAAACCGGCAAGATTTATCTTGCAGACGAAATCACTCCCGACATCTGGAGAGTTAAGGATCCCGACGGCAACATTCCCAATCAGATTGATTGCGCAAAGATGATTCTCGAAAAGATCAGATAAATTAACTATGGGGCAGTTTTTACTGCCCCGTTTGTATAATATAAAGAAGGTAATTTCATGGATAAATACGCAAGATTCAGATACCAGCCATGTCTTCCTCTCGGGAAGGACGGCAGAAGAGTTACTGCTTCAAAGGAGCATATCGAGCTTTCCAAAAAAGCTGCTACTGAAGGCATTGTCCTTCTTAAAAACGACGGAGCACTCCCGCTTAGTGCTACTGATACCGTAGCTCTTTTCGGCAAGGCAACAATCGAATACATTAAGGGCGGCGGCGGAAGCGGCGACGTTCACTGTCCTTACATAAGAAATATTTATGACGGTTTTTCTCGGAAGGAAGACGAAAATAAAATATCCGTTTATAAGCCCCTTATAGAATTTTATAAGGAGTACGTAAAAAAAGAAAGTGTAAACGTTCTCACTCAGGAGCAGATAAATGCCCGCTGGGATATTGTAAATAATATGGAATTCTGTACCGAGCGTGACGATATGACCTACGATACCTTTGCTGCTATGCACGTAAAGGAAGCAGAGGTTCCTGATGAGCTTATCATTTCAGCATCTAATACGAGCAACACGGCTATAATCACAATAAGCCGTTTTTCTGCCGAGGGTGTTGACAGACGCCCGATCCCCGGTGACTATTACCTCTCCGAACTGGAAAAATCACTAATTGACAGATGCACAGAGCTTTTCAGCAAGGTAATTATCGTTATAAACTCCGGTGCTGTAATTGACTGTGAATATTTTGCTGAAAACGACAAGATTAACGCCGTATTATTTGCATGGCAGGGCGGTATGGAAGGCGGCAGTGCACTTGCAGATATTCTCTGCGGTGACGAGACTCCCTCAGGTAAGCTTTCTGATACCATCGCAAAAAGCTATGACTGCTACCCTACAAAGGAAGATTTCTGGGAATGCTTTGAGCACGTAGACTACACAGATGACATATACGTAGGATACAGATATTTTGAAACAATTCCCGAAGCAAATAAGCACGTGCGCTATCCCTTTGGCTTCGGTCTTTCATATACAAGCTTTGAATTAAGTGAATTACTCTGTTTTGAACACAACGGAAAAATCAACGTTGCCATAAACGTAAAAAACACCGGCACAGTCTGCGGAAAAGAGGTTATTCAGGTATACTACTCTGCACCACAGGGAAAGCTCGGAAAGCCTGCAAGACAGCTTGCAGCATTCAACAAAACAAAGTGTCTTGCTCCGGGTGAGGAAGAAACCCTGTTCCTTTCTTTCCCTATTTCTCAGATGGCAAGCTTTGACGACCTCGGAAAAGTTGCAAAATCTGCTTACGTTCTCGAAAAGGGCGAATATACCTTCCACATCGGCACTTCAGTCAGAAATACAATCAAGGCTGACTATATACTTACCCTCTCTGAAGACGTAATCACTCAGCAGCTTCAAAGCAGATGCAGACCCTTTGCCCTCAGAAAGCGTATGTTAAGCGACGGCAGCTTCGAAGAATTACCCACGGGGACGCCTGAATATTATTACGGCAAGAATAATCCCGTAAATGCAGAAAAGCCTGAAAATGACGTAATTTTCGACAAGGTATACGAAGAAATAAGTATGGATGAATTTATCTCTCAGCTTACAATTGATGAGCTTAATTTCCTTGTCGGCGGTCAGCCTCCTACAGGTGTTGCAAATACCGGTTGCTTCGGTGGACTCCCCCGCTTAAAAATACCTGCAGTTCCCACGGCTGACGGACCTGCCGGTCTTCGACTTGAGCCTGAAACCGGCATTCCTACAACAGCTTGGCCATGTGCAACACTTCTATCATGCACCTGGAATATCAATCTTATTGAAGCCGTAGGTGCAGGAGGCGGAAGTGAGCTCAGAGAAAACAATATAGGCGTATGGCTTGCGCCCGCTCTTAATATTCACAGAGATCCCCTTTGCGGCAGAAACTTTGAATATTATTCCGAGGATCCCCTTCTTGCAGGTAAATGTGCAGTTGCTGCAGTAAAAGGCATTCAGTCACAGAAGGCTGCAGTATCAATCAAGCATTTTGCTTGCAACAACAAGGAAGCAAACCGTTTTGCAAGCGACTCCAGACTTTCGGAAAGAGCTTTAAGAGAGATTTATCTCAAGGCATTCGAAATATGCGTAAAGGAAGCAGATCCATGGACGCTTATGTCCTCATATAATCTCATTAACGGTCTTCACACAAGTGAAAGCTATGAGCTTCTTACCTGTATTCTCAGAGATGAATGGGGCTTCAAGGGCATGGTTGTAACAGACTGGGGTGTTAAAAATCATCCGGTAATTGAAGTAAAAGCAGGCAATGACCTTAAAATGCACTGCGGCTATCCGGATGAGCTTAAGGAAGCATATGAAAACGGTGAGCTCACAAGAGCAGACCTTGAATTATGCGTAAAACGCATACTCAATATGTTTACAAAGCTTCAATAAAAAAAGACAGTGAGGAGTTTTCTTCACTGTCTTTTTTATCACTTATATGCCTGTTTATTAATTTATAAAACGCTTCTCGCCACCACTGCATTCTTTTATTTATTGTTGCAGCAATTGAAGCCTCGTATTCTGATATTGAAAGAAAATCCACAGTTATTACCACCATAGATACAGATATTGTTTTAACTACGCAAGCAAAACAAAGAAAAATATAGATTATAATATAATCTTTCTGCAATAAAATCAACTGTTTTTAGCTCCATCCTCTTAGAACACAAGTTTCTGCGCAAAAAAAAAGAACACCATTCGGTGTCTTTTTTTTGCCGGTGCGAGTGTTCATAAGGAATTTATTCAAATTTAATTGTCTTTATCAATTGACAAATATTGCTGTTTTTCTTTCAGCATTTCATTAAGCTTTTTAGTATTCCGTTTAGTTACGAAATAAATAATTGCCCATACTACTAAATATCCTACAACGAAAATACACGAGAAAACTAAAATCGGTGTTGCACCCCATTCAATCCAATCATTAATCAGATAAACACCCAAATAGCTGAAATATAAGATAATACCGTGAATTAAAATTGCCGACATCAATGGTAAGCGCTCTATGTGATAAACAGCATTCATACCTCCTGCCGTAAAGGCAAGTGCAGTTATCGAAAAAACTCCTGTACATACCTGATTGACAGATAATGTATCTATAAGACCTTTATAATGCAGAATAAGATATAAAACAACAAGAACAAGCGGACCGAAACCGCAAGCAATCAGACCTCTGCGAAAAAATTCCGTAACAAATCTTTTCATATTCCCACGTACCTCCTTCTTATTTGTGAAAAACAACGTCTTGAAACATACTCACGATAACCGCATCTGAATACTGCATCCACGCCTCCGTTGAACACTGCGACAAAACGCTCAATGCGGTGCTCGTTGGCAAGGGTTGACTTGTTGATGCGTATAAAATAAGAAGGCAGAATATTCTCTAAATCACGAAGTCTTTCCTGAATACGGTAGCGTTTTCCCTTCGTATCGACAGCTGTTACCTTTTTATCAACAACCGTTATACACTCTATTTCAGAGAATAATAGCTTTTTCATTTCATCATCATTGTATCCCATAATGCTTTCAGCACCAGAAAAACTACAGACGAGATTTTCTATCTGCTCAGTCAGAGAAGAGGGAGTGTGAACCCTTGCAATTATCTCTTCGTCCGCAGCTTTATCTATAATGAGTTTGTATTTCATCGCATCAAATCCTTATTGTTTTTTCATTTGTCTGAGGAAGCTGAGAACAGCTATCGCAGTTATAAATACACTGTACAGAATAATCGGCATAATGTGAGTTATGGCAAGCTCAAAGTTTCCGCTGAATAAAGCTTTTTCCATTTCTACTGCATGAACAAAGGGTAGCATATTCGCAATTTTTTCGAAAAATCCTCCCACAAGCTTCAAATCAAACCATACTCCGGATAGCCAGGCAGAGAGATTCGTAAGTAAAGCACCGCAAATGCCGCCGACTTGTTTAACACCAAGGATACTGCCACATAAAAGCCCTAATGCAATATTTAAAACAGCCATAGGTATTATGCCTATTATAGCATAAATAATGTTTATGCTTACCGTCAAGCCCAGAGGAATCGCAAATAGGTAACAAACGATTGTCTGACCAATGGCAAGAGGTAAAAGCGGTAGCATATATCCAAGAATAAAATCAAAACCTGTAAGTGGTGTTGCGTATAATCTCTGCAAAAAAGCACTTTCTCGGTCTTTAGCAATCAGCGTGGCAGAGAAAAGTGTCATAAATGATAAACCAAACACAGTAATACCAGGCGTAAGTGTGTCAATATCAAACAGTTCTACGGGAATATTTTTCTGCAAGCTACTCAGAAGTAATAGTAGTACAAGAGGAAAACCGAGACCAAAAGCAAGGTTTATCGGGTCACGCAGAATCTCCTTTGCACACCTTTTTGCAAATGTCAACATTCTCATAATGCACCCTCCTTCACTATAGAAACGAAGGCTGATTCAAAGTCATTTGCACCTGTCATTATCTTCAATTCTTCTGCAGTTCCTACAGCAAGAAGATCACCGTCTTTCATTATACCTATACGGTCAGAAAGTGATTCTGCTTCTTCCATATAATGTGTTGTAAGAATAACGGTTATTTTGCCCTTCAATGAGCGAATCATATCCCAAAGCTCGTGACGTGCAATAACATCCAAGCCAAGAGTAGGTTCATCCAAAAAGAGAATGTGGGGTTCACTGATTAGTGCCATAGCAATACTTACACGGCGTTGCCACCCACCTGACAGCTTGCCTGCTCTTCTGTTTAAAACAGAATCTAAAGCAAATTGTTCGGTAAGCTCATTGATTTTGGCTTTGCTTTTTTCTTTAGTAACCCCATGAATACCACACATTAATTCAAGGTTTTCCTTTACAGAAAGATTAGGAGCTACTGCTGTTTCCTGAGGTGATACACCAATCAATCGCTTAACCTGTTCGGGCTGTTTGGTTATACTGTATCCACCTATAAATGCATCCCCATCCGTTGGTTTTGTTATACAGGTTAACATCTTTATCGTTGTGGTTTTTCCTGCTCCGTTAACACCTAACAAAGAAAACAGTTCTCCTTGATGTATTTCTAAATTGAGCTTATTCACAGCAGTAAGATTTTTGTATCTTTTTACAAGCTCAACTGTTTTTATTTCTTGCATTTACGTTAGCCTCCTTTTTATTTGCAGTACCATCATAGCAAATGTAAAAGAGGAAATGTTGGATTTTATTTAATCGGTCATTTATCGCATCTCATCGGTTATAAGAAGTATATCACTTTAACACACTATATTTCAAATTACATATCCTCGTACTTTAAGTCTCAGTACGTGGATTTTTTTAATGCAAAATTTTCAAGTAAAGGAAGTAAAAAAATACTTTAGCAAACTAACCGAAAAACAGTAAAAACGTATGAGGATAAGTCTTAACAAGCATTGAATTTGTGCATACAAATTCAACTTGTCAGAGACAATCCTAAAGTCCGTATGAATATAACCAAAACAAAAAGTCGCTCTCCGAAAGGAATGCACAAATCATAAAAACTATTGAATTATATAAAAAACTCTATTTAAGCAAAAAAATTGAGTATTCACAGGTCAAAACCCTTATGAATACTCAATATGGTACGGATGTTCATAACACAAGTAGTTCTCTGGCAATACATATTCTATCTTTCGTACTTTAATATATTTCCTCAGATACGGAGGAACCCATAATGTCAAATATCATTGAAGATTTCTATTACGGTAACATTGAGCCGCAAGAGCTCAATTCCGAATTAACACCTAAACTCAAGAAGAAACTGAGTAATCTTGCAGAGAAAGAAGAACAGCTTACCACAAGGCTGACTGGTGAGGATAAGGAACTGTTTCTCAACTATGTAAGTGCCTATGTTGAATTTTCAACAACAAGTAATGCTGACAGCTTTATATCAGGCTTCAGGCTTGGTGCTAAATTTGCATACGATACATTTGTTAAGAATACGAAAGGATGAATGCTACTATGAAAAATATTACATACAGACAGGTTGGAGACTACAACATACCTAACCTTATATTACCGTCTGAAGAAGCAAGTGTCACCCTCGGCAAATGGGGAATGATGCACAAGGATTATATTGAAAAGCATAAGAAGGTGCTGTTTAACTCTTTGCTTATGCAAGGCAAACTTTATCAGCACTGTATCGAGATAGAAAATCAAGCTCAGCACATGTTTAATACGATTGTTGAACAGATGAAAGAAACTGAAGGCATTACAGAAGAATTGAAAGAGCATAACCAATGGGAATGGATACAGCGAATGGGTAATATTCAGCAAATAGCAACTGAGATAGTTTGTAATGATTTAATATTCTAATAAATAATTGTCGCCCGAAAAAACAGGCGACATAAATAATGATAAAACCTGCACATTACATAACGAAGACAAAAAAGATATGTAATGTGCAGGAATTTATTTTTAGCTATTTCAAGATGGAAACCGCATCACTTATTGTTTTTTCGAGTGCTTCTTTTCCGTAGACATCAACCTGTGCTTTGCTTTTTTCTCCGTGGGTAAGACATCCTGCACCACCGATACAACCGCCTGTACAAGCCATACCTTCGATAAAGTTTGCATCAAGAACATTTTTACTCTTCTTAAGAAGGGCTGTTTTACAGGCTTCGATACCGTCACAGACAGCAGATTTTACTGTAAAATCAATCTTCTGTTCAGCCAGAGCCTGAACAACAGCGTCTGAAAGACCGCCTGAACGTGCGAAAATTCTTCCGTAATAAGAAGCATTATCAAGTACATCTTCAGAAAGAGTTGTGATATCAACATCTTTACTGTCGAAGAGTGCCTGAAGCTCTTCAAATGTAAGAACTGCATCAACATAAGGCTTTACAGTTTCAAGCTGGGCTTCTGCTTTCTTTGCAGTACAAGGTCCTATGAACACTACCTTTGCTCCCTCGCTTGTTTCCTTGATATACTTTGCAAGCATTGCCATAGGTGACAAATTGTGAGATATATGCGGAACAAGTGCCGGAAATGCTGACTTTATATACTGAACAAAAGCGGGACAACAGGAGCTTGTCAAAAACTCTTTTTCGCTGAGCTCTTTTGCTTCGCTCATCGCTACCATATCTGCACCGAGCGCTGCTTCAACAACAGTGAAGAATCCGAGTTCCTTTAATCCTGTAATTACCTGACCGAGCTTCGCATAAGTAAACTGGCTGGATATCGACGGAGCAACAACTGCATAAACCTTATATTTTTCATTATTCTGACTTTTTTTCAGAATATCAATAACATTTAATATATAAGACTTATCACTTATTGCACCAAACGGGCACTGATATACACAAGCACCGCACTGAATACATTTGTTATTATCAATCTTTGCAGCATTATCGTCATTGATTGAAATCGCCTTTACTTTACAAGCAATCTGACAAGGACGCTTACGGTTGACAATTGCAGCAAAAGGACAAACCTTTGCACACTGACCGCACTCAACACACTTGGACTTATCAATATGGGCGACATGGTTGTGATCAAAGGAAATCGCACCGCGTTTGCAAACATCCTCACATCTGTGAGCAAGACAGCCACGGCATGAATCCGTTACCTCATAACCTGCAGCAGGACATTCGTCACAAGCGATGTCGATAACCTCAATAACGTTGGGATTTTCCTTATCTCCGCCCATGGCAAGCTTGACACGCTCACCGAGAATTGCGCGCTCTTTATAAACACAGCAGCGCATCGTTGAGGTTTTGCCGGGCACAATCTTCTGTGGGATATCAAGAAGATTCTGCAGAAGTGTGTCATTCCATGCCTCGTGAGCAACCTGACGCAAAACCTTATATTTAAGATACTGCACTTTAGTATCAAATTTTCTCATACTGTCATCTCCTTAGAAATAACTTACTTTTATCCTTTTTCCCATTTTTCTGAGAGACTTTGAAAGCTCCTCAACAAGATTCATTTTAATGTTGAAATTTATGGGTAGATCAGGATTCTGATGAGCAGGATTTATGGCTCTGCCGACATAGAAATTGATATCTGTTGCCTCTTCAAACAGCAGACGGCAGATAAGCGAAGCACCGTCTCTCTTGAAGCTCCAATGCTCATAATGTCTGTTTTCACCGAGGTAATCCGCAGCATATTCTACGACTTTATTTACCGTTATAACGCCCTCGGTTACAAGGTCAACACCCTCAAGCTCCGCTGTTGGAGGAACATCGCTCTGTTCAAAGCTGAGTGTTGCCTTAAGGGGCTTGCCGAGAAATTTTGCGGCAATTGATGAAGTGGTACCGCCGCAGATAATGTGCTTTCCTTCCTTGGAGAAGAAAAGAGACATCATTCTGTCGGCATCATCACGGTTGGAGGGAGGTCCGAAAAGCATATTCATCGGAACTCTTTTCCTGATTCGCACAACACAGGCGGTTGCATCATCTCCGGGCTTGTGACCGTAAAGCTTATCACATTCGTCAACAAGCATAGTTGAAAGAGTTTTTGCCGTATAGCCTGCAGGCACAAGAGTTTCAACAAAATCGACAATATCTTCCCTTTTCCAACCGAAATTATAAGAAATTCCTATACCGGCATGGGGACAGCCATCACTCATTGCAACAAAAATATCATTTTCTTGCAGCTGAATGACGGATTTGAAAATTTTCTTTCCGCCGATATTCATTTCTGTTTTCGGATAATCCCAGTTTTTTTCATCACGGATAACAATTGCATGGGGATTATCATATTGAATAAGCTCAGCAGTCTGATTATTTTTCAGGTGAATAATTGTGAAGGTTGAATATGCAACACCTCTTACCGAGCAGACAGGCAATGTTGCTGCAATGGTTTCAACACATTCTTCAAGCGATAAGCCTTCGGCAAGCATTGTTGAAATAATCTTTGACGTAAGCGTAGAAAGGATGCTTGCTTTTACACCGCTGCCGAGACCGTCAGAAAGAACGATAACCGTAGAATCATCACCGGGCTCCACGATATCAACATGGTCACCGCAAAGCTCTTCGCCGTAATGATTTATACTTTTATATCCGATATCAGCACATAAATCATTCATTGGTTATTGACTCCTTCAGCTTTGCAAGAGCAATTTTTGTTTCTGCTGCTGTTTCACCCAGAAGTGATGCAATTTCCTGAACGATACGCATCTGCTTTTCAACAACCTTATCAGCAACCTCTACAGTCTGCTTACTGATGCTTTCCTTCTTTTCTCTTTCGTGCTGTTCATCGGTCACATCTCTGAGAATTCCTACAAGCAGTCTTGAATCACGGTCATACACAATTGTCTGCTCTATATAACGCTTGTATTCAGCAAAATAAACCCGTTCATTGTAAATGCCTGCACCTGTATCACGGACCTTCATAAACGGTGTGGGATCAAGAATTCTGATAACCTGAGTTCCGAGCACGTCGGAGGCATAGCGGATATTCATAATTTCTCTTGCTGATTTGTTTATCTGCTGAACCTCAAGCTGATCGTTAAGAACAATAAGACCGTTGGGTGAGCTGTTAACAATTGTATCTGAAAAGCTTTCTGCTTTATCCTTGAGGAAGGGCAGACACATTGAAATTTCTGCTTTTCCGTGAATTATTGCGGCTGCCTTGTCACGGCAGGTATTATAACCGCAGGAACCGCAGTTAAGCTCCTGCTCGGGCTTGAATTTACCCATCTGACGAAGAACTGTATTGATTTCGTATTCAGAGGGCTGAGGCAAACGCTGCTCAATAAATTCAAAATGCTTTTTGAGCTCTGCAGCCTTCGGAGAAGAAACCTCAAAATCCTTTTCACCTGCATAATTTGCAATTGTGATATAATCCTTTACCGAAGCAGAACGGTGATATTTTTCCATTACAGGACCGCCCATACAGCTGCCCACACAAGCGGACATTTCAATAAAGCATTTATGAATTTTACCGCTTTCAATATCTTTAAGTGCGGCAATACAGTTTTCAACACCGTCAAGAGCAAGATATGTAAAGCCGGTGTTTTCCTGTGCCATTGTTTTAAGAACACCGCCCGTGGTCGGGAAAAATCTTGCACGGGAACAAATATCCTTATCCGTTTCAGGCTCAATTTCAATATTTTCAGTCTTTAACCATTCGGTTAATTCTTCAAATGTAAGCACAGCATCAACAATTCCCTCGTAATGCTCTGCTTCGTCCTTTTTTGCAACGCAGGGACCGATAAAAACCGTCTTTGCATTATTATAACGGCTCTTGATATCTTTACAGTGAGCCTGCATGGGAGAAACAACGTCTGCAAGATATTCGAGAGCAAAAGGATAATGCTTCTGAATAAGAAGGTTAATTGAGTGACAGCAGGAAGAAATGATAATATCTCTTTCTTCTTCGGCAATCATTCTTTCATATTCGTTTTTAACGATTGTTGCACCGATTGCAGTTTCTTCAACATCATAGAAGCCAAGCTTTTTAAGGGCTTTTCTCATTGAATTGATTCCTGCACCGTCATAGTTTGCAATAAAAGACGGAGCAAGCGAAACAATCACGGGCTCACCCGACTGAAGAAGCACCTTAACCTTCTCCGTTTCGTCAACAATCTCCTTTGCATTCTGCGGACATACAACAAAGCACTGACCGCAGAGAATACACTCATTACCGATGATGTGCGCCTGGTTGCCTGAAAAACGGATCGCCTTTACAGGACAATGGCGGATACATTTATAGCAGTTTTTGCAGTTTGATTTTTTAAGTGTCAGACAATTAGGCATTATCCGTTACTTCCCTTCGTTTAATTTCTGAAGTACGTTTTCCTCAAAAAACTCTTTGAAGCTTTCCTTAGTTACGCCGGTGTAAATATCATCATCGACCTGCAGGGTTACACCAATGCGATTGCACTTGCCGATACAGAAACTGCCGGCAAGCGCAACCTCGTCTTCAAGATGATAATCACTGACGGCCTTCTGCAGAAGCTCCACGATTTCGGGCGAACCCTTTAAGTGGCAGGAGCTGCCTACACAAACCTGAATCAGCATATTATACCTTTTCCTTTACGTTCTTATTAAAGAAATCTTCTACTGTTTCAGGAGTAACTGAGAAGAAATCGTTATCTACCGTTACACAGACACCCTGCTGGCATTTGCCCATGCAGAATGTACCGCCGAGCTCCACCTTATCGCCGAGATTGTTCTCTGCAATAAGATACTGAAGCTGCTCTACTACCTGACGCGAACCCTTGATATGACAAGATGAACCGATACATACTGTTACTTTCATTATCTTAGTCTCCTTATCTGAATTATTCGTAATCAACTACATCAACCCAAGAGAGAAGGAACTCTCTTTCTTTCTCATTGCCCTTTACAGACTGTGAAGCTGCAACGATGGGCATCCACTTCTGAACGTACTGCTTAGCTGTGTTGCTCTTCTTGCAGAAGGTATCAAGATATGTCTTTGCACCTTCGATATCGCCGTTAAGCCAGAAGAGAAGGTAAGTTCTTGCAGCATCTGCTGAAGCGTTACCCTGCGTAGCGTGTGCCCAGTCAAGGATATAAGGTGTGCCGTCTTCTGTGATAATGATGTTTGAGGGGTTAAGATCACCGTGGCAAACCTTCTTGTGCTTCGGCATACCCTCAAGACGTGTATGAAGGTCATAGCGTGTTGTTGCATCAAGCTCGCTCATACCGATTTTTCTGTTCATCTTATCCTTGAGCTTGTTAAGGAGATCACATTCCTTTGAGTGTATCTCAAGCTGAATATCAACAAGCTTTTCAATGTATTCATTCTTATTCTCTGCATCCTCATCCATAAGCTGCTGGAGAGTCTTGCCCTTGATGTATTCTGAAACGATTGCCCATTTGCCGTCGAGCATTGTTACTTCGAGAACCTTGGGGATGTTAAGACCTGTTTCCTCAATACGAGCCTGATTGAGAGCCTCGTTGAGAACATCTGCCTTTGAATAATCTTCGTTAAAAACCTTAACGCACTTGTCACCGTCACGGTAGATAGTTTTGCTGTTTCTTACTGCTATTACTCTGTCAAGTTTCATTTCAGTTTCCTCCCTTAATTATGCTTTTTTACCCTTGCGGTATGTTACTTTAACTTCGTCAAC
Organism: Acutalibacteraceae bacterium; assembly: GCA_045635905.1. Classification (GTDB taxonomy): domain Bacteria; phylum Bacillota; class Clostridia; order Oscillospirales; family Acutalibacteraceae; genus RUG806. The sequence continues at coordinate 12,584 of JAZTWN010000074.1, forward strand.
CTTTGCGCCGTCTTCAATATCGGCAGCTGTAGGCATTTTTTTCTCAACGAAGTGATTGCCGTAGTAAGCATTGAGATACATCTGCTTGATTTCGCTCATAAGGGGATAACGGGGGTTAGCACCTGTGCACTGATCATCGAATGCCTGCTCAACCATTTCATCAAGATTGTCGAGGAATACCTTTTCATCAATGCCGTAATCCTTGATTGATGCCTTGATACCTACTGTTGCCTTAAGGTCGTTGATAGCCTTGATAAGATTTTCAAGCTTTTCGGTATCAGTTGTACCGCCGAGACCAAGGTAATCAGCGATTTCTGCATAACGTGCAAGTGTATGGGGATGATCATACTGTGAGAATGTACCCATCTTTGCGGGTGCTTCACTTGCATTGAAACGAAGAACCTCTTCAATCATAAGTGCGTTTGCAACACCATGAGGAAGGTGGTGGAAAGCACCGAGCTTATGAGCCATTGAGTGGCA
>JAZTWN010000075.1:0-4083 GCA_045635905.1 Acutalibacteraceae bacterium
CGTTCCTCTTAACGGTATGCTCGAATGGTGTACAGTTGAAGACTCAGGTCGTGTTATGAGAAACTTCGTTACCGAAGATCTTCCCGAAGAATTCTTCAGAAACTTCTACAACATCGGTTCAGGTAAGGAATACAGACTTACTAACTTTGAATTTGAAGAGCTTCTTCTCGGCTGTATCGGTCTCGGCTCTCCCAAGACTCTGTTTGATCCTAACTGGTTCACAACAAAGAACTTCCACGGTCAGTATTATGCAGACGGTGACCTTCTTGAAAAGTATCTCCATTTCCGTGCTAATATGCCTGTCAAGGACTACTTCGATCACCTTGCAAATCAGTGCGAATTCTATTTCAGAATTCCCAAGTATATCCCCACAAAGAAGCTTATCGGTGCTTGTGCAAAGCCCTTCATGAAGAAGATTGCTATGACCGAAAGATGGGGTACTCTTGACTGGATCAAGACAAAGGATCCCGTAAGACTTTCCGCATACTACGGCTCATACGAGGATTACCTCAAGATTCCCTCAAGCTGGGATGAGTTCAAGCTTGAAAGTCCCGACAAGAACATTAAGGCTGCTAAGGACTTTGTTCTTGACCACGGCTATGATGAGAGCAAGCCCAGAACAGAGCTCGACATCGAGGATATGAAGAAGGCAGCTCAGTTCCGTGGCGGTGAATGTGTAAGTGATAAGATGACTAAGGGTGATCTTGAAACAAAGCTTACCTGGAAGTGCGGCTGCTGCGGTCACGAATTCGAAGCAAGCCCCAACCTTATTCTTCTCGGCGGTCACTGGTGTCCCGAATGCTACCTTCCCGAAAAGAAGTGGAACTACGACGAAATCGCAAAGAACAATCCCTTCTTTGCCCAGGTATGGTACACCAACCACTCAATTGACGAAAACAACGTTTATGATTTCGATGAAATCTTTGACGGTTGGGAAAAGAAGAAATAAAATCATAATGATTTATGGTGCAGTTCCGTTAATTCGGAATTGCACTTTTTTCTTTATGTGATATAATAAAGTCAAATTATTGTTAAAGAGGCTATTATGAAATATAAGCTTATTATTTTTGACCTTGACGGTACTATTCTTGATACACTTGATGACCTTACGGATTCTGTAAATTTCGCTCTTAAAAAAAACGGGCTTCCCGTAAGAAGCAGGGATGAAATCAGGAGCTTTGTGGGAAACGGCATCAGGCTTCTTATTGAAAGAAGTGTTCCCGCCGGCTGCAGCACAGATATTACCGATACGGTATTTTCCGATTTCAGAAATCACTACAAGACCAACAGCTGCAACAAAACCTGCCCTTATGACGGTATTACTGCATTGCTTGAAAAGCTGAGAAATATAGGTATAAGTCTTGCTGTTGTTTCAAATAAGGCTGATTTTGCTGTAAAGGACATAGTTTTGCGTTATTTTGACGGGTTGCTTGATTATTCTGCAGGTGAAAAAGAGGGAATTCCCAGAAAGCCTGCTCCTGATTCCGTATGTTCTGCAATAAGCTATTTCGGTGCGGATATAAAGGACGTGCTTTACATAGGTGACTCAGAGGTTGATATTGAAACCTCCCTTAATGCCGGAACAGACTGCGTGTGTGTAAGCTGGGGCTTCCGTGACAGAGAGCTTCTTTGTGAAAAGGGTGCGAAGCTTATATTTGACAGTGCCGACGAGCTTGAAAATTATCTGCTTTCATAAATAATGCGCTTGCTTTTCGGCAGGCGCAAATTTTTATGTTGATTTAATTTTCAATCCGTTGTATTATATTTATTATGTGAAAAAATGTTGAATGGTGGCATTATGAAAAAGATTTTGCAGAAAATTCTGTTGGCGGTTATCCTGCTTGCGATACCCGTTTACAATTTCATAGGTCTTTCAGGCTCTTCGCAGACAGTTGCTGCGTCTGCTCCCGATTATTCATTCGTTGAATTTCTTTCAGGCTTTGACGTCAGAGAAATAGAAAGACGTATTTCCGAGAAGCTTCAGATAAGGGAAGCGTATTACGAGCAGCTTCGTGCTGAGGAGGAAAGAAGAGAGCGCTTTGAGAATATGAAGAAGCAGCTCGAGGAGGGTACGCTTTCATACCGTCAGATTTTTTCCGACGCACTTATTGTGGGCGACTCTCTTATGAACGGACTTGAAATATATAATGTTCTCGACCGCGCCAATATGATTACAATGGTAAGCGCAAGCCTTTACCATCTTGAGGGAAATATTTCAAAAATTATAAGCAACAATCCGAAGAAGCTTATTCTTCATTACGGAATCAATATGATGACCAATTCCGATTCTCAGCTCAATTTCTTTATTTCTATGTACGAAGGAATTATTAAGCGATTGAAGACAGAGCTTCCCGACACTGAAATTTACGTAAGCAGTGTATTCAGGGTTTCATCAGGAGTCAGCGGCCGTTATTCATATCTTGATAAGTATAACGAGGCGCTTTCAGTAATGTGCTCAGAGCTTGAAATAGGCTTTGTTGATAATTCACCCTGCTTCGGGGAGGATTTTCCTTATTTTGGTTCAGACGGAATACATATGTCAAAGGGCTTCTATACCGACGTATGGCTTCCGCATCTGTTTACATCTATTTATTCTTGACGGAGATTTACGATGCATAAATACAGATTTACAGAACTTATATGTATAATATCTGCAATTGTCTTTATCATATTTACTCAGCAGGGTGAAGCGCCTACCGATATGAGTGCAAATGAAATCTTTTCTCTGCTTGAAGAGGCGTCTGCAGACGAGCTTTGTTCCCGTGACAAGCTCTATATGAAGGATAAGCTTGGTATTGAGCTTGACGGTGAAAGCTTTGTCTGGTACTCCTCGGATGATGTTATGAATGTTAACGAGCTTATTGTTGCGGTCGCAGATGACGCTCAGCTCAATGAGCTTAAATCCTTGCTTGAGGAATATGTTGACGAAAAATATAAGCTTTTCAACGGCTATGCCCCCGAGGAGGCTGCACTTCTCGGCTCTGCCGTTATTGAGATTAAGGCGAACGTATTGTTTTTCTGTGTCGGTGAGAGCGCGGATGAATTATATGCTTCTCTTATCTCGTTGATGTAAGGAGGTACTGATATGGTATTCAGCAGTGTGACCTTCCTTACAGCCCTTCTCCCTTTAACCGCAATTTTATATTTTATTCCCAACCTTTTCTTCGGAGCAAGGGTAAGTGAACGCATTATAAAATATAAAAACATTGTTCTTCTTGCTGTAAGCCTCTTGTTTTATGCCTGGGGTGAACCGAGAAATATTATTTTAATGCTTTTAAGCATAGTGTTCAATTTTACGGTAGCCCTGCATCTTGACAGATATGAAAGCGGACGTATTCAGCGCAAGCTTCTTATGCTGCTTTCTCTTGTTTTCAATCTCGGGCTGCTCGGATTCTTCAAATACAGCTCGTTTTTTGCAGAAAATTTCTGTGCAATCACAGGACTTGAAAATTCATACGTTTCACCTGTGCTTCCTATAGGAATTTCATTCTATACCTTCCAGATTCTTTCATACGTTATTGACGTTTACAGAAAAAAATCTGAGGTGCAGAGAAGCATTTTTGATTTTGCTCTTTATATTTCAATGTTTCCGCAGCTTATTGCAGGGCCTATCGTTCAGTACGGACAGATTGAAAAGGAGTTAAAATACAGAACAGAAAGCTTTTCTAAGGTAAGTGAAGGTCTTTTTAAGTTTATTATCGGTCTTTTCAAGAAAACGGTTATTGCAAATTCTTGCGGCTCAGTTTTTGAAGCTATGATTTCTGAAGGAACAGGGGAGCTTTCCTTTGTCGGCTCATGGCTTGCCATAACCTTCTATGCCTTTCAGATATATTTTGATTTCGGCGGATATTCCGATATGGCTATTGGTCTTGGCGGTATTTTCGGCTTTGCCTTCCCCCGGAACTTCAATCACCCGTATGTTGCCACAAGCATAACTGATTTCTGGCGTCGCTGGCATATAACTCTCAGCTCCTGGTTCAGAGATTACGTTTATATTCCTCTGGGAGGTAACCGCTGCTCCAAGGCAAGGCACATATTCAATCTTTTTGTAGTCTGGTCGCTTACAGGCTTGTGGCACGGAGC
>JAZTWN010000076.1:0-11611 GCA_045635905.1 Acutalibacteraceae bacterium
CTGCGCCCCTTGTTTCAACAACGTAGGTGCCTGTTGCGGTCTTCTTTGCTGAAAGAACGTAAGTAAGCTCTTCATATGCCGAGAAATCAACATCAGAAAACTCTGTTGCATTAAGAGCAGCCACAGCGGCTGTAATTTCAGCAGTATTCGCTGCAGTGTCGGTAAGAACGTTGCCTTCAGCATCTGTGCCGATGAACTGTTCACCGATTACAAATACATAGCCTGCACCGTTATCTGCAGTATATATTGCATCTGCAACAGTTATATCTTCAACAAGGAATACCTTTGTGAAGGTATCAGCCTCGGGTAATGCAGTCTTGAGATTATCTGCAAGAATTTCTTCATCGGTGCGGATATCAACACTGCCGCCGCCTGCGATAATTGCAGCATTGAGCGCATCCTTTACTGCATTCTTATAGGCCTCTGTGGTCTTTGTTGCACCTGAAATAATATCAACCGCATCTACGCCCGCTGCGTCCTTGTCCTTAAAGCTCTCACCATAGGTCTTTTCCTTGCTGAGAGTTTCATTTGAGGAAAGGCAGACGGCACCTGTAACAACACCGTCGGCACTTACACCGCACATAATCACCATATCTGAGCCGTAGCCGGATGTAACAAGCTTTACAACGTTACCCTTGCCTGAGGTTTCAGCGTAAATTTCTGTAATGGTTGCAGGAAGAGTCATAGCAGAAATATCAACTGCTTCAAAGCCTGAGCCCTCGGGCATAACCTCAAGCAGCGCGGCATTTGCAGATGCTGCCTGATTCTTCTCAATAATGGGAGCGGTTACGGAATTTGTAACAGCAAGAAGAACTGTTATAACTGCACAGATGCAGACAAACACAGAAATATTTTTAATACTTTTTAACATTATTTTTTGCCTCCTGTTCCGAAGACCTTTCTTGCGGTCCACTTGCTGATGTAAGGAGTAAGAATATTCATAAACAGGATAGCAAAGGATACGCCCTCGGGATAGTTACCGAAATAACGGATAAGACAGGTAAGAAGACCTGCACCGAGTGCATAAATAACCTTGCCCCAGGGAGTTGCGGGTGAGGTTACGTAGTCGGTTGCCATAAAGATAGCACCGATAAGAAGGCCGCCTGAAAGAACAAGGGATAATGCAGTAACTGCATCAAAGCCTTCCATAAAGAGTGAAAATACGAATACTGTACCGATGAAAACAACGGGAACGTGCCATGTGATCACGCGACGGACAAGAAGATAGATACCGCCTATGAGAAGCGCCGCAGCACAGGTTTCACCGATAGCACCGCCGTGCTTTCCGAGGAAGAGCACGAGAAGAGAGGGCATTTCCTCACTTGCAAGAGGTGTAGCACCTGCAACTGCATCAACAGGGAAAGCAGTTACTGCCATTGAGCCGAAGGCAACAAGCATAAACACGCGAGCGGTGATTGCAGGATTTACAAGGTTATTGCCGATACCGCCGAAGAGGCATTTTACAACAATGATTGCAAAGAGCGAGCCTACTGCACACTGCCATAACGGCACGTTTGCCGGAAGATTAAGAGCAAGAAGAAGACCTGTGACTGCTGCCGAGCAATCCGCTATCGTCTGCTCTCTTTTAGTCGCAATATTGAAAAGGGCCTCGAAGCCTACGCAACAGATAACGCATACTGCAACAACAAGCAGTGATCTGAGTCCGAATATTACTGTACCTGCTATTGTTACGGGGAGTAAGGATATGAGCACATCACGCATGATTCCGCCGGTTGAGCGACCGCTGTGAATATGCGGAGATATCATAATTTTTGTCATAGAGCTCATTTGCTTGAAGCCTCCTTCATTCTTTCTTCTCTGAGAAGCTGCTTTGCCAGCTTATTTTTCTGTACAAGAGGACGGTTTGCGGGACATACAAAGCTGCAGCAGCCGCATTCCATACAACAGTCAACAGATAAGTCAGCAAGCATTTCGCCGGCCTTGTTGTCGTATGCTCTTGAAATAGCAGCAGGAGCAAGTCCGAAGGGGCAGGAGTTTACACAAGCGCCGCAACGGATGCAGGCAGTGGTTTTAGGAAGCTTTGTTTCCTTTTTGGTAAGCGCAAGCACCGCATTTGTGTTTTTAAGCACGGACGCATCTGCTGAGGGCACCGTAATACCCATCATAGGACCGCCGTATATAATCTTTGAGGGGTCCTCGGTAAGACCGCCACAGAAATCAAATAAAGCCTTTACAGAAATACCTATGGGAGCTATAACGTTCTGAGGATTCTTTACTGCACCGCCGTCAACGGTAACACACTTTTCAACAAGAGGCATACCCGTTCTGAGGTACGCACCGATAGCAGCAAGGGTTGTGCAGTTTATAACAACGCAGCCGACATCGATGGGAAGCTTACCTGCCGGAACCTTTCTGCCTGTTGTATGGTAGATAAGCACCTTTTCACCGCCCTGAGGATATACAGAGGGAAGCACCTTCACGCTTACGGAAAATTTCTTTTCCGCATCTGCCAGCTTCTTCATTTCAGAAATGGCTTCCTTTTTATTGCTTTCAATACCGATGATAACGTTTCCTATTCCGAGATGCTTATTGAGGGCTTGTAAGCAGTAAGCCATATCGTCGGAGCGAGTCAGCATTGTAACCGTATCACTTGTTACGTGAGGCTCACATTCGGCGCAGTTGATAATAAGATATTCAATGCGAGAGGGCTCAACGTCAAACTTTACGTGTGTGGGGAAGCCTGCACCGCCAAGACCTACAACACCGCTTTCCTTAATCGCTGCAACAAGCTCAGCGGCATTTGTCACAGAAGGAGCCTTGATGCCTTCGTCAACCGCATTTTCACCGTCAGCTTCAATAACAACCGCAGTAGTTGCAGTACCGTTATAAAGCAGATATTCAGGAAGCTTTACAACCTTACCTGATACGCTTGAATAGATATCGGAGGAAACCTTTCCGTCAGCCTCGCCGATTTTTGTACCGATTTTTACTAAGTCGCCGACCTTAACAGTGGGAACAGCAGGCTTGCCGATGTGCATAGACATAGGAATCGTAACAGTCTGCGGAGTATCAATACGGACGACAGGTTTTTTCTGCGTGTTTTTTCTGTGGGGAACATGAATTCCGTGAAGATAAGCCATATTCTTCTACCTTTCTTTATGCAGCCGTGAAGAAACTGCAAAATTAGATTTGTATTGCGCATTTGTGGTCATTATAATACATAATAAGTATAAAATAAATCACGCATATTGTCAACAAACAATTATGCGTGATTTTATCATTTATTATTCTGTTGAAGAAAATTTTCCGATGCGGAGCTTATGCTAAAATTTCAAAATCAAAAATAGCCATGTTGAGTGAGGTATGAAGAACACCGCCTGCAAGGCTTGAGAAATTTTTTACCGTTATTTCCTGAGGTGCAACAACGGGATATTCAGCATCAAAAGAAGACACGAGATGCTTTGAATTTACCATATTGAAAAGATAGTTAATGCCTACACTGTGAATAAAGAAGCCGTCGATTTCAATATTCTGAGGCAGGTAGCACGTATAACCGAAATCGTGATCCTCGGAATTCAAGGCATTAATAATATTGGTTGTTACGTCTGAGGGATAATACTTACAGTTACGTATAATAAGGTCACCGTTCCAGGTTGAGCCGTAGTCCTCACGAAGGTCAACAAAGCTGTTTGAAAGCACGGTTGTATTTTCAATAAGAGCAGTACCGCTGCCGATAAGCTTTATGCCGTGGTGGCCGAGAACAGAATTCCTGATAGTACAATTAAGTACCCCCTGATGGGCATCAAATCGGGAGAATACACATCCGTCGTAGGTAAGATTCTTGCAGTAGTTAGTACCTGCAATACCCCAATAATCGCCGTCAGTGATATCGTTTGTCTGATTACAGTTGATAAACCTTGCATTTACCGCCATTGTACCGCCGATGTCATAGGTACCCATTGATACGGATGTGCCTGCAGAGCCTATGGTGTTATATTTCTTGTGACCTGTGAAGGTACAGTTTTTAACAGTTACGTCCGCACAGTATGAAATACTGCAGAATGCCGAATAAGGTGCGCCTGTTTCGCCCTCGTTCACAACGTCGTGATAAAGACCGTCAATCACCGTATTTGAGCGCTTGATTACAATGCCTCTTGTATAGTAGTTATATTCCGAGGGAGCATTGTTTGCGATTGTCGTGAATTTACCGCCTTTTATTGTAAGTGTTTTCTCATCAACAGGATATGCGGTTGCAGAGGTAATTGCATTGAAATCCCAGATAAGAGGCGTATCGGATGAAATATTACCGTTTTCATCTACAAGAATAACGTCTGTCTGATTGCTGCCTGAGTTCTGGTTTGCACCCTTTCGGATGTAGCGCTTTACGTTACTGTCGGTAAGCACAACAAGACATTTTTCACCGGGTGCAGTGCCTATATTCGTTGCATCAATTGCCATAGGAGCCACGTCCGGGGTGATGCTTCTTGCGCTCTTTGAGGGAGCAACGCTGAAAATCCAGGCGCTTCTGTTTTCGACGCTTGTATCGTCAATAATGAAGCGTGCCGTTGACCAATCGGTATCGGTCATTATAACTGCGGTCTTTCCCGCCCCGCTGAGATAATAGGTTGCGGTTTCATTGGCAAAAACACTAAGACCGTTTTCGTTGGCATATTCGTGAGCAGCAACAATTGCCCCGAAATCGTCGGTAACACCGTCGCCTGCAGCTCCGAACTGCTCATACGTTACGTAATTTGTAAAGCTCTTTGTATATTCGTAGCCGTCCTTGAAATCGTAGCTTTTTTCAGCAGCAAGAAGTACCTCGTCTGCAAATGCGGCAATACCTCTTGCAATACCTGCCTTTTCACTGCCTGTGATATAAACCGTACCGTTTTCAACACTTAAGCGGAATTCGTCGGAGGAATTGAGCGCCTCTGTAATAACAAAAGCCTTCTCCGCGTCTGCGGATACTACGGCAATATCCTCCATACCGCTTGCCTTATGAAGCTCCTTATTGAGAGCTTCTGCGGCGTTTGCATACAAGTCACCGTCGGGAATAAAAATTACGTATTCCTCTGCGGAAACACCGTTTACCGTAATTTCCTCAAGCGGTCTTACGATATAGGGGCTTTCATAGCAGCCCTGAGAAATCTCATACTTTAAAGTTACCTCTGAAAAAAGCTGCGAAAGAGGCGCGGGAAGCGCCGCAAGAATGCACATCATAATTGCCATAAGCTGTGAAAACATTTTCTCATCCACCTTTTAATTTTGTGTATTCATTTTATCCGTACTGAAGCGGTTGCGTAAACAGAACTTACCGTTTACTCACCGTTTCCGAGCTCGTCAAACATAGCCCTGACCGAGGGAGCGTTTTTTGTAAGCTTCTTTATAGTAAGCTCATCTGCCTTATTGTTGGCAAGACGAAGATTGTTTTCAGAGGACAAAAGCGCCGCCTTTGTCTTCTGAAGATGGTCAATTGTCTTATCGATTTCATCTATTGCCGTTGCAAATTTTTCACTTGCAAGACGGTAGTTTCTGGCAAAGCCCTCCTTGAAGGCATTCATATTCTCCTCAAAATGAAGAATATCTATCTGCTGATTGCGTACCGTCTGAAGCTCCTGACGGTATTGCAGAGAATTAAGCGCCGCATTACGCAGAAGCGTTATTATAGGTATAAAGAACTGAGGACGGATTACGTACATTTTGGGATATCTGTAGGATACGTCAACAATACCGTTATTGTAGAATTCGTTGTCGATTTCAAGAAGAGAAACAAGTATAGCGTACTCGCAGCCCTTTTCGCGGCGGTCCTTGTCAAGCTCCTTGAAGAAATCCTCATTCTTGTGCTTGGTTGCTGTTGTATCGGCTTCATTTTTCATTTCAAACATAATTGAAATAAACTCTGTGCCGTCCTCACCGCATTCACGGTAAATAAAGTCACCCTTACTGCCTGTGCGCGCATCGTTGTCCTTTTCAAAATAAGCATTGGGAAATGCAGTCATACGAAGAGTGTTGAACTGAGTAAGACAATGCTGCTCAAGGCTCTCACCTATCATTTTTGTAGACTGACGTGCCTTAAAATCCTTATAATACTCAATCTGCTCATCCTTAAGACGAAGCTTGTCCTCGTACTGCTCCTTAATCGATTTTTCATTCAATCTGCTTTCGGTTTCCCTGCTTTTAAGCTCACCCTTGAGGTCTGCTATCTCTGAGTTCTTTCTGGAAATTTCCTCATTTTTCTTTTCTACGGCTTCGGCAACGGCAAGCCTCATAGCAGTTTCCCCTGCCGAAAGCCTTGACTGAAGCTCTGTGATTATACGGTCCTTTGCCGCAATTTCCGCTTCCCTCTTATGAATATCCTCAGCATAGACCTTTTCATCACGGGAACGCATAAGAGCAAGCTCTCTGTCCTGCTTTTCAGCCATCTCCCTTTCGCGGCGCTCAAGCTCCTTGGTGAATTCCTCATCACGAACCTGCTTTGCAAGCTGTGCATAGCCGCTTTCGTCAACCTGAAAAACCTCGCCGCAGTTAGGGCATTTCAATTCCTGCATAGTGTATCTCCTTACTTTATGCCTCGGGGCCATCGGGATAAGCCACGGTTCTGCCGGTGAAAAGCTCAACTACAGACTGATAAAGCTTCATAAAGCTCTCCTGAGCACTGCCCTTCACTGCAAGCTCAAGGGCAATTCTCTTTGTATACTTGTCCGCATCCTTGCTGATTTCTCCGAGATATCCGTAATCAAATACGTCGTAAAGACGCTCTACTCTTGTTTCATAGCGTGAGGTATCGTTTTCATCAATTTCAACGACACGGTAGCCGTACTGAGTTGTATATGCAAGTCCCTTATAGCGTGTTGTAGGTGAGGTATAGATGTCAATATTCTGATTTCTTACACCGAAAGCATTCGTATGGTCGTGACCTGTAAACATAGCAAGCACGTCACCCGTTTTAACAAGCGCCTCAAACTGTCCGTCGTTATAGTAGCCGGGACAGGGCTTTTCATTGAGCATACCGTAATTTACTGCTTCGGAATCAAAGATGTAATATTCTTCCTTGTTGAATATATGCTCAACAGAGAAGGGCTGACGTGAATCAACCTTCTTAAGCACGTCGTAAATTTCGGGAACAATTATATGCTGAAAAACAACAGAGCTTACTGCCTCACCGCCGTTTTCATTTTTAAGCGCTTCTGAGGTCTGCTTATACCATTCCACCTGATCGGCATGCACACGGTCATAGTGTCTGGGCTCGTCACCGTCATAGTCACCTGAGTCAAACACCCAGATGTTGAATTTTATCTCCTCTCCGTCCGAGGAAAGCACGGGAAGGTTGTAGGTGCCGCAGTTGGAAAGCTCCGCACCGTCGTCAACCGCAACAGAGCAGGAAAAGGTATTGTAATGAGCCATAACCTCTTCCCTTGTCATCCCCTGAGCCGACTCGGAATCGTGATTACCGAAGGTTACTGCAACGGGAATTCCTCTTGAATCAAAAACGTTCATAAGGGCATTTATAAGCTTCTTGGTTTCCTCGGGGGCATCGTAGCTTTTTACGTTGTCTCCCGTAAGCACAACAAGGTCAGGCTTTTCGATATCGCAGGCCTGCTCAACTACCCAGATAGAGGCATCAAGATTCTTATCAAATTCAAGATGAGTATCGGCAACATGAAGTATTCTAAATTTTCCGTCATCGTTGAATTTCAGAGTTTTGTCGGTTACATTGTCCGCCTGAGCCTGACTATAGTTTATTTCCGTATACTCAGGATCAAACTCAAAAAAGATTATAGCTCCGACAAAATATACCACCAATAAGAGTGATATTATTCTGATTATGCGTTTTTTCATTTTTCTCTTCCTCCGGCTTATTTGAGAATGTTTGAAAATGCATAATAAAATAATATAGTATAACATGTGCACTTGTCAACAATTTGTTTTTTATTCACTAAATCTATTGTATTCACACACCTTTTATGGTACTATTGACTAAAATTATGTTTGGGGGACTAAATGATGGCAAAAGCTACCTATTCGGAAGCACCACCCAATGCGCTTTCTCACAACGAGGGAAAGTACATATCAAAATTTGAATACGTATGCATAATGCTTGCAAGAGTCGGCGGTATGTTCGGCACAACGCTTACAGGTACACTGGCAACTGCCTTCCTGCACGAGCTCTATTTCGGACCTGTCGGCGTTGACGCAGACAGAATTGCAGACATTCTCGCCGTACAGACAACTCTTACAACGATTCTCGGTATATTATTCGGCTTAGTTGCCGCCATAATTGTTCAGAAGTGGAAAACACGAATGGGCAGATACCGTCAATGGTATCTTATCTGTCTTGTTCCTGTGTTTGTTCTCACAGTTCTCTTCTTCTACGTACCCGAAGGCTGGACAGTTGAGCAGATGACTCTTTTCCGTTACGGTATCGTATGCTGCCAGACAGTTTTCAATATCTTCAACGGCTTCGGTCAGAACATCACACAGGTTATTTCACCCAACCACAAGGAAAAGAAGAACGTTGCTACAATATGGCAGCTTTCATATTACCTCGGATACGGCGGAGCATATATTGCAACCTTTGTTTACGGTCTTTTCAGCGACGACAAAAACAAGATGTATATGACTCTTGCTATTGTTGCTGCAACAGTTACAATGTTCGGCAATCTTATGTGTGCAGTTTTCTGCAAGGAAAGAATCGAGCTTCCGAAAAAAGAAAAGATCAAGCTTTCAAAATCTCTGCTTTCTCTTTTCAAATACAAAAACTACCGCGCATATCAGATTATTTCCTGGGCCGGCGTTTTTGCAATGCTCGGTAAAATGTCAACTCTTTTAGCAGCTATCACAGTAGGCTCTTCAAAGAATCTTCTTCTCACTCTTCCCACTGCGGTCGGCACGGTTGTAGGCAACGTTATTACAACAAAGCTTTCGAAAAAACACGAGCCCACCAAGCTTCTCAAATTCTGCGGTCCCTTCGCAGTTATTTCGGCAACTGTCCTTTTCTCAATATGCTTTATTGAGGCAAAAATGGGCATTCGCTTCTTTGAAGGCTGGAACAGTATTTTCTTCTATTTCTTCTATTTCATTTTCGGTGTAGGAATCGGCATTCAGGAGCTTTCAACCTCTCACTTCAACGTTGAATATTTCGACTATCTTGAGTGGGAAACAGGTGAAAGAATGGAAGCAGTTCAGGGCGTTATCCCCGGTTGGGTTTCAACAGGTCTTAACTACCTCAAGGAGCTTGCAATCCCCTATATGATTGCCTGGGCAGGATATCTTTCCTCCGCAGAGGGTGACCTTGTTGCTACCATGCAGGCACAGCCAACATACCTTGACACCTGCCTGTGGCTTCTTGCATTCCTTCTCTTCGGTTATGCACTCTGCAACGTCATCAAGGCTATTGTTCTTAAGACAATGTATGACATTGAGGGCGAAAAGAAGGAACAGATGTACCGTGAGCTTGAAATTATGCGAGCTGAAAGAAAAAAGGAAAACGATGCAATCTGATTTAACTGAAAAATAAAAAGCACCGTCGGGAAATCCCGACGGTGTTTTTTGTAGAATTTAACTTTTAAGCATTAAACAAAAGCAAATCTGAGATACATAGCAAGGAAGCTGAAAATACCCTTGAAAAGGCTGCGGATAATTTCAACAAAGCGTAATAAGCCTGTGAAATCAATAACGTCAGTAATATCGACATCTGATTCATCATCCGTTACATCGTCTTCGTCATCTTCAATCTCATCGCCCATATATCCGCCGCAAAAATCGCAATATTCATCGAAATCGTCGTCGCAGCAGAAGCCGTAGCCGTCTTCCTCGTGACCATAGATAAACATACCGCAGTCATCACAGTAAATGCCGTCGGTATAAATCATTTCAGTGCAGCCTGCATTTTCATTCTTCTCAACAAGAATAACATCGTGTGCTACACCGTCGTCTGCTGTATGCTGAGCTTCAACAAAGAAAAGAAAAGTTTCAAGAGCTTCATAGTAGGTTTCAACTGTTAAGTAATAGAGCTCACCTGCTTCGAAGGTATAGAAAATTACAAAATCCAATGATCCGAATCTGTCATCATTATAAGCTACACTATCACCTTCAGCATTGTACACTGTGGCATACGCATCAAAGAAAATCTCATCATTGTAAACGTCACTGTAAAACACAGCTGTAACGTCCTCCTCAGGAACGAAAGAAAATACTGCAGGATCACCGGGATCTATAACGATATTCAGTTCAGTACCAAGGGAAATCTGCATACATGCAGTTTCCTTTCCGCAGTCACAGGTAAGGAACTTCTTACCTTCGGTTTTGTGGTCACATACCACTCCGCAGTTTTCACAGGTATCTTCTACAAAGCTATGAACACATTCAAGTGCAAAGTCAAAGGTTACAGCTTCATCTGAATACGTGAAGACATTGAGATAGTATTCATTGCCTGCCACAAATTCATACTTTTCACGGAAATTATAATTTCCGACAGTATCGTCAATAAGATAAGAATCTTCACCGACTTCTACATAAACGAAGGGGTCAATGCCGTCTGCGGCGTATGACGTAACGTAATATATTGCGGTCTTTTCGGGAATATATTTCAGCACCTGACCGGATGACACAGATACAGTTACTGAAACAGGTACAAAGGGCTGGATTTCTGTTTCCGCTGCAAATGCAAGGGGAAGAGTTGCCGCAACCATTAAGATTGCAAGGATAATTGATAATGCTTTTTTCATATGTTTTTCTCCTTTCGGGGATTAATTTGTGTTTTCTATTCCGAGGTTATTAAAAACGCCTTCAACTGCGTGCTTTGCTACGGCTTCAAAATCAATTTTTTCAATAAAATCTTTGACATCTTCAATTTTTTGCTTATCAACGTCATAAATTTTAAGCATTGTGGAAAGAAGTCTGTCAACCTTTGCCTCAAGAGTAAAATATATGTCACAAGGCACTGACATATAAGCTCTCATGATGCCCATTGTTGCGATTTCAAGCTCATAGAAATCCTTAAGCGCAAAGGACGGGAACAAATAGCCGAACTTTTCATAAAGCATTTCTGACCTGCGGCGGAGCACCGCTTCGCTGGTTTTCGGCATTGAGTATCCTGAAAGATAGAGGTTACGCATATCCTCATTCATTTCTGCCATATAAATCTGCAACACTTCATTTGCCATAAAAATCAGAAGCTTATCATCTGTAAGCTTTGTTGATACGGCATCGGATGCTTCGGTTACACCGTCAAGAAACTTTGTAACAAGGTGAACAAGAATCTCTTCCTTGCTGTTCATTTCATAAAGAATTTTGCTTTTTGAAACACCTGATTTGCGTGCAATATCTGCAATAGTGGTATGTTCAAAGCCCTTTTCAATAAAAAGGACAGTTGCAGCATCAAGCACACTCTGGTACAAAGTCCTGGTTTCTTCTTCGCTTCTTATATTGGACAAGCCTTCACCTCTCTTCTCTTGCGCAGTCAAAACAGACCGTAGTTTAATTTCAAGTTTATTTTATCATATTTTTCCGTTTTCGGTCAACATTTATGTATCGCAAATGTGCAAGAAAGTTGATTCAGTTGATTGTTTAAAATGCAAAAAAATACCCGTGAGCATCGTTTTTTACGATGCCTACGGGTATTTATATTTACTCCATCAATCCATATTTT
>JAZTWN010000077.1:0-2180 GCA_045635905.1 Acutalibacteraceae bacterium
GTCTTCATTCTTGCAGCAAATTCGTTGATTTTTTCTGTTTCGGTAACTTCGTTTACATAAAGAGAGGAAGTATGGCCGTAACCGCCGTCTGCTACAAGGTGTTCTGCCTTCTGAAGAGCATCTTCAAAAGATTCAGCCTTATACATAGCAAGCACGGGAGAAAGCTTTTCGTGTGCGAACTCTTCGCTGATATCAACGCTTTCAACTTCACCGATAAGAATCTTTGTGCCTTCGGGAACTGTTACACCTGAAAGCTCTGCAATTTTTGCTGCAGGCTGACCAACGATTTTTGCATTAAGAGCACCGTTGATAATAATTGTCTTTCTTACCTTTTCTGTTTCAGCTGCATTAAGGAAATAACAGCCTCTTGTTGCAAATTCCGTCTTTACTGCATCATAGATGCTTTCAAGGACGATAACTGACTGCTCTGAAGCACAGATCATACCGTTATCAAAGGTCTTTGAATGGATGATTGAGTTAACAGCAAGAAGGATGTCTGCGCTATCATCGATGATAGCAGGTGTGTTACCAGCACCAACGCCGAGAGCGGGCTTGCCGCTTGAATAAGCAGCCTTAACCATACCGGGACCACCTGTTGCAAGAATAATATCTGCTTCCTTCATAACTGTATTTGTCATTTCGAGTGAGGGAACGTCAATCCAATCAATAATTCCTTCGGGAGCGCCTGCTGCTACTGCTGCTTCAAGAACAAGCTTTGCTGCAGCGATTGTGCAACCCTTTGCTCTGGGGTGAGGAGAAATGATAATAGCATTACGTGTCTTAAGAGCAAGTAAGCACTTGAAAATTGCTGTTGATGTGGGATTAGTTGTAGGAATAACTGCAGCAACGACACCGATAGGCTCTGCAACCTTTTTGATGCCGAATGCCTTGTCTTCTTCAATTATGCCACAGGTTTTGGTATCCTTGTATGCATTGTAAATGTATTCTGAAGCATAGTTATTTTTGATAACCTTATCTTCAACAATACCCATTCCTGTTTCTGCTACTGCCATTTTAGCAAGTGAGATTCTTGCCTTAGTTGCGGCAGAAGCTGCTGCAAGGAAAATTTTGTCAACCTGCTCCTGAGTGTAGGTAGCGAACTTCTTCTGTGCTTCTCTTGTTCTGGCGATAGCTTCCTGAAGTGTTTCAACGCTATCCACAATTGCGTAATTTTTAGTTTCCATTTGTATCCTCCTGAAAAATTATTTACTTAAACTTATTTAATCTGATTATTCAAATACGCTAATGAAAGCGCCAGATTTTCATTTTCAAGAATTACCCCATCGGGTACATTCAGCTTGCAAGGAGCAAAATTCAGAATTGCCACAATTCCGCATTGCACCATTTTGTCACATACTGCCTGAGCTGAACCTGCACCGACTGTGATGATGCCGAGCTGTATGTTGTTATCCCTGCAAAAATTATCAAACTCATTTATAGGCTTAACCTTAATTTTTCCGGTTATGCTTATTTCCTTGTCGTTGCTGTCAAAGGCTGCTGCGATTTTAATGCCGAATTTATCAAATTCATCATAATCAAGAAGTGCCTTACCAAGCTTTCCGGCACCGACTAAAACTGCAAGTGTATAGTTTTTGCAACCAAGTGCGTTTTCAAGATTTTCAATAAGCTCCGATGTGAGATAACCGAGCTTCGGCTTTCCCGCTCCGCTGATTGATGCAAGGTCCTTTCTGACCTGAACTTCACCGAGTGAAAGTTTTCGTGCTATTGTCGTTGCTGATATATATTCATATCGCTCCTGCGGTAATTCTTTAAGCAACTCTAAATATATCGGTATTCTGCTGAGTGTTGCTTTTGAAATACCGTTTTTACACATAAGAAAACCTCCCTCGCCTGACTTCGTTAATATTTTAACAAAACATTCTTGTTTCGGGAATTCTTAAAACAGATAATCAGTATTATCATTATCGATAACACCCATATCGATAAACAAAAACAAACCCGACCTCAATTAAGAGATCGGGTTTATAAGCCTTATATTAAAGATATTTCCTTTTTGCTTCACACAGCTCTGTAATAAACTGCCTGTCAAGCTTCGATAATTTGTATCCATTTTTGTAAATCAGAACATCCTTATATATCTTTTTGTTATCTATACATTTTTTCTGAATAAGATTATATCTTTTCAGAAGACTCTCGGGAGCAGGAGAAACCCACATAAA
>JAZTWN010000078.1:0-51067 GCA_045635905.1 Acutalibacteraceae bacterium
GCTCGCGAGCCTTCTTTGCGTCTGCGGGTGTGTCTGCGTTTGTACGAACCTTAAGAGTTCTGAACTGGTCAGCCCAAGCCATGATTCTGCCGAATTCGCCTGCGATTTCAGCATCAACTGTGGGGATGATACCGTCGTAGATGTTACCTGTTGAACCGTCGATGGAGATGTAGTCGCCTTCGTTGTAAACCTTACCTGCGAGCTCGAACTTCTTGTTCTCTTCGTCCATCTTGATTTCGCCGCAGCCGGATACACAGCAGGTACCCATACCACGAGCAACAACAGCTGCGTGAGATGTCATACCGCCACGAACTGTGAGGATACCCTGAGCAGCCTTCATACCTGTGATGTCTTCGGGAGATGTTTCAAGACGAACAAGAACAACCTTTTCGCCTCTTTCGTTCCATTCAACAGCGTCTTCAGCTGTGAATACAACCTTACCGCAAGCAGCACCGGGAGAAGCACCGAGGCCCTTACCTGCGGGAGTAGAAGCCTTGAGAACCTTTGCATCGAACTGAGGATGAAGGAGAGTGTCAAGGTTTCTGGGATCGATCATAGCAACTGCCTTCTTTTCGTCGATCATGCCTTCGTCAACGAGGTCACAAGCGATCTTGAGAGCAGCCTTTGCAGTTCTCTTACCGTTTCTTGTCTGAAGCATATAGAGCTTACCGTCTTCAACGGTGAATTCCATATCCTGCATATCTCTGTAGTGGTCTTCAAGAATTGCACAAACCTTATTGAATTCCTCGAATGCTGCGGGGAACTTCTGAGCCATTTCTGCGATGGGCATGGGAGTACGAACACCTGCAACAACGTCTTCACCCTGTGCATTTGTAAGGAACTCACCCATAAGGCCCTTTTCGCCTGTAGCGGGGTCACGTGTGAAAGCAACGCCTGTACCGCAGTTGTCACCCATGTTACCGAAAGCCATAGCCTGTACGTTAACAGCAGTACCCCATGAGTAGGGAATGTCGTTGTCTCTTCTGTAAACGTTTGCACGGGGGTTGTCCCATGAACGGAAAACTGCTTCTACAGCGCCCATAAGCTGAACCTTGGGATCTGAGGGGAAGTCTTCGCCGATCTTAGCCTTGTATTCAGCCTTGAACTGATTTGCAAGCTCCTTGAGGTCGTCAGCTGTAAGGTCAACGTCCTGTGTAACGCCCTTTTCTTCCTTCATCTTGTCGATGAGCTCTTCAAAGTACTTCTTACCAACTTCCATAACAACGTCGGAGTACATCTGAATGAATCTTCTGTAGCAGTCGTATGCCCAACGAGCATTACCTGACTTTGCAGCCATAACTTCTACAACCTCTTCCTTGAGACCGAGGTTAAGGATTGTGTCCATCATACCGGGCATGGAAGCACGAGCACCGGAACGAACTGAAACAAGAAGGGGCTTCTCAAGGTCGCCGAACTTCTTGCCGGTGATTTCTTCCATCTTAACGATGTATTCCATGATTTCAGCCTGGATATCATCATTGATCTTACGGCCATCTTCATAGTACTGTGTGCAAGCTTCAGTTGAAATTGTGAAGCCCTGGGGAACGGGAAGACCGATTTTTGTCATTTCAGCAAGGTTTGCGCCCTTACCGCCGAGAAGCTCACGCATTGAAGCGTCGCCTTCTTTGAACAAATAAACGTATTTTTTGCTCATTTTTATTCCTCCAAATCTTTTATGCAGACCGGATTTTTCCGTATCCGCTATTTTACTTTTTATGTAAACGGCATTACACCTGTTTAACCTTGTATATTATAGCAAACTTCGAGTTGCATTTGCAAGTAAATTTTTTGATAAATTGACGCAAAAACTGAAGTTTTTTTTGTGTAAGTTGGATAATAGGGTATCAAGTGCAGAAAAATTGCGGCATTTTCCTTAAGAAAACACCGCATTAAGCTTTTTTATACGCCGAAGAACCACTTCATAAGGTCACGGAAGAACTGGAACATATTGAGGAGGAAATCCTTAAGACTTGAAAAAGATGTCTTCTCAAGGTTTGCAACGTAGATATAAAGGTCCTCGTTAACCTCTGCTATGGTATAGACACCGTTCTTGTCGGGCTCTACTATATAGCCGTATTCACTTTCAACTCCGAGAACAACGTCTGCCTCATAGTGGGTGTTGGCAACCTTTATAACGGTTGTCTGGTCGAAGGTGTGACCGTTGATTGCTTCTACAGTGAACTGGAAGGAGCCGCCGGCAACAACGTAATTTGTGCCTGAGAGGCTTGTGATTGCAAGCTTTTCTGCGCAGTCGGGAGCAACATTAACGTTATAGGATTTTGTGAAGCCCTCATCTGCAGCGGAAACTGTAAGAGCAAGGCAGGAAAATGCGATGATAGCCGCAAGAAGCACGGAGATTACTTTTTTCATAACTTTATCAACCTTTCATACAAGGATATACAAGGCTATTGTAATACAAACAAAAGGAAAAATCAAGAGTCAATTACTGCGCGGAAAATAGGGGCGTCTGTCGCATAAATTATTTAATATTTGCAATTTGTCTATTGACAAAACAGGTGAATAAAATTATTATATACGCAGTATGTAATTATACTACATTTATGGAGGTAAAAAAATGAACGCAAAGAAGATTCTTGCACTTGTACTTGTTGCAATAGTTGCTCTTTCCTGCGCATCCTGCACAACAATCGAGCTTATTATTCCCGTAGGTAACGTTCCTGCTGCAAACACAGGCGCAAACACAACACCCACAGAAAACACAACAGCCGCTCCTGTTGTTGAAAACACAACAGCTGCTCCTGTAACAGAAAATACAACAGCTGCACAGCAGACTCCCTCTACAGAGGCTACAACAGCAGCTCCCTCAACTGAGGCAACAACAGCAGCTCCCTCAACTGAGGCTACAACTGCAGCTCCCGCACCCAACACCGGTGCTCCTCAGGGTACTGCTGCAATTGTTGAATACTACAACACCGCAGTAAACAAAATCAAGACAGATGCAACAACCGTTGTAAGAAACTTTGAAGATTATCAGCACAACGAAGAAAAGCTCGTTGTACCTGCTGCACTTCAGTCAGCAGGCGCAAAGCTCATCGGCACGTTCCTTAAGCCCAACAACACTCCCGAAACATATTCAGGTACAGAGGCTATCAAGGCAGGCGTTTCCGTTTCAGGCGAAAGCTACGTAAGTAAGCTTTCTGCAGACGATGTTATTTCTGCTGAGTGCAAGGACAACGGCACCGAATATGAAATCACAATCGTTGCTAAGACTGAAAAGAACCCCACCTACGGTCAGGGTGTTTCCGCAGGCTTCGAAATCATCAAGACAGAAGACGTTATGGATGCTGCAAGCTTCATCGTAAAGAGCTTTGAAACAGAATATTACAACTGTACTGCAAAGTGTAAGATTGACAAGGCTACAGGTAATGTTACATGGCTTAACGTTTCAACTCCCATTATTATGAACGTTGCTTCCAAAATCGGTATCAATGCTCAGGTTGGTATGACCTTCGTTAAGGACTACACAATTACATTCTGATAAAACAAAAACAAAAAAGCTTACGGGTATCGGCAAAATACTGATTCCCGTAAGTTCTTTTTTATGTTGCAATTTGCGTTTTGTATATGTTAATATGGAAACGTATTAATAAATAATAAATGAGGTTGGAAAAATGCTTTTCAGAATATTTGCATATATTATGGCAGCAGTTGTATTCGGAGGTTCCTTTGTTTTTGATTATGACTGCAGACAGTATATTGATATAGTTGAAAAGGAAGAATATCAGACCTTTGAGTCCTTCGGAACGTCTACCTGTTGGTGGGCACAGACCATTGATTCTGAGGAAAAGGCTGACGCTATTGCAAGGGCTCTGTTTTCCGATGAGGGCCTGGGGCTTGACGTTGTTCGCTATAATATAGGCGGCGGTGAGGCAGATAATCCCGACACAAGAATATGGGATACTGCAAGAAGAACGGAAAGCTTTTACGTGTATGACGAGGAAAAGGGTGAGTACGTTTATGATTTCACCCGTGATGCAAACGCAAGAAGGGTTCTTGACAAGGCTATAGAATACGGAGCTACGCAGGTTGTGCTTTTCTGTAACAGTCCTCACTATTCAATGACCGTATCGGGACAGGCAAGTGGCGGACTTGAGCCTAAGGTGTCAAATCTGCCTGAGGAAAATTACGATGAATTTGTGGATTACCTTCTTACAATTGCCGATTGGTTTGTGGCTGAAGGCTATCCCGTGACTTATATTTCTCCCATAAACGAGCCTCAGTGGGATTGGGGCGGTGAATGGGTAGGTCAGGAGGGCTGCCACTATGAGCCTGACGAGGCGGCGGCACTAATGGCTATGTTTGCCGACGAAATGGTGGAAAGAAACAGTCCCTATAAGCTTTCGGGCGTAGAAACGGGTCAGCTTTCCTGGTGGTATAACGATTATTTACATAAGTTCTTTGAGGATGAAACCGTAAATGAAATCTGCGACACCTTTGCAGGTCATTCCTACTGGCTTGACGGAAACCGTGAGGAAAAGACCAATTTCGGCAACACCTTCAAGGAGCAGTATCCCGACAAGAAATTTGAAATGAGTGAATGGTGCGAGCTTCCTCTGGAAATCGACTCGAAGACAATTGACAGCGGCTTGCATATGGCAAACGTAATTATCGAGGACCTTACCTTACTCAATGCGGTATCCTGGCAGAGCTGGACTGCCTTCAATGAGGACGGCGTGCTTTATGAGGAGGACGGCGAAATAAAGAAATTCAACCGCTTCTTCGCATACAGACAGTTTACCGCCTTTATTGAAAGCGGAATGAAGCGGGTAAAGATATACGATAAGCTGGGCTACAATGAAAGTCTTGCAACGGTAGCCTTTGCAAACGGGGAAAAGACCGTGCTTATTATTGTAAACAACAGTGAGGATGCTGAGGAAATTAGCTTCCTTGACAAGTACCCCTCGGTTGAAATTTACGTGACGGATAAGGATAATAACTGCGAAAAGACAGAAAGCGGACTTGACGGCACGGAGTACACCCTTTCCGCACGAAGCATCACAACCTTTGTTTTCAGCAGAACGAAATAAATAAAAACCGATGAATTCAAGCGAGTTCATCGGTTTGTTTTTTTATGCTGCGCATTGTATTCGGGAAGGCCTAGCCGGGAGGGCTTGTGTGCGAAGCACAATAGCGCACTTATACGTTGAAAAATTCCACCTGTTCATTATCGTTGCCTTTTACGAAGGCTACGGTGATGGACATTTTTTCAGGCTTGGAATCAAGGGGTACGGTTTTGGGATAGATATGAGGGGTAAAGCCTGCCTTAAGTGCCATGTTGAAGGCTGCCTCGGGGTCGTCACAGAACATAGCAAAGTGCTGCCATTTGCCCTCCTGTGCATATTTATCTCCGCCGTCTGCGAAAAGCTCAATTATGTCACCGTTGCCGATGTCGAGCATAACGATGAGATTTTCACCCTCACCCCAGCGCACCTTTTCGGTCATACCGAGAGCAGTGTACATTTCAATGCTTTTTTCAATATCCTTGCAGCGCAGTGCTACGTGGTGGAAGCCGAGATTCTTTATAACTTCATTTGCCATAGCAGTACCTCAAATATGTTTATTTATGAATTCGCAGACCTTATCGTTGCAAAGTGTGCCTGCCTTGTTGTAGGGCTCAAGCACGCTGAAAACGTGAGGAAGATGCTTGCCCTCAAATTTGGGGAAATCGAGAAGCTGAGCCTCGATGCCGTTTTCAAGAAGGGTCTTGTAAAGTCTTCTTGTCTGTGCAAGGGCAAGGGAGTCGCCTGAGCTTGTAGTAAGGATCGTAGGCGGAAAGGATGCCGCCTCACGGATAAGCTCGTCAGCGTTCATATATCTTCTCGTGCTTTTCTTATGACCGTTTTCACCCCACATCATTCTGCAGTAAAGACCCATAGGCAGAGAATCGTTCATATATGCCACGGGAGAGGTGAGAACAAGACAGGAGAAATCAATACCGTGGTCAGCGGTATCGAAATAATTTCTCAGTATCTCCGAGCGTGAGATTGCAGCGGTAAAGCAGGCAAGCTGACCGCCTGCAGAGTCACCCGTAAGAATGATTCTTGAGGTGTCGCAGGGGAACTGAGTCATAAGCTCCTTTACCTTGCTTATTGCCTGTGCTACATCCTGAAGCTGTGAGGGCACGAAAACCTCGGGTACAAGGCGGTAGCTGAGGTTGAATACAACGAAGCCTCGTTTTGCAAGATACTGAGCGTAGATTTTATTAAGGTCCTTTGTGCCGTACATCCAGCCGCCGCCGTGGATTTCAATAATCACGGGAAGAGGGCCCTCGGCATTTTCGGGATAATATACGTCAAGCCTGTGATATTCGCTTCCCGAATCGGTGTAGGGGATATTACATACCTCTTTTATTCCCTCGGGAAGAGAAAGACCTGCTATTCGTTTGTCATCCTCGGGCTTTGTTACGTTGTTCCAGAAATGAGCGAATACGTCATAAAGCTTATTCATTTATTTGTCCTCGTTTTTCTGCTCCATTACGGCGCATAAGGATAAGATAATGCCGCAGATGAATATGAGAAGGATTGCGGAGTATACGATTCCCAGCTTCATATATTCAATTGTGGCAACGTTTCCTAAAATTGTGCTGAGAAGCTGATTTGTTGTGCCGAGCAGTGTGTTGAGATTGAAGCCGCCGTTTACGAAGGGCTTTGCGAAGGCATCAAAGGATGCGTTCATAGCAAAGGTACTTATTGCACCTATTGCAGAAATCACGAGAGATGCTGAGGGCTTCTTTGTAAGAGCGGAAACGAAAACAAGCACAAGTGCGGCAATAAGAACTATTGCAAAGAAAACAAGGAAAATTATTCCCCAGTGCAGATCGGGAAGAGATTCAAGCATAGCCTGCTTCTTGTCCTCCTTGAGGGCGGACCAGATTGTCTTGAAAAGATTCATAGTGCCGTTGTCGGTTTCGGACATAAAGTTCACGTAAAGGTCCTTGAGGCTTATGAACTCACTGAGTCCGAAATTGTCAAGGAGATTTGATTTTGTGTCCCCTGAGGAGAAGCCTGAGGTAATCACGATTCTGAAGAAGGGGAGAAATATGCTTACGGGGAATATGAGAAGTGTAAGAACAGGTGTGAGAATTCTGTGTACTGTTTTCATAATTTCACCTTTTTATTTCTTGTAGGATGAGTTGAGCTCAACGGTTCTGTTGAAGATGAGTCTGCCGTCGGTGCTGTCCTTATCGACTGCAAAGTAGCCGTTACGTACAAACTGGAAGGATTCCTCTGCCTTTGCGTCCTTAAGGCAGGGCTCAACAAGACAGTCCTTTACAACGATAAGAGAGCTCTTATTGATAGCATCAACGAATTCCTCATCGGGGATTGAAGCAGGGTCCTCAACGTCGAAGAGCTTGTCGTAAAGACGTACCTCAGCTCTGAGTGAATCTGCGCCTGCCCAGTGGATTGTGCCCTTGACCTTTCTGCCGTCGGGAGCGTCGCCGCCCTTTGTTGCAGGGTCGTAGGTGCAGTGGATGCAGGTAACCTCACCGTTCTCGTCTGTTTCATAGGAGGTGCAGGTAAGGAAATATGCGCCCTTGAAGCGAACCTCGTTGCCGGGGAACATTCTGAAATACTTCTTGGGAGGCTCAATCATAAAGTCGTTCTTTTCAATATAGATTTCTCTGCCGAAGGTAACCTCGGATTTGCCCATTTCGGGGTGGTCGGGGTGACGGTCAACGAGAAGCTTTTCGGTCTGTCCCTCGGGATAGTTGTCAACGATAACCTTAAGGGGATCGAGAACTGCCATAACTCTGGGTGCGTTTGCGTTGAGCTCATCTCTTACGCAGCTTTCAAGAAGACCGTAGTCAACAACGCTGTATGCCTTTGAAACGCCGACCTTTTCAATGAAATTGCGGATTGCCTTTGCAGGATAGCCTCTTCTTCTCATACCGCAGATTGTAGCCATTCTGGGGTCGTCCCAGCCGGAAACAAGCTTGTCTGTTACAAGACGGATATTTCTTCTTTTGCTGGTGATGCAGTAGTTGATGTTAAGACGTGCAAACTCAATCTGTCTGGGGGGCTCCTCGAAGCCGATTTCTTTTATGAACCAGTCGTAAAGAGGTCTGTGATTTTCAAACTCAAGTGAGCAGAGAGAATAGGTTACGTTTTCTTTTGCATCGGAAAGGGGATGTGCAAAGTCGTACATAGGATATACGCACCACTTGTCGCCTGTCTGATGGTGGGAAACGTGCATAATTCTGTAGATAACGGGGTCACGCATATTGAGGTTGGGGGATGCCATATCGATTTTTGCACGGAGCACCTTTTCACCGTTTGCGTATTTGCCCTCGGTCATTTCCTTGAAAAGACGGAGATTTTCCTCTACGCTTCTGTCGCGGTAGGGGCTGTTTTTGCCCGGCTCTGTAAGAGTGCCGCGGTATTCGCGCATTTCGTCAGCGGTAAGGTCGTCAACGTAAGCCTTGCCTTTTTCGATAAGCTTTATTGCGCATTCATAGATGAAATCAAAGTATTCTGTGGCATAGTAAACGTTTTCCCAGTTGAAGCCCAGCCACTTGATATCCTCCATAATAGATTCAACGTATTCAACGTCCTCCTTGGAGGGGTTTGTATCGTCAAGACGGAGATTGCAGATGCCGCCGTACTTTTCTGCGGTTGCAAAGTCAATGCAGATAGCCTTTGCGTGACCGATGTGAAGGTAGCCGTTGGGTTCGGGAGGGAAACGGGTCTGCACACGGGTGTTTACACCTGCGGCAAGGTCCTCGTCAATAAAATCGTGTATAAAATTGCTTGAGAGAGCATTGGTTTCAATTTCAGCCATTGTTTGAATTCTCCTTGAATAGTTTCGTTGGATTATAATGTAGCCTTGAAGGCGTCGAGTCTTGCAAATACTCTTTCCTTGCCCAGGTTTGCGAGAATTGCGTGAAGGTCGGGAGTGTTTGTTCTGCCTGTTACCGCAACACGGATAACGGTTGAAACGTCACCTACGTGACCCTTGAAGGCTTCGGGATTCTTCTTGTATTCCTTAACGTTGGGTGTAAAGCCTAAGGGCTCGCAAAGCTCCTTGATTTTTGCAAACCAGGTGTCCTTATCGTCAGCAGCATCGAATACATTCTTGTATGCGTCGATTATAGCTTTTGCATCCTCAGCACTGATGTTTTCGGGAAGAGCTGCTTCATTTGTGTAAAGCTCGTCGTACATATATGAAACGTAGCCCTTTACGTCAGACCAGGTAAAGATATCCTTACGGGGCTTGGGTGTTTCGCGGTCGATGTTGAGAATAGCCTTTGCATAGTCGGGGTTGGCAGTGAAAAGCTTATAGAGCTCCTCATCATATTCCTTTGCCCAGGCTACTGTTGTGTCGTAAACCTCTTCTGCGCTCATAAGTGAGATAACGTTTTTGCAGATATCGTTGAGCTTGAGGATATCGAAAAGTGCGCCCGAAGAGCTCATTTTCTTGAAGGAGAAGGGGAAGGAGTACTTGTCTGCAGTGGGGTTAGCCTTTCTCCAGTCCTCGAAGTTTGAGTTTGCAAGTGTCATAAGATATTCAATAACTCCGTCTGCGGGGAAGCCCTGCTCAACGTAGAAGCTTACACTTGCCTCGGGGTCCTTTCTTTTGGAAAGCTTTCTCTTGTTTCCGTCGTCAAGCTTCATAATGGGGGAGATGTGAGCAAACTTGGGGGGCTTGTAGCCTAAAAGCTTGAAAAGCTGGATATGTAAGGGGAGTGAGGAAATCCATTCGTCACCGCGCACAACGTGAGTTGTTCTCATAAGGTGGTCGTCAACTGCGTGAGCGAAATGGTAGGTGGGAATACCGTCGGTCTTGAGAAGCACGAGGTCCTGAATGTTTTCGGGCATTTCAATCTTGCCCTTTATCTGGTCCTCAACGATAATCTTGCGGTTTTCGTCACCGTCGGAGCGAAGACGTACAGTGTAGGGCACGCCTGCCTTGATTTTTTCCTCCTGCTGCTCGATTGTAAGGTTACGGCAGGAAGCGTATTTTCCGTAGTAGCCGGGGTTTGCGCCCTCCTTTTCCTGATTCTCACGTAAAGCGGTAAGGTCCTCCTCAGTGCAGAAGCAGGGATATGCGTAGCCCTTGAGCACAAGGTCCTTTGCAAAGCACTGATAGATATCCTTACGGAGGCTCTGCTTGTAGGGTCCGTATGCACCCTTTTCGGAGTCGGTGCCTGTTGCGCCCTCTGTGGGAGCGATACCGAAGGCGGTAAGGCCCTCGATGATTTTATCTATGGCATCGTGCACCTCTCTCTTCTTGTCGGTGTCCTCGATTCTTAAATAGAAAACACTGTCCTCGGTTGCCGCTGCAAGGCGGTCGATAAGGCATGAGAACATATTGCCTATATGCATATAGCCTGTGGGACTGGGAGCAAAACGTGTTACCTTTGCGCCCTCGGAAAGGCTTCTTAAGGGATACATTTCCTCATATTCTGCAGGAGTTTTTGTAATGCCGCCGAAAAGCAGCTCGGCAAGTCTTTCGTTGTCTGTCATTTTTCTTCATCCTTTATTTAAGAATATACAAAGTCATTATATAACATAAAAATAAAAAAGTAAATAGGATGTAAAAAACATCTGCGACTTTTTATGCACTATTGTCGATTGACAATTAGTCACAGATATTTTATAATTTATTCATAATTTGGGAAAGAGAAAATTAATGATAAAGGGGATGCTTATGGCTGATTACAGAATTGCGTTTATAGCAGATATTCACCACTACAGTGAAAGGCTCGGAAATACCGGCAGAGCCTATGAGCTGCGCGAGGGCAGCGACCAGAAATGTCTTAAGGAAACAGGGGCAATTCTTGATGCCGCATTCGCGAGATTTTTGCAGGAAAATACCGATTGCGTGTGTATTGCAGGTGACATCACCAACGACGGTGAAAGGGTAAGTCACGAGGAGGTAAGGGAGAAATTTTTCCGCTTCTCTGAAAATAAAAAGCTTTACGTTATCACCTCGACCCACGACTGGTGCTCGGACCGCAATCCCCGACGCTTTGAGGGAAACGAGATTTTCCACGACGTTGAAACCGTTTCACCTGCAGAGCTTACTGAAATGTATAAGTGCTTCGGCGAAAACGACTGTATATCCTCATTTGAAACACCTGTAGGACTTGTGTCAAGGTGCTTTCAGGTGACCGAGGGGCTTCGTATTCTTGCAGTCCACGATGACTGCGACGGCCCCGGAGGCAGCTCGGGCTACAGTGATGCACATCTTGAGTGGATGTGTCAGCAGCTTGATAAGGCAAGGGCTGACGGCTGTAAGGTGATTGCCATGGAGCATCATCTTCTGTTGCACTCCTTCTGCCGCTTTATAAACAAGGGACAGTCGATAGGTGACAATTTCCGCGTGGCAGGTGTGCTTGCCGACCACGGGCTTCGTCTTATGCTTGTAGGTCACTCACATATGCAGAGAACAACGGAATTCGTATCCGAAAACGGCAATAAAATCACCCAGATAAACTTAGGCTCACTTACGGGACATCCTGCGCCCGTGACATACGTTACCTTTGATGGAGAAAATGCAGAAATCGACGTCGAATTCCTTGAGGAATTTACATATAACGGTGAAAAATGCGGAGATGAGTATTTAAAAAAGCATACCCTTGGAGTGCTTTTCAACCTGCTTGAGGCAGGCAAGACCGACAAGACGGATTTTTATGAAAGACTTCGTGCAAACGGTATAAAAATCCCCTCATATGACCTTTTATACCCCGTTATCCGCTTTGCCTGCAAAAAGCTTCTTAAGGCAAAATGCGGCGGTGCGGGAAGACTTATAAATTTCATTACACTCGGTAAGGCTATTGACAGAAAGCACCTTAAGAGCATTAAGAATATGCTTCTTCTTGAGCTTGTTTCAAAGGTATTTTTAAGCGTGTTTGACGGTTCATATGCCGTAAGAGATGCTTCGGACTCAGAAAGAGCGGTTGTTG
Organism: Acutalibacteraceae bacterium; assembly: GCA_045635905.1. Taxonomy (GTDB): domain Bacteria; phylum Bacillota; class Clostridia; order Oscillospirales; family Acutalibacteraceae; genus RUG806. The sequence continues at coordinate 11,927 of JAZTWN010000078.1, forward strand.
CTGCCGTGGGCAGGCTTCCCTCTCGCATAATAAGACGTCTGCCCCTTAAGCAGGATAAAAAGGACGGCATTTTAAGCACTACCGACCAGATAGAGGCTCTTGTGAATGAGCTTATGTATCCCGGTGCTCCCGACAATTTTGATACGGTAATTGAATTATGAAAAAAAGATTTGAAGACGTTGAGCTTGTAAGCTATACAAGGGGTGAGGAGATTCTCAACGTAATCACCCATTTTATAGGTCTTGTAATCCCCGTTTTTATGCTCGTGAAGGCAATACCCCTGTGTAAGGGTGAGATATTTCCTCTTATCTGCGTATGGCTTTACGCTATAGGAAACGCTATGTGCTTTACCGCCTCGGTGTGCTATCACGCGGCACCTCACGGCTACGTGAGAAAGGTTTTGCGTGTAACCGACCACAGTGCAATTTTCTTCTCGGTCGCAGGCACTGTTACAGGCTGTGTGCCCATTGTTTTTGAAAGAGGCTCTGCCATAGGTGCGGTGCTGATGCTTGCGCTTTGCTGGGGAAGCGTTGTTGCAGGTCTTATTATGACGATTTTCTTCTTCGGAAAATATAAAAACGTCCGTATGCTTATGTACATAATAACCTCTGCGGTGTGCTCGCTTATAGGTGCGCCTACCTATGCTCAGCTGCCCGGCGGTGCGCTCGTATGCATAATTTTGGGCGGAATAGTTCTTCTTATCGGCTGTGTGCTTTATAAGCTCGGTGCTAAAAAGAGATATATCCATTCTCTTTTTCACATATTCATCGTAGCGGGACTTGGTATTTACTGCTACGGAATTTATAACTACGTTTATCTTTTATTATGATAACTGTGTGAGAGGTTGAAAAAAATGGAAAGAAAAACAGTTTGCCTTACAGGCGCAACAGGTCACGTTGGTTTTGCAATTCTTAAGGAGCTTCAGAACTATACTGACAGAGAAACAAGAATCCTTTTAAGAAAGGACCCCGGCTATTTCGAGGGACTTACCTGCACAAAGGTAAAGGGTGATATCACCGACTACGATTCACTTCTTGAGGCATTCAGGGGCTGTGATATCGTTTATCACGTAGCAGGCTGTGTTGAAATCAAGCCCGGCAACGAGGATTTTGTTTATAAGGTAAACGTTACAGGCACTGAAAACGTTATCAGAGCCTGCAAGGAAACAGGTGTCAGAAAGCTTGTTTATATGTCAAGCGTTGACACGTATCTTCCTCTTCCCGACAATCAGCTTATGACTGAGGTTTATGAATATAATCCCGACATTCTTGAGGGTACCTATGCCAAGACAAAGGCAGAGGCTACCGCAAAGGTGCTCAAGGCAAACGAGCCCGGTGTGCTTGAAACGGTTATCTGTCAGCCCAGTGCATGTATGGGTCCCTATGACTTCAAGGTATCAAGCATCGGCAGTATGGTAAGAATGTTCTCATCAGGCAAATTCCCCATCACAATGACCTTCGGCGCATACAACTTCGTTGACGTAAGAGATGTTGCTCTCGGAACAATCGCAGCAGGTGACAGAGATACCGCAGGACAGGTTTATCTTCTTTGCAACAAGAGCTGCACAGTTGACGAGTTTATCCGTCTTCTTGCCGAGGTTTCAGGCAACAAGCCTCCCAAAATCAAGCTCGGTAAGGGTATCATTGACCTTGCTGCTCCTATTATGGAGGTATTCTACAAGGTGTCCGGTCAGTCACCTATCTTCACACGCTACGCAGTAAGAAAGCTTGTTTCAAACTGCAATTTCTCATACGAAAAGGCGCAAAGAGAGCTTGACTACAATCCCAGACCTCTTCGCGACAGTCTTCGCGACAGCCTCCAGTGGATTAAGGAAACAGAAGGCTGAGATTAAGAAAATGTAAATCCCGATTGACAAAAAAGTCAACCGGGATTTTTTTATTTAAGATGTATGGGGGCAAGATATACATCGCAGGTGCATTTGTGTGCATTCCACGAGGAAAATAAGGCGTGGATTTTTATCTTTTTGCCCTCAAGACCTTGGGGGAGGTCAAGATAGAAGGTGTTATTCTTATCGCAGTCCGTAACGCGGTGCTCCCACTGATTTGCCTTGTAGGAGGGGGCGCGGTCGGGGAAGCCCACAGGCTTTCCGTCAATTTCGGCAACGCAGTAAACGTCCTCCGTGCCGTGCGTGCCGTTTATTGCAACACAAAGCCTTGAAAGTCCGTCGTAGCAGGGGAGTGTGAATTCGCCCGTCATATCGCACCTTGTCTTTTTATAGCGGTAGTGCGCCTGCATATTACTTGCCCGCGGATTTTTTGTGACAATTTCCCTTCCGTCCTTTATAAGCCTTACTGAATATATTCTGTCGACGGGCTTTGCAATACGAAGATATCTTATGCTGCCGTCTATAGGGTAGGAGGATATCATTTTTCTGCCCTCAAGCTTGTAGGTGGTGTGTACGGTGAAGCGGATGACCTCTTCCGTGTAATTTTCCTTTACCGCTGTTTTTACGTCGTCGGTGGTGTGCCATTTTCTCAGCTCACTGCTGTATTCTGCCTTAAGGGGGACTGACTGGATTTCAACCTCTCTTGTGGGGGAGTCTGCCGAGAAAAATTCAATTTCAACACTGTCGCAGTCATATACATCTCCGAAATCAACGCGAAGACATCCGCCGTCAATACGGAGATTTTCGTCGCAGTAGGTTTTTGACTGAGAGTCAAAGAAGGTGTCGGGCTTGCCGTCAAACATATTTTTTGCTTCAAGTCCGCGAAGCTTGTAAAGCTTCTGATTGAAAAATGCGTCCCTTGCCGCCTTTACCTCGGGAATCTTTGTTTCTCCCGAGCGCTCAAGGCTTCTTTTTTCGAGGCAGTCGTTGCTGATGGCAAGCATAGCGGTTTCATAAAGGAATTCTCCGTCCTCGGGATGGCGTCTTTCCTCGGTGAGAGTGCCCAGCCTTAAGGGTGCTTTTTCTCTGGTATCGGTTTTTTCTCCCCTCATAAAGAAGGAATCCTTACCGTTTTTGTGAAGAAGAATATCCTGTCCGTCGCAGTAAAGAAGCTTTATTTCCTCGGGAGTGCCGTCTGCTGACTCCTTTACAATTCTGTAGCTGCAGTTCTTGAGCATCGGCTCTGCCTCGTCTGCAACGGCAATTTCAATAAGTGCTGCGCGGAAGGGCATAAGTGTGATTTCAACAGTATCGCCCACGCCAAATTCACCGAGGTGGATTTCCTCTGGATGATGAAGGTTTACCTCAACCCTTTTGTCGGTGCTGATGCCGGTTTCCTCACCGATTTTTACGCTTACGGTCTTCTTTTCCCAGCTGTTGTTGCCTGTGGAAATAAAGCGCTTTGTGGTACTGCCTCTTGAGCAGGCGTTATCTCCGTAGCTTTCGGGAAGAAGAATGCCGTTTACGAGAATATCTGCATTTCTTCTGTGAAGATTATATACTCTTGCAAATTCAGCAAGCTCACTGTCTGCCATAAGCCAGGGATTGCCGTAGGTTTCGGGGGCTAAGATAAGAGAGCGGTTGAAGGCCTGATAGATAAGCTCGTCCTCGAAATAGTCGATGCAGGAGGAAATGCACACGCCGTGGTCCTCTGCAAGACGCTCCAGATTATCGGTATGACCGCGCTCAAACATAAAGCCTCTGTGGTGCATACAGGTTTTACTGTTTGCCGAAAGAACGTCAACATAAGTTTCGTTGCCGTTCCATAAATATGTAGTAATATGCTTTTCCGCTTCAAATAAATTGAGGCGGTGATTGAGCACAATAAGGTCGGGGGAATATTTTCTGCATTCACGGAGCATTTCGGCAAAAAGAGCTGCTTTTTCGGGGCGCAGATGTCCGCATACACCGTCAAGCTTGAAAAGTGAGAAATTGTGGTCACGGCACAGGTGCACGAAAAACTCAAAGCGCTCCTTTTCTGTTTTTTCGTCGTCACCGTAGCCGTCAGGGCTTCCCCAAAGACCCATACGGATTCCGATTTCGGAAGCCTTTTTTACTACGTTCTTGTATTCCTCAGGGTATTGTCCGCGGAACTTTTCTCCGTTTACGTTGCCGTAGCCCTCGCTTGCTCCGTCAAAATTTCCGGCGTCCCAGGCATAAATGCTGATTTCCATTCCGTATGTATCCTTAAGATAGCGGAAGAAATCAAGGTTTATGAGAGTATGCTCCTCGGTAGAGCCTTCGTTTGTGTTGTTTATCCAGGAAAAATACTGGGGAACAGACGGGGTGAGATTATCTGCACCTGCATCCCTTGCGGTTTTTATCATAGTGCACCTCCGTTGGTGAATAATTAAGAATTTATCAGGCTTGATTAATTTTTTATTACAGTAATTAATAAATGGTTACAAATCGGAAATAAATATTTCTTTTTTCGCAAAAGGGGTGTATAATTCCCGAAGAAAAAAATAAATCCGAAAGAGGTTACGGTTATGAAAAAAATACTCGGAAGATTTACCGATGAATATAAAAGCCTCCGAAAAGACCTGCCCTTGTGGGAATACCTTCTTTGGTGGGCTCTTCGTATTGCGATGATAACGGTATTTATCGTTTTTACCGTAAAGCAGGAAAGGCTTTATCAGCGAAATCTTGTGCTTCTCAACCTTGCCCTTACCTTTGTTATTCCGATTTTACGCTTTATTTCTCCGAGGAAGCTTTTTACCTCAAAAATCTCGTTCCATATTCAGAGCCATATAAATATTTTTATCTTTATGGGCTCGTTTCTCGGTCACGGCTTCAATCTTCTTATTGATATTGCCGAATTCGACAAGCTTATGCACGTGCTTTCGGGCGGTGTCGTGGTGTTTATAGGTGCTGAGCTTCTCAAGTCCTTTGACGGTCACGAGAGAGTGAGTTCCGCTATAAAGACCTTCTGCGGTGTGGGCTTTTCCTTTATCGTTATGGTAATGTGGGAGCTTATAGAATTTTTTGCCGACTACTATATTCTTGATTCAAACAATCAGGGCTATTACAAATATCCCGATGATTCTATGATATTTGTAAAAATCTTCGGCTACTCCAAAAATCTTCCCGACAACGCGGCGGTTATGGACACCAACGTTGATATGTTCTATGCCGTGGTGGGCTGCGCCGTGTGTGCCGCAATCTTATACCTTGTGCTTAAAAGAGCCGAAAGAAAAAGGCTTTCAGAGGAAAAGGAAGCAGTGACAGCCGCTTAAAGCAGTGATATTTCAACTACGTTCAGGGTGCTTTTGTTCACCCTGAATTTTATTTTATACCCTGAAAATTCAAAGGCATATATTCTTTCGGGGTCGTCGTGGTAGTGAGGACGGGGGTCTTCTGCAAGTATTTCCCGGATAAGCGGCACTTCCTCCTGCCTTATTTTACTGAGCGTGCCCTCATCGAAAACAACCTCAAGCCTGTAGGAAAATACATCAGCTGAAAAGCCGTCACGGGCATCGGGATGGGAATCGGTAAAGGAAAGATAGGGCTTGATGTCATATATGGGAGTGCCGTCAAGTATGTCGGCGCCCTTTACGTATATTACGGGAGCATCCTTGCAGTCCGTGTCGATTTTAATAAGCTCAACCGAGGAAAGTCCTAAATTATTGGGACGGAAGGGAGAGCGCGTGGCAAACACTCCCATTCTTTTGTTTCCGCCCAGCCTCGGAGGACGGACGGTAAGAGAGGGAGCGGCTTCGGTATTTTCGGAAAATTCCCATATAAGCCACAGATGTGAAAAGCCGTCAAGACCTCTCACGGCCTCCGCCGAGCGGTATTTTTCCTCAAGCACGATTTTTGAAACCGTGTCAACAAGGCCGCTCTGACGGGGAATTCCGAATTTTGTGGAAAACTGTGTATAAATGCGTGCTACGGGAAAATGCTCTGCCACACAAAAAACTCCTTTAGTCCTCAATTGCAATTATCTGATGAATATTTACCTCGGGTACTGTAAATGCTGCCGCACCGTTTTCATAGGTGAAGGAAAGGTCAGTCATTTCGGGGGCAAGGTATACCCTTGAGGGGGCTTTGTCACATTTTACGCTGCAGCCAACGTTATAAAGAGGCACTGTGTCCTCAATAACCTCTGTATTCTGACCTCTTACTGTAGTGTGGGCAAAAAGAAGGTGAAGATTGCTTCTCTTTTTCTCCTCCTGTCTTGTAAGTGTCACTACTGCCTTGTCGGGGATTTTAACGTCGATGCTTCTTTCGTTACCTATAAGTGTGTTCAGCATATATGTGAAAATTTCCTTGAAGCAAAGGTGACCGAGGCTTGCATAGGCGGTGAAAATATCCCAGCCTGTGTATGCAATATTGCCCTTTATCACAACTGCGGGGAAGCGCTCCTCTTCGTTATTGGGGGCGTGCATATGAGAGCAGAAGCGCTCTCTTTCTCTGTTGAAATAGGGATTTTCAAGGTATGCTTTTACGTCGCAGTCAACGGCCTCAATATTGTGTGAGCTGCAGCGCATAATGTATGCGGTTGTACCGTTTACTGTGGGGAAATCAGGCACGAAATACGTGGGGCTGAAGGTGTTTTCTCCCTTGTATTTTGCTCCCGTATCAAGAAGGAAGCCGCCGTCCCTTACAATGCTTTTTGCGCTTGCAATAACCTTGCCGCCCTTTGCAATAAATGCATTTACCTTTTCGAGCATCTTGTCGGAAATGCCCTCTGAATCGGGAAGTACAAGAAGCTTGTAGGTGGAAATGTCTGTGTCCTCGTCTACGAAATTATATAAAATATTGCTTTCAAGAAGCATACGGTTTGCACCTACGTCAGTGCGGGAATCTCTTTTACCCGTAACTGCCTCCATACTGAGCACTGCAACGTCCGCAACGTTTACCGCACCCTCAAGCCAGGGCTCACGTTCCTCAACACGGGCGTATGCCTTTCCGATAAGACCGTAGGTTGCCGGATTCATTTCACCTGATGAATGAAGCTGGTCGCCGATGGAGCAGCCTGCGCCGTTCATAACGCTGAGGGCTGTTTCGTAAATAAGGGCATTGGGATGCTTGAAGCCGCCGAATTCACCCCAGCTCTGGTGGAATTTACCTGTCATACCAAGGTATTCCTTATTACCGAGTGTTCTTACGTATGCTGCGGAAAGAGGGAAATGGTCATAGCCCCAGCCGCCTGTGGGAAGGCTTTCAAGCTCAAGATGTGTGTTTTTGTTGATAAATTCATGGTCGCCCTTGGGGATATGTCCGCTGTTGTGGAAAATTGTGGCGGTGCTGCTGTATTTTCTTACAGAGGCATTTATGGCATCTGCGTATTTGTTGAAGGTGATGATTGAAAATTTTTCGCAATCATCATTATTGCTGACATCAAGCCCCAAAGACCTCATATCCTCAACACATTTATCGCAGAAGCATACTTTGGGAGAGATTATGTCAAGGAAAATTCCGCAGGGCTTATACTTTTCCATTACCTCTTCAACCTGCTTGCAGAGCACTTCAAGATAGCCTGTGTTGAAGCACATAAGGTGAAAATGTGTTTCGTTGTGGTATTCAAGGCAATCGTTTTTATCAAGGGAGCGCTGCCATCTCCATTCGGGATGACGGTCGTAGTCCTTTTCGTCAAAGCCTGCAGAAATATAGACGGGTGCATTTACGCCCAGCTCCTTACAGACCTCAAGCTGAGCGCCCAGGAGGTCAAAATCGAGTCCCGGATGCATTTCATTTACCTCAGTGGGGTGGTATGACCAGCCGTGATGGCACTTTGAAAATACCGTGATAGAATCAATGTGTCCGTTTATCAGCTGACTGCGGAACTGCTCCTTTGAAAATTTCTCGCCGACTCTCAGCGCTCCGCTTGTGTGAAAGTCAAGATGCACCTGACGATTTCTCATAATAAAACCCTCCGAAAACATAAAATCTTACCCATATTCTACCACAAAAATCCCCCCACCGCAACACTGATTGTAAGTTGTTGAGGCAGAGCCAAAAATGTTTTCTATAAAAAACAGAACTATTGAAAAATATGAATACTTGCCACGTATAAGCCCGTTGTTTCTCCCGGTAGTTATCTTAACAATGTGGGTGACGGAAAGAGGCGTTGCTCCTGGCAGGAAAAGCACGAATATGTTAAGGCTTCAAAATTTACAATTGCCGGTGACAGCATAAATTATCCCGGCTTTGTGACAGAAAAGATTGTGGATCCCTTCAGATTCAATTCTGTTCCCGTGTATTTCGGAAGCACAAAGATTGAAGAAGATTTTAATACGGACAGCTTTATATGGTGTAAGTCTGAAAATGATTTATCTGCTACTCTAGACAGGGTAAAATATATCGACAATCATGATGATGAATACATAAATATGCTTATGACCTGTCCTTTAAGAGATGAAAATTATCTTGTAAGAAAATATGATGAGCTTGAGAAATATCTTGTTAATATTTTCTCGCAGGACAGAGATGAAGCGGTAAGAAGAGTCAGATTTTTCTGTGCAGAAAATCACGAAAAATATCTCAGAGAATATTATCTGAAAGTAGAAAATACTCCTGCGATAGTAAAAAGAGTTAAAAACATTCTCGGTAAATAAAATTAATCCTCTGCTTTTTGCAGGGGATTTTTTTGTTATAGCAAAAAAGTGATATTTTTTGACTACAAAATATAATATATATACAAATGTTGTGCAAGGTGAACAAAAACGGGTGGTGCAAATTTTTTTGCAAACTCGTTTTTTTTCTTGAATATCAAATTTTTACTATATATAATGGAGAGTGGGTAAGAGGAATTGTGTAAAATCACAAATCCGGTGAAATACCTTAAGACCGGCGACAATTTTTATCAAAAAAATTCGTTATATCAGGTTGATATTCTCAGAAAACGGAGGAAATTACTATGGACAAAAAATTAAGAATCGGTATTATCGGCTGCGGCGGCATTGCAAACGGCAAGCATATGCCCAATCTTGCAAAGCTTGACGACAAGCTTGAGCTGGTTGCTTTCTGTGACATCGTGCTTGAGAGAGCAGAAAAGGCTGCAAAGAAGTTCGGTACAGAGGATGCAAAGGTTTACGAGGACTACAAGGAGCTTCTCAAGGACGAAACAATCGACGTAGTTCACGTTTGCACACCCAACCGTTCACATTCCTTCATTACAATAGATGCTCTTGAGGCAGGCAAGCACGTAATGTGCGAAAAGGCCATGGCAAAGACCTATGCAGAAGGCAAGGCAATGCTTGAGGCAGCAAAGAGAACAGGCAAGAAGCTTACAATCGGTTATCAGAACCGTCAGTGCACAGAAAATCTTTACGTTAAGGATGCCTGCAAGGAAAACGAATTCGGTGAAATCTACTATGCACAGGCACACGCTATCCGCCGCAGAGCAGTTCCCACCTGGGGTGTTTTCCTTAACGAGTACGAGCAGGGCGGCGGTCCCCTTATCGATATCGGTACTCACGCACTCGACCTTACTCTTTATATGATGGATAACTACGAGCCTCAGATGGTTGTAGGTAACACCTTCAGAAAGCTTGCTGACCAGACAAACACAGCAAACGCATGGGGTGACTGGGATCCCGAAAAGTTCACAGTTGAGGATTCAGCCTTCGGTCACATCGTTATGAAGAACGGCGCAGTTATTATGCTTGAGGCATCCTGGGCACTCAACGTTGCTGATGCAAACGAAGCCTGCTATACCCTCTGCGGTACAGACGGCGGTGTTACAACAAAGGGTGACGACGTTCGCGTAAACAAGGTTAAGCACGGCAGACAGACAATTGAAATCCCCAACCTTGATGCAGGCGGTGTTGCCTTCTACGACGGCAAGAAGGGTGACCCCTCAGAGCTTGATATGTATCAGTGGATCAACGCTATCATCAATGATACCGATCCCTGCGTGCTTCCTGAGCAGGCTCTTTGCGTAACAAAGATTCTTGAAGCAATCTATGAATCCGCAAAGACTGGCAAGGCAGTATATTTTGAAGACTAAGGAGAACTGATATGAAGCTTGCTGTTCAGTTATATTCACTTCGTCATCACATGGAAAACGGAGAAAACTTTATTGACATATTAAAAAAGGTAAAGGCTTTAGGCTTTGACGGCGTTGAGTTTGCAGGCTTCCACGGCTACACACCCGAGGAGCTTAAAAAGGCTCTTGATGAAATCGGTCTTGTAGCAGTGGGTGCACACATGGGACTTAACGATTTCAAGCCCGAAAAGCTCGACGAAACAATCCGTGCAGGTAAGATTTTAGGAGCAAGGACTCTCGGCATCGGCGGTGCTGATACCGAAACCGAAACCGCACTTCAGGAGGTTATTGATACTCTCGGTAATGCTGATAGGATTGCATCCGAGCAGGGCATCAACGTGTATTTCCACAACCATACACAGGAATTTTCCGAGCCTCTTTTCAATACCGTTTCAGGTACAATTTTTGAAAGACTTGCAGCAGAGTGCCATATGCAGATAGATACCTACTGGTCCTTCCACGCAGGCAAGGATAACTACGCACTCATTTCCGAGTACAAGGACAGAATCGTTCATCTTCATATCAAGGACGGTATCGACGGACATCCTATGGCTTTAGGTGAAGGCAACAACGACCTTCCCACAGTTGTAAGAGCTGCAAGGGATAACGGCATTGAATGGCTTGTTCTTGAAAATGACGATCCCGTACCCGATGGTCTTTCCGACATCACAAGAAGCATGGAGTGGCTTAAGGCGAATGTGAATTGACGGTTTTTCCGCTACGCTCTATAGGGGACGGTTGCCCGTCCCCTAAAAATAAATTTTGGAGGAAATATAATGAAGCTTGGTGTTTTTACTACACTTTTAAGTAACCTCTTTCTTGAAGAGGCTCTTAAATATTTTACATCCCTTGGCATTGAAATGATTGAAATCGGTGTTGGCGGATATCCGGGAAATGCTCACGCTGACCCCGAGGTTTTACTCAACGACGAAAAGGCATTCGAGGATTTCCAGGCACTTATAAAGAAGTATAACGTGCAGATTTCCGCTCTTTCCTGTCACTCAAACCCTGTTCATCCCAACAAGGAGGAGGCAGCGGCATCCGATAAGGCTATAAGAAATGCAATTTTACTTGCAGAAAAGCTTGGTCTTCATCAGATTAATACCTTCTCAGGCTGTCCCGGTGACCACGAGGGCGCAAAGTATCCCAACTGGGTAACCTGCCCCTGGCCCAACGATTTCCTTGATATTCTCGATTGGCAGTGGAACGAGGTGCTCATTCCTTATTGGAAGGACCTTGTTGAGTTTGCAAAGGCTCACGGCGTTAATAAGATTGCACTTGAAATGCACCCCGGCTTCTGCGTATACAACACAGAAACACTTCTGCGCCTTCGTGAGGCAGTAGGTCCCGAAATCGGTGCAAACTTTGACCCCAGCCACCTTATCTGGCAGGGTATGGAGCCTGTTGCGGTTATCAGAGCTCTCGGTGACGCTATTTTCCACGTTCACGCAAAGGATACAAGAATCGACAAGTACAACACCGCAAGAACAGGTGTGCTTGATACAAAGCTTTACAGCGACGAAATCAACCGTTCATGGATTTTCAGAAGCGTAGGCTACGGCAACGACGAGCTTTACTGGAAGGACATCATTTCAAATCTTCGTCTTGTGGGCTACGATTGGGCTCTTTCAATTGAGCACGAGGATTCACTTATGAGCCAGAACGAGGGTCTTTCAAAGGCTGTTGCAACTCTTAAGAATTGCCTTATTACTGAGGACTGCGCTGCTGCATGGTGGATATAAGCAAGTACAAGCGCTTGCAGTGATATTCTTTGCTTTGCAAAGAGTGATATTGCCTGAGAGCAGTGATATACCGTGATTTCACGGTGTGATATATTTGCCTTCGGCAAATGTGGATTATAAAAAAGAAGCACCTGACCGGAGTCGGGTGCTTTTTCTTATTTGCGTGTGAGGAGGGCTACTGTTTCAATATGTACTGTTCTTGGGAATAAGTCGTAGGGGATAGCCTGTCTGATTTCATAGCCTGAGTCCTCAAGGATTCTGAGGTCGCGGGCAAGTGTTGCAGGGTCGCAGGAAACGTATACGATTCTTTCGGGATTCATTTCGCATACGGTATGTAAAAGTGCCTCGTCGCAGCCCTTTCTCGGGGGGTCTAAAATTACGGTGTCGGGGGAGATTCCCTCGTTCTTCAGGATTTTTGCCGCCTCGGTGGCATCACCGCAGATGAAGCGTGCGTTTGCAATATTGTTTATTTCAGCGTTGATTTTTGCGTCCTCGATTGCCTCGGGTACGATTTCAACACCTATAAGGCTTTCTACCTTATCTGCCATTGTAAGACCTATAGTACCTGTACCGCAGTAGAGGTCAACAAGTGTTTTTGTGCTTTCGCCTATTGCAAATTCGGCAGCCTTTTCATAAAGGCGCTGAGCCTGTGCGTGGTTTACCTGATAGAAGGAAAGGGGAGAGATACGGAATCTCTTTCCGCAGAGAATATCCTCGATATAGCCCTTGCCGTAAAGGGTTTTGCACTTTTTGCCCATAATTACGTTTGTGTCCTCGGTGTTGAAATTGAGAAGCACGGTTTTTATGTTGGAATTTCCCTTTGTAAGAGCCGAAATAAGCTCCTCGGACTTGAAAATTTTATCTCCGTTTATTACAAGGCAAACCATAATTTCCCCTGTCATAAAGGCTTTTCTTATATAGATATGTCTTAAAAGTCCCTTGCGGGTGCCTTCATCGTAGGAGGGGATTTTATAATTTTCGCTCCATTTGGCGACAATTTTCAGTATATCCGAAAATTCAGCAGGCTGCAGCATACAGCTTTTACAGTCAATTACCCTGTGTGAGAAGGGAGCATAGAAGCCTGCAAGCAGTCTGCCGTTTGCGGTCTGCACGGGGTACTGTGCCTTGTTCCTGTAGCGATCGGTGCTTTGGGCACCTACAGCCTCCTCGGGGACAAGCTCAAGATGACCGATTCTTCTGAAGGCATCGCGCACCTTCTGTGTTTTTATAGCCGTTTCCGCGTCGTATGAAATATGGCGGTACTGACAGCCGCCGCAACGGGGGGATACGGGGCAGTCGGGGATTATTCTGTCGGGGGATGCCTTGTGAATATTCTGCAGCTTTCCTATGGCATAGCTTTTTTTTGCCTTGATTATAAGACATTCCACGGTGTCGCCCGTTGCCGCGCCCTGTACGAAAACTGCCTGTCCGTCGTAGTGGCCCACGCCGCTTCCCTCGGAGGAGAAGCCTGTTATTTCAAGCTCTATTACATCGTTTTTTCTTAATGACATTTTTATCTCCTGAAAATTTCGGAATCCCTTTTTGGGGATTCCGAGCATCCTTTTACATTATCTGGCTGAACATATAGTAATAGCCGGGAATGAGCTGTATAAATGATATTGCCGCAAAGGCAACTGCTGCGATTATTGCACCGCCTGTTGACGTGCCGCCTCTTACGTGAAGGGTGTGCCTGTAGGTCATCATATCCGAGCATTCCTCGCGGATTCTGAGTATATCAGCCTTTACCTTGCGCTTGTAAAGAAGGTCTGCAAAGAAGGCCATACCGAGCATAAGCGCGAGCTGGACAACCTCAACCACGGTGTATACCGTTTCCTTGAATTCGTCCTGCTTTGATATGCCGCGCTTGAGGATTTCCTCTTGCTTTTCAAGAATAATTTCATTAAGCTGTGCCTGAGAAATTTCTCCTGTAATAAGCTCGTCGTAATGGGCAGCCATTTCGGTGTATATTTCCTTTGCGTAATCAGTGTTTGCAGCCCAGGTCATAACGCCTGCGGTAAGAAGAAGTGCAAGCAGGTACAAAAGTCCCTCCTTGAACATTTTTCTGTAGAAGAACCATATAGGCCCGAAAATGAAGGCACAGACGGAAACGGAAATCTTTCTTCCGAAGCGCTCCATATTAAGAAAGCGTCTTATATATCTGCCGGATTTTTTCTCACCGATATAATCAGCGTATTCGACTGCGGGGATTCCGTCAATCATAATATCGGGGCGCACACCGCCGAACTGCTGAAAATAGTTGTAGGGACCGTCCTGAGGGGGCATATTACCCATATTGTCCTGATTCATATTCTGAGAAGCCTCGGGGACAGCCGCCTGAGCCTCCTCGGAAAGAGGCTTTCTGCAGCGCATACAGTATGCGTCGTTTCCGTAGTTGAGTGCCTTGCAGTGAGGGCACATAACTGCATTTTCACCGTTTTTGAAGGTGTAGTTGGTTTCGATTGCCTGAGGCATCGCAGGCTTTTCAGGCTTGGGTCTTAACTCCTCGGGGAAAATCCATATAAAGCCGTCGTCGTGCTTGGGTGCGTTTGCACAGCAGGTGTTTTCCTTCCAGCATTCGCGGTGGTGGGGCGAGCCGCAGACGGGGCATACCACAACGTCGTCGGCTTCAACGAAGCTGCTGCTGCAATAAGCACAGGTGCATCCTGTAAATTTCATATTTTGTACTCCGTGATATCAAAAAATCTTTATATGCTACTATTCTATACAATTAAGCTTAAAAATTCAATAAAAAACTGAATATTCCTGTTAAAATTCGTTTTAAAGGATTTGACATCAAGCGGTATTTTCTGTATAATGTATAATCGAATTAATGTGAAATGATTTTATGAGGTGAAATATATGCTTCAGTATGAAGAATTAAGACTTGCTCTTCTTGAGCAGGAAACTCCCCTTAAGGAGCTTAAGGAGGCACTTGCTATTGATGCGCTCAAGGAAGAAATTGCTGCTCTTGACGCTGAAACCGCAAACGAGGACTTCTGGAATGACGTTGCAAATTCCAATAAGGTGCTTCAGAAGCTTGCAGGCCTTAAGAATAAGGTAAAAAAGTACGAGGACCTTGTTGCTGATTATGACGATACCCTTACCCTCATTGAAATGAGTAATGAGGAAGAGGACGAAAGTATGCTTGACGAGTGTACTGAAAGCGTTGAAAGAGTTAAGAGCACTATTGAGGATATGACTCTCCAGACTCTTCTTTCAGGTCAGTATGACAACAACAATGCTATTCTTACCTTCCACGCAGGTGCAGGCGGCACTGAGGCTCAGGACTGGTGTCAGATGCTTTTCAGAATGTACGGTCAGTGGGCAACGAAGCACGGCTTCAAGTTCACAACCGTTGACTTCCTTGACGGCGACGAAGCAGGTCTTAAGTCTGCAGTTGTTGTTATTGAGGGTGACAATGCATACGGCTATCTTAAGAGTGAAATGGGTGTTCACAGACTTGTCCGTGTTTCTCCCTTCGACTCATCAGGCAGAAGACACACATCCTTCGCTTCCCTTGAGGTTATGCCCGAAATCGACGATACAATCGAGGTTGAAATCCGTGAAGAGGATATCACCATGGAGGTTTACCGTGCATCAGGTGCAGGCGGACAGAAGGTTAACAAGACCTCCTCTGCCGTTCGTCTTATTCACAACCCCACAGGCATCGTTGTTTCTTGTCAGGTTGAAAGAAGCCAGCATCAGAACAGAGAAGTGTGTATGAGAATGCTCAAGTCCAAGCTTATTGAAATCAAGGAAAGAGAGCATCTTGAAAGAATTGAAGATATTAAGGGTGTTCAGAAGGAAATCGGCTGGGGCTCACAGATCCGCTCCTACGTATTTATGCCCTATACCCTTGCAAAGGACCACAGAACAGGCTTTGAAAACGGTAACATCAATGCCGTTATGGACGGTGAAATCGACGGCTTCATCAATGCTTATCTCAAGCAGCAGTCACAGCCTAAGGAAAACTGATAATATTACAGTCTGCAGTTTTTGCAGGCTGTATTTTTTTGCAATTCCGCAAGGTCATAAAATTTTTGTAAAATATTCGCAATATTCAGATATTGTTAATAAATTGTTCATATTTACGCACTTATTTTGTAAACACCTTGTGTTATTATCAATCTGCAGTCAGTTACTGCATTTTGAATTGATTATTCCTTTTATTTATTTTCTCTTCCCCAAAAAAGGAAAAGCCCGACCTTGCGTCGGGTTTTTCCTTTTTAAACGTCGGCAGAAAAAGGATATATCTGCTTTGCGTTTATTGATTTTTGATTACGGGTGATGTATAATTTTTTTATTATATTTGTCAAGGGAGTATAGTTATGGTTTTTAAATCGATTACCTGCCCCAACTGCAGTGCGAGCTACAATCCTGCAAAATATCAGTGTGAGTACTGTGGCAGCTACATATTTATGTCGAAGGAAAGCTATAAGGATTTCAGCGACATTAAAATTGAAATTCCCGAAAGGGCTGCAGACGAAAGCGGAAAATATCCCGGAGTATACGTTTTCGGCAGACTTCTCGGCAGAGGCGAAAGACCCATTACGTTGGGTGCTGCCAATTATTATACCGGAATGGCGGCAGCCGGCGGTAAGCTGCTTCTTACCAATAAGAGTCTATCCTTCAGCGCTCATGCCTTCAACGTGGGCAGACAGGAAACAAAAATCGAGCTTAATGAGATTACCGACGTAAAGGTTGGTGCTAATCTTCTGATTTCTCAGCATATTCTTGTTACTGCAAAGGGTGAAGCACATAAATTCGTTGTATACCACGGAAACGAATGGGTGCAGAAAATAAAGGAGGCTATTGCAAATTATAATTGCGCAAGTGCTCCCGCTGAGAAGCCTGTAGCCAACACGGTAAGCTTATCAGGCTCAGATAATTATATTGCCGAGCTGCAGCAGCTTAAGCAGTTGCTTGATATGGGTATAATAACCGAAGATGAGTTCAATATAAAAAAGAGAATGCTTTTGGGCATATAAATGAAACAGCCGCCTCACTTAACGGAGGTGGCTGTATTTTTTTATGTACAGAAGATTTTTCTTCCTCAGGGCTTTCTGATGCTGAAATTAAGTCCCAGAGCAGCAACGGAAAGTGCAAGCAGCATTATGAAGGGTGCGGTGTATGAGCCTGTGCTTGCGAGCAGTGTGCTTGAAAGCGTTGCAAAGAAGGAAGCAAATATCAGGTTGAAATTCATAATACTGTAGTTAGTTGCAAAGTGCTTTTTGCCGTAAAATTCCATTGTGAAGGCTGAGGTCACCGTGGGGCTTGAGCCGTAGGAAAGACCTGTGAGGCAAAGTCCGACGATGCATACGGGCAGAGAATTTATGCTTACCGCAACAAGGGTGATGCCTGCTGCAATAATCGTAAGCACGTTTGCGCAAAGCATTGTGGTTCTTCTGCCGGCCTTGTCAAACAGTGCACCTGTGAGGATTCTGCCTATGCCGTTGAAAACCGAAAGCACACCTACAAGAGTTGTTGCGAGAGTTGCAGGAGCGTCAACGGAAAGCATAAGGTCGCGTGCAAAGCTGATAACGGAATTGCCTACTGCGGTAATGAAGGTCATACAGATGAAGGCTCTTATGAAGGTGAAGCTTTTAAGCATTTCAACCGTTGTGAAATCTCTTGACTCGAAGGCTTCCTTACCTGCCTTGTGCATAGCCTTGGGGGTGGGAAGGGGAGTGTCTGCAGAGGGGGATTTAAGAATGAAGGAGGATGCGGCAAGCACTGCGGCAATTATGATGCCGAGAAGCATATAGGTTTTGCTGACTCCTACTGCGGGCTCGGCAAAAAGAGTGCTGATGACGTTGCCTAAAAGCAGTGTGCTTACACCGAAGCCCATCATAAGAAGACCTGAGCTTAAGCCCTTTTTATCGGGAAACCACGCATTTACGGTGGATACCGTTACGTTATAGCAGATGCCGATGCCTGTTGCCGCCAGCGTGCCGTAGCACACGTAAAGAAGAGGAAGCTGCTGCTTGCCCAGAAGACCTGTGGTTATGAAGCCGATGCCTACAAGTGCTGCGGCAATAAGCAGGCTTATTCTGACTCCTGCTCTTTTGTTTATGAGGCTTCCGAAGAATGCACCAAGACAGAAGAAGGTCATTGTGATTGTAAAGTTGAGGGCAAGAGAGGAGGGTGCCCATCCGAAGCCTTCGCTGAAGGGCACCTTGAGAATCGACCAGGCATAAAGCACGCCTGAGAAAAGCATGGCGATTACACCTGTCATAAGATAAATACGGCGTTTTTTAAGGGTATTTGCTAAAGTCATTGTGCGGGGGACTCCTTTGTTATTCAATAAAATCGTTATCTCTGAACTGAAGAGCGTAGAGGTCCTTGTACGTACCGCCAAGCTCTATAAGCTCCTCGTGAGTACCTCTTTCCTTGATTTCGCCGCCGATTACAACTGCAATTTCGTCGGCATTTCTGATTGTGGAAAGGCGGTGGGCAACAACAAGCGTTGTTCTGCCCTTGCAAAGCTCGTCAAGTGCCTCCTGAATAAGCACCTCTGTGGTGTTATCGAGTGCGCTTGTTGCTTCGTCGAGGATAAGTATTGCAGGGTCCTTGAGGAAGACTCTTGCGATACTGAGTCGCTGCTTCTGACCGCCTGAAAGACGGACGCCTCTTTCACCGATTTCGGTGTCGTAGCCCTTTTCAAGGGTCATAACATAGTCGTGGATGTTTGCCTTCTTTGCGGCTTCAATCATTTCCTCTTCGGTGGCATCGGGTCTGCCGTAGAGAATATTGTCGCGGATTGAGCCTACGAAAAGGAACACGTCCTGCTGAACTATTCCTATATTTTTTCTGAGCGAATCAAGGGTGATATCTCTGATATCCGTACCGTCGATTAAAATCTGACCGTTGCCCTCGTCCACCTTATAGAAATTGGGAAGCAGGTGGCAGAGTGTGGTTTTGCCTCCGCCCGAAGGACCTACAAGAGCAAGCTTTCTGCCCTTGGGAATGAGCATTGATACGTTTTTCAGTACCTCCTTGCTTGTTACGTAGGAGTATGAAACGTCGCGGAATTCAATTTCACCCTTTACGTCGGAAAGCACAGCTGCGTCTGCCTTTTCCTCCTCGGGCTTTTCGTCCATAACCTCAACGAAGCGTCGGAAGCCGCTGACGCCGTTCTGGAACTGCTCCATAAAGCCGATGAGGGTGTTTACGGGAGAGATGAAAAGGTTTACGGAAACGATGAAGGTGGAGTAGTCACCGAATGAGATTCTTCCCGAATAAAGGAAAAGACCGCCGGCGATGAGGATGAATACGTTGAAAACGTCTGTAACGAAGGTGGTTGAGGAATGGAAGCGTGCCATTGCAGAATATGCTCTGCCTGAGGAATTCACGAAGGAATCGTCGCCTACGGTGAATTTTTCAACCTCTCTTTCGGCATTTGTGTATGCCTTAGTTACACGTATACCCGTAATGCTGCTTTCGACCGCTGCGTTTATTATTGCGTTGCTCTTCCTTCTGTCGTCAAAGGCTGATTTCATAGCACGGCGGCAGTAGAAGGTAACAAGCACGAGAACGGGCACGCAAAGGAAGATTATAAGAGTAAGAATCCAGTCGATGGAAATAAGATATCCGAAGGAGAGCACAATCATCACGGAGCTTATGAGAAGATTCTCGGGACCGTGGTGAGCAAGCTCACAGACCTCGAAAAGGTCACTGGTGATTCTTGTCATTATCTTACCTGTTTCGTTGTTGTCATAGAAGCTGAAGGGGAGCTTCTGAAGATGGCGGAAAAGGTCCTTTCGCATGCTTGACTGCATCTT
Source organism: Acutalibacteraceae bacterium (assembly GCA_045635905.1). Taxonomy (GTDB): domain Bacteria; phylum Bacillota; class Clostridia; order Oscillospirales; family Acutalibacteraceae; genus RUG806. The sequence goes on from JAZTWN010000078.1 coordinate 31,349, forward strand.
TACACCGATTACGTGTCCGTAGTAGTCAACGAAATAGCGAAGTCCCATACGCACCACGTAAAGCGCAAGCACAATAACGCCTGCAAGCACGATGGTGGTATACATCTTATTGGGAATGTATTCGTTGAGCATTTTGTTCGTAACAACGGGATACACCATTCCCACTATTGAAATGAGAAGGGATGCGCCCATATCGAGAATAAGCATTTTCTTATGTGGCTTGTAATAGCTTAAAAACCTTTTCAGCATACTATTTTCTCTCTTTCTTTATAGTCCCCTGAATTTATACTTAGTCCGCAAGAAGGGTGATTACTGTAACTGTGTTATTGTCTACGGTAGCCATACCCTCACCGAAGAAGCCTGAAAAAACGGTCTCTCCGTCCTTTCTTGCGGTGATTGTCCCTTTGTCTGTTGCGATAAGTGACGGAGCGTGTCCCGTGCGGATTCCGTAAGAGCCGCCGCCCTTACCCTGTGCATTATCCTTTACTGTGAGGGTGATGCTGTCGCAGACAACGCTTGCCTTTTCACCTGCGGGAGATAAAATTTTTAACGTCAACATAATATTACCTGCTGATTATTTTTAGGATGAATTACGCCTTGATGTCACTTATTGTGCCGATGTTGAGGAAATACTGCTCGGGAATGTTGTCGCATTCACCGCCCAGGATGTATTCCATACTCTCGATGGTCTTTTCGACGGGCACGTAAACACCCTTTATGCCTGTGAAGGCTTCGGCAACGTGAAGGGGCTGGCTTAAGAAGCGCTGAACTCTTCTTGCGCGCTTAACCGTAACTCTGTCCTCGGGGGACAGGTCCTCCATACCCAATATTGCGATGATGTCCTGAAGCTCTCTGTATTTCTGAAGCACTCTCTGAGTTTCCTTTGCCGCCTTGTAGTGTCTGTCGCCCACAAAGTCGGGAAGAAGGATTCTTGAGGAGGATTCGAGAGGGTCAACCGCAGGGTAGATGCCGAGCTCTACAATCTTTCTTGAAAGCACGGTGGTTGCGTCAAGGTGTGAGAAGGTTGTGGCAGGTGCAGGGTCTGTAAGGTCGTCGGCAGGCACGTAAACAGCCTGAACGGACGTGATTGAGCCGTTACCTGTGGAAACGATTCTTTCCTGTAATTTACCCATTTCGGAGGCAAGTGTGGGCTGATAGCCAACTGCTGAGGGCATTCTGCCTAAAAGGGCGGAAACCTCACTGCCTGCCTGTGAGAAACGGAAGATGTTGTCGATGAATAAAAGCACGTCCTTGTGGGAGTTTTCTCTGAAATACTCAGCCATTGTAAGACCTACAAGGGGTACGCGAAGACGTGCGCCTGCAGTTTCGTTCATCTGACCGAAAACGAGAGCGGTTTTATCAAGAACTCCCGACTGCATCATTTCGTTATAAAGGTCGTTACCCTCACGTGAGCGCTCGCCTACGCCTGCGAAAACAGAGTAGCCGTCGTGCTCGAAGGCAACGTTACGGATAAGCTCCATAATAAGAACGGTTTTACCTACGCCTGCGCCGCCGAAAAGACCGATTTTACCGCCCTTTACGTAGGGTGTCATAAGATCGATTACCTTGATGCCTGTTTCAAGGATTTCGTCGGATGCCACAATGTCGGCAAAGTTGGGGGCCGGGTGGTGGATGGACCATTTTTCGCGGCAGTCTATGTCTGCCCTTTCATCAATGGGAGAGCCCAGCACGTTTACCATTCTGCCAAGCGTCTGCTCACCAACGGGCACGCTTATGGGTGCACCTGTGTCAATGGCGAAGAGTCCTCTTGACAGACCGTCGGTAGAGTGCATTGAAATGCAACGGACCATGCCGCTTCCGAGATGCTGCGAAACCTCAAGAACAAAGGTGTTGCCACCGTTTTCTATGGTTACCGCGTGAAATATATCGGGTATTTCACCCTCATTGAAAAGTATGTCAACGACGGGTCCTGTGACCCTCATTACCATACCCTTTGAACCCTTGGACATAATTATTCCTCCGGAGATTAAGTAATAAGTAACAGTGAACAGTGAAGTCTTCGGCTTGCGTAATAAAATTACGACTGAGTGCCGCGAGCCTCTATAACGTCGGCGGTTACCTCGCTCTGACGCTTTCTGTTTATCTGAATTTCAAGCTGAGCCGAATACTGTGAGGCGGCATCGTATGCGGAGCGCATTGTTGTAAGCGTTGCTGCCTGCGCACCGAGAGCCGTCTGGGCAATTACGGAATAAACTGCGGCAAAAATCACCTTGTCGGCAATATTTGCCATTACGGTTTCGCGGTCGGGAATGAAAAAAAGTGAATCCGACGTATCGCTGCTTTGGGCAGCCGCAGCCGTAAAAAGCTTCTTTGCAACGGGGCGCTGCCTCATAACGTTCACGTATTCGGGATAAATCATAATGATATCGGACACCTCTCCCTGTTTTCTCATAGCAAGAATTGCAGCGAGAAAGTCCTCTGCCTCCTTTACTGAGGGGACGTCGGAGAAAATAAAGGGTCTGCCGAATTTGTAGTTTCTTTCAGTAAGGTAAAACAGAGCCTTTTTGCTGCAGGGAAAAATAAGGGTGTCCTCGGGCAGCCTTCTCATTTCCTCTGCGAAGAAATTGAAGGTTTCGGCATTGAAGCCGCCGCACATACCCTTGTTGGACATAAAAAGAAATACTGCCTTGGGGGCATCAGCGTCTGCCTTCGGAAAATAGCCGTTGATTGCCGATTCATATTTCTGATAAAGGGACATACAGGCGTCGGAATATACCGAGTAATTCGAATAAAGCCTTGAAACGGACGAGTGCTTTGCCGCAGAAACGGTTTTCATCGCCTTTGTGAGCTTTTCCGTTGACTGTATGCCGCGAAGCTTCTTTTTAAGTTCTTGTAACGTAGCCATTGCTGAACCTCTCTGTGAATTCCTTCACTGCCTCACGAAGCTCTGCCTTGTCGTCCTCGGAAAGCTTTTTACCGCTTATAAGACGGCTACAGAGTGCGGCTTTTTCCGTTTCGATGAATCTGAAAAGACCATTTTCGTAGTCCTTTTCCTCGAGGTCTGCCTTACCTGTAAGGTCTTCTGTGACTGCAAAGAGTATAAGAGCCTGCTTCCAGTTGTCGAGAGGATGGTATCTGCCCTGACGCAGTACGGCAGTAAGCTTCTTGCCTGACTCAAGCGTTTTCTTTGTAACCTCGTCAATATCCGTGCCGAACTGTGTGAAGTCCTCAAGCTCTCTGAACTGAGCAAGTCTTGTACGCAGGGGGGCTGCAAGCTGCTTCATAAGGGGAGTCTGTGCCGAGCCGCCTACACGGGAAACGGAAAGACCTACGTTTACTGCAGGACGCTGACCTGCGTTGAAAAGCTCACTGTCAAGGAAAATCTGACCGTCGGTAATAGAAATAACGTTGGTGGGGATGTATGCTGAGATGTCGCCTGCAAGGGTTTCGATAATGGGAAGAGCGGTAAGTGAGCCGCCGCCCAGCTTATCGGAAAGATGTGCAGAGCGCTCAAGAAGACGAGAGTGGAGATAGAAGATATCACCGGGATATGCTTCACGTCCTGAGGGACGGTGAAGAAGAAGTGAAAGCTCACGGTATGCGACTGCATGCTTTGAAAGGTCGTCGTATACGATAAGCGCATCTCTGCCCTCATACATAAAGTGCTCGGCAATTGCAGTGCCCGAGAAGGGTGCAATATACTGAAGCGCCGCAGATTCTGAGGCAGGTGCGGAAACGATTACGGTGTATTTCAGAGCATCGTGCTTTTCGAGCGTTTCTCTGATTTCCGATATGGTGGATTCCTTCTGACCGATTGCAACGTAAACGCAGACGGTATTTTTGCCCTTCTGGTTTATAATGGTGTCGATTGCAATAGCGGATTTACCCGTCTGTCGGTCACCGATGATAAGCTCACGCTGACCCTTGCCGATGGGCACAAGGGCGTCGATAGCCTTTATACCTGTAAGAAGGGGAGAGTTAACCGCCTCACGGTCAAGAATGGCAGGTGCTGAAACCTCAATGGGACGCTTGTCGGTGAAATCAAGATAGCCTTCACCGTCAATGGGATTGCCTCGGGGGTCAACAACTCGTCCGAGAAGACCGTCACCTACGGGCATTGATGCAATACGTCCGATTCTTCTTACCTTGCTGCCGCTTTCAATGTTTTCGAATTCACCGAAGATTACGCAGCCGATTCTGTCGGACTGAATGTCAAGCACCATACCCTTGTCGCCGCATTCAAATTCAATAACCTCACCGTACATAATGTCGGCAAGACCGTCCATCCAGCAGATACCGTCGGAAACGGTAAGCACGCGTCCGAGCTGATATTTGTTGATGGCAGGCTGATAATTTTCAGCGGTTTTCATAAAGTCTGCGATAATTTCCTCAACGGCATTATCGGAGGTAAGGGGCACGCGGTTAAGTCTTCTTTCAAAGTGGTAAAGCTCCTCGGAAACGGTGCCGTCGTAAACAGTGTCGCCGATACGAAGACGAAGACCGCCTATGAATTCGGGGTCCTCTCTTACCCATAAGGAGGTCTTGCCGCCTACTGCTTCAAGAAGCCCGGTGGTAGCCTTATCTACCTTCTGCACGATTTCCTCGCTTAAGGGATGTGCTGACATGAGCGTAACGTAAAGCACGTCGTGGCGCTTAAGGTATGCCATATCACCGGGGGTAAGGGAGATTTCACTTAAAATTCTGTCAATAAGCTCGTTTTCCTTTGCGCGCATCGCAGAGTAGTAGGGCTCGGAAAGGAAAAGCTTCTTTACGCTTTCGCGGAAATCCGCCATAAGCTCTTTTTTGATTTTGTCCATCATGCCGTTGTGGATTTCACGGCATTCTCTTGCCTCGAAGGAGCGCAGTGCCGCAAGCTTTTTCTCGGCAAGAAGTCTTTCCTCGAGGATTTCCTCGGGAAGCTCGTCGTCAAGGGGAAGCTCCTCCTCGGTGAAAACGGGCAGGGGCATCGACTCGATTCTTTCAGCCTCTTCAAGGTCGCTTATAATTTTATCTCTTCTTGTGCCGAAAATTCTCTTTACGGTTTTTCTGCCTGCAAAGAAAAGAATCAGTGCAAGAATGAGAAAGTTTATTATTACGTACTGTATTTCCATAAAAAATACCTGCTTCAGTTATCGATAAGTCTTTGTGCAAAGGCCTTTACAATTTCATCGGAGGCACTCTGAAAAGCCTTTCTGATTTCTTCTTTTTCGGCAGCGGTGCTTCTTCTTGCCTCGTCAAGGCGGGCAGCTCTGCCGTTTTTTGCAGCCTCAAGCTCCGTGCGGCTGCTGATTTTTATGAGCTTGAGCTCACTTTTAACGTAGTTCTCGTGCTGAATCTTTGCGTCCTCGCGGAAAATAGCAAGTCTTGCCTCGTGCTCCTTTTCCATAGCCGCAAGCTCCTCGGTTTTCTTCTTTGCCGCCGCTATTTTTTCCTTTCTTTTGTCGAGCACCTGAAAAACGGGCTTGAAAAGAAGATTTTTGAGAATGAGCATAAGAAGGAGGAAGCATATTACAGTCCACAGAACAACAGGTAACTGTATATTCATTTATTTATCCTCAGATTTTTGAAATGAGCATGAAGGCGATAAGAAGACCGTAAATTGTAAGAGCCTCCATAAGAGCAAGAGCGATGATAAGGGTTGAACGGATATCCTTTGCAGCGTCGGGCTGACGTGCGATGCTTTCCATAGCTGATTTTGCAGTAAGACCCTGTGCGATAGCGGGTGCTACTGTGCTGATTGCGATTGCGATTGCTGCTGCGAGAGCGATGATTGCTGAATTTGTCATTTTGTATTACTCCTTAAAAATTAATGTTCTTCAATTTCTGTTGCTTCGTCAAGATAGATTGAAACGAGCATGGTGTATACCATAGCCTGTAATGCACAGAACAGCAATGATAATACCATCATTACCACGGGTACACCGATGGGGAAAATTTCGTAAAGCTGGTGGGTTACCATTTCCTCGCCGTATACGTTACCGAAAAGACGAAGGGCAAGGGAGGCAGGCTTGATTATTTCGTCAAGCACTAAAAGCGGAAGCATAATGACTATGGGGCTTATGAAGCGCTTGAAATAGTGCTTCACACCGCATTTAAGACCTGCGCCCTGTAAGAATATGAAGGTAATAACACCCAGTCCTGCCGTTACGGAAAGGGAAGCCGTGGGAGCCTTTACGTAGTCGGTAAGCCCCACGCCGGGAATAAGTCCCGAGTAGTTTGAGAAAATTATGAAAATGAAAAGAGAGCCGAGGAACGTGAAATATTTTCTTGAGCGCTCGCCTAAAAGGTCGGAGAAGAAATTGTCAAGATATTCAACGCCCGTTTCAATTACATTCTGGAATTTTCCCGGTTTTTCCTTCAGCGTGAATTTTATTATCAGGGATATTACCGTTATGACTGCAAGAAGTATCCACATCATAACAACCTCACCCGTGATATCTAAAATACCGCCGAGGCTTATGAGAACCTCTGAGGGTTCACCCATTGTCATCATCCTCCTTTTTTACGGATTTTGTGCTGCCGCCCGAAACGAGCCTTGCGGTGAAGATAAACATAGGTATTGTGATTCCCAGTGCCGCACCCGCGAGAAGATAGGTTCTGTCCCAGGGGGTGTAGGGTGAAAGGAAATACAATGCCACGATGTAAAGCACACCGAGGGTCTGTCTGAAGACGGAAACGAAAGAGAACTTATCGGGCATTTTCCTTATGAAAACATCCGTAAGCCTGTAGTTGAGAAAGCTAATGCCGATGCCGATAACAAAGGCTATTGCGGCACCGATTAAACCATTATCCAAAATATCACCTTCTTATAAAATATAATATAGTACCGCTGCTGATTTTTTTCAAGTAAATTTTTATAATACTTAATATTAATTTTTTATGTATATTTACATCTTCCCTTTATTTTGCTATAGTGTAACGTGAGGTGATTGTATGTCATTATATGAAAGCATAAGAGGGGAATTCCCTGTTTTTCAGTTTGACGATTTTATCTTTTCGGAGAAAAATCCCTTTCCCGACAACAGAATTCTTGATTTTCTGACTGTGGGACCCTTTGTTCTTCATACTGCCGGCTCCTTTGAGGCGGAGCACATGTATGAAAGAGAAAAGATTTTACTTGAGGATTATCTTCTTCCCGACGGCGGTGAAAAAAGCGTTGCTCCCGTGCTTGGGGGAAGGCTCAGAAATAAATATTACGGTGACGAATACCTTCATTGGAAAAAGGGCTTCATAAAGTGGAACTGTCTGCGCTTTGACAACGAGGAGGATGCCTGTGACCCTGCGCTTTATGCAACTCAGCAGAGAAATGCGGTTTACTATGCCGCCTTTTACATTGACTGCAACGGGGAGCGCGAGGCGGTTATATGCTATGAAAACTCGGGCTGTGCTCTTTTCGTGAACGGGCAGCAGGCGGATTTTCAGCCCTTCGGAAGAGTAAAGGGGCTTTGGGGTCTGGGGCATCAGTGCCTTGTAAGGCTCAATAAGGGGCTTAACCTTATTCTTTTCAAGCTCCGACCCGGTTATATTGCAGACAGTATGGATATTTCAATGTCAAACTGCTCCGTTTTTCCCGTTATTATAAAAAATGATGAAATTTCTCTTACAACACCCTCTGTCACCGCGGCTTACACAGGTGAAAAGGGCAGTGAAAAGCAGGTATTTCCTGTTTTTTGCCGTGCAAACTGCGATATTTCAGAGTATGAAATTGAGTACGGCGGCGGTGTACTTTCAGTGCCCCCGATGAAAAAAGGGGAAATTGTGCCCCTGCGCTTTGAAATACCTGCAAATGACACAAAAACCGTAAGCGTGACAGTGCGTGCAGGAGGAAGGAGTGCGCAATATTTCTTCAACACCACCCCCTACGACGGCTTCGAGGGTACGGAGCATATCTATTCGGATTTCCATTTCGACACAACCTATCATCAGGAGCAGAGAACCTATGCTCTTGGTGCCTTTCATATTACAAAATCAATTGTGGAAAGGCTGATCTCGAACCCCGATTTCAAGGCAACCCTTTCCGAAATTGACTATCTTCATCCCTATTATTCACTTTATCCGAGGTACAGAGGGGTGCTTGAGGAAGGCTTTTCCTCGGGCAGAGCCGAGTCAGACTGCTTTTACAATCAGCCCAACGACCTTACCTCCTCGGGTGAGGCATTCGTAAGAAATCTTGTGTACGGTCAGCTTTATCACCGTGACGTTATGGGCAGACTCAGCACCGTTTACGTGCCCGGTGACGTTTTCGGACATTTCTCGCAGATGACTCAGGTCTGTAAAAGGGGCGGCTGCGACTACATAAAATGGGGCAAGATGATGCTTGGTGTGGACAGCCTCTTCCGTCACGTTTCCCCCGACGGCACAAGCCTTCTTCACGATAAGGGAATGGGCAGAGCCACCGCAAAAAGGCTTGGTGTGGCAGGCTGCGACAGCTCATCACAGATACTTTCATATATGGAAACCTACCCCCGTGAGGGCAACACCGACTGGATGAAAAACACGGCTTCAAATGCCTGCTTCTCGGTGTTCTCGGACCTTGCAAGGGACGTGAATGAAAGTGCCGAGAAAATGCAAAAAGAGGGCACGGACACGGAAATTATGTACTCCTCAAGGGACGTTACCCAGCATCATTCGGGCGTGCTTCTCACAAGAACGGATTTCAAGCAGGCTAATCGCCTTTGTGAAAATCTTCTTGTGACTGCGGAAAAATTCTGCAGCATTGCCTTTATGCACGGGATGAAATATCCCGACAGGCTGATAGATAAGGCTCAGCGTCAGCTTCTTTGTGCTCAGCATCACGATTCAATCACGGGCACGAACAATGAAATCTCCTTTGTGGATCTGATGATTGAATACCGCGAGTGCGCTTCAATCCTTTGTGACGTTATTGAAAAGGCCTGCCGCTTTATTGCAGGCGGTGTCAGCACACAGGAGAGAGAAAAATGTATATTTGTTTTCAATCCCCTTACCTGGGAGCGAGGCGGAAAATGCTTCTTCAACGTCCCCAAGGGCTTTACTCCTGAGGGAAAAACCGTGCTCGAGGATACAAAGGGCAATATATACGATGCGGTAATTGAGGGTGACACGGGATATTTTATTGCAAAGCGTCTTCCTGCGATGGGCTACAGTGTATATAAAATCAGAAGCACCGAGGGCGAAGGCAGGGTAGTAAGAGGAGAGGATACCCTTATTGAAAACGGAAGATTCCGCCTTGAAATCGACCCCTCAAAAGGCGGCACGATAGTATCCCTTTACGATAAAAAGGAAAAAAGAGAGCTTGTTGACAAAGCTGCTCCCGCGCCTGCAAACACCGTTTACGTGATGAAGGAAATTCACGACAGAATGGAAACTCAGCACGAGCTTTACACCACGGGCCACAAGCTGCTTTCAAGTGAATATGAGGCGCAGGTTGCAAGTGAAAAATGTGAGCTTTATCAGCGTCTTACGGTGCGCGTAAGGCTTGACGTTGTGGCAACCCTTATTCAGGAAATCACTCTTTACAAGGGCAGCGATACCGTGGATTTCAGAACGGTTGTTGAGGATTATCAGTCGGAGGATGACCTGTTTACGGTCACCTTCCCTATGGATATAAGTGGCGGAGGTGTTGTGTTTGACGACCGCTTCGCACCTCACGTGTCAATACGCTCAAAGAAATATATGTCCTTCCAGACCCATCAGTACGCATCCTTCTCGGGCTGCCGTGTGCTTCCCGCAAATCAGTGGTTCGGCGTAGGACCTACAATAACCGTAGGGGCAGGCAAATCCACCTTCAACGTGGGAATGACTGCAATTATCCGTAAAAATGACCGTATTCAGCGTGAAATTGCCGACAGGCTTCTTTTTGCGCTTTCGAAAAAGGCAGTGCCCGTAACCCTTTATCCCGACTGCGAGCAGCACGGCGGTATGAAGCTTATTCATTTCAACGAGGACGTATATTCCACCGACACGAGAATTGTACCGTGCCTTGCTGATGACGGCAATTTATATAAGGAAAAGCTTCTCGGAATGCTTTCTAAAAAGAGCCTTGCAAAATACGAAAGGGCACTTGAAAGAAATCGCCTTGCCGCGGTGTGGCTTAAGGATAATGATAATATCTATAAAAAGAATATAGACGTGCTTCTTGTGACGGGTGCCGATGAAAGCGCACTCGACGGCTTCACAAGGGGCGTTGAGGCTGCGCTTATGAGGGGAGCCGTGCTTGAGCTTCCCGACGTAATCACAGACCTGCCCGGTGAGACGGCTGACGATTACGGCTGCGTGCTTATAAATAACGGCACACCTGCTTCAAGCGTTGAGGGCAGGGCAACTCTCAATATGATGCTTTTCCATACTGCCGCCTTCTACGGAAATATGGGCAAGGTGACAGGTGACAGGGAAATGGTGCCCGAAAGAAAAACTCATATTTTTACCTATGCACTTTATCCCCATAAGGGCTCCTACAGGGAGGCAGGGGTATACAAAAGAGCACAGGAATTCAACGATACACTTTATAGTATTACTGACGTCAGTGCAGGGGAAAATACACCTCTTCCCGAGGAAAGAGGCTATCTTAAGTCCCCTGATAATTTCACCGTTACCGCCTTCAAGGCGGCAGGCTACCCCTATGCGAATTTCCGTGGTGTGCCCGAAAAGCCCTCGGAAAGAGGCTTCACGGTGCGCGGCTTTGAAAATACGGGGCTTTCGGCTAAGGTAAGCCTTAAAACAGGCTTCACCCTTTTCGGTGCTGCGGAAACCGACCTTCTGGAGGAAAATCCCGTAGCTCTCAAGTCCTCGGCAAATTCCTTTGAGCTTCCCGTAACGGCGCACAGTATCAATACTGTTAAAATAAAAGCGCCTGCAGGGGAGAGGATTTCGGATTATTCCATAGAGGAAACAGAGCCTCTTGAAAGCGTATACGTAAGAAGCTGGGAGCACGATATGGGCAGTATGCCTATGGGAAATCTCTCGTTCTGCGCTACAATTGAAAGGCTTCCCGATTCTGCCTCGGACAGAAAGACTCTTTACATCAATGCGGTGAACAACTGCCGCGACAGAGTGCAAAATACGAAAATCAGCGTGGTATGCTCCGAGGGAATCAGAGCAGACAGAAAGGAAATCGATATCTCCCTTGAGGGCGGAAAATATGAGATTATCCCCCTTGAAATTGACCTTTGCGGTAAAAAAGAGGGTCAGGTCAAAATTTTCTGGAGTCTTGACGAGGGCAGCTTCTTTGACGTTTATGAAATCGGCTGCTTTGAGCCCGAAATCAGCCTGAAAATTGAAGAAAAGGAAATTGTCTGCAGCCTCAGAAATCCCACCGACGAAATACTTACGGGTGAAATGCACCTTGCCGTGCCCTTTGAAATGTGGGGCAATATCATTCCCCGTGAAAACGGCTTCGGAAGGCTTTATAAGGACAGCTTCTTTATTGAGCTTCAGGGAAAGCAGCACAGGGAAATCAGAATCCCTTATGAGGTAAAATGTGACTTTATCGGGGCCTTCTGGGCGGCTGCAAAGCTTGCAGTTAACGGAAGAATATATTTTGCCTTTGACAAAAAGCAGGGAATGAGGCATAATATATGGGCTCACGAATTTTTCGGTGAGATTATAAAGGATAACGGATCGATTAAAAAGATTCTTGAAATGTAAATCTCAATTTACCGGCGGATAAATTGAGATAACGATATACACCTGACGGTGTATGATATATTGCAAAGCAGAAATATCACTTTCGAAAAAATTTTTTAATTTTTTTCGGATTTATGTGACCTTTTGGAATTCTCAAACGTATTACAGACAGGAGGCAGTCAGGTGGGAAGATCTGAGAAGCCCGTAATCGATATAGATGCGGCTTATAAAAAGTATTCCGATATGCTGTACCGAATCGCCCTTGCGGAGATTCACAGTCCCGAGGATGCTATGGATGCCGTACAGGATGTTTTCATCACGTATATGAGAAAAAGCATTCTGTTCTCCTCCTTTGAGCACGAAAAGGCGTGGTTTATCAGGTCGACAATAAACCGTTGCCGTGACATCAGACGAAAAAACGTCGTGAGAAATCACGAGGATATTTCCGAGATGGAAAATCTTGTGGCATCTGAAGAAGCTTCAGAGCACGCAAGCGACGTGCTTCAGGCGGTGGAGCAGCTTCCCGATAAGCTCAGAACGGTTGTGGTTTTACACTATCTTGAAGGACTCAGTGTAGAGCTTACGGCAAAAACACTTAAAATTTCATCCTCCGCGGTGAAAATGAGACTGTCCAGAGGCAGAGAGATGCTGAAAGATATTCTTGAGAAGGAGGGGTTCAATGTCTGACGAAAGCTTAAGAGCGGAGTACCTTAAAATAAAGGCACCCGAGCAGCTCTACGAAAGAATTATGAACGCCGGACCTACCGAGGAAAAAAATACCGTGGTTATTCCCTTCAGAAAAATCGTGGCTATGGCGGCAGCTCTTGCAGTTATTATTGCAACAGGCTTTATGCTCACTACAGTAAACACTGTGCCCGCAGTTTATATGGGAAATGAGAGGCTTACAGGCGAAATCACTCTTACTCAGGCTGAAAACGACGGCATAATGCTTGCAAGAATGGGAAATGAAGTCAGCTGTGAAATGACTCTTGAATTGAAAAGAGATACTACTGTTGAACTGACACAGGGACTCTTGCTGTCACAATCGGGTGAGGTTCTTCTTGCAGAAGGAGAAAAATCGGTATTTTCCGATGACCTTTTCTGTAAGTGGGTAGTGCCCGCAGCAGACGAGGAAACGACCTACAGCGTAGGTCTTTCCGACAAAAAAGGCACGTACCTTATTAATCTGTACTTTGACAAACAGACCGGAAACTGGACGGTCTGTCTGACAAAATAAAAAAACAACATAATCCTAAAGGAGAAAATCAAAATGAAAAAAGTAATCGCTATCGTACTTGCACTTGTAGTAGTTATCGGTCTTGTAGCTTGTGCTACAACAGGCTCAAACGACGAAACAACAACTCTTGAAGAAACAACAGCTGCAAACGCAACAGTTGCTGCAACATTTGTTGAGGCTTTCAAGGCAGAAGCAGCTAAGGAAGGCGCTACAGCTAACACAATCGCTACAGCTCTTTCAACAAACGAAACAGTAGCATTCATGCCCATGGTTCAGGATATGGAAGCAGGCTACCTTGCAGGCTTTGACGCTGACATCACAGGCTTTGCTGCTTGTACAGCATTCATGCCCATGATCGGCACAATCCCCTTCGTAAGCTACGTTTTCGAGCTTGCTGCAGACGCTGACGCTGACGCTTTCATCACAACTCTTAAGGACAACGCTAACCTTCGTTGGAACATCTGCACAGCTGCAGAAGAGATGCTTGTAGAAACAGAAGGCAACTTCGTATTCTTCATCATGGCTCCTCTTTCCTTCGAGCAGCCCGAGGCTGAAGAAGATATGGAAGGCGAAGTTGAGGGTGACGTTGAAGGCGACATCGCTGAAGACGAGCTTGACGGCCCCGCAGCATACGATCCCGAAGCTGAAGTAGAGGCTGACGAAACAGTTGCTGAAGAAGAAACAGTTGAAGAAACAACTGCTGCTTAAGTTTTTTTCGTAAAACAAAACTAAAATGAAGAAAGGTGTCTATACTTATAATCGGGTATACGACACCTTTTTTTGACAGGTGAATATAAATGCTGTTTTCAAGTATTTCATTTTTATTTTTTTTCTTGCCTGCGGTGCTGCTTTTATATGCAGTAGTGCCGAAGGTGCTTAAGAATACGGTCCTTCTTCTTTCGGGACTTGTTTTCTATGCGTGGGGTGAGCCCCGCTACGTTGTCATAATGGTTGTGTCCATTATGGTGGGTTATGTGTTCGGACTTTTAATTGAAAAATTCCGTGGCCAAATGCTTTCCAAGGTCTTTATGATTATGTCCGTTGCGGTGGACCTGGGGCTTCTTGTCTACTTCAAATACGTTGATTTCTTTATTGATAATTTCAACAATGCAACGGGACTCGGTGTGCCTCTTCTTCGTATTGCCCTCCCCATTGGCATAAGCTTCTATACCTTCCAGATTTTAAGCTATACTGTGGACGTATACCGCGGTGATGTGCCTGCACAGAAGAATCCCATAAATCTCGGTGCGTATATCTCAATGTTCCCCCAGCTTATTGCAGGTCCCATTGTAAGATACTCTGACGTTGAAAGTCAGCTTCGCGAAAGAAAGCACACCCTTAAAAAGACCTACGAGGGCATTATCCGCTTCTCGGTGGGACTTGGTAAGAAGATTCTTATTGCAAATGCTCTGGGTGAGCTTTGCGAGGGCTTCAAGGCAACCGACGAAAAGACCGTTTTATACTACTGGCTTTATGCTATAGCCTTCTGTCTTCATATCTATTTCGATTTCTCGGGCTACAGTGATATGGCAATAGGTCTTGGTAAGCTCTTCGGCTTCACCTTTATGGAAAACTTCAACTATCCTTATATCTCAAAGAGTGTAACGGAGTTCTGGAGAAGATGGCATATGTCCCTGGGACAGTGGTTCAGGGATTATGTGTATATTCCCATGGGCGGTAACCGAGTGGGAACCCTCAAGCACTTGAGAAACATCTTCACAGTATGGTTCTTGACAGGCTTCTGGCACGGTGCTGACTGGAATTTCATCGTGTGGGGTCTTTACTTTGCAGTGCTTCTCACCCTTGAAAAGCTGATTCTCGGAAGGTACCTCAAAAAGAGCCGTGTGCTTTCACGTGTGTACGTGCTGTTTCTTATTGCAATAAGCTTCGTTATTTTCAATGCGGCAAGCATGGGCGAGGCTATGCAGTATATCGGCGGTATGTTCGGCATAGGTGCTACAGGTCTTGCAGGTGCCGAGTGGCTTTATAACCTCAGAAGCTTTGCTCTTATTATTGCAGTAGCCTGCGTGGGTGCCACACCCGTTCCCAAGCTTATTGTTAATAAGCTTTCCGATACAAAGGCAGGTAGAACGGCAGTGGGTGTTTTAGCTCCCGTGTTTGCGGCTGTGATTTTAGTGCTTTGCACCGCATACCTTGTTGACGGCTCATTCAATCCGTTCTTGTATTTCAGATTTTAAGGAGGCGGTAATATGAAGGAAAAATTAAAATATATTATTACAATTGTATTATCGTCTGCCATTATCTTCGGCTTTTCAGCCTGGTTTTTACTTAAAAGCCCCACTGAATATTCCGAGGCAGAAAGAAGAGCGCTGAAGCTTTTTCCCGAATTCAGCATTGAAAGCGTGCTTTCGGGTAAATATATGAGTGAGTTCGAGGATGCTTCTCCCGACCAGTTCCCCCTTCGTGACCTTTTCAGAAGCATCAAGGCGTACGCTTCAAATTACCTGTTCTTCAGAATGGATAATAACAAGATTTTCCTTGCAGACGGTCATCTTTCAAAGCTGGAGTACCCTATGAAGGATGATATGATTGACTATGCAGGGGAGAAATTTACCTACATTTATGAGAATTATCTTGAAGGTACGGAAGCTGAGATTTTTATAAGCGTTGTACCCGATAAAAACTGCTTTATTGCAGAGAAAAACGGCTATCTTGCATTTGATTACAACGAGTTTGCCGCTTCACTCTGCGAGAAGACTCCCTTTGCGCAGTATATCGATATAATCCCGCTTTTATCTGCGGATGACTACTACACAACGGATACCCATTGGAAGCAGCAGAGCATTACGGACGTTGCCGAAAAGCTTGTAACGGAAATGGGTGCCGTATTCAATGACAGCTTTACGGAAAATAAGTTGGATAAGCCCTTCTACGGTGTTTATTACAATCAGTCGGGACTCAAGGTGCCCACCGACGAGCTTATTTACCTTACAAGCGATATAATCGATGGCTGTTCCGTTACAAACTACGATACGGGTAAGGCGGTTGAAAAGCCCGTGTACGATATGTCAAAGGCAGAATCCGCTGACCTTTACGAGATATTCCTTTCGGGTACAGTGGCAGTTTCGGTTATTGAAAATCCTGCCGCTGCAGAGAAGAAGGAGCTTATACTTTTCCGCGACTCCTTCGGAAGCTCTATAGCCCCCCTGATGACCTCGGGCTATTCAAAAATCACCGTGGTGGATATAAGATACATCGCATCCTCCGCTTTAAGAGGCGTTGTGGATTTCGAAAATGCCGACACCGTGCTTTTCCTCTACTCCACAGTGCTCCTCAATAACTCCGTAGCGATGAAATAATGCTTGCAAAGCGTATCCCCCTGTTCCGATATAGGTACAGGGGGATTGATTATTTATTCAGAGAGCTGAAATATACTTCAAGCAGCTTTAATGCTGTGTTTTTTTCATTTTGTGTACACCTGTTGAATTGCTCAAAAATCTCTCGTTCTTTATTTTCAGTTTTTTTGCTTTCAGTCAGGATTTCATCGGGAGTAATATGAAGAGCATCACATATACGAAGCAGGGTTTCTGTACGCAGATTTGCCGTTCCTCTTTCAATATCTGCATAGGCTCTGTCGGAAATTCCGGCAGCTTCTGCTACCTCTGCCTGAGTGAGGCCCAGTTTTTTTCTTGTCGAAAAGAGTTTACTTCCGATTTCATAAAAATCAAAAATAAGCATTATAATTCCTCCAAAATGCGTTATGTAAGAATTATAATTCCTGCATTGCTTGACTTATAGGAAGTATAGTGCTAAAATACAAGAAGAACAGTTCCTAATTTTTAGGCAGAAATATCGCTGTTCAGGAAGAGAAGAAAAGGTGATTTTTATGAAAATTAAAAAGTCAAAGCTTATTATGCTTGTCTTGACGGTTTTTATGCTTTTGGGTGTGCTTGTGCTTACAGCCTCGGCATCGGACAATGAAGTCATCACCGGTAAAGCCGGTGAGAATGCCATTTACACTTATTATCCCGAAACAGATGCTCTTGTTTTCAGCGGCGAAGGCAAAGTTGATGACTATGCACTTCCTTATTGGTTTGCTGATCCTTGCTATATTGTTATTGAAGAGGGTATAACGGAAATAGGCACTTGTTTCTTTAATGGTGTTTGTTCTGCAGTGTTTATCCCGGAAACAGTTCTTTTTATTGATGAAAACGCTTTTCAGCAATTTGAGTTAAATGCTGCACCGCGTGTTTTTCCGGAGCTTGCTTTGTATTATGAAGGTAGCAGTGAGCAGTTTGAAGAGATCATGCCTGTAGTAATTTATGATAGTTACACCGTTTATGCGAACAGTTATATGATGTCTGCACATAATCACAGTTTTTCAGAAAGTGTTTTAGGTGGCGAGGATGCTGAAATATGTGACAATTGGTGGTGGACTGATCATAGCTGTAGCTGTGGTTTTATCTACCGTACTCTTAATGAGCCTCTCGGAGAGCATATTTTTTCTGAGTTGATAATGATTTATACCCCGTATTTGTGTCTTGATTCGGAAAATGACGGTTATCACATTGCGGAGTTCGGATGCGAAAATTGTTCGTTTCGAACATTAAAAGAACTGCCGGTTGAACCGCATACTTTAAAAAATTATCAGTATGATTCTTTAGCACCGTGCAGACTTGAAGACGGAGAGATTATCACAACACTCCGTCAGTCTTGGTGTGCAGTCTGTTATTTTTATTATGATGAAACAGAGATTACCACCGGACGCATTGAGTGTGAAGTGCTTGAATGGACTGTTACAAAGAATCCTACCTGTGCGGAAAAAGGTGAAGAAGAAGGTTTGTGTATTCATTGTAATCAGTATGTTACAAGAGCCATTGATGAAAAACCTCATGATTTGAGATATGTTGTAATTAAAGAAGCCACCTGCAAAGAAGAGGGTGAGGCTCTTTATGACTGCAATAAATTCGGATGTTCTTATTCCGGAGAGTCGATTGTTTTGCCAACAGTTGACCACAAGCCCAGTGAATGGTATGCCTCTTCCAATGTATCCTGTACTGCTGACGGAGAGGAATCAAGAAGCTGTGTTTGGTGTGGTGAAAGGATTGAAACACGAAAAACCGAGGACAAATTAGGACATAGCTTCGGAGAATGGGTTGTAGATCTTCCGTCGTTATGCATTTATCAAGGGCATGAAATCAGAAGCTGTACTCGTTGTTGGACATCTGAAACACGAAGCTTGCCATTAGCCCCCTGTTATGACGGTGACGATGAATACGGTTGCTGCGACATTTGCGGAAATGAGCTTGAACACGTTGATAAAGAAAATGACGGTTGCTGTGATTATTGCGGTTTTGAGTCGTTCCATAATGATGTTGACGGAGACGGGTTCTGTGAATGGTGCGGACAGGAGATAGAACACAACGACGCCAACAGTGATGATTATTGTGACTATTGCGGAAAAGATCTGGAAATAAGCTTTTTTGACAGAATTGTTGAGTTCTTCAACAAGGTAGTAAACTGGTTCAGAAGTTTGTTTGGCCTTGCATAAAAAATCATAACGGTATTCAGGGAGCAGGAGCGGTTTTGCCGTTTTTGCTCCCTGTTTTTTTACACTTTTGAACTTAAAAGCGACACTTTTGCAGTTTTTTGCAAAAAGGTTTGACAAAGCAGAGCAATACTGTTAGAATGGGAAAAAATTACAGAAGGGCAGGTGGACAGAATGACAAATACAAAGCTTAATACCGTGTGGAATATGGTGAACTCTATGGTGCATCGTATGGATAATGCTATTGCTGAAAATAACAGTCGGAGTGTCGTTTTGTCTGCTTTTTTGTGTTGAGGGAAGCAGCAGTCTTTTATCGGACATCTCTGTGGGGGATGTCCTTTTTTATTTGTGAGGATTATTGAAGGAGGCGGATTATGAAAATCGGAATTTGTGATGAGGAAAGCTTTTTTATAAGCGAAATAAGAAGCAGGCTCTCTGTGCTTTTTGCAGATGCCGAGGGCTTTGAGGCTTCGGCTTTTACCTCGGCACAGGAATTACTTGAGCACTACAAAAACGGCGGTTATTTTGATATACTGCTGATTTCTCTTGAGCTTAAGGGCATAAACGGAATTGAGGCGGCAGAGATTATCCGTGCGCTGTCACCGCGCAGTGTAATTGTTTTTGTGTCCTCGCATCACGGTAATATATTTGATGCCTTTACAACGGCAGGACTCCACTTGCTTGTTAAGCCCTTGGAGGAGCGTGAATTTTCTCTTGTGCTTGGCCGTGCCCTTAAGCAGTACCGCGACGTGAATGCAAGCATAGTGCTTAAGTGGGAGAGCACAAGAAACAAGCTTCAGATAGATAAAATAAGCTTTGTTGAGGGCTACAGACGGCACCTTACGGTGCACACCGCAGACGGTGTATACGAGGCGGTTGGGAAAATCTCCGAGCTGCTTGAGCTGCTTTCGCCCCACGGCTTTGTAAGGGTGCATCAGGGCTTTATTGTAAATATGAATTACATAAAAAGCTTCGGCACAGGTGAAATTGAGCTTACCGACGGCACAAGAGTTCCCGTAAGCGTAAGAAAAAGGCAGGAGGCTCTTAAGCTTTTTGATAATTTCACGGAGAATGGCTGTCTGCGACACTTTTGAATATAAAATCAACACTATTGCAGTATGAATTTACAAGCCCCGCGTTATAGCTTAGTATGAAAATGAAGGGGCAAAGGAAAGGAGAATTTTTATGAAGCTTTTATCGGTAATATTTTTAATTGCGGCAGTTCTTTCCGTTACGGTTTCTGTGCTTGCCTTTCTCGGGAAAATTCCCTGTAAGGGAAAGGATACGGCCATTGTTTTTGCAATAGCCTCGGCAATCTTCGGCCTGTGTGAGTTTATATGTATAATGAATTCTCCGAAGGCGCTTTTTCTTCTGCTTGCAGGTATTCTCATAATAAACGTGCTTTTTA
>JAZTWN010000079.1:0-29824 GCA_045635905.1 Acutalibacteraceae bacterium
ACAACAGGTATGACAGACGCTGCTATGAATGCCGCAAACAATCCTAACGGTGCAGTAAATGCATTTATGGGAATGGGCATGGCAGGAAATATGATGGGCAATACCGCTCAGCTTTTCCAGCAGGGAATGGCTCAGCAGCAGTATCAGACACAGCAGCCCGTTGCACCTGCTCCGGCAGCTGCTTCTGCGCAGAACGGTTGGCATTGCTCCTGCGGAGCAACTGCAACAGGTAATTTCTGCTCCAACTGCGGTGCAAAAAATCCTGATGCTCAGTGGCAGTGCTCCTGCGGCACTGCAAACAAGGGCAACTTCTGCTCCAACTGCGGAAGCAAAAGAGTATAAACAAAAAAAACAGCCGATTCACAGTAAGCTGCGAATCGGTTTATTTTATGCTCTGAAAATACCCTTTTCGGTAACAATAAGGTCCATTTTTATATCGTGACTGTCTATGGGGATTTGCTCGCTTAAAAGAGCGTGGAAGCACAGGCAGAGCCTTTTGGTTTTTGTTTTTTCAAGAAAGCGGTCATAAAAGCCGGCTCCGTGACCGAGGCGTTTTCCGTTAAGCGCGGCACTCATACAGGGGATAATGCTGAGGTCAATTTCCTCAGGCGTGATGCCTTCATCATAGCAGGAGGGCTCACGAATACCCATATACCCTGCCGTAAATGGGGTGCCTTCATCTATGGGCACGGGAATCATAATGCCCTTAGCGAGGCATTTCGGCACGTACACCTTCTTTCCAGAAAGCAAAGCCTCACGGATAATTTCATCGGTACCCGGCTCGTTTTCCGAAGAGCAATAAACAAATATACTGTCGGCAGTCCTATAATCCTCGCACGATAAAACAAGCTTTGAAATTTTTCTGCCGCTTTCGTCTTTATAGTCCTGCGAAAGAGCGGAAAGCCTGCTTTTTATCTCTGCCCGCAATTCCTTTTTTGTCATCATTTCACCCTCTTTTCTCATAGGTTACCATAAAATATGCAATTTGTAAACAAAACTGTTTACGGACGGGATATATACTGATATAATATTCTCAAATTATTGAAAGAGGTTTTTATATGAGCTTCCGTGAATATCTGAAAAAGGCTTCTCTTGCACCCGAGGAGGGTGACGTAATTGAATATATGACTATACGCGACAGGCTTACAAGCAACGTGCTTGTAAATTCCCAAAGGGAAATCCCCGGCACGTCCTGCAGCTATGAAATGGACGTAACGGGACTCTGGGAGGAATTTCAGAGCCTGAAAAAATCCGGTGGATACCCTCTTACCTTCAATACCCTTATGATAAAAATTCTTGTTGAGGGCTTAAAGGCAGCACCGCGCCTTAATGCACATTATGAATACAACCACCGCGCAACCAGCGGCAGGATTATAATAAAAAAGCATATCGACGTTTCAATGGCAGTATGCCTTGAAAACGGAGAAACCTTTCTTGTAAAGCTCCCCGCTCTTGAGGATAAATCCCTTGAGCAGACCGCCTTACAGCTTGAAGAAACAAAAAGAAGGCTCAAAAATACCAATCTCAAGAGGGTTATGTTCAAGGTCGGCGGTCAGAGAATGCTCGGCCTTGCATCAAAGGGAAAAATTATTACTACCCTTTCACAGTTCCGTTCCGCATATTTCGGAAAGGGTAAAATCGCAAAGCTTTCAAAGCTTTTCAAAAAGAAATACCGCACCACAAGCACATCATCAAAGCCTTACGACGGACTTTATGCCGACGATTTCACCGAGGGCACGGTGTGCTACACAAACTGGGGCACCCTTTACGATAAGCTCGACGTGAACATCACCTACATTCCTCCTATGTACCCTTCAGTTTTCCTTTTTGCAACAGGCAGAGTAAAGGATGTGGAATACGTTACTGAAAACGAAAACGGTGAGCTCGAATTAAGAGTTAAAAAGGTGCTTCCCACTGCCCTCATCTTCGACCATAAGATAGGCGGCGCAAACGACATCATTCCCTTTATCAAGAAGCTTGACGAAATCAGCGAAAACCCCGGAATGATACATAACTGGTAATCCCCTTGATTTTCTGAAATCAAAGGAATATAATATAAAAAAACACAGAAAGAGGTATTTTTATGAAGAAAATTATTGCAGCCTTAAGCGGCATCTTCTCACTCTCATCCTTCATTATGGCATTCCAGATGTTTGGCAAGTCCACCGGCGGCTACGAATCAAACGTTTCCTACGGCGGCGACGCTTACACCGGCATTCAGAATGCAGCAGCACAGACGGCAAACAACGTGCGCACACTTGCAGGCGTAGTTGCCGACGGCATCGGTGCACTTCTTCTTGTTGCAGGCTTTGCTTTCTTACTTATTGCATTATATCTTGCTTTCCAGAAGTGCGAGATTGATTTTGTTGCTCTTTTCGGCAAAATCAAAAACAAGCTTGCTCCTGCCAAGACATCTGCACCTATGTACACAACGCCTTATAACACTCCCTATGCTGCTCCTCAGAATACCTGGGCTCCCAATGCTGAAGCTCCCCAGCAGCCCGAGGTACCCCAGCAGCCTGAAGTACCCCAGCAGTCCGAGGTATCCGCTGAAGAACAGCAGAGCTAAGCTTGAATAAGCAAAAAAATGACCTGTGCAAATCTGCACAGGTCTTAATTTTTATAAGCTTATTTAAAATACAACATTCCCGATATTGAATATTTCTTTTCCCTTCTTCTTTGCTTTTTCACAAAAACTTGCCGCACCGCCAACGCTCCGTGTAACATAGGCAATTATGCAATCACTCTGCGTTATTATCCAATCATTTCGTTTTGAAATTGCAAATTTTCTTGGTGATAATGCCACAATTTCCGGATAAACAGTTTCCACGTCTGCCCCATAATTTTCATTCTGTTTGGGCATATATGCTGAAACAACGGTTATTTTTATGTGCGGATATTTTACCTTTAATTCTCGCAGAACACCAAGAGCAATAGAATCAAAACGTCCCTGATGACCGACAAGGAAGCTTTCTGCATTGCATTGTGTAATCATATTTTCCGTTTTTATCTTCAAATCAGCTCTTATACTTTCTGTCGCGTCTGAATGCCCGAAAAATGCTACCTTCATATTTTTCACTCTTTTTTATTTTATTGTATACTTAAAATAAGTATACTGTCAATAATAACCTCAAAAAAATCTTAAAATATACTTGAAATAAGATTTTTGGCGGTGAAGAAATGAGAAATAAAAACAACAAGCATCTCGGAATTGAAATAGACCCCGTGCTTCATCAAAAGCTCAAATCACTTGCTAAGTATGAGGGAAGGTCAATAAACGGACAGATACTTTTTCTCATAAGACAAAGCATAAAAAGCTTTGAAGAAGAAAACGGACCGATAGAAACTGATGAAGAATAAAAAAAGACCTGTGCAAATCTGCACAGGTCTTAATTTTTATCAGTTAAAAAGTGCGGGGATGAAGGAAAGGATTTTTTCAAAGAAATGCACAAGGGCGGTGAATATGCCGAGGTGCTGAATTTCTGCCTTTTCCGTATTATACACGGTAAAGGTGTCAAAGATTTCACCTGTATCGGTGTTATATGAGCTTACCTCGATTGTATCCTCAGAGAAGCTCAGGAGTGAATATGAGGCTTCGTTGAGGTCATGGCTGTGAAGAATATATTCCGCGCCTGAGGTGTCGTAGTGTGAGCACTTACCGCCCGAAGCTGAGCCTGCCTCGAAATACACCGTGCCTACCGCGGAGATTTCACCGTTATATAAGGGGTAGGTTCTTGAATAGAAATGGTTGTGACCGCTGAGCACAAGGTCGATATCGTGACTGTCGAAGGCATCGGTAAGCGTACCTGCACAGAGCTTGTTCGTAAAATCATCGGCACAGGAGGAATATGCTCCGTGGTGCATCATAACAACACGCCAGGTGGCGTCGGGGAATGCACTTACCGCATTGTTGATTGTTGCAATATGCACGGGGGCAACAACGTTATTTGAATCAAGCACGATGAAAAGAACGTCACCGTAGCAGAAAAAATAGTCGCTTCCTGCCTCACTCACACCGCCGTCACCGAAATAAAGTGAGAAGAGGGGTGAATAGAAATCGTGATTGCCTGCAGTGGGGGCAAAGGTCATATTCTTAAGCACTGAGGGAGAGAAAAGAGCATTATACTGTAAAAGTGAGAAGCCCTCGTTCACCTGGTCACCCGTTGAAAGAACGATTTCAGCACCGTTAGCATACGCGCTTTCAAGAGTTCTTTCCCAGCCGTAGGTATCGTCCTGCACTGCCTCGGTGCTATTGTCACCTGAGCGGCCCAGCTGAGGGTCGGAGCAGAACATAGCAACGAATTTTCCGTCATTCAAGCTTACTGTGAACTCACCGTCATAGGTCTTGCCGTCTGCAGTGTAGGTATAGGCATACGTACCGTCGGCAAGGTCGCAAAGCTTTACAGTGTTTACAATGCTTCCGATTCCGATTTTGACGTCTGCCTTAACTGTTTTATCTTCGTTTCCGTCTGAATATGTAAAGGTATTATTCATATTTTCCGACAACCAGGAAAACACTCTGTCATTTTCCTTTTCGCCGGGAAGCTGCCAGATTTTTCCCGAAGCACTTTCTCTTTCGCTCCAGTCGGCAAGCCACTGCTCAGTCGCACTTACGGGATGCGCCGCAAATGCAGTGCCTGTCATAGTAAAAAGCATTACGAGTGCCAAGATAACTGCTGATAATTTTTTCATAAAATTCATCTCCTGTCCCTTTGATTTTACTATTTTTTTCCCCTCAAGTCCATAACTTTGGCAAAAATTAATAAAAAATCAATATTTTGAGAAAAATATCCTTTTTGCTCTTTTATTTTCAGTTACGTTGTGATATTATTAAAAGGATAATAAAACAAAGGAGAATGAAAATGAGTAATTTCCTTCACAAGCTCTTCGGCACAACTCCCGGAGAGGGTGTTCAGCCCAAGGAAGCACTTGCTTATTCAGTAGCAGGCTTCGGACAGAACTTTATCTGTACAATCATCGGCTCTTACATCACGGTATTTATGACAGACGCACTTCTTTTCGGTGCTGACGGTGTTATGGTCGGCGGTGTCAGCGGTGCTGTTGCAGTTGCAATTCTTATGCTTGCAGCCCGTGTATTCGACGCATTCAACGACCCCATTATGGGCTCAGTAGTTGACAGAACCCGTACAAAGTGGGGTAAGTGCCGTCCCTATCTCAAATGGATGGCAATTCCCATCGGTATTATGACAATTCTCTGCTTCCTTCCCGTTTTCAGCGCAGAAAACATCTATAACGGCACACAGACAACAATTGCATTCACAACAATCGGTGCAATTTACGTTCTCTGGTCTATTGCCTACACAATTGCAGACGTTCCCTACTGGGGACTTTCCACCTGCCTTACAAACAACACCGAAACAAGAGGACAGATTCTTACCGTTGCCCGTATGTTCTGCACAGTGGGCGCAGGTATTGTTACAATCTTCGTTCCTATGATTACAGGTGAGCTTACAAAGCAGTTCAAGTATGCAGACAACGCAGAGGACCTTGCTCTTATTGCTGCTGACAAGGCAGATGCAATTGCAAACATGGTTGCAAATCAGGGCATCACCGCAGAGGCTGCAGCAAGAACCTTCCTCGGCACTGTTAAGCAGGGCATGGAAACCGCAAACGCAGAAACTCTCAAGTGGATTTATTTCATCGCAGCAGTTGTTCTCGTAGTTGCAGCAATTCCCATGTTCTTCTACGGCTTCAAGAATACAAACGAGCGCTTCACATCAACTGAGGAGGCACCCTCATTGGGTCACAACCTCAAGCTTCTCTTCAAGAACAAGGAGCTTCTTCTTATCGTGCTTTCAGGTGTGCTCGGCGGCGCAAGAATGGTTTACTCATACACAGGCGGTCTTTACTTTGCAAAGTACATCCTTCAGAACGAGGGTCTTTACGGCATCATCACTCTTCTTGTTGTTCCCGGCGGTCTTGTAGCCTCCGTGCTTGTTCCCTGGATGAGCAAGAAATTCACAAAGAAATGGTCATACATTGCAGTTCACCTCTTCGGCGGTGTTGTTATGGCAATTATGTATTTCGTAGGCTACGATGCTCCCTGGAAGATGGTTATCTGTGCTATCGGTCTTGTTCTTCTCGGTATTCCCCAGGGTGTTAACAACATCATCACATACGCTATGATCGGTGATACCGTTGACTACCTCGAATGGAAAACAGGCGAAAGAGGCGAAGGCATCTGCTTCGCAATGCAGACACTTATCAACAAAATCGGTATGGCTGTAGGCGCATTCATCGGCGTTATGTCAATGGCTATCGCAGGCATCAATGCGAGAACCTATGAGGTTGAAAATCCCGATGCTCTCTGGGCAGTGCTTATTATCTCAGGTGCAGTCAGCATGTTCGCTTGCGCAGTTCCCATGTTCTTCTACACAATCACAGAAAAAAGACAGAAGGAAATGGTTGCTGAAATCGCAGCAAGAAAGAATAAATAAAGCACAAAATTTTTCCCGTGTACATAGCGTACACGGGATTTTTTTTGCGCAAAAAACAGGCATAAAGCACTAAGCTTCATGCCTGCATTTAAGCTTATAAATAAAGCAATTACGGATCCATATAGGACGGAGTTACATACACACCTACACCTGAATGTGTTCCGTTTGCAAGAATTGAGGTCATCTCCCTCTGAGCCACAATAGTCTTACCGAGTGCATCGTTTGACATTTCAAGATACTTTATCTTATTTGCACCGTAATAACGGCTTGCCATCTTTTCATAATAGCTCTTGGGATCCTTAATAGTCGTTCCTTTTGTGAGATTATGAAGCACAACCTCAGAGTAATTGCTTAAAATCTTGTATCTGATATACACAAGCACACAGTGATCACCGTTTTTGTCAACGTAATCAACCATATACGCACCCTGTGCCTCCACGTATTCGTAACGTGTCTTTATTCCCATAAAGTCGTTTGTTGCAAAGTACTTGTAGTCCTCAAGATTAAATGAATTCTCGGGGGTTGAAGGAGTAGTGGATGTAGTAGGCTCTGAAGGAGTTGAAGGAGTTGAAGGCTTTGAGGGAGTCGAGGGATCCTCTGAAAGACCTACGGAAATTCGAAGAACCGTACGTGCATCGGAAGCACTTATTGTGCCGTCAGAGTCTGTATCAGCAGCCTTCTTCTGTGCGTCATTAAAGCTCTCAAGACCTACTGAGCTTCGCAGAACAAGTCTTGCGTCTGCTGCAGTTACGGAATCGTCACCGTCAATATCGCCCTTCTTCAGTGAAGGTGTTGAGGGAGTTGTAGGTGTTTCGGGTGCTGAGGGAGTGGTTGTTGCTTCGGGGGGAGTGGAAGCACCTGCAACCACCTTGTAGGTATAGGATATAGTCTGATTATCGCCTGAAACACTGCAGTCACCGTTAAACTTGATTTTTGTTCCGGCAAGCTTGCCTTCAGCACCGCTTGCTACCTTGAAAACAAGGTCAAAAACATAAAACTTATCTGCAAAATCACCATTCGGGTCAAGCTCATATGAGAAGAAGGCGCTGTAGGAAATCTTACCGTCCTCCGGTGTGCCTAACATCTGAGTGTATGAGTTATTTCGATCCGCCGCACATTTATCGGCATCCGTACCGTCAGTATACTTTTCAAAGGTCAGAACACTTTTGTCATATTCTATTGTAAAATCACCGAATTCAAAGCCTGCACCGTTTACAATATTTACCGAAACCACAAGCTTATTGTCCGAAAGCTTATCTGAGCAGGAAAAGCCGAAAGCATCAGCAGAAACGGTAAACGTAAACATTCCCAGCACAATAGCAATCGCTGCTATCAGACTTGAAATTTTTTTAAGATTGATTTTTTTCATATAGCTACTCCTTTTTAATTTTCAGTAACAACTGTTATTGTTCATAGTAGCACACAAAAAATACCATGTCAAGAAAATAAAGGCCTCATTCTTTTCCCGGAATGAGGCGTAAGTTTATAGAGGTAAAAACGAAATAAGATAATAAAAAAGCGGAACGAATAAAAGTGCAGGCAGCAGATTTGCGACCTTGATTTTTGTGATGCCCAATATGTTAAGACCAAGCGCTATTATCATAACGGAGCCTGCCGAGGTGATTTCCGCAATAAGCGCGGTGTCGGTAAGAATGTTCTGCAAAAGACCTGCCGCAAGCACGAGTCCGCCCTGATATAAAAGCACGAAAAGTGCGGAAAGAGCAACACCGAAGCCGAGGGTGCAGCTGAGCATACAAGAGGATATAAGATCGAGAATCGACTTTGTTATAAGAAGCTCATTATCCCCCGTAAGACCTGCGTTAAGGGAGCCTACAACGGTCATAGCACCAACGCAGAAAAGAAGCGAGCCCGTAACGAAGCCCTGGGTGATATTTCCTCCCTTGCCCCGAAGCTTATTTTCAAGGAATTTTCCACCCTTTTCAAGACCCTTGTCAATGTCGATAAGCGTGCCTGCTATTGCACCGAAAACCATTGAAAGAATAAGAACTATTGTGTTTTCACCCTCAAGTGCACCGTCTATTCCGATATAGAGAGTGCAAAGCCCTATTGCGGTCATAGCCGCCTTCGAGACCCTTTCGGGGATACCCTTTTTAAGAAGAAGTCCTATACCGCTTCCGATAAGGACGGTTATTACGTTTATAATTACGCCAAGCATTTTATCATCTCCGACTTGAATACCCGTATATATTAGCACATTGTTACACATTTTGCAAAGGGAAAAGACAAAAAATCTGCATAATTGAGATAATAAATACTTGAAAAAGCCGCAATTTCCTTGTATAATAACAGAGAATGTAAAAATTGAAAGGAGATAATTCCAATGAACTATTCACATGAAGTTGAAAACATGTGCGTTGTTGCCAAGGGCGTAGGTCACAAGTGTGCTCCCATTCCCCAGGAAGGCGCATGGACTCATTCCACTCAGATTACAGACATTAGCGGTCTTACACACGGTGTAGGCTGGTGTGCTCCCCAGCAGGGCGCTTGCAAGCTTACTCTCAACGTTAAGAACGGTATCATTGAGGAAGCTCTTGTTGAAACACTCGGCTGCTCCGGTATGACACATTCAGCTGCTATGGCTTCTGAAATTCTTCCCGGCAAGACTCTTCTTGAGGCTCTCAACACAGACCTTGTTTGTGACGCTATCAACACAGCTATGAGAGAGCTCTTCCTTCAGATTGTATACGGCAGAACTCAGACAGCTTTCTCCGAAGGCGGTCTTCCCATCGGCGCAGGTCTTGAAGACCTCGGTAAGGGTCTCCGTAGCCAGGTTGGTACTCTCTTCAGCACAAAGGCTAAGGGCGTAAGATACCTTGAGCTTGCAGAAGGCTACATCACAAAGATGGCTCTTGATGCAGACGATCAGGTTATCGGCTACAAGTTCGTTCACCTCGGCAAGATGATGGAAAATATCCGCAAGGGTATGGACGCTAACGAGGCACTCGTTAAGGCTACAGGTCAGTACGGCAGATTCGATGATGCTGCTAAGGTCATCGATCCCCGTGAAGAATAAGAGAGGGAGGACATAACAATGGCTTTATTTGAAAGTTACGAAAGAAGAATTAATCAGATTAACGTTGCTCTCAACAAATACGGAATTGCCTCTCTCGAAGAAGCAAAGAAGATTTGCGATGACAAGGGTATTGACGTTTACAACCTTATCAAGGGTATTCAGCCCATCTGCTTCGAAAACGCTTGCTGGGCTTACATCACAGGTACAGCTATCGCTATCAAGAAGGGCTGCACAAAGGCTGCTGACGCTGCTGAAGCTATCGGCGAGGGTCTTCAGGCTTTCTGTATTCCCGGTTCAGTTGCTGACGACCGTAAGGTTGGTCTTGGCCACGGTAACCTTGCAGCTATGCTTTTAAGAGAAGAAACAAAGTGCTTTGCTTTCCTTGCAGGTCACGAGTCCTTCGCTGCTGCTGAAGGCGCTATCGGTATTGCAAACTCCGCTAACAAGGTAAGAAAGGAGCCCCTCCAGGTTATCCTTAACGGTCTTGGTAAGGACGCTGCACAGACCATTTCAAGAATCAACGGCTTCACATTTGTTGAAACCAAGTTTGATTATATGACAGGTAAGCTCGAAATCGTTAGCGAAAAAGCTTATTCAAACGGCCCCAGAGCTAAGGTTCGCTGCTTCGGTGCTGACGACGTTCGTGAGGGTGTTGCTATTATGCATCACGAGGGTGTTGACGTTTCCATCACAGGTAACTCAACTAACCCCACTCGCTTCCAGCATCCCGTTGCAGGCACATACAAGAAGGAATGCATCGAAATCGGCAAGAAGTACTTCTCAGTTGCTTCAGGTGGCGGTACAGGCCGTACACTTCACCCCGATAACATGGCTGCAGGCCCCGCTTCCTACGGTATGACCGACACAATGGGCCGTATGCACTCCGACGCACAGTTCGCAGGCTCCTCATCAGTTCCCCCTCACGTAGAAATGATGGGTCTTATCGGCGCAGGTAACAACCCCATGGTTGGTATGACTGTTGCATGTGCAGTTGCTATCGAAGAAGCTTCTAAATAAGTTAAATCCCTTATATATCAACGGATTTAAGATTTATAAGTAATAACGCTCCTGTTCAGTAAACGCTGAGCAGGAGTTTTTTTATGCAAAAAACTTTACAAAACTTTACAAAAAATCTGAAAAATATTTATCAGCACAAAAAAAATCTCCCGTTCAGTATTATTGAACGGGAGATTTTTCAAGAACGATATTAAGTTTTAATTGCCAACATCGTTCAGAATGGTGCTTAGCTGCTGTAATTTTTCTTCAGATAAATTAAGTGTATGCAATGCCTTCATAATATCCGAAACAGCGGATTGCTGTCCGGTGATTTTTGTGAGTGCAGCATTAAACTCGTTTTCTGTTATATGCATATATGTTTTTGTTTCTACTGATGATTTATGTCCCATAAGGCTCTGAATGATATGCTCTTGATATCCTTTTGCACGGAGCCTTGAGGAAAAAGTATGTCTTAATGAGTGTATATTGAAATCTTCATAAATGGCGGGTTCTTTTTCTTTTCCGTGAACAATTCTGCCAAGATGCTGAACAACGGACTCTGTAATAAGCGTTCCGTCCTCACGGCGGTTCACGAAGTCAATTTTATATCCGATTCCTTCGGTATTTACAATACCGTTTTCAAATGTCTCTTTGACACTATTGAACTCTTCAAAATCGGTGGTAATATACGGTTTATCTGTTTTTGTGTAGTAGTATTCTTTATATTTTTTGCCGAGCATTTTGCGGTAAAACTGCTGCTTTTCATATTCTCTTTTTAACAGTTCTTCAAGCTCCGGCGTCATCGGAATAATTCTTTTTGAATTATATTTCGGGTTAGCTGTGTACCAGCAGAAATTTTTTAAGCAGGGATGCTTTTTAATTAATTCTTCTTCCCTTGCAGATAAAAGTTGTTTAGAGGAATTGCGTTGAAGCTGTCTTGTTATGAACAGACAATGCTTGTCAAATGACACATCCGACCAAGCAATTCCACATGCTTCCCCTAATCTTAATCCCGCGTGAAGACAAAGATTGAATATTAAATGTACTGAAGTACCTTCAGGGAATCGCTCCAGTATTTTTTCAATTACTTCATCAGGAATTGTATCTCTTTTCTGCTTGTTCTTTTTAACTGCACTTTCAATTCTGAAATTGGGCTTTGCAACATTAATCATAGGATTTCTGAAAATATGCTGATTGTTAAAAGCAAACTTAAATATCTGTGCCATAAGGCTATAAAGATTTTCAGTTGTACTTAAAGCCAATGTGGAATTGAGATACATATCATCAAAAAAGTTCTGAATTAATTCCTGATCAATCTGACCGAGAGTTTTCTTCCCGAAATATGGGAATATGTAATTTTTTAATCTTTTTCTATCACCGGTTAAAGTTGTTTTTGCCAGTCTTTTAGTTTTTGAATTAAACCAATGCTCCATAACGTAGCATTCAAACTGCATGTTATAAAACATTTTTTCTTTGCTTTTATCGGGATCTGGGATGATGCCGTATTCAACATTGAACGCTTTTAAGCCTTCCTTTTCGGCTTCATTTTTCGTCTTGAAGCCGGCTTTATAAAAGAAATCTCGCTTACCATCAGGCTTTGGTTCTTTCTTTTCAAAGCGATAGTACCAAGAGGCTATTTTGCCTGTTTCCTGTCCATTCTTCTTTTGCATCACCTTACCTATTGAAACTTTTCTCATTTTATTTTGTCCTTTCTTTTTAACTTGCTTTTACTATGTTATATGGATCAGTATAATTAAAGCCTTCGCCGTTACGAAGAAATGTCGCCAGAGCATCGTGTCTTATCTTAATATGACCGAGCTGGATGCAAGGCAAACGACCTGACTTTATAAGCTCATAAACATAATTTCTGTTTGTCTTTAATATTTTTGCAACTTCCGAAACGGTATAAAGTTTAACGTCATCCGGAATAATTTCAAAATTGCAGATTTCTTGATTCAGCATATATTTTTCCTTTCTTAAGATTTTTAGTTTTGTTTTTATCTTCCGATTAATATTTTTAAAAACTGATCAAACACATAAGAATAAATTGTGTTCTCAGGTGATATCAGATTATGAGCTAACTGAATCACTCTGAGATGTTCGAGTATTTTTTTTGCATCCTTTTCAGAGCAATGTAATATCTGCATTATTTCCTCGTATGTAAAAAGCACATTATAAATATTACACATGAGAGCTGACTCCTTTCTTGATTATTTTTCTGAAGCACTTTTGTGTCTTCACTATAAGTATGAAAGATTTGAAACGTACTTTTTGCTTCACCATAACTTTTTTAAAGCATTTTTGATTTTTTTACTTACAAATCACTCATCGCGTTTCATATAAAGTATGAAAGATAGTTTTGAAAAAATTTTCTTCTGCATAGCCAAATTTTTCAAAAAGTGCCGCAAACCCTTATATATCAACGGTTTCACGTTTTAAAAAATTAAAATTTTTTCAAAAATATTTTTTTCAGCAACAAAAACACCTATTTATCACTCCGTTTCGTCATATTTTCAATACAAATATGATTTTTCAAGGTATGTAATAACACAAAAGTAAACAGGGTGCCGCCAAAAAAAGCAGTACCCCGTTTGCATACTTGTAACACATCTGATTAAGTTTTATCTGCCTATAAATATTGCAGAAAATACATTAAAGAATACAAATGAATACACCGTGCCTTCAGGACTTACAAGGTTGTGATCCTCCTGAATCTCGCGGAGCTGACCGATGATTCGCTTGGCGTCTTTTGCAGGGCAGTATAAAAGCTGCATTATTTCCTCGTATGTATAAAGCGGTTTATTAAGATTACACATAAAAAAGGTCTCCTTTCTTGATTATTTTTTTGCAACACTTTTTATATCTTTGCTACAAGTATATATGAGCTTGTGGCTTTATTTTTTAGTATCGCAAGCCTCTACATATCGCTCCATTCCGTCATGTTTTCATATAATAATATGATTTTTAGCACGACTACATATCCGAAAAAGCAAACAGAGCACCGCCGAAATGCAGTGCTCTGTTCGCAGACTTAATCACAATTGGAGGGAAACACAGTGGTAAAATGTCTCCCTCTATAATAATGAAATATACAAACGTTGTATAACTGAAAATATGAAGACATTACATAATAAGTTCCTCCTGCCTGAAGATCGGTCTGAAGTCATGTCCTTCAATACTGAAAATATCAGTCAACAATTCTTCCTTCCGTTTCTCTAACTCTTCAATGTTTCGTTGGAGTTGCTTATATCTTTTATATTCCGGCATAGACATCAGTGTTCTGTCCTTCAATGCACCAGTAAGGATGCTGACATGATGCCCGAGATCTTTACTTATCGCCGCTTCCATATCGCTATGCAATGTCTGCAAATCCTTCTTGTTAATTGCTAATTTGGCGGACACGCATTCCTTGTCGGTATCACGATGAGCTACCGGAATAAATGCAAAATGTATATGACAGCTTTCATTTAATCTGCCGTCAGTATCACGGAACCCCTCATCCTTATGAACGTATGCAGAAACAACATTGTTTTTGCCATAACGTGCTGACAAAAATCTGTATGCACTTTCAAAAAAGACTCTTTCTTCTTCCTTAGGAACATCAGGAGGTAAAAACAAACAACAGCTGCAAAGAATATTCAGATCAGCTCTGGGATTGCATCGGATCTCAGCACATCGCCTGTTTATAAAATCAATCTGATCTTCATTATGCTGTGCAAGATTGTAATTCAGATGCATTCTTGTCGGATCAATATTCCTGTTATCCGGTACATTTTTTCCTTCAAATCTTCTTTCAAAATGATTACATATTCTTCCTATGTCCTTTCTTTTGAATTTTTCAATATGTGCCATTTTTAATCACCTGCTTTTTTCTTTTTTACGAAAAGGTATAGCCCTTTATACCTTTTTCAAAGGTCTCCGGGCTCTCCGAGGGTATCAAGAAAATAAATATCTTTTCAACTCATTACCTTTCTTATAAAAGTATGCAAGAAACAAATGGCACATAGTTGAAAAAATCAAAAAAGGTAGTATTTCTTACTATTATCAAATTAACAATATCACTGTAAAATTCTTTTTACATATTAATTAAATGATTAAACGCTATCACCTTGATAGTTGACAACATCAATCAAATAGTTTATGATATAAAACAAACAATAATCAAGGGGATTACTTATGACAACATCAGAGCAGATACGAGTGTTATGTGTAAGGACAGGGGTAAGTTTATCTGAATTGGCAAGAAGAATCAATCAAACTCCCCAAAACTTCACAACAAAACTTAAACGAAATACTATTACTCAAGATGAATTAAATCAGATAGCAAATGTTCTTGGGGTTACATATGAACAATATTTTGTTTTATCAAACGGGGAAAAGGTCAAATAAAGAAAGGACACATATATGACTGAACACAAAATAATATTTGGCGACAGCCGTTCTTTGAATCAAATTAAAGATAAGTCTGTACAGTTAATTATAACATCACCGCCATATTGGCAGTTAAAAGACTATGGAACAGAAGATCAAATTGGTTTTAATGATAGTTATGAAGAATACATAAACAACTTAAATTTAGTATGGAAAGAATGTTATCGTGTTCTTTCAGATGGCTGTAGATTATGTATCAACATTGGCGATCAGTTTGCTCGTTCTGTATATTATGGTAGATACAAAGTTATTCCCATCAGAACAGAAATTATCCGTTTTTGCGAATCTCTTGGCATGGACTATATGGGTGCAATAATCTGGCAAAAAACAACCACAATGAACACATCGGGGGGCGGAGCTATTATGGGAAGCTTCCCTTATCCTCGTAACGGCATTCTGAAAATGGACTATGAATTCATCTTGATTTTCAAAAAATTGGGTAATGCCCCTAAACCTACACAACAGCAGAAAGAATTGTCGGTAATAACAAAAGAAGAATGGGGACAATACTTCTCTTCGCATTGGAATTTTAATGGTGTAAAGCAATTAGGACATATCGCTATGTTCCCGGAAGAGCTTCCGAAAAGATTAATTAAAATGTTTTCATTTGTAGGTGAAACTGTTTTTGACCCTTTTGCAGGAAGTGGAACAACATTACTTGCAGCTAAAAACCTTGGAAGAAATTCAATCGGTTACGAAATCAACAAAGATTTTGCACCTATTATCCGAGAAAAGTTAGATCCTGACCAGATCAAAATTGGAGATGAAGCAAAAATTATTTTTGCAGAAGATAAAATTGGGAATACATCTTCTTTTGAACAGCTTCCGTACATCTTTAGAGATCCGCATCGTATGGATAAAAAAGTAGATGTGAAAAAGTTGCAGTTCGGTTCTAAAATTGATAAATCAGAAGCAAAACGTGATGAATTATTTAAAGTAAAGAATGTGTTATCTCCTGAAAGAATTGAACTCAGCAACGGACTTATAGTACGTTTATTGGGAATAAAAACAAATCCAATATATGCAGAACAGGCAGTACACTTTTTACAGGAAAAATTTAAAAGCCGAAGAGTATTCCTGAAATATGATACCGTTAAATATGATTCAGATAACATTCTTATGGCTTATGTTTATCTTGATAATAAAACATTTATAAATAATCATTTGGCAAGAACAGGTTATGTTGATATTGACACATCATTTGACTATGCTTGTCAAAAAAAGTTTTTAGCTTCTGTTGCAAAATAAATCACGGGCGGAGTTTTTTGCTCCGCCCGCTATTTATTCTTCAACTTCAATAGTTAACCCAGTTTTAGTTTTTGTATAGTATATCATTTTTACCGCAATTGATTCAGATAACCGTCCCATGGTTTTGTATGTATCAGGCTTTACAGAATATGGAACATTCCCAACATATCCGTCAATACCAACAGATTCCTCTTCGGGAGTTGCCAAACGATAGCTTGTCCTTTTGCATTCTGCTAATGACGCTAATATTGCCTTTTGAACATACATACCATTGAATGTTTTTGCAATGACGAGATCTTCAACCCAATGTTTAACCATTTCACGATCAATGAGTGGAATAGCATCACGAAGATTCTGCACCTGTGCATAAATCTTATCAGTTGCTTTTTCAAAGGCATCTGGATATCTTTCTACATACCAATTATACCAGTTCTCAATGGTGATTTCTTCGCAGGATGCCATAAACTCCGGGAATAACTCAGACATTTGCCCGACAACAACAGCACGAGTTCCCTGTGCATTTTGATTTGCCCAGTTTATTAACTGTGACGTGTATTTCGGAAAGCTAACAGAATCACTTTCATTGTAGCTTTCTATGCTTTCGTTTTTCAAGGTGTATTTCATTCTTCATCCTCCTCAATATAATAATCAATGCTTTTCTCTTTCTTGTTTTCGCGATAGTAAACCATTTTTGCTTTAATTTTTTCATTGTTTTTTGCAGCGGAATCTTTATAAGTTTCTGATTTAACTGAATATGGGACATCGTCGATATACCCATCAATACCTTGTCCTTCTTCAATCGCATTTGGTTTTCTATATGTAGCATTTTTATTTGCAGCAATATCTTTTAGGATTTCTGCTTGGGCATAAAGGCCAGAAAATGTTTTGGTAAACATTAAATCGTTATAGTAATCAGCTAAATCTTGTTCGGTAATGGAATTAATAGCTTGTTTTTCCAATTCAAACTGTTTTTTTAATTTTTTTAGCCCACTATCGTACTGTTCGGCATGATTTTCTTGATAGTATTGCTTCCAATTTTCGGGGCTCGGCTCTATAGCGTTTTCTACATAATCCGGAAATATTTCAGTTGCTAATTTACCCACAGTTTCGGGGCGACTTGAGTGAGCATCCCTGTTAACAGTATTTAGAAATGCCGAGTGGTATTTCTTTGCTTTATAAGAATTTTTATATTCCGCATTATTCGATTGCTTAATTTTATCCTTTGATATTTTCTTAATATCCTTACCCATTGTTGTTCTCCAAAAATAGTTTATATGTTTCTATTTCAAGTGCATTTGCTATACGTTGAATATTTTCAAGTGAAATACTTCTGCGATAACATTCAATTGCACTGATATATGTACGGTGGAGGCCGCATTTCTCAGCAAAAGCTTCCTGTGAAAGTCCCAATAATTGACGATAATGTTTTACATTTGATCCAAATACTTTTACAATATCCAAAACAACACCTCCTGAATATATGCTAAGTTATTGAATACTATAAATCTACATACAATAAGTATCAATTAATATTCCAAATTACAATTTTCACAAGTAATCCATTGTTCAAAGGCTGTCTTCCGACACAAATCGGAGGGTTATTTTTCTCTTTTTTTCAATTTTTTCTCAAAAAAAGCCGATTTTGAGAAAATTTTCACATTATTCTTCCCCTTCATCTATCATACTATTTATATCAAAGCTTTTTGATAAAATATTATGAAGAAAGGATGATCAGAATGAGAATCATCAATCACTTAATTGAACCCGAAATCGTTGAGCTTCTTGTGGACTACGGTGTGGACGACTTTGTTTTCAATGACAAGCCGCTGAAGGAAATCTGCACCGGTAACAAGGAGCTTGACAAGGAACTTCGGATGTGGGTAAGAATATGCCGTCAGGCACTTTTAGCGGATCACTTGGAACGCTTTGTCAAGAACAATCCTGCACCGCCTGACGAAGAGCTGGTTTCATTTTACAGAAATATTCTTCCCCTTGACACCGACCACAGATTTTTTCTGTTTGCAAGTGACAAGCACGGCACTTATGTTAATCTGCACCACTACGGCAGAGAAGAGCATATTTACTGGCTGGCAAAGCTTGCAGACTGTAATGAAATCAATCTGTTCTATCACGCAACACCCTTTTTACGCTGGCCAAAAGACCGTAACGCCTTGCTTTTCCAATCCATCATTCTTGACATAGACGATCCGGGATTCACCTTTGATCCACAGACCGTTGATAAGGAAACTGTCCGCCGCTTCTTCATTGAAAAACACAATCTGCCCGAAGATTTCCCCATTGGTGCGATTTTACTGTCAGGACACGGTGCCCATGTTATTATCTTTACAGAAGAATGCGGGAAAGAGAAATTCGCCCTCCGCCAACGTATCTATGACAGCCTTATCGCAACACTTTCCGCCGATGTTGCTGTAAGGAATAATGCGAGAAAATACAGAGCTGTCCGAAGCTTCAATATCAAGGGCAAAACACCTATCCGGACACGCTTGTTTGTGTACGAAGGTCCCGGGGATGATAAATCGCTGGACAGGCTTTTACCATACATAAAACCACAGGATGAAATTGATGAATATTTCAGCAGATGTAAAGAGGCGACAAAGGCGAAGACAAGGAATACCATTATTCAGAAATATCTTGATATGGGCTACACAATGGAGCAGATTGAAAACAAAGAGTATCTGAAGAGCAAGAAACCTACTTCCCAGAAGACAACAAAAACATCCCCGAAACCTGCACCTGCATGCATTACCGAAAAGCCAGATGCATCAGGAAATATTGCATCTTTTAGTTATGACAAAGATTATGATTTAGATTTCAGCCGTCTTCGCTACCGCCACTCCTACAAGAAAGGCTTTTCTTACTGGAATGTGCTATTGGATATACATAACTTTTTAGTCAGACATTCCGACAAAAAGAGAATACTTCTGCATAAGAGAAATAAGTTCTTTCACATCTTAACCCACATCGGACGCCATGTATTTGAAACACCCGAAAGCTTCATAGAATACTGTTCGCAGTATTGCGGGGAAGAAAGCAATTACTTTGACGAGATGTGTACTACCATTTATGCCAATTACAAGGGTAAAATTTACCCCTACCGCCTTGAAACAATCGCCACTTTTCTTGATTTCTCCGAGGATGACATACACAATGCTGTGTGCAGCTTCACAAAGGAAGAACGGCACAAAAGACGGAGAATGTACGAAAATGAATATTACCGTACCAACAGAGCCGATAACAAATCAGCCCGAAAGAAGCAGGAATGTCTGAAGTACATAAAAGACCACCCCGATGCAGACTATAAAGAAGTAACCGAAAGGTTTGGTATCTCAACCGCAACTTTCTATAGATACAAAAACGAAATTTCCGCCACATAAAGAAGCAAGGCACCTGCCATAAACCGCAGATGCCTTTTTCTCTTTTTTTACAACTTACTACAATATATATATCACATATAATACTCTTATTTATACACTTTATTTCCTGTGCTTGTTTTCTTGCTTTATCAGTAGTATAATGGAAGCAATAATTAAGTATTAAAGGGATTTAATTTATGGCTGAATCAGAAAAAGTAATATTGACTAATATGTGTATGGTTTATGATGGGAATAAGGTTCTTGTTCAGGACAGATTGAACAAGAATTGGAAAGGTCTCACATTTCCCGGCGGACACGTTGAAAAGCACGAATCTTTCACTGATGCAGTTATAAGAG
Organism: Acutalibacteraceae bacterium; assembly: GCA_045635905.1. Lineage (GTDB taxonomy): Bacteria > Bacillota > Clostridia > Oscillospirales > Acutalibacteraceae > RUG806. The sequence goes on from JAZTWN010000079.1 coordinate 19,899, forward strand.
AAGTAAAAGAAGAAACCGGACTTACAATTTTCTGTCCCCAGCTTTGCGGTATCAAGCAATGGCCGCATTCAAAGGATGTCAGATACATTGTTTTATTCTACAAAACAGACAAGTTTGAAGGTGAATTAAAATCATCCGAAGAAGGTGAAGTTTTCTGGATGGAACTGGAAGATTTCAGAAAAGCTGAACTTGCCAAAGATATGTCAGATATGCTTGATGTTTTTCTTGACGATAATAAAAGTGAGTTTTTCTATTATCATAACAAAATAGACGGTGAATGGAAATACAAAATTAAATAATAAAATCGGTAGGTGAAATCATTGTACTATCATGCATCACAGATTGGCGGCATTGATGTTTTAGAGCCAAGAGTATCCAATCACAATACACCACTTATATATTTTTCAACAATAAGAGAAAATGTTCTTGTTTATTTAAGTAATGCTGTTGAAAAGTATTGCAAAGAAACAGGATTTTCTCATAGCGATAAGTGGCACAAATGGGCAAGTTACGGATTTGATGCTGACGGCATTTTAATATTGGATGAATACTATCCCAATGCAATAGAAGATACATATAAAGGTGTTTCAGGCTATATTTATTATGTTGATACTATTCAGGAAAATGAAAACAGTATCAGTATTAGCAATGCTGTCACCACATCAGAGCCTGCCGTTGTAACAAATGTTGAATTTATAGAGGATGCATATTCGGAAATTATTAAGGCGTCTGAAGCAGGGCTCATTAAAATTCGCAGATATGAAGATATGAGCGATAAGATGTTATCTTGGATTGAAAATACAATCAGAAATGAATATACAAATGCCGAAAACGAACCTGATTACAGACATTTTCTAAAAGCAAAGTTTGATTTTTTGAAATAAAGAGTAATTTCAAATCAGAATGTGAGGAGATATAAATATGCTTAATGAAAAGGCATTGCTTGAATTCGTAAGCCCTTATTATGAAGATAAAGATATTATGCATAATATGTGGCATATTGAACTGGTGCAAAGAATGATAAACAGAATACTTTCTCTTTGTGATTATGAAGTTGATGAAGAAACCTTAAAATTAGCTACATATTTTCACGGCTTCATATACAGCGATGAAGAAAAAATTAAACAATGGCTGATTAAACAAAATTATAATGATGAAATGATATCTAAAACAATCAAAATAGCGTGGGAATCTCAAAGAAGCGAAATTCCGGAGACCATAGAAGGAAAAATTTTGCACGATGCACATGTGTTGGAAGGCGGCAAAACATACTTAGTTGTAAAAACCTTAATTACCGGTTCTGTCAGAGGTCAATCGTTAACTGAAACTTTAGACTTTATGGAAAAGAATGTACTGAATCAAAACAAATGCTATTTACCTGAAACAATTCCTTTATGTGAAGAAATGAATCTTTATACTAACAAGTTCTTTGCTGACTTAAAGCAAGGAATTGAATGAGTTCAGTTTTGTCCATATAAATCAAGAAAACAGTTTGATTTACTGTTATCATATTTCAAGGGTGCCGTATGTTCGATTTGGAAATAGTTGTTGCTACTCAGGAATACATAAAAACACATCACAACGATGCTGATTTCAGCATTGAAACTATTTGTAATGCTATCGGATATTCCCGCCGTCAGCTTGACAGATTGTTTCATAAATTCTTGCAGACAACTCTTTATGAGTACATAAATGCTGTTATTTTGAGTAAAAGTGCAGAGAAGTTAATTAACACAGATGATAATGTGCTTGATGTAGCTTTAGACAGTCATTTCACTTCCCACGAAGGTTATACAAGGTCTTTTTCAAAACGGTTTTCTGTTACTCCTGATGAGTACCGCAAAAGTCCGATTGCTATACCTTTGTACATCGGTCACCCTGCAAATCATTATCACATCTTGAAAGAAGGACGAGAGATGGAAAGCACATCAATCTGTACTGTAATACCTGTAATGAGACCGAAAAGAAAACTTATTTATCTGCCGTCAAAATCTGCAGCAGGATATTTATCTTATTGCGAAGAAGTCGGCTGTGATTGGGAAGGACTTCAGAACAGTATTCCTGAAAAATTTGATACAGCAGCAATACTTGAGTTGCCCGATTTTTTACAAGAGGAAGGTTACAGCAATATTGCTTCGGGTGTTGAAGTTCCTTTGGATTATAGTAAGCCTTTGTCTGAAGGATATAAAATAGCAGAACTCCCCGAATGTATAATGCTCTATTTTCAGAGTGAGCCTTATGATAATCCCGATGATTTTGGTGCTTACATCAGTCAGGTTTACAAGGCATTAGAAAACTATAACTTTGAACGTTACGGTTATAAACTTGCGAGCAACATTTCTCCGAGTTTCAACTTCGGTGCACAAACAGACGTCGGTGCAAGAATCGCCGTGCCGGTAATGAGATTATAAAAAGTACGGGGCTGTTTTTCAGTCCCGTACTTTTTATACTATCTTGTAACAAGTTTATTATCATCCAAAGAAAAAAACTAACCCTCTATATTTATTTTAATACCACTTGCATCAACAATGCTATGAATTATTTTTCCTTCTTCATTTATACTTAATACTATTCTTTGATGCGTATCTACTCTATACAAATAAACATCATCTCGTCCAGAAACAGTAATTTTTATAAGTTTGCTTGACTTTAGTAATTCTTCAGTAGGAGTTGACAGAATAAAGCTAAGAGCTTTTTGAATTTTCTTTGCTTGAAAAGATGAAATACCTGATATTTTTGCTTCACGCGATATTCCTTTTCTAAAAAAAACTGACATCATCTATTCCTCCTTTTGGCAAGTTTGTCGTATATTTTAAGTACTTTTGCTGCATTTTCAAAATTACCTTGTTTAGTTTGCATGGTAGCTTGCGAAAGTAATTTTATCTGTTCCTGAGCAATAGCAGCTTCAACAGCTTGGTCATTTATGGCATTTTTTTTATCAATAAAAATTGTTATTATTATATGTAGTAGACGAAACCCCAATAACACCCAAAAAAATAAATTATGAAACATAGCATTAAAATTGAAAGTAATGCCTGAAGTTGCTTCATACATTAATATATCTGTTAAAAACATATTAGCAAAATCCATTACAGAAAGTAATACATGAGCCAGAGCAATGAGCAGTTTGTTTTGAAAAAATAGCATATAGTACCTCTCGACAAATTGTTACATAATAATTATAGCACATCTTTTCCATTAAAAGCAACAAATTATAAATAATATAACAAGTTAAAGAGCAATCAAATAGGCAGGTTTAATTGAATGTATTTTTTTTGCGATAAGTAGTTTGTTCATCTTTCATATTATTAATAGCTTGATACGACTGGAGTTTTTGAGCTAATAAATATGAAAGGACTGTTTATATGGATAACAGACAAAACAATTTTAAGGAACTATTTACCGGAGGGAAATTTGCCATTTTCCTTATGCAAAAAAACGGCGAAGCAACGGATGTCGCTTTGCGTGTGTGCAAGTGCTGTGACGACGGATTTCTTGTAAACCGAAGTTATTTTGATTTCAGCAATGTCGCTGACGATCTGCCCGAAATCAGAAAGGCAATCACGGAGCCGGATGTCAAAATCATCCTTACCGGCGAAGCAGACAAGCAATACCTTGTAAACAAGTTCGGTATCGCCACCGAAAATATGTATATGCTGCAGGACATTGCCGAAGAGGTTTTACAAGGTGAAATCCCGCGGGATACGCTTCAGACACTTGCCGACATTCATCTGATTTTCTATCCACAGGAAGACTGTTCAAATGACACCTTATCGCAGAAAACAGAGAACATCCGTAAGGATATCAACAATCTCCTGCATTATCTGAAGCTGAAAGAGGCTATTAAAATCAAGCCGGAACGAAGTTTTTATATGGATGCATTTGTGCAGAAAACCGCCAACGATAACTACATTATCGCCGGTGTAAAAATCTTTGAACGGTACGGCAAGAAGTATTTTTGTGCTATAAAAAGTACTCCGCCACACGACAGTATTATGATTGATACCGAGGCCGAGGACTTACAGCCACTGTACGACTTTCTGTGCGACTGCGATATCGCAGTAGGCTATGACCTATCAGCCTGTGTAAAGTTTATCATTGACAGCTTCAGTATAAACTGCCCGATTTTATTGGATTTGATGTTCATTGATCTACACGACGTTGCCAATGAGCTTCTGTGCGAAGATTATGAAAACACCGGCGGATATCTGTTCTTATTGAACCGGTTTTTACTGTCATATCCTCAGTTACACTACAATTCTGACTTTGACACCTTACTGGACTTCTGCACACTTATGAAGGAAATCGCAACTCAATACGAGAAAGCCACAAACACATAACCACGTCATAATAAATCTCCTTTAATTCTCCTACATACATAAATTTATTTAACGTTCTCCTGTATGTGTTTGAAAAAATGTGTTGTTGTCATTGTGTTCTCCTTTATAAAATTTCTTTATTCTTTCAAAAAAACCACATAATTTTTTACTCCTTTCTTCTTATTAGATGCGAAAAAGGCTGCCCTCACCGGCAGCCTTTTTTGTAGTATAAAGTAAAGTTAAATCATATTTATTTGCATATTACAATTAACACAATCATCAGTTTTATTTTAAGTTTATCTGTTCCTTAGATAAAACATAATTTTCATTTTCTTGTTTTATCGTTGATATGTCAACAATTGTGGAAATTTTCTTTAGGTCAGTTTTTGCTTTATAAATCATACTATCCTCATCATTTGGAATGTTTTGTGTTGTTACAAATCTATATTCTTTCTGATATGAAAAAACAGGGCGTTTGATAAACACATTTTCTAATGATTCTTTCTTCAGAATGTCGGCAAGTTCCTCAAAAGTAATATAACGATAAGATACTTTACCGGCGGTTAATTGATATCCCTGTGTGTCTATTTGATACAATATTTCTTCAAATTTTTCATAGTCAATTACAACAGCATACCCATTTTGACACTTGAAATCATCTATACATCTTTTTGAAAAGCAAATGCTACCATCATCCGATATTTCAGAATCATCAACACTATAAAAACAGTATATTCCCCATTGAGTGTTTTTGTACATTGCAATAGAATGTGAAACAGCACCTTCGCATTGGTCTCCTTGTCCTTGTTCTAAATAGTGATAATATGACATTGGTCTCATAAAGAAAAGTCCATTTTGCAACATTTCAGCATGTTCAAATTTACTTACAAATTTTATCAAGTAACGAATCATAAATACCTCTATTTACCAAGACTGCTCTTCTTTCTTCATATCAATTATCCATTCTTTTTCACTGCCATTTTTGTCTCTTATAACTATCTCACAATCCATTGCATTTAGCATCTTAAATAAATTATCTATTCTTATGCCATTTTTATTATTGTTTAACAAACCTGTTATGTTTGATTGACTTTTGAATCCTGCTTCAATAGCCAATTGAGGTTGTGTCCATCCTCTTAACTGCATTATTTCTCTTACAACATCTTTTTCAGTCATTTTACAACACCTTTTTTTGTTATTAAAGCCATAGTATCATAGAAAAATCTATTGGTCAATATAAAGTCTTATGTAGCGTAAGAGTATAGCAGTGCTTCATAATTATTATTGCCACCCAAAATTATATACAAAAAATCGGCATAATATTGGAAACAATTGAGTGAAATACAAGCAAAGGCGTGTACACAAAAAACTTTACAAAATAATCCACCTAATGAAACTTTACAAAACTTTACAACACAAAAATACACCAAGATACTGAAGACGATGAAAAGTGCTGTTTTTGGGTATAAAAAGTAGGGTAAATGCACTTAAATACAGGTAATATTTTAAGGTAACAACCCCATGGTTGGCATGACTGTTGCATGTGCAGTTGCTATTGAAGAATCAAACAAGTAATTTCTGATTCAGCTTATAAATTTCCTCTGTCAGTTTTCTGACAGGGGATTTTTATATACTTTTTCTTGAATTATTCCGAAACAGCAGTATAATTGAATTATAAAGAAGGGGGAAGGAATTATGGCAAAGATTGTTACGACAAAGACACATACGAGCGGTATTGCGCTTGGCGGTATCGGTACGGGAAGCGTGGAGCTTCTGCCCGACGGTGAATTTCACGCCTGGCTTATTGCGAATCAGCCGAGAATGACAAGGGTCTGCTTTGAGGACCACGTTGATGACGGGGAGGGAAGCACAGGTGCGCTTTCCTTCTGGGTGCGTGAAGAAAAGGAAAACGGCAAGGTGGTTGTGAGAAAGCTCGGAATGAAAACCGATGCCGACGATTTCACTTACCGTATGTTTTCCTGGAATAAGCCCATTGAAAAAATCGAATTTGAGGGCAGATTCCCCGAGGCGGTTATAAATTATAAGGACAGAGCATTGTCCTCAAGCCTGCAGCTTCGTGCGGTATCCCCCTTTGTTCCCCACAACAGCGATATATCCGCTACTCCCGGCTTTTATGCTGATTTCACAGTAGAAAATCCCACCGACAGTGTGCTTAATGTAAGTCTTTTAGGCGCACTTGTACCCGATATGGCAAACCAAAAGGAGGGAAACTGCAACAGTCTTCATAAAATCGGTAACGGCATAGGTGTGCATATTGAGCCTGCAAGGATGTCCGACTCCCCCTCCTGCGGAAACCTCTGTCTTTCTATAGACGGTGACGGAGAAAAAACCTACATCACCGCCGAATATTACCGCTTCATGAAGGAATTTATTGCCGATTCCGACATCGGTGTAAGTCAGGAATCCGTTGTTTTCGGCTTCAGAGAAAAGGGATTCTTACCCAATACAGATATCGGCACAAGGCCCCGCAAATTACCAAAAAATTATGCCACATTCAGTGATGAAAGGCTTGACAGGCTTTGCGAGGAATATAAAAAATATCCCTATGCGGCATCAATTCTAAGCCGTATAAATCACTGCGACCCCACCTACCCTGCCACAAGAGAGGATAAAATAATTTTCCTTGACTGCATTTATAATCAGAATGACCGCAGAGGTACGGATTTCGGTGCCTGCTCACTTTGCTCCGAGGTGACGCTTCAGCCCGGTGAAAAAAAGAATATCCGCTTTGCGCTTACCTGGTATTTCCCCAATCATTTTGCAAGAAACGGTGAAAGAATCGGTCATTACTACGAAAACCTTTACCGCAGCGCACTTGAAGCAAACTGCTTCCTTCAGGAGAATTTCAACAAGATTTTCGGTGCGGCTACCGATTTTGCCGACCTTATATATTCAACAAGCCTTCCCGAAATCTATCCCGATGCCTGGTCATCGAATATTGCGCAGCTTGTAAAAAGCTCCGTTTATATCAAAAACGGAAAATTCGGTCTGTGGGAGGGTCTTGGCTACTGCGGACTTCACACAACCGACATCACCTATCACGCCTCCTTCCCTCTTATTGCCCTTTTCCCCGAGCTTCAGAAAAGGCAGATGAAAATGGGCGCAGAGTATCAGCGTGAGGACGGCAGAGTGCATCACAGCTTCAAGCCGGATATGCAAAGCTCCGACAGCGGCTTTGACAGAGTTGATATGAATATGCAGTTTGTGCTGATGGTGCTTCGCGACTACCTTTTCACAGGTGACAGAGAATATCTCACATCAATGTGGGACAATGTAAAGCGGGCTATGGACTCCACAGAGCTTCTGGACTCCGACGGTGACGGTCTTCCCGACTACGATACAAAGCGCAACACCTATGATGCGTGGAATTTCTCGGGCATACCCGTTTACATAGCGGTTTTATGGTTAGCTGCCTTAAAGGCTGCCATATTTATTGCCGACCGCTTTGAGGACAAGGCAAGTGCCGACAAGTGGGCTGAAATTCTTAATAAGGGCAAAATTGCACTTGAGGAAAAGCTCTGGAACGGAGAATACTATAACCTCTGGCGCAAGGGGGACGAAACAGACGAATCCCTTATGACCGACCAGCTTGACGGTGAATGGTTCCTTCGTATGACGGGACTCCGGGGCAATATCCCCGACGAAAGAGTAGCCTCGGTGCTTGACACTATTTTCAGATATAATTTCGACCCCGAGCAGGGACTTCTTAATGCGACCGTTCCCGAAAACAGAAAAACAAGCGTCAGCACCTATAAAAACTGTCAGACAATTGCAGTATGGACAGGTATCGGCTATGCCTTTGCCGCCCTGGCACTCAGCGTGGGTCAAAGGGAAATTGCCGACACCGAAATCAGCTCAATCAACGACAACCAGCTTCGCTTCGGTCATTTCTGGGACCATTGGGAATGCGGTCACCACTACACCCGTCCTATGTCTGCCTGGTCACTGATGCTTGCGGCAGCAGGACTTAAGGTGGACTACGAAAACAAAAGGCTTTCAATGAAGCCCATTGACAAAAATATAAGCATCCCCCTTTGCCTGCCCGATATCCTCGCACGCGTTACCTTCACAGACGGCAAATGCGATATTGAGTGCATCAGCGGCAGCCTTGAACAGTGGGAGATTACAACGGAATAAGCAGTAAAATGCAGCAAAAACCACCTGAGAAAGCTCTCAGGTGGTAATTTTTTATGCTTATGCTTTTTTTCTGACGGTAGCGGTTACCTTTACGGGGGTGGGCTCTGCAGGGATTTCCTCTGCGGGCTCTTCGGTTACGAAGCCCTCCTCAACTGCCCTTTCGATAACCTCTTTAAGCTCTGCCATACCCTCACCGTTCTGTGCGGAGGCTTCAATTACCGTAACAGCAGGCTTAAGGAAGGGATTTTCCGCAAATGCCTTTCTTCTCTGCTCACGCTCGGTTTTATTGAGCTTATCGCACTTTGTGAGCACGCACACAAAGGGGAAGCCTGCCTCATCAAGGAAGCCGAGCATTGTTTTATCGTCCTCGGTGGGCTCGTGGCGCATATCAAGAAGCTGAACCACAAGGCGGATATCTCTTTCGGATGCGAAATATGCCTCCATAAGCTCGCCCCAGCGTCTTCTTTCGTTATCTGCACGCTTTGCGTAGCCGTAGCCGGGAAGGTCTGCCATACGGATGCCATCAACGGTAAAGAAATTTATTGTTGTGGTTTTTCCGGGCACACCCGACACTCGAGCAAGATTTTTTCTGTTAAAAAATTTGTTTATAAGTGAAGACTTACCTACATTTGATTTGCCTGAAAATACGATTTCGGGCATATCAGAGGCACGAAGCTGAGCAGACGTACCGAAGGAGGCTTCAAATTTTACGTTGTTTATATTCATCTTTTTCTCTCCCTTCAGGAGTTTTTGCAGGAAATTCCGGCACGGTTATTTTTTCTTATATGCGAAAGCTCTGCGGCTTCCTTTTTTGCCTTGATTTCCTTTTCGTGGCGCATTTCGGGGTAAAGGGCAATATCAATTGCCTCGTCAACGCTCTTTACGGGGATGAACTTAAGCTTTTTCTTTACGACCTCGTCGATTTCCTCAAGGTCGGAGGTATTACCGTGAGGGATTACAACGGTAGAAATTCCCTCTCTGTAGGCTGCCATTGACTTTTCACGAAGACCTCCGATGGGAAGGACTCTGCCCGTAAGGGTCACCTCTCCCGTCATAGCAACGCTTCCCTTCACGCTTCTGCCTGTAAGAGCAGATACTAATGCGGTTGTAACCGTAACGCCTGCGCTGGGTCCGTCCTTGGGCACTGCACCCTCGGGGAAATGCACATGAATATCGTTTTCCTTATAGAAATCGGGATTGATATTGAACTTATCCGCACGGCTTCTTACGTAGCTTACGGCAGTTCTTACGGATTCCTTCATAACATCGCCCAGCGAGCCTGTATATTCAATCTTACCCGTGCCCTGAAGCACTACGGCTTGAGCCTTAAGCAGCTCTCCGCCGACGCTTGTCCACGCAAGACCGTTTACAACACCCACATTATCCTCAAGAACCGCTTCCTCGGGACGGTATTTTCTCACACCGAGGAATTCTTCAATATTCTTGTCT
>JAZTWN010000080.1:0-50495 GCA_045635905.1 Acutalibacteraceae bacterium
GAAGAAAAGCCTGAAATAAAGGCTGAAGCAAAGCCCGAAATAAAAAAAGAAGCATGCATAAAAGAGCCTGCTGCAGCAGTTACCGACAAGCCATATGAGGAAATGACGGTTGAGGAGTTGCAGGCTGCAATACTTGCTAAAATGGCAAAAAACGGCCCTGTTACCGAGCAGATGAAAAGAGATGTAACAGAAAACATCTGGCACAATTCCCTTATAAATTGGGTAAAAAGCTTCAGATAAGAAAAAGAGGTTCTTGCTATGCACAAAATAAGATTTTCCGTAGTATTACTCATTGATATACTGTCGTTATTGATTATATCTGCATGCGGCTTACTTTTTATTCCCGATTTCGGGCGGGTAGTTTCCGGAGGCAGCAGATTCGAAGGTATGCCTGTTATGGGCTTATGGGTATTGATTTTCATATTGAATCATTGCTTTTTTGCACAGCGGAAAATTGAATTCAAGGAAGACTCCTTGTGGCTTTACGGCTTTAATTTCACGGGGGCGGGAAAAAATATTCAGAACCGCACAATTATGATAGCCTATAAGGACATATATGAAGTAAAAGTCTTACACCTGCCTTTAATCGGCACAGTGGGAATCAGAATCAGATCAAAGCACATACGCAAAAGCTTTACCTTTTCCGTTTTATACACAAAGCATAAGATGCTTTTTTCAGATTTGTCTCTTAAAATAAAGCAGGCAAGCCCAAATGCCATAGTTGATGAATAAAAAATGTTGCAGTCGGAAACGGTTGCAACAATTTCTTTTGCTAATACAACATAATAGAAATATTTAATTATTTTTCACTTGAAGTTATCATAAAGATAGAGTAAAATGATATTCAGTTTTATTCAGGAGATGCAATATGATTTATAATAATATACTCGAAGCAATAGGACACACTCCCATTGTTCAGTTAAACCATATGGTGCCCGAGGATTCAGCAAGGGTGCTTGTAAAATACGAGGGACTTAACGTAGGCGGCTCGGTAAAAACAAGAGTTGCCTACAATATGATAAAGGATGCCGAAAAAAGAGGCGTTATAAACAAGAACAGTATTATCGTAGAGCCAACCTCGGGAAATCAGGGCATCGGTCTTGCCCTTGTGGGTGCGGTGCTTGGCTACAGGGTGAGAATTATTATGCCCGACTCTGTAAGCATTGAAAGAAAGAAGCTTATGAGTCATTACGGCGCAGAGGTTGTGCTCATCCACGATGAGGGAAACATTGGTGATGCAATTGCAAAATGCCTTGAAACCGCCCTGCAGATGGCAAAGGACGACCCCAACGTTTTCGTGCCTCAGCAGTTTGAAAACCCTGCAAATCCTATGATTCACCGCCATCAGACGGGTCTTGAAATACTCGAGCAGGTGGGAGGTCCCATTGACGGCTTCTGTTCAGGCATCGGTACAGGCGGCACAATTACAGGCATAGGTGAAACTCTCAAGGCGCTGAATCCCGATATGACGATATGGGCGGTTGAGCCTGAAAATGCGGCAATTCTTGCAGGCGGTACGGTCAGCGCTCACATTCAGATGGGCATCGGGGACGGACTTATTCCCGAAATTCTCAACACTGAAATTTATGAGGATATCTACATTGTTTCCGACGAGGAGGCTTTACAGACAGCAAAGGATTTAGCCGCCAAGGAAGGACTTATGTGCGGTATTTCCTCAGGCACAAACGTTGCAGCGGCTATAAAGCTTGCAAAGAAGCTAGGCAAGGGAAAAACCGTTGTTACGATTCTCCCCGACACCGCAGAAAGATATTTCTCCACTCCCCTTTTTGAAGAATGAAAGCATTAAGCAGATGAGTAATTTCTCATCTGCTTTTTTTGAACATTTTATAAACAAAGTGACTGACTCATTGACACACCAAAATAATTACATTATATTAAAAACAGTACAGGAATGGAGAAAAGAAAATGAACAAAAAAACATCAAAAAAGGCTTTAGCAATAATAATTCCGATTTGCGCAATATGTATTCTTGCTTTTTCTGCACTTGCAGTTTTTCAGGGTGAGCTGCGTACCTTATTATCAGTAAAGGAAATTGACGATACCGGAATATATGAGGTAAATTATGCTGCCGACTATAAGCTTGATGAGCTTATTGAAGCAGGCGGCGCAGCAACAGAAGAGCAGCTTGTACAGTATATTCTCAAAACAATGCTTAAGGGACTTCCCATTGATGTACCCTATGAAATTCCTAATCTTGCCTGCTCTATGTTCTATGCTCAAACACCTGAGGGCGGTCATATCCTCGGCAGAAATCTTGACAATCAGCAGACAGATCTTGCTGTTGTAAAAACCGCACCAAAGGACGGCTACAAATCTGTTTCAGTTGTAAATCTCAGCTTCCTCGGCTATAACGATACATATACTCCCGATAAGCTTCTTGACAGAATAAACACTCTTGCAACAGCTTATTTCCCCCTTGACGGAATTAACGAAAAGGGGCTTGCAGTAGGTGTGCTTCAGCTTCAGGCACCCGCAACCGCACAAAGCTCCGATAAGCCCGACGTGGGCACAACGCTCGCCATAAGAGCTATGCTTGACACCTGTGCTACGGTTGACGAGGCATTGGAATTCCTTAAGGGTGTAGATATGTATGCCGCAGCAAAGGGCTGTTATCATTTCCAGATTGCAGATGCATCAGGTGAAAGCGTTGTAGTTTCCTATGTAAACAACGAAATGGTTATTACCGAAAAGGATAACGGAATAATCTGTGCAACAAATTTCTATCTTCACGAGGTTCCCTTTGAATATGAAAAGCAGGGACTTGACCGCTATGAAATATTACTTGAAAAGCTCACCGATACAAAGGCAATCCTTTCAAGAGAAGACGGAATGGGACTTCTTAATGCAGTAAGAATAACAGGCACCGAGCCCGATGAAAAAGGAAGAGTTTATTCAACACAGTGGTCATCAATATATGACCTGACCTCCCCCACTCTTTATCTTTGTGCAGATATGAATTACGATACCACGTATAAATATGAAGTAAAATAAGGACAAAAAAACTCAGGCTGATTTTTCAAGCCTGAGTTTTTATTATATTTCTGCTTCAACGAAGCCTATGCTTTCTCTGCCCATAACCATATTTGCAACGTTTCTTGCGTTGAAATAAATGCGAAGCCTGCCGCCGTAATACGTCATATTGCAGGCATATACAAACTGTGCCATCCATGGGTATTTTTTCTCGGGCACGATAAGAGGCTTTACAAAGGTAAAGCTTTCTCCGTCAGAGGATTTCAGAAGCATTATTGCAGAATAGCTTTTGCCGTTTTCCTCAAAAATGCCGTTCTGAAGACCTATAAAGCAATCGGAAAGCTTATAAACCTTTATGCAGCCCGAGCACAGGTTGAGATACTTATTGGCTTTGTCGGGGCTTATAATGGGAATATCTCTTGAAACGAAGCCGTGGTCGGGAAAATCACTTTCGGCATAGGTAATATGCGTAGGCTCAGAAAAGCCGCAGTCCTTTATAAAGGTCTGACCGCAGGAATAGTACATACGGTATTTTCCGCTGTTTTCAATTAAAAAGGGATTGGAAATAGCAACACCCGTGTGGCAGGCTTCATAATCCTTTGTGTGCGAAATTACACACTGAGGCTCTGTCCAGCTCTTAAGGTCAGCGGATTTACACATAAAAATTTCAGATTTCCACTTTACTCCCACGGTATTGAGCGCATTGAGAATGGGCGCCCTCGTTCTTTCAAAATAGAGAAAATACTCTCCGTCTATAAGCTTTATATCGGGGCGCATAGTATGCTTTGCTACCCTTTCAAGCTTATTGAAGGAAAGGCCGTCCTCGGAAACATAGTGGTACACACCGAAAAAGGTATGAGCAAAAAGATGCCATTTTCCGTCGGGAGCTTTATCGGGCGTAAGAATTGAGGGGTCAGCAACAACAAGGCTCGGAAGAGTGTATTTCAGCACGGGATTCCCCTTAAAAAAGGAGAATTCCGCTTTTTCTATATCATTGAAGGATAAATTCATCATAGCTTAAAAATCAACCTTATAGTGATGTACGAATACGCCGACAAGCTTATTGTAGTCAAGCACGTGCATCTCGGCACCGTCGGCAGTTTCAAGGAAGGTAATGCCCTCTGCCTCAACGTTGTCGCCGCCTACGTTTCTTTCGGCAGCAAGTGTTACCTCACCTGTTGCCACGTCAAGCTTCAGAATATTCTTAACGTTGCCGTTGTCCTTTATATCGTTTGAAAGATAAAGTGCACCGCCGAAGAATTCTCCGCCCTGAATACGGTCGATAACACCAAGCCCCGTAAGAGGAATTTCTCTTACAAGCTCCATTTTATTATTGATATCGTAACAGTAAACTGTTTCGGCTTCGCTCCACTTTGAGGCGTAAAGATAGCCTGTTTCCTTATCTACCGCACACCAAGGTACACCGTCATCGTAAATTTCATAGGGAAGGTCATAAACCTCACCTGTGCACTCAAGTGTTTCGCAAGCGAAAACAACGATGCAGGGATAGCCCTCGTCGGGTCCCTCAACGGAGGCGTAAATTTTTCCGTTATAGTAGCTAATACCGCCTATGTGGTTGTTGCCTCTGTCCATACATACGTCGGGAAGAGGATTGATGGCAGTGTCGACAAGCTCCATACCGTCAACGGTAAACTTTGCAAGAATTGTAAGATTGATTGCAGTAAGCGCACCGCTTGTGTAGTAGTATTCACCGTCTGTGGTGATACCCTGACCCATCATAAATGCCTGCTCGAGCACAAAGGTGTCGGTAGCAACAAGCTCTGCCGAATCGGTGCTTACCGCGACGGGGCTTGTGATGAGTGTCAGAACAAGAAGGGGGAGCACAATAAAATCTCTGAGCTTAAGTAAGATAGTCATAATTTTCTCCTCTTTTTCAGTTTAATTTTTCAAGTATTTCCTTAAGCACGGGCTCAATAACCCCTGCCATTTTATGAAAGCCGTAGTCATTGGGATGGGTGGTATCCGTTGTGCAGAACTGCCTTTGCTCATCCCCGAAAAAGTCCTTACCGTCAATATAGTAAACGTTTTTATCTCCTGATGCAAGAGCATTTTCATACGTTTTTCTGATAATTCTCCGTCTTTCATCAGCCTGTGGCATATTTTCATAATTCGGTGCAGACATCATAAGCACGGGAAGCGTGGGAAGCATTTTTCTTATACGTCTGAAAAATGCCTCGTGTGTGGCTTCAAGATGCCCGGCTGTGGGAGCATTGTGGTCATAATCGTACACAAAAACAGAGGGCTCCAGCTCACAGATAAAATCCGCTATAGCAAGCTGACCGCGGCAGCCTCCCGAAAGCCCGAAATTATAGTAGTCAAAGCCGATGCAATGGGATAAAAGCGCCGTGTATGCGTTTGTTACAAGGGATGCGTGACCACCCTCGGTAATAGAAGAGCCGAAGAAAATTACGGGCCTTCCGTATTTATAGGGTGTGGGCGGTAAAATTTCTGCATTGTCGTCAAGGGTAATTGTGATATTCTCCACAATTTCATTTCGGGGGAAAAATATCATAACGTCCTGCATTTCTCCCGAGGTAGTAAATTCTATATCACCCAGCATATCCTCAAAGCCGGGCACTGCAAGTCCGCGAAAAACAAGGCTTGCCCCTGTACCGGTATAAACTGCTGCCGACGAGCAGGAAAACCGCGACATACCCACGTCGTGAGCAAGGGTTTTAAGCTTCATTTCGATTTTTATTTTTCCCGAATCGGTTCTGAAGGCTGCACGGGCACCGACGGTACGGGCTGTAATCTGCTCTGACACCGCGCCACCGCAGGAGGAATCGGCAAGAATTTGCCTTAGCTTTGCAGGAAAGCGCTCAAGAGCTCTGTTTTTCTCGAAAAGCGGAATTCCGTACACCTTTACGGGCGAATCAAAAATAGTGTATTGCATACTTCTCCTTATACTTTTTTTAATAGTTTACCACAAATATTTTTATTTTTCTATTGTTATTTTGACTAAGCACAGGGTACGTATTTTGATGTTTTTTCCAAAGTTTGTTTAATGCTGATTATTCTGTTGTTTTTATATGCGCAGGGTGGTAGAATAAGATGTATTTTTATGCACGGAGGTTATGACGTTTATGAGTAAGATTTATGACGTTATAGTAATCGGCGCAGGTAACGGCGGTCTTGCGGCTGCAGCAAACTGCGCAAAAGCAGGTCTTTCAACACTTTTACTTGAAAGACACAACATTCCCGGCGGCTCAGCATCTTCATTTGTAAGGGGCAGATTTGAATTCGAGCCCTCTCTTCACGAGCTTGCAGGCATCGGCGACGAAAAGGAAGCAGGCACAATTGAAGAGGTTTTCAACAGAATCGGTGCTGAGGTAAAATGGTTCAGACACGATTCAACCTTCCGCCTTGTTGTTCCTGCAAAGGAAGGCGACAAGGACGCCTTCATCAACGAAAACGGTGTTGCTGTTACCGTTGATGCAAGAATGCCCGTAGGCTTTGAAAATTTCTCAAAAAAGCTTGACGAGCTTGTTCCCGGCTCATACGAAAGCTGCAAAAAGGCTTTTGAATTATCCGTAAATATGTTCAAGGCATTCGATTGTCTTGAGGATCCCTCAAAGATTCCCGGAAGCCTCAAGGACGTTCCCGACATTATGCGAATGACCTCACACACAATGACAGAGGCTCTTGATGCCCTCGGTATGCCCAAAAAGGCTCAGGACATCTTCAACACCTACTGGTGCTATATGGGCTCCCCTGCTTCTCAGTTCGACTTCCTTTACTACCTTTGCGTGCTTCATAGCTACGTAAGAAGCGGTACAGGCATTCCCCATATGAGAAGCCACGAAATGAGCCTTGCAATCGACAAGAGAATCCGTGATTTCGGCGGTGAAATCTGGTACAACTCAGACGTTACCAAAATTATTATGAAAAACGGTAAGCCTGCAGGCGTTGTTATAAACGGCGAAAAAGAGGTTTACGGCAAGCGCTTTATCTGTAACTGCTATCCCTACAAGGTATTCACAGAGCTTATGGACGAAAAGGACGTTCCCAAGCAGCAGATGAAGATGCTCAATTCAAGAAAAACCGCATGTACTCTTACAACGGTTTATCTTGGTATGAACAAGACAAAGGAGGAGCTCGGCATTACAGACTACTCTGTTTTCATCGCTCCGGATTCCGATTCCGACAAGCAGTATGAGGCAGCACAGAATTATTTCAGCGGCTACTGCATCATCAACTGCCTTAACGAAATCATTCCCGACTGTACTCCCGCGGGCACAAGCCAGCTTTTCCTTACAACAATGACCTTCGGTGACGTTATGAAGGACGTAAAGCCCGAGGACTATAAGAAATTCAAGACAAAGGTAGCCGAGGATATGATTGAAACCTGCGAAAAGGCTCTCAACATCTCCATCAAGCCCTATATCGAGGAAATTGAAATTGCTCTTCCTCCCACTTTTGCCCGCTACCTCAACACTCCCTGGGGTACACCCTACGGCTATATGCTTGAAAAGTGGGACAGCATGCTTCCCAGAACAATTCAGTATCTTAAGGATCAGCCCTTTGATAACTTCCTTTTCTGCGGTGCAACTCAGGAAAGAGGCGACGGCTACGGCTGCGCATACTACACAGGTGAAAAGGCCGCAGACCTTACAATAAAGGCACTTAAGGAGGGCAAATAAAATGGCAAGCTTAAAATCTCTTAAAGCAACAAAATTCATATCCCTTCTCTCAAACCGTCAGAAGACCTTTGAAAGCGCTCAGGCTATTATCCCCGAGCTTCCCGATAACGCTACTGCACTTGCAAGAGCACTTCACCCCAAGAAGCAGTTCGTAAAAGTTGCTGAAATCATTGAAAGAGCAGAGGATACAAAAAGCTTTGTGCTTGTTCCCGACGAGGCAAAGGGCACAAAGACACTCGCATATTTCGGTGCAGGTAAATACCTTACCGTATTCGAGGAAATTGAGGGTATGAAAATCACCCGTGCATATTCAATTTCTTCAAAGCCCCAGGATGCTCTCAAGGGCAGCTATATGCTTACAATCAAGCGTGTTGACGGCGGTCTTATGTCAAACTACATTCTCGATAACTGGACTGTAGGCACTGAGGTTACAGTTTCAGCACCCGAGGGACAGTTTGAATATCAGCCTCTTCGTGATGCAAAAAACGTTATCTGCCTTGCAGGCGGCAGCGGTATTACTCCCTTCATTTCTATGGCAGGTGCAGTAATCGACGGCGACGAGGATTTCAATATGACTCTTATCTACGGCAGCCGCAATAAGGATAACATCCTTTTCTACGACGAGCTTGAGGAAATAAACAAATCAGGCAAGGTAAAGGTTGTTCACGTATTAAGCGACGATGACGCAGAGGGCTTCGAAAAGGGCTTCATCACCGCAGAGCTTATTAAGAAATACGCACCCGAAAACGAGAAATATTCTCTTTTCATCTGCGGTCCTCAGGCTATGTACAGCTTCCTTGACAAGGAAATTGAAAAGCTCGGTCTTGAAAAGAAATACGTGCGCCACGAAATGTTCGGTGAGTTCAGAAATCCCTCTTCACAGGCTGACTATCCCAACGACGTTCCCGCCCAGGTTTCAATCAAGGTGACAATACAGGACAACACCAGAACCGTTACAGGCAGCACAAACGACACCGTGCTTCAGATTCTTGAAAAGAACGGTATTGCTGCTCCTGCAAGATGCCGAAGCGGTGAATGCGGCTTCTGCCACTCTCACCTTCTTTCAGGTAAGGTTTATGTTCCCGCGTCACTGGAATACAGAAGACTTGCAGACTTCAAGTTCGGCTGCATTCATCCCTGCTGCAGCTTCCCCCTTACCGACCTTGAAATCAACGTACCCGTATCAAAATAAGAAAAAACAAATCAGACGGAGATGCTTTCCCGAGGGAAGGCATCTCCGCTTTTTTTATTCAACTAAAGGGATTTCTGTCATACGAAGCTTTGCGCAGCCATAGGGATAAAGAGTAATTTTTTCGTCCTCCCCTGAGGGCACACGGCTTTCGGGAAGCTTAGCACAAACGCTGTCATAGCCATCCTCATATCCCCAGGGAATTTCTTTTACCGTGGCGCTTACGGTAACGGGAGGCCTTTCTGAGGAAAACGGAATTTCGGATGGTGCGCTTCTTGTAATCTCAAATTCCCTTGAGCTATAGGCATAATTCCATTTTGATTTTCCGATAAGCTCATAGTCGCAATAAGGAAATTTTCTTTCAACTCCGTCGCGCTCATATTCATACATCTTATATTCCGTTTCGACGGGCACCGAAAATATGAGCGAGCCGCATTTTACCGTTTTCAGCTCGTAGGGGCGGTCAATAAGACAAACGGGAGCATCGAAGGTAATTATAATTTCCTTTTCCGTGCCGGCGCTCACAAAAAATGCAGAATCTGCAGCCACGGCTTCACCGTTTGCCCTTATATTCTGTGCAAATGAAGGAAGCTGAAGCTCAAGAGTCACGTCCTTTTCCGTTTTTACGGTGTATTTAAGCTCGTTTATAAAGGGATAGTCTGTTTCAAGCTCAACGGAAAAATCTTCCGTTTCAAGGCGTGAGGGCACCGTAAGTGCACTTAATATCCTGTTGCCGCTATGCATAAAGGCAGAAAGGGCAAATTTAGGCCACGCCTGATTGAAATTTGCAGTACAGCAGCCGTAATTCGGTTCAAGTCCGAAAAGATGCGACTCCTGTCCGTTTGTTCTGAAAAGAGGCTTTCCGGGGAATTTTATACAGTTTATCTGATTGGATTGCTGGTCATACTGATGAGTCCACATATCGTCGCTTATTGTGGCAACAAGTGAATTGAAGCAAAGCACCTCAAGGCGCTCCTTCCATATCTTATCACCTGTGTACGCATACAGAAGCTCAAAGGAATACATCTGCTCTGCCACGGCACAAAGCTCCGTGCCCTGTATGGGTGAAAGACCGGAAAGACACTCATCCCCCGTAAACAGCCCCGTGGGAGTACCGTTATGTGAATAAAGAATATCGTAAAGCTTATATGCCTTGCTTTCGTAATCAATTCCGAGAGTATCGGCACACACCGCCTGCTCCTTGAGCATCATAGCTATGTTTACGATGTGGGTTTCAAAGGTCCATTTATTCAGAGGACGAAGCCATTTGTCAGCAAAACAGAGATAATCCGTGCCCTGCCTCTTAAGAATTTCAGCAAGCTCACAAAGCCAGGGCTCGTCATATCTTTCCTTAAGAAAATTAATTGCGATAAATGCCTCAAACCAACGAGCCTTACCCCAGTCAAAAAGACGGATTTTACTCTCTGAAAGAAGCGTATGGTAATTTTTAAGTGTTTTATAAAGCACTTCCGGAATTCTTTCATCTCCCGAGCACTCGTAATACACAACAAGCACCTTTGAAATCAGCTGCACCGCCCAGGTGTCGTAGGCAGGAATTTCATCCTCACAGCAGGGGCATATCCAGCCGTCGGGCTTCTGAAAGGATATAATTGCATCGATATATTTTTTTGCTCGGTCTATCATATCCCCGTTGTCAAGAAGGTATGCAAGAGGAATAAAGCCGTCGAGCCAATAGGGCACTCTTTCCCAGCCCTCGGCAGTACCGCCTATCCATCTGCTTTCCTTAATGTCATTCCACATTTTATCAAGGCTTCCGCTTAAGGCTGCCGCCTGTATTTCAAGCTGTCTTTTAAGCCAGCCTGCAGGCTTTATTTCCTTTGCGGTATATAAGCTCCACTTATTTTTCAAAGCAATTCACCTCACGGTTTCGTTGATTCAATTTTACTATTCAGAAAATGCTATGTCAACAAAAAAAAGAGCTGTAAAAAAACCTGCGTCGTTTTACAGCTCATGCTTTATTTAATTGCCGTCGCCGCCGAAATAGCTACCGAAGAAGTCCTCGAAATACTGCTCGAAGTAGTCCTCGTAGCTGCCGCCGCCGTAATTGCCGCCGTAGTTTCCGCCGTAGCTACCCTGTGTTGTGGACTCCTCCTCGGTAATGAAGGTGTCTCCTCTGTCCTCAACAAGCTTTACAGTAACGTCAAATTCCTCATAGGAATAGTCCTCGTTGATTCTTATAAGAGAAAGAGTGATGGTATCGCCTACGTCGGATTCCTCTATAAGCTCGGAAAGATATGAGGCGGAATCAAGGTCTACACCGTTTACCGCAACAATCATATCGCCTGCCTTAGCCTGTGTGCCCTTAAGTGCACTGTCAGAGGAAATTTCATAAATTACGATTGAGCCTGAGGGAAGACCCTTGATTGCAACAAACATACCGTAGGTGCTGTATTCACTTGCTGCAACGTAGGTAATGCCAAGCTTGGGACGGTTTGAAACGTAGCCGTGCTTCATAATTTCGTTGACAATTTCAACAAAAACAGTAGAAGGAACGGAAAAGCCCATGCCCTCGTATTCGTCGGCAACAATCTTCATTGAGTTGATACCGATTACCTGACCGAAGGAATTTACAAGCGCACCGCCTGAGTTACCGGGATTTATTGCAGCGGTATGCTGAATACATTCTGTGGTATAGCCTGTTTCAGATGAATTTACGGGACGGTCAAGAGCGGAAACGATACCGTTTGTGAAGGAGTTTGCAAACTCTACACCGCCGGGATTACCGATGGCATAAACGTAGTCACCGACGGAAATCTTTGAGGAATCACCGATTTCAGCAAGAGCAAGACCGGATTTTTCTATACGGATAACACCGATATCCGTTCTTGCATCGTAGCCTACAACCTCAGCGTCGTATTCCTTGCCGTCGTAAAGCTGAACGCGGATATAGCCTGTTGAATCACTGATTACGTGTGCACAGGTTACAATATAGGTATATCTGCCGTCTGTGGATTCCTGGAAAAGCACACCTGAGCCCTCAGAGGCAAGTGTTTTTGACTTATCGTACACAAGAATACCTACAGAGGAAGGAAGCACCTTCTGATAGATAGCCTTGGGAGAAAGCTCACCTGAGGAGCTCACGCTGTTTCCTGTTACGGGAGAAGCGTTTGTTGTGTATTCCTCAACGGATGAATTTTCAGTTGTCTGCTCGGGAACAGTGCTTACTGTTTTACCGCCGTCACCCAATACCACGGAAACAAGCGCAATTACAAGAAATACGCAAAGCACGCCTGCAACGATTGCAAATATTTTTGCACCCTTGGATTTTTTGGGAGGATTAGTATCGGGAGTGTAAGCATAATTCGGCTGACGGGGAGGCATATTATAGGGATTACCTGCAGGCCGCTGCTGATACTGATTACCTGCGTAAGGATTATTTCCGTAGGGGTATCCGCCGTTGCCATAGGGATAGGAATTACCGCCCTGAGCATTCTGATTGCTGCCGTTGGGGTATGCACCCTGCTGATATCCGCCGTTACCTGCTGAATAGGGATTAACGTTAGGACGGGGCTGGGCACCGTTGCTTTCAGTCGCTGCCTTTTTTTCTTCAGCCGCAGGCTCTGTATTTACCTGCTCGCAGACAGGCTTTTCCTGTACGGGAGAATCTGTAATATGAGTACCGCTGTAGGTACCGTCTTCATTGAATTTTACGGTGTTTTCACCTGCTTCCCCACTGACTGCTGCCTGCTCTTCCTTGTTTTCAGGCTCGCTGCCGTTAAGGGGCTCGTTGAAATTATTTTCGTTCATATAAGATTTCCTTTCATCGTTATGGTGCTATGTTAATATGAAAACTTTAAATAATCATTAAATCGGCAAAAAATTATTGCAAAGGAAGCTTTACGGTAAATTCGGTAAATTTATTTTCCTCTGTTTCAAGAGATATTGTGCCTTTATGAAGCTCAATAATACTCTTGACAATATAAAGTCCCATTCCGAAGCTTTTTGCGTCAAGTCCGCGGGATTTGTCAACCTTGTAGAAGCGGTCAAATATAAGTCCGCGCTCCTCGTTTGAAATTCCCTTACCTGTATTATGGACAGAAAATACGGCTTCTTTCTTCTCTGCCGCAAGAGAAACGGTAATTACGCCGCCCTCTCCGGTAAATTTCACCGCATTATCAAGAAGATTATATATAATCTGCGTAATAAGTGTTTCGTCCGCAGTAATTATCACGTTTTCGAGGGTATCAAGCCCCATTATTTCAATGCTCTTTTCATCAATAAGCTTTTCAAAGCCTATGACGGTTTTTATGAATATCTCACGCAAAGAAAATACGGAGGTATTGAGAGTAAGCTTGCCTGCCTCAATTTTTGACATATTGAGCATTGACACAACAAGACGGGAAAGTCTTTTTACCTCATCGGATACAATTGAAAGGTATTTTGCGGAATCCTCCATTGAGATTGTGCCGTCAAGCATACCGTCAACAAAGCCGCTTATAACGGTCATAGGTGTTTTCAGCTCATGGGAAACGTTGGCAACGAAGCTGCTTCTTGACTGCTCAAGCACGGCAAGGTTATCCGCCATCTTATTTACGGAATCCACAAGCTGCGTAAGCTCCTTATAAACGTCGGAGGTGTTGATACGCGCGGAAAAATCCCCGCCTGCGTAGTGCCTTGTGGCTTCGGTAACCTTTTTAAGCGGTCTTACCATTCTGTAGGAAATAACTACAGATAATATAAATGATATAAATACCGCGATTATACTTGAAAGAATCATCATTCTTGTAAATTCCGTGGTATAGGGAAGAAATGCAACGCTTTCGGGCTGCAAGGCAATTACGTAAAGCGTTTTTCCTGAAACGGAAAATTCCACTGCGCCGAGCAGATATTTCACGGATGAATTGCCGTGATAGAGCGCATCAAAGGTAAAGCCCGACTCCCCTGCAAGTGAAATTCCGGAAAGGATTTCCGACGGAACGGTAAAGCCCTCGTGAAAATCACATACGTATAAGGACTCAGCCGCTTCAAGGTCCGTATCACTGCAAAGCAGCACAACACCCGAGCTGTCGCAGATGGCTATCTGCGAGTCGGAAGAGGATGCAACCGTGGAGATTATGCTCCGCGTATAAGACAAGGCTCCGGCAATACCATCCTCATCGGTCATAGAATCATTCAGCTCAAAATATGATTCAACGCTCTGAGATACACTCAGAGCGTCTTCGTTAAGCGCTGTGAGCCTATCCGTTTTCCAGAAATTCAGAAAGAAAAACAACATAGCAAAGCCTGCAATGGTAAGACACAGAAGCACGGAAAACGTGGTCTGTATAAAGTACCATCTGAACATACTGCCTGATCGGCGTTTTCTTAATCCTGACATAATAAAGCTCACTCAATAATGTAATATAGTATATTAATATAAAATATTATCTTGTTTCAAATTTATATCCGACGCTCCATACGGTACGAAGCTCCCACTTGTCGGAAACACCCTCAAGCTTTTCTCTGAGACGCTTGATGTGGACGTCAACGGTTCTTGAGTCGCCGTAGTAATCAAAGCCCCATACCTCGTCAAGAAGCTGGTCACGTGTGAACACACGGTTGGGATTGCTTGCAAGGTGGAAAAGAAGCTCAAGCTCCTTGGGGGGCGCATCAACGTGAACACCCTTTACCTTCATTTCATAGTTTGTGATGCTGATTGAAAGATTTTCAAAGCTTACTTCCTTGGGGGTTTCAACCGTGGGGGCAAGAGTTCTTCTGAGAACCGCCTTTATACGGGCAACAACCTCCTTGGAATCAAAGGGCTTGACGATATAATCGTCGGCACCAAGCTCAAGTCCGAGAATCTTATCAAAGGTTTCGCCCTTTGCAGACATCATAATAATCGGAACGTCGCTTGTCTGTCTTATTTTTCTGCATACCTGCCAGCCGTCAAGCTTCGGAAGCATAATATCAAGAAGCACAAGAGCAGGCTTTGCGGTTTCAATGCTTTCAACCGCAGCAAGGCCGTCATTCACTATAACCGGTGAATAACCCTCCTTGGTAAGATAGAGTCTTAAAAGCTCACAGATGTTTGCGTCATCGTCAACCACAAGAATCTTTTCGTTCATTATTTTCCCTCCCAAATACTGTTATCGGAATATAACTTTAAGCACAACTGCCGATAATAGTCAAAAAAAGCAAAACGCACCTGATAAAATCCATCATCAAGTGCGCATAATAACCTGAGACGGCAACCTTAATTAACCGAAAGTGATCAAACTGTCATCCCCGTATTCAATATTTTCAATTAAGCTCAGTCCGGGAATTCCTTCGATATCCGTATCGATTACAGAACCGATTTCATCAAGAACGGAAATATAGAAATCGTCATCATTTTCCGCTGCTGCATCTCCTGCAGGCTCCTGCGTATCAGTATCAAAGGTAGGAGCGATGAAGGAAACAACGCCTGAAAGACCTGCGGGAAGTGCGGAGTATGATTTGTCAAGCACTGCAGAAATAACGGAATTCACACCGATGGAGGAAAGAATTTCAGCCACAAGTGAATCGGAAGAAACGTATGAATGCTCTTCGTTGCCGTTTCCTGTAACAGGCTCGTCACCCTCAATACCTGCATAGGTGCCCTGCGTTACGTGGATTGTATACGTGCATTCAGAGGAGATTCCGTAGCCTGAAGCAGATACAGTAATTACTACGTCCTGCTGTGAAAGCTCGGGATCGATGCTGATTTCATTGTAGTAGTTGTTTTTGATTACAGTGCCGTTTACGCTTACGGTGCAATCATAAGAGGAGTTTGTAGCGTATGCGGTGGGATAAATCCAGAGGCTGCTACACCTTGTGCTGAGGGTTGCGGAATAATTGAATACATCAGCATAAAAATCGTCGCTTGTTACGTCAAACACGTCTGTGTTTTCTGCCACGAGAGCAAATGCCTCATTATAGTCTGCATTGTCTTCTCTGATGGAAAGACCGCCGTTTTTACCCATAAGCTGAAGAATATAGTAGTCGGCAGTGCCTGCGTTGATATGCTCTGCAAGCTTTCTGCTATCCATTACAACGTCATACTTCTTGCCGAGAAGCGCTGCGGTGTAGTGAACCTTGAGTTCATCAAAGGAAAGGTCGGTGTCAACCGAAATACCCTGTGCCTTAACAGTCATAGCTGCAACAAGCCTGTAAACCTCATCCTCGGTTGTATCACGGCTTACGTCATAGCCGTTTGACCAGAGTGTAAGCTTTGAGGCTGCAAGAATATATTCGTCCAGTGAAAGAACTGAGCCCTGAGGCAACCATTCACCGAGAGTGCTTACATTCATTCCGGTAAGAGTTGCGAGGTAGGAAACAACAGCCTCTTCAAGGTCGGAGCCTACTGCAAAGGAGGAGCCGAGAGAGCCCGTTACCATAGCGGTAAAGAGTGCTCTTGCCATTACAAGCTCGTCTGCGCCTGCATCGGCAGGATAGGCAATTCCCATTCCCTCAAGATATTCTCTGATATCTGTATCGCTTACGTCAGCGGCAAGAAGCTCGGAGTTTGCATTGAGCACCTCAAAGAAATAGAGATAGCCTGCACGCTGTGAGCCTGCCTCGAGATTGTAAAGCGATACGTAATAGTTAACGTCCTTGCTGAAGCTTTCGGGAGTTTCCGTATAAGGATATTCAGGCTCGGGAACAAGAGTTACACGCTGAGCCATTCCCTCAACCGTGGTCATATCCTCTTTTATAACAAGATCGGTAAGCCATGCGATATCTGCCTCATCATAGTCATACTGTGTTTCAAACGTAAACACCGTTGCAGCTGCGAAAAGGTTTGCTGACAGCAGTGCTATGCTGAGAACAACACTTATGACGTTAAAAAGAAGCTTTTTCTTTGACACAACCGCACCTCCGAATCATCAAAATTTAAATACACAGATATTATAGCAAAAATAAAAATAAAGTCAAGAGTATAACGCATCAAATTATACCCTTGACTGACATTTTTTTACAGTGAAAATTCGTAAACGGTTTCCGAGGTGTATTTCTCCCCTGCTTTGTAAAGACAGGAGGGGAAATCTGCGTGGTGGGGTGTGTCGGGATAGAACTGGGTTTCAAGGCAGAAGCCTGTTCTCTTTTCCATAGGCTTGCCGTTTTTGCCGATGATACCTTTGAGGAAATTACCTGCATAGAACTGCACACCGGGAAGAGTTGTATAAACATTCATTACGATGCCTGTTTTGTCGCCCTTTGCACTTGCAATTTTTCTGAGTGTTCCGTCGCAGCCGTTGATGCAGAAATTGTGATCGTAGCCGCCTGTGTACTGAAGCTGAACGTTAGCGTCATCAATATCCTTACCGATAACTCTTTCCTGTCTGAAGTCGAAAGCAGTGCCCTCAACAGGGATATTTCTGCCCGTTGGGATACTGTTTTCATCAACCTCTGTTATGTAATCGGCATCAATTGAAAGGGTGTGTGAAAGGATATCTCCGTTGTCATAGCCGTTGAGATTGAAGTAGGCATGATTGGTGAAATTGAGATAAGTATCCTTTGTTGAAGAGGCCTCATACTTTATGTGAAGCTTATTGTCGTCGCCGAGCTTATAGATAACGCTTACACTCTTTTCTCCGGGGAAGCCGTGGCTGCCGTCAGCCTGTGTATAGGTAAGCTCAATGCTGTCGGAATCGGTAACTATTGCCTTCCACAGAGAAAGACCGAGCTCACCGCCTGAGTGAAGGCAGGTAATACCCTTTTCGTTTGCGGTAAGAGCATATTTTTCACCGCCGATTTCAATTTCAGCGCCGCCGATTCTGTTGCAGACAGGGCCTACGATAACACCCTGATAGTCGGATTTTTCAAGGCAATCCTCAACACTGTCAAAGCAGAGAAGAAGGTCCCTTCTTACCCCGTCCTTGTCTGTCATTGTGAATGAGCGGAGCGTTGCACCGAGGGTGATTATGCGGGCCTCGCACTCCGATGAATTTGTAAGAATGTATTCATAAACCTCTCTGCCGTCGGGCATATTGCCGAAAAGCACGCGTTCTACTGCCATTTTCTGCTGACTCCTTTAAGTTAGATTTCAATGTAATATTTTAATATACACGGGCGCGGTTGTCAAGTGAAAGACACAGGACGTGCCAACACACAATATTTGCAATTTTATGCAGAGTTTATGTATATTTATGCCAAATTCTGCTGAATACGGCAGAATTTTCCTGAAATTCGGCACAAATAGTATAATAATTACACTTGACTATACATATAATATGCGTTATACTTTTGTCATATTAATTAAGGTGGGCAATTATGAGCTTTATAGAACTTGAATCAGTTTACAAAAAGTATCAGATGGGTGAGGTCACCATAAACGCACTTGACGGAGTTTCCTTCTCTGTCGAGGAGGGTGAGCTTTGTATGGTTGTAGGTCCCAGCGGCGCGGGTAAAACAACCGTCCTCAATATTCTTGGCGGCATTGACGGCTGCAACGACGGCAAGGTAAGAGTCGGCGGCGACCTTATCAATCAGTTCAACGAAAAAAGACTTTCAACTTACCGCCGTCACGACGTCGGCTTTGTTTTCCAGTTTTACAATCTTGTTCCCAATCTTACCGCTCTTGAGAACGTTGAGCTTGCTTCACAGATAAGCAACAAGGCGCTCAATCCTGCGAGGGTGCTTGAAAGAGTAGGTCTTGCGGAAAGAATGGACAACTTCCCCTCACAGCTTTCAGGCGGTGAGCAGCAGAGAGTTTCAATTGCCCGTGCTCTTGCAAAAAATCCCAAAATTCTTCTCTGCGACGAGCCCACAGGCGCACTTGACTACAACACAGGCAAGCAGATTCTCGGTCTTTTACAGGAAACAAGCCGTGAAACAGGTATGACTGTTATCATCATCACCCATAATACTGCCCTGACACCTATGGCAGACCGTGTTATCACTATGAAAAACGGCCGTGTTCAGAGAATTTCCGTCAACGACAATCCCCTGTCCGTTGACAGAATAGAATGGTAAGGAGGATCTTCCTTTGTCAAAAGCTCTTATAAAAGATACTCTGCGTACCATCAGGAACAATTTCAGCAGATATATCTCAATAATGCTAATTATTGCCCTCGGAACTGCATTTTTCGTGGGCATAAAGGCTACTGCTCCCGATATGTTCGGCACGGCACAGAAGTATTTCACCGAATATAACCTTATGGACATAAGAGTCCAGTCGGCAGCAGGTCTTACAGACAGCGACATAGCTGCAATAAAAAAGCTCAACGGCGTTGAATATGCAGTGGGTCAGAAGTTCACCGACGCTCTCGTAAGAATCAACGGTGAGGTTGAATCGGATATCGACGGTACGCAGATAAGCACACGCGCTTATGCGATTTCTCCCGAGCATATAGCAGATTTCCTCAACGGTGTGAACGACGGCTCCTTCATAAACCGTCCTCAGCTTATCGAGGGCAGATATCCCTCCTCGGTAAACGAATGCCTTGTTGACGCAAGCACGCTTTCAACCCCCGACAGCTACAAAATAGGAAACACAATAACACTTGAAACAGAAAACGGCACTGCTCCCACCGAGCTTTCCGTCACCTCCTTTGAAATCGTCGGCATTATCCGTTCACCCTACTATCTTTCCTTTGAAAGAGGAAACACAAACATCGGCAGCGGTAAGGTCGGCACATACATCATCATCCCCGAGGAGGCATTCACAACAGAGTATTACTCCGAGGTGTATGTAAACGTACAGGGCGCTGACTATTTCGAGCCCTATTCCGATGAATATTTCGAATACATCTCCCCTGTTATGGAAAACATCCTTGCTATTTCAAAGAATCAGGTAAAGGTACGTGTTGCTCAGCTGCGACCTCAGCTTCAGAACACAATTGCCGAAAGTGAAATAAAAATAAGCAACTCCTCCACAGAGGTTTCAACTCAGCTTGAGGAGCTTGATAAAACGATTGTTCAGCTTGAGGAGCTTGTTGCAAACGGCACGCAGATGGTGGCTGATGCACAGAAGGAATTCGACGAAAAATTCGCAGCAGCCGAGGGCAGCCTCAGTAACAACACTGCAGAATACTACGCAGCACTTCAGGAATACTCCGAAAAGGAAAGACTCTATCAGCAGAACGTTGACGCATATAATGAGATGCAGCTCAAGCACACACAGGCAAAGGAGCTTTACGACAACTCATACACACAGTATATCACAGGCAAGAATGCTATAGAATCAGCAAAGCAGACCATTGAAACCACAAATAGTCTTATTTCCGCTGCAGAATCAACCATTCTCAAAATCGGTGACCTACAAAGCGGCGCGTACTCTCAGGAGCAGATTCAGTCAATCATCAATATGATGCAGATTACCTACCCTGAGCTTTACAATGCGGTTAAGGCACTCACAACACAGGGACTTGCCACTGAAATTGCGGCAAACCTTCAGCCCTATCTTGATACACAGAAATCAAACCTTGCGGTTCAGGAAAAGGAGCTTGCTGAAAAAGAAAAGCAGATCAAGGAGCTCGGCACCTACCTCGAAGCAAAGGAAAAGGAGCTTACCGAGGCTACACTTGAGCTCGCAACGGCAAAAACTCAGCTTGATGCAGCAGCAAAGGAGCTTCAGGCGGCAAACGCTCAGCTTACTGCATACGGCTATAATATTTCAAGCGGAAATCTTCAGCTTCAGATAGAAAAGATTCAGGCTGAGGCAAAGCTCAACGAGCTTAAGAATCAGGTAAATTCCGCACCTCAGAATCTTGCACTTGCAAAGGAAAGACGCGCAGAGGCTGAAAAGCAGCTCGATGCAGGTCTTCTTGCGGCAAAGAAGCAGCTTTCAGACGCCAAGGCGCTTCTTGAAAGGCTTGACACACTTACCTGGGGAGTATACGACAGAAACGACACTCCCGGATATTCAAGCTACGGTCAGTCTGTAAAGAATATCGAAATTCTTTCAAATATCTTCCCTATATTCTTCTTCCTCATTTCATCACTCATCTGTCTTACAACCCTCACAAGACTTATTGAGGAGGACAGAGTAACAATAGGCACGTACAAGGCACTGGGCTATTCAAAGACAGCTATCGTTTCAAAGTACGTTGCATATTCTCTCAGTGCCTGCATAACAGGTACGGTTCTCGGTATTGCGGTTGCGGTATTCCTGTTCCCCTATGCGATAAACTCCGCATATTCGGTAATGTATTCCCTTCCCGCACTTATCTACAGATATCCCTTCGGCTACTCAGTGCTGAGCCTTGTAATCACTCTCGGCTGCACTGCCGTTGTTACCGCAATTGCTCTTTACAGAGAACTTCTTACAAATCCTGCAGTGCTTATGCGTCCCAAGGCTCCCGTAGCAGGCAAGCGTATTCTTCTTGAAAAGCTCACCGTAATCTGGTCAGGACTCAGCTTCACTGCTAAGGTAACGGCAAGAAATCTTTTCAGAAACAAGCAGAGATTCATTATGACTCTTTTCGGTATCGCAGGCTGCACCGCACTTCTTATTGCAAGCCTCGGTATGTATAACTCAATAAGCGCAATCCTTACGAAGCAGTACGGTGACAATGCAGTTTCGAAATACGATTTCCAGATTGTATTCACCGAAGCACAGTCGGATACCTCACATTCCTATGAATACAACAAGGCATCCTCCGACGGCAGAATAGGCTCACTGATGCTCACGTCAATGAAGGCTATGACTGCAGGTAGTGAAAGAAGCAACAAGGAGCTTGAGGTTTACACCTTTGTTCCCGCAAAGCCTGCTCAGCTCAGTGAATATATAACCCTCAAGAGCCGTCTTACGGGTGAGAAATTCGAGCTCGACGATTCGGGTGCAATAATCACCGAAAAGCTTGCAACAGACACAAAAACCTCCGTAGGTGATACAATCACGATTACAGACGGCGACGGCAAGACCTACACGGTTACAGTAAGCGCAATTGCAGAAAACTACACCTTCCACTACGTCTTTATGACTGCCAAAACCTACAAGGCAGCTACAGGTAAAGCACCCGAATATTACTATGCTATAGGAAATCTTTCCTCGGCATACGATACGGTTGACGATGAAACCCTCACAAATACAAAGGGACTTATAAGTACAGACCTTATGAAGACACAGGGCATTACTGCTATTGCCTTCACAAGTGATACAACGGAAAGCATTTCACAGATTACAGATGCGCTTTCAATAGTTATCATCGTATTCTTCGTGTCAGCACTTATCCTTGCATTCATCGTGCTTTACAACCTTTCAAACATCAACATTATTGAAAGGACAAGAGAGATTGCAACACTCAAGGTGCTCGGCTTCTACGATAACGAGGTAAGCAGCTATATTTACAGAGAAAACATCTTCGTATCCCTGTTCGGTATGGCTCTCGGTATTATTCTCGGAAAGCTTCTGCATCTGCTTCTTATCTCCTTTACTGCAATTGATACGGTTATGTACGGTCAGAATATTGCGTGGTACAGCTACGTTATAGCAATACTTATCACCTGTCTTATTATTATTTCGGTAAATCTTGTGCTTCACAAGAAGCTTAAGAAGGTTGATATGGTGCTTTCACTTAAGTCAGTTGAATAAACAATAACAGAAGGCGGTGCATCGATAATCGATACACCGCCCTTTTGCACCCTTTCAGAGGCTTTATTTTTCAGTTATAATACTAAGGCAATATCCGTCAAAAACCTCACAACGGCAATTTTCATCGCAATAACGCACGCTTTTTATGTCGTCCGTTATTCCCTGCCCTGTCATTTTGACGTAAGCCTCCTTATACGTCCACACACGGAAGAAGCGCTCAAGAGCTTCCCTGTCCTCAACGGCTCCCGCAGGAATATCAGGTGAGCCGAAAACAAAGGCAATTTCCTCATCGCAGAAAACGCGCCTTGCAATACGTGAATTCACAGGTACAATTTTTTCCACGTCAATTCCCACGCGGCAGTGCTTATTTACTGCAACCGCAGCAATTTCTCCGGAATGACTGATACTGAAATGCACCGCACCGCCCTTAAGCACAGGCTTACCGTTTTCAAGAGTGACAAATTCAAGCGCACCTCCGTCAAGCCCCGTTTCCTCGGAAATAACCCTTCTTAAAAGCATATCCGCAGCAATACAAAGACGCTTATCCTCATCCCTTTTCAGAGAATCGCACCTTTTACGTCTTTCGGCGGACATAAGAAAATAAGCCGCACCGGATTCGCTGCGGCTTATATCGTTTATATTGACCTTTTTTGTAACGGTGCCGTCCACCTTATCAGTCCATATACTTTTCAATGATTCTGATTGCATCGGCAACTGTTTCAAGTCCCATAGCTTCCTTATCGGGAATTTCTACATCGAACTCCTCTTCGATGTCAACGGCAAGGTTTACAAGCTCAAGAGAGTTAAGACCGAGATCCTTTCTGATGTTTGTTTCAAGTGTGATCTCATCGGGATTTATGTCAACGAACTCACAAATAATTTCTCTGATTTTTTCAAGCATTGGTTCTTCCTCCAAATTTTATTTATTCTTTGAAGCATTGTAACGCTCAATTACCTTGCTTCTTATTACCTTTCTTGTGGAATTTATTTCAAATTCCGTGGTTGTGATATAGGTATCCTGCACACGCTTATAAGCGGTAAGCTCCTTGTTTGCCTCAAGGATATCCTTTTCAACCATCTTTATAATTTCTTCCTCGCTCTTGTTTTCAACGTCCTCGGGGCTTACGTAGAAGGCACCTGCAATAATCTTCTGCATTCTGCCGCCTACCTCCTGCTCGGTTTCAAAAACAACAACGTCGTGAAGATAGCTTACTGCCTCCATATAGTAGCTTTCCACCTCTTCGGGGAAAACGTTCTTACCGTTATCGAGGATAATAAGATTCTTCTTTCTGCCTACAACGTAAAGTCTGCCAAGCTCATCGGTTCTGCCGTAGTCGCCTGTCTTGAACCAGCCGTCCTCAAAGGAAGCAGCAGTTGCTGCCTCGTCCTTGTAGTAGCCCTTGGTTACGTTTTCGCCCTTGATCCAGATTTCACCTACACCCTTTTCGTCGGGCTCGTGAATCATAAATTTGGCCTTGGGGAAGGCATAGCCTGCACAGTCAGGATACTTTCCTGCCTCAAGGTTAAGAGTTACCGTGGGTGAGGATTCGGTAAGGCCGTAGCCGTTATAGATTGTAAAGCCGAAATCGGAAAGGCAGGTTACGTACTCTACTCTTGTAGGAGCACCGCCGCAGGACATTGTGGGGAATTTTCCGCCGAACTTTTCTGCAATGGTCTTGAATAGCACGGGACGGAGGTCAATACCCACCTTTCTCATAGCGTTTGAGAACTTGAGAAGCTTCTTAAGGATTTTTGCTCTGCCTGTCTGCTCGGCAGTTCTCCAGATTGTGTTATAGATGGTATCAATAACAAGGGGAACGATAGCCATAGCATCGGGCTTATAGAATCTTACGTTATCCATAAAGCTCTTGAGTGAATCGTTTATGAATACGGGACAGTTCATATAAAGAGCGGTAAGGATATTACAGCTTAATTCATACACGTGGTTCATGGGAAGCAGTGATATGGAGCTGTACTGAGTTTCAATTGTTTCAAGAACGCCGTCAGCATTCTGAGCGAAGTTACCGTGAGTAAGCATTACACCCTTATTTGCACCTGTTGTGCCTGAGGTGAAAACGATGGCCGCAAGGTCATCCTTATTGATCTCAACGTCCATATACTCTGTATCGCCGTCGGAAATGAGCTTCTTTCCCTTTTCAATGAGCTCGTCAAAGAAAAGAAAGCCGTCAATATTTCTGTTTGTGCATACGGCTGCAGTGCATCTTTCATCGTGCTCAAGGTGGTATTTTACGGTTTCCTTATATGCACGTGAGAAGAAAACAGCATCAACGTCAGCCTTTGTGAAAAGTGCGCTGATATCGGCATCGGAAAGCTCCTTATCAACGGGAACTGCAACACCGCCGCCGCAGACTGTTGCAAAGAAGATTACAACCCACTGATATGAGTTTTCGGATAAAATACCGATATGCTTGCCCATAAGTCCCATATCCTTAAGAGCAGTACCGAGAGCATATACGTCCTCTCGGAATCTTTTTGCAGTATAGTTGATTACGTTGTCCTTCTTCTTTTCAACCATACAAACGCGCTCACCGTAGGTTTCCATACGGGTAAGAAGCATTTTGAGAGTGAGAAGCTCACCCATCATATGGACCTCGTGTCGGAGGTCGTCTATAATTTTCTTTTCTTCAGCAGTCATAATATTCCTCTGGCTTACTTTATAATATCAAGAAGCTCGCCGATTGTTATTTCGGGATTTGCAACCGCATTCTCGATAATCTTAACGGTATTGTTATGTAAATCTATAAGATTTTCGGGAGTAACGAGCTTGACTCTGTACATATAATGAAGTGCAATAGTATTATTCTGGGGATCGGGATAGCAGATAGCGTAAAGGGGGCTGAAATATCTGCCGAGATTATAGGTCTTGAAATCGAACTTGAATTCAGTGAACTCTGCTACGGGCACGGGAAGCCAGGAGAACATAAGTGAAGCAGGTCCCTGAATAACGGAGTAGCCGTTCATTTCTCTGAACTGGTCACGCGCAGTGGTATAGGGATAGGTAAGGTGACGGTAAAGTGAGGTTCTTGTGCGAAGGAATTCGTCAAGTGCCTCGGCGAAGGTCATATTCTCTTCAATTCTTGTAAGAATCTGAAGAGGCTGAGCCATGCAACCGCCTGTTTTCATATCCTTATACGTGATTCTCTTGCTGCACATAAGAAGCTGCATACCGAAGGGCTCTCTGCCGTTAATTGCAGAAAGATGGGTACGCATTGCAAGAAGCATAAGGCTTTCGGGAGCAACGGAGCGTGCCTTGCAGAATTCGAGAATCTTTTCGGAAAGCTCGGGAGTAAAATTGAGCTTCATAACCTCTGCCTTATCAAGAAGGGGGCTGTAGGCTGAGGGCACCTTGAGGTCGGGATTCTTTTTCTTGATTCTTTCCTTTTCAAGGAAGGCAGGACCGTGAACACCGCAGTATACGGGCTCACCGCAGCTTCTGAAATACTCGTCGTAGAATTTCTTGTCCTTTTCGAAGCGTGCCTCGTTTGCGCACTTTTCGTGCTCCTTTATAATATAATCCTCATATCTGAGAAGGGGTTCGGGAAGCTCCTCGCCTGTTTTGAGAGCCTTATAGACTGCAAGCAGGTCAAGATAGAACACTAAAATACCCATAGCGTCCATAGCCATATGGCTTGCGTTGAGATAGATGCCCTTATAACCGTTGAATGCATTGAAGAAATAAATTCTGTAGCACTCATCCTTCATAAATCTTACGGGAGTATGAGCATCCTTTGTAAAGAACTTATTCTGCTCGTCCTCGGTCTTGAAGGAAAGCACCTTTACGGAATCAATTTTGTAGCTGTCAAGGAAGTACTGAACGATTTTCTTGCCTTCCTTCTTAAAGCGCAGACGCATTGAGTCGTTACGCTGGATTTCGATATTGAGAGCCTTTGTAAGAAGATTGAAGTCAATATCCATATCAAGCATAAACGAGGTGGGAATCTGTACTATCTGCTTATGGAGAGTAAACTTCTGCATAAGATACATGGTATCCTGAGAAGGGATAAGATTATAATAATTACTCATCGCGGATTACCTCTTTTTATATAAAATAATACGATATAATTTTATCATATACCCTTTTGCGTTGCAAGAAGCAAAAGGCGATAAATTGTACGTTATTATACATTTTTTTAATTTATGACGATTATTTCTCAAAAAGAAAAAAGTGCCGCCCTTAATTCGGGCGGCGAATACTGCTTATCAGTCAATTGAAATTACCTTGTAATCCTGTGCGCAAACTGCCTGTGTAAGCACGTCATCGGCAACAGGCTTTGAAAGCGTGAGCACCGCAGTCCCGTTTTCGTGGCTTACTGCTGCCTCAAGCACACCGTCGATACCCTCAAGGGTTTTCTTTACACGTGCCTCGCAATGCATACACATCATACCCTCGATTTTCATTGTTTTTGTCATTTCCTTTACCTCCGTAATTGTAACGCTTTTTATTTTTCTGTCAGCTTTTCCTGATGAAATATCCTTAAAATTAAGTCGCAGTGCGTTTGTAACCACCAGAAAGCTTGAAATACTCATAGCAGCAGCACCGAACATAGGATTCATTTCCCACCCGAGAAGCCCTATGAATGTGCCTGCGGCAAGGGGAATGCCTATAATATTGTAGCCGAATGCCCAGAATAGATTTTCATATATATTTTTAAGCACTGCTCTGCCGAGCCTTACTGCCCTTACGGCATCAGTAAGATTGCTTTTTATAAGCACTATATCGGCGGCATCAATTGCAACGTCAGTGCCTGCACCTATGGCAATACCCACGTCCGCTCTTGTAAGCGCAGGTGCGTCGTTTATTCCGTCGCCTATCATAGCGGTAAGTCCGCTTTGCTGAAGTGCGGCTATAACAGCCTGCTTGCCCTCGGGGAGCACACCTGCAATTACCTTATCCACTCCGGCGGCTTTTCCTACCGCCTCTGCAGTGATTTTATTGTCACCCGTAAGCATTACGGTGTATATTCCCATATTCTTAAGTGCCCTTACCGCGTCACGGGAATCCTCTCTAACGGTATCAGCCACGGCAATTATTCCGAATAGCCTTCCGTCACAAGAAAACAGAAGAGGTGTTTTTCCCTCGTATGCCAATGAATTCACCTTATCTGCAATACTGCTGTCGAGGGCAGCATTTTTTGAAATAAGCGCAAGGCTTCCTGCAAGGGAGGGCTTACCCGCAACGTTTGCGCTGACACCGCTTCCCGAAAGCACTCTGAAATTCTCAGCCTCAATACGTTCTATGCCCTGTGAGGCAGCCGCTTCACACACTGCAAAGGCAAGAGGATGCTCACTTGCATATTCAATAGAATAAGCAAAACGCAGAAGCTCCGCCTTGGTAATACCGTCGGCAGGTATAATATCCGTAACCGAGGGGCGTCCTTCAGTAACAGTACCCGTTTTATCAAGGACTGCAATTTTTATTTTACCTATATTTTCAAGGCTTGCGGCAGTTTTGAATAAAATTCCGTTTTTAGCACCTACTCCGCTTCCCACCATAATTGCAACAGGAGGTGCAAGACCCAGTGCACAGGGGCAGCTTATTACAAGCACGGAGATTCCGCGCGCCAGAGAAAAGCCTACGTCCTGCCCTGCAATAAGCCATATAATTGCAGTGATAAAGGCAATTAAAATTACGGAGGGCACGAATATTCCTGCGACCTTATCGGCAGCCTTTGCAACAGGCGCCTTTGTTGCGGCAGCATCGCTTACCATCTTTATAATCGAGGCAAGCATAGTATCCTTGCCGACACCTGTTGTGCGGCAATATAAAATACCCGAGAGGTTTATTGTACCTGCAGATACCTTATCGTTTTCCGCCTTGTCCACAGGGACGCTCTCACCCGTAAGCGCTGATTCGTCAACGGCACTCACGCCCTTTATAACCACACCGTCAACGGGAATGCTCTCGCCGGGACGGACAACAAAAACGTCACCTACCGAAACCTCAGACGTGCTCACTCTGAGCTCAACGTCATCCTTAAGTATGACTGCAGTATCGGGGGCTAAGCGCATAAGAGCCTTAAGCGCATCGGTGGTTTTACCCTTTGAGCGTGCCTCAAGCATTTTGCCTACGGTGATAAGGGTGACTATCATAGCGGCTGACTCGAAATACAGTCCGTGCTCCGTACCGTGAATTTCATTCTGCGATGTCAAAGCCATCCTGATAAGCATTACTGCAGAATATAAAAATGAAACGCCCGAGCCCATCGCCACGAGGGTATCCATATTGGGTGCAAGATTTTTTATTCCCTTTATTCCGTTTATAAAAAATCGATTGTTTATTATAAGCACCGAAAGGCTCAGCACAAGCTGAATTGCACCGAGGGCAACAGCATTTCCGTCAAGAAACAACGGCACGGGAAGCCCTGCCATGGTGTGCCCCATTGAAAAATACATCAGCACAAGAAGAAGCACTACCGAGAAAAGCAGCCTTTTCTTAAGCGCACTCTCCTCCCTGTCGTCAGATTTCTGAGCAACGGTGCTTTTACCGTCACCCTTTATCTGTGCCTTATAGCCTGCTTTTTCAACAGCCTTTTCAATCTGCTCAGCGGTAGCATTACCCTCAACAGTCATTGAATTTGTAAGAAGGCTTACACTGCAGGCACTGACTCCGTCAAGACTGCATACTGCCTTTTCTACCCTTGCACTGCAAGCGGCACAGGTCATACCCGTAACATCAAACTGCTTCATAGTAACACTCCCTTCTTTTTTACAGTTAGCACAAACTAACTACACCTTGATTATATCACACTGAAAGCAGATGTCAACAAAAAAGAGCAGAACCGAAGCTCTGCTCTCATATTATTTACTGAAAAAGTCTTTCAATGGGATTATATCCGAGACCGAAATACTTGAACATCCAGATAAGAGGATTGTACTTGAAGAAAAGCTGGTCTACAATTGTAACAAGGCTTCTTAAGAAGGTGGAGATATCACGTGTTTCGGGAACGTCAACGGGAGCAAATTCCTCACCCTCAACGTGAAGCACCATAGGCTGAGAATAGCAGATGCCATTGTCACCTGAAAGGTAGAAGCGGACGTAAAGATATGCCTCGTCAAGCAGCTCATCGTTGTGAAGGTCAAGGGTTGCCTTGCCGTCAACAAGATTTTCTCTCTTTATCACATTACCGTCTGAGACCCAGGTGATGATGTTAGCATTCTCGGCTTCAACTGTGATTGTGTCGTTTTCCTGGTCAACGGTAAGTCTTGTAACACCGGGTGTATTGTCGAGCCAGTAGCTCTTTGTATCGTAAACGTCCTGCTCTACGAAGCCGGGCATTTCCTCCATACCGTTGAGCTCAACACCGTTTGAATAGTGAGAAACTGAAAAATACTGACCCTTTTCCTGGCTTTCTCTGAATGCCTCAATTGTAAATTCGGGCATCCATACCATTGTATATGCATCGTTTACTGCGTTTTCATTGTGCGAATCGGCAAAGGTGTTACCCCAGGGCACTACACCGTTGGGAATGGTTTTCTGAAGCACCTGGTCGTATAAAATTCTGTCACAGCGGGTATGTGCGTCAGTTGCAGAGTTTATACCCATACCGAGTGAGGAGCCTGCACAATCAAGAAAAAGACGGGCAAACTTTGTGGGATAGTAGTCGTCAACAAGCTGACCTACGTAGTTTTCGGAATCCTTATCGGTATAAACATATTCGCCTACGTGTGAAAGGTAAGAGATACCGCCTGCCTCCATAACACCCTTTGATGGAGTTTCATAGTCACCGAAAACGCCTGCAAGTCCCTGACCGTAGTCGGAAAAATAACCTGTAAGGTGGCAATCGGCAATAGGAGTTGCCATATTGAGCTCTATGCCCTGAGGCACGTCAAGCATACCGTTTTCCTTTGTTCTTGTAAGGGTGTAGCCGTCCTTTGTAACGTAGGTGGTATTTTCACTTGTACCGTTGAGATATGCTTCATATTCATCCTGAGGAATGGGAAGCACGTCTGCCATATTTGTTCTGTCCTTCTTTATGAATCGCATAAGAGGAACAAGCTCGGGCTCGTTATTCCAGCCCTGATTAATAGTACCGTGGTCGGTAAGTGCCACGATGTCATAGTTTGCTGCATAGTGGATTCTTACGTATTCATCAATTGTAAGAAAGCCGTCGGATGCGTTTGTATGGCTGTGAAGCTGAGTTTTGTATTCGCCCCAGGTATCCCAGTCAATTTCCTCGTAAGGGTTGTCGATAATGTAATTCTTTTCATCGGCAAGTGCCACCATGGGAGCCATGGCAAGCAGGATGATAACTGCTGAAAGAATTACGGATAAAGCCTTTTTGCTCTTCTTCATAACAATACCTCCGTGACTGTTTATGAAATAATTATAACAAAATAAAACAAAGTAAACAACGGCAAAATATACAAATTTACTTTCTGTTATTTGTAAGACGCAAAATTTTTTTAATAAATGACCATAAAGCTGTAGCATTCTCTTTATACAATCAGCTTGAAGGAGATCTTGTTGTTCTCTTTTCAACAAAAAAGCTAAGCGCCCATACAAGCCTCACAGCCTGCACGGGTGCTTTTAATTTTTATGTTGTTCAGATTCCGGGATCAAAAACGGGCATAAGCTGAAGCTTGAACTGATTTATTCTGTGAAGATAGTCGATTCTCTCCTTGGTTGCAGGGTCATCAATCTCACCCGTACGGATATATCTGTCAAGCACGGCATAGGTAAAGCCTAAGTTATCTTCATCGGTCTTGCTCTGAAGTCCGTCAATGGGAACCTTGTCAACAAGCACGTCGGGAAGCCCTAATACTCTTCCGATTTCCTTTACCTCCTGAACGGTAAGAAGGCTCATAGGTGAAAAGTCACCTGCCGCATCACCGTAACGGGTGGAATAGCCGACCCAGTCCTCAGAAAGATTGCAGGTATTCACAACTCTGCCGTTCATACTCTGGGATACGGCATAGAGTGTTGACATTCTGATTCTGGGGGGCAGGTTAGTGTTACTCTGAACGGAAAGAGGAAGCTCCTTTTCAATACTTTCCTTTATAGCGTCGACCGCACCCTTGACGTTTATTTCAAAGTGCTTTATTCCGAGGTGGTTCACGAGAAGATAAGCCATATCAATATCGTGCTGCACACCCGAGGGCATAAGCACACCTATTACTCTGTCCTTGCCGAGAGCCTCAACACAAAGTGCGGCGGCAACGGAGCTGTCCTTTCCGCCCGAAATACCGAGCACTGCATTACAGCCCTTGCCGTTATTTTCAAAAAATTCTCTTATCCATAAGACGCAAGCGTCCTTTACCTTAACTGCATCGAACATATTATCTACCTCCGGAAAACAATTTTATCACATTAACCATTTAAATACAATAAATCTGTGAAAAATTTAACAGATTGTATATTGATTAAATTTCATTTTTAATATAAAATATTACGGAAAAATCGGGAAAAGGAAATTAAAAAAATGAAGTTTCAGGATACGTTACAGAACGCAAAAACAACTGTAAAGGACTGTACTGATTTTGCGGTACAGGGCATTACCAATATCTGTAAGCTTTACGGACCCCGCCCCTGCGGTGACGAAAGCGAAAAGAACGCTCAGCTTAAAATGATGAACGAGATTGAGGAATATTGCGACGAGGCAAGAAGAGAAACCTTCAGGGTTAATCCCGACGCATTTATGTCCTTCGTGCCGATTGCAGGCAGCTGCTGTATGGCTGCAGGCGCAGTAAATCTTTTTGCTGCACACAAAAAGTCAAAGGCTGCTCTCGGCTCATTTGCTCTTATCGGCGCAGGCGTTGCAGGTCTTGTAGGCGAATTTCTTCTTTATAAGAAGGTATACGACCCCTTCTTCAAGGAAAAGGAATCAGGCAACGTTATTGCAGTGAAAAAGGCTATAGGTGAAACAAAGAGAAGAATAATTCTTTCAGGTCATACCGACTCCGCTCCCGAATGGACCTATACCTATAAATTCGGCTCACACGGCTCATTCATAGTAGCAGGTCCCGCAATTGCAGGTCTTCTTTACACCGGCGCTACCGCTGCCGTGGCTCTTTCCGGCAAGAAAAAGGCTGCAAAGAAAATGGCTCTCGGTCAGGCTGCCTTCCTTCCTGCTTATGCCGCATTATATAAATTCACAAACAACAAGAGATACGTTGAGGGCGCAATCGACAATCTTACTGGCTGCTATATTGCTTCAGCCGTAATGAAATACCTCAAGGAAAACGATATCTCCTTTGAAAATACAGAGGTTGTAGCACTTCTCACAGGCGGTGAGGAGGCAGGCATCAGAGGCTCAAAGGCTTTCTTTGATGCACACCCCGAGTATCAGAACGACGGCGTTGAAACCGTATTCATAAGCATTGACACCATCCGCGATGAGGAATTCCTTTCAATTTACAACAAGGATATGACGGGTATGGTTGAAAACGACGCACGCGTTTGCAATCTTCTTAAGCGTGCAGGTGAGAAGTTCGGTGTGAATATCCCCGTTATGCCCATCCCCCTCGGATCAACAGACGCTGCAGCCGCTTCACAGAAGGGCATTCCCGCAGCAGCCGTGGTTGCTATGGACCCCGCTCCTGCAAAATATTACCACACAAGACTTGATACCCCCGACATCATCATTCCCGAGTGCATTGAAAAGGTAATGAACATTACACTTGAAGCACTTTTCGACTTTGACGAAAACGGCATCAACTGAGAAAAATAAAATTCCGCTGACCTGCTACGGCAGAATCAGCGGTTATTTTTTTGGTTATTTATTGACTGAAGCCTTCTCAAGTGCCATTACAAGCACGGGAATAAGCACAAGCTGAAGAATAATTCCGGGGATTGCATTGGTAAATGCGCCTGCGGCAAAGGCTGAAAAGCCGAATGCAGAGGGGTCAAAGCCCATAATTGAAAACTGTACCGCACCCCATACGAGTCTGCCCGAGAGCATTGAGGTTATGAGGGCTACGTAGATAAAGGGCTTCTTTCTGGGAAGCACCCTATACATAATACCTGCCACAAGTCCGTATACGCAAAGCTCAACCGCCATTGATACGGCATTCGGG
The DNA here is from genome assembly GCA_045635905.1 of Acutalibacteraceae bacterium. Lineage (GTDB taxonomy): Bacteria > Bacillota > Clostridia > Oscillospirales > Acutalibacteraceae > RUG806. The sequence goes on from JAZTWN010000080.1 coordinate 33,374, forward strand.
AAAAGCACGGGCATACCGAGAATCATTGAGCGCAGAAGCGGTGCTAAAAAGCCAATAACCGCCCCCCAAGGGGCACCACAGATAAAGCCGCAAAGAATCACGGGGATATGCATAGGAAGAAGCATATTTCCGATCTGCTGAATCTGTCCCGTTAAAAACGGAAGCACGTAGGCTAAGGCTAAAAACATTGAGGACAGGGCAAGACGGATAAGATTTTTATTTTTCATAAAATATTCCTTTCAAAAAAAATATGCGAAGGAATACCGCTGTGAGCATCAATTACAAGTATGTTCATCACTTACACCAGCTCATATTCGAAACGGGTATAGTCCCCTGTCATATTCCTTCCTGTAAGGAAGTTTCTTGCTCTGAAAACAACCCTTTTATCATAAACCTCGCAAAGATAGCCTGCGCCCGCATCGGTCTGACCGAAGTTATTTTCCTTTCTGTAGCCGGGAATACTTACGGAAACAACGTTATTTTCCTTGTTGAGAATTGCCTCAACGTAATCACAGATACCGCCGTGAAGATGACCGTTTATGAAAAATACGTTCTTATATTTTTCAACAACCGCTCTTACCTCATCGTTCTGCTCACCCATATCGCCTGTTTTCCATACTGCAGGAAGACCGTGAGTAAAGGCAAAGGGCTGGTGACACATAAGGAAGCAGGGCTTGCCGTCTGCGGTAGCCTTTTTGAGCTGGGCATCAAGAAATTCAATCTGAGCCTTTGAAATATATGCCTTTTCAAGCACTGCCTTTTCGGTACATATAACAATAATGGTATAGCCGTTTACCTCATAGGAATAGTAGGGCTTGCCGTGAAGCTTTATGCCAAGCATTTTTTCAATACCTGCATTTACTGCGGCGGAAGCGGTTTTATAGAAAAATCTTGCATCGTGGTTACCCATAGTAACAAAAAGCTTAAGCTCGTTCTGATACTTATGGAAAACTCTGAAAAATCTTTCGTATTCCTTTTTAAGACCGTAGTCGGCAATATCGCCTGCAAGCAAAAGTGCATCGATTTTATGCTTTGAATTCTTTACGTCAAGAAACGCATTTTCAAGATTTTTTTCCGCGCTTTCACGGTCGGGAAGATGCGTATCGGCAATAGCGGCAAAGCTGAGTCTTACGCCCTCGGCATTCTCAAGCTCAATGGGCTCGTCGTCTGAAAGCTCATACACAACGTCGTATTTGGGATTCATAGCACGGAACTGCTTTTCATATTTAGCAAGAAAAAAAGGAAGCTTCATAATTAAACTCCTGATTATTCAGCAAAAAGCTTTTCTGCTGCAGCAAGGTCATCGTGGTTATCAATTTCAAGCCATCTGCCCACAAGAGGACAAGCCTTGAATTCAACCTCACCGAGGATATCGTTAAGGGCAACCTCGCTCCACTTCTTGAGCTCCTTCATATCCTCGATGTATTCTGCACACTTATCGAAGAATGCCTTACCGCCTGCAGGTGAGAATTTATAAACGTCGATTGAGCAGCCAAGTGCATCCTCTGCGGTGATTGTCTTTGCGATTTCAACGAGTCTGCCGTCCTTTTCGATAACCTTCATTGACTCCTCAATGTAGGTGCCGATGTCAGTTACGATTGCGTTTTCTGCTTCACAGGCAAGAAGAGCCTTGATTACGGATGCATCGTAGAAAACGTCAGCGTTCATCATAAGGAACTGCTCACCGCAGAAGCTTTCCTTACCAAGGTAAGCTGAGTACATATTGTTTGTTGTAGCATAGTCAACGGAATTGATAATCTTAATGTCGGGATACTTTTCCTTAACGGCAGCTTCAAGAATTTCAGCCTTATAGCCGCTTACCACGGTGATATCGGAAATACCGTTTTCAAGAAGATTTTCAATCTGCTTCATAAGGATAGGCTTACCGTTTACGGGAACAAGTGACTTGGGACAGTTATCTGTGATGGGAGCAAGTCTTGAGCCAAAACCTGCAGCAAGAATAAGAGCTTTCATTTTTCATACCTCGTTTTTATTTATTTTCTTCTTATGTATAAGGACTACGCCTGTTCTGAACAACAGAATGAATACCTCGGTGATACAGGTACATATTCCCACGGAAACGGCACTCATATTGCCGCTTACGAAGAGGATAAGAAGCTGCACTGCGTGAAGCACGGCCCCTGCAACAACTGAGATGTTTGCATATTTTGCAAGACCCATGGGACTTAATACGGGGAAGCCCATAATGTAATTGGGAAGGGTTATGAGAATTACGGGGATAAACACCCTTAATATTGCGGCGGACTCTGCAAATTCCTCACCGAGAATCAGCACACAGAAGGGCTCGGCAAATATCCATACAACCACGCAGCCTATGAAGACTACAGGCATAATAACCATCATAATTTTCTTAACAAGACCGTAGTTCTTGTTTTTTACCATATAGGGGTAAAGGGAGTCGGCTATGGGCGAGAATGCACTCTTTGCGGTGGTCACAAGCTTTTCTGCGCCTGTGTAATGACCAAGCAGCGCACTGCCCTCGGGAAACCAGAAGCCGAGGATAAGTGTGTTTGCCGCACCGTATACGGTAGAGGCAATACGTGACACGAAAAAGCCGGCGGAGCGCTTCATGGTATACCATACGTAGGAAACCTCAACCCTTACGAATTTCACACCGAGCTTTTTGTATACGTCGTAATAGGTCCATACACAGGAGCCTATTGCGCCAAGTGCATTGAGAAGCGGAATCACGAAGCCCTGACTCTTGTCCTTAAGGAATATGAAGATGCATACGGTAAAGAATGCCTTGACGGCAACCGTTCTGTAAGTAATTGCTGACATCTTCTCGTTGCCTCTGTAAAGAAAGTCTGGCAGAAGAGAATTGAAAAACGTTGCAAAGAAGAAAAGCTGGAAAAGAAGCACGTTTGCGCTGAAGCGCTCAAGGAATATGCAAAGAGCGGATACAACAACAAAGGAGGCAACACCGAGGATAAGCTTACACCATATAACGGCGGTAAGTATCTGCGACTGCTTGTGCTTGTCTTCCCTGTTTTTTGCTATGTCCTCGGTGGCTGAAAGAATAAAGCCGAAGTCGAGAACGAGCTGGATATACACGGCAAATGCCTGTGCGAAGCTTACGATACCAAAAACGTCGGCACCGAGAATTCTTGTTTCATAGGGTACTGCAATAAATCCGAACAGATAGGTTGAAAAGGTAAGGATATAAAGCATTACCGTATTTTTCATCAAAGCGTTTTTACTTTTATCCATTTGTTATATGCCTTATGATCCTTTCTGCAAGTATTGCGGAGGAATTGCCGTTTTCGCAGTAATTCATTTTACGGTTGAAGGCATTAAGCGCTTCACTGTATTTTTCCTTATCAAATCCGCGGACTGCCGAAAGGAATTCGGCATTATTTTCAGCAAGGATAAAGGGAAGCTCATTCATTTCGAAATAAAGCTCTCTGTCCTTTTTGTATTCCTCTATATCGGTAGCATAAAGGAAAACTGTCTTCCCTATCATGCCTGCCTCAAACATAACGCTTGAGTAGTCGCTTACAACCGCGTCACATACGGGAAGAAGCTCGTATAAGTCGGGATAGGGCGTTGCATTGAGAACTCTGTCGGAATAGCTTATGAAATCTGCCTTTTCGGCAAGATTGGGATGAAGACGTACGGCAAATATCCACTTGTCCCCTGTTTTTTCCTCGAGAGCGTCAAGCACAGCCTCAAAGTCTATTCTGTAGCAGTCTGTGGAAAGGTCTGCACGGAAGGTAGGAACGTAAAGAATAACCCTTTTATCCTGTGCCCAGCCTGCTTTTTTTCTGATTTCAGCCGCTTTTTCATCGGAAATATTGAAGATTCCGTCAAGACGGGGTGTACCGCATTCAAGAATTTCACCCTCATACCAGAAGGAATTTTTTACGATATCCGTAAAATAGTCGCAGCCTGAAATTATAACGTCAATAATGGAGGAATCGTATTTTGCGTGCTCCATATATGTTTTTTCAAGTGTTTTTTCAGTGTCCTTCTCAATTTTCTTGAGTGGCACACCGCCGTGCCAAAGCTGAACGTAAAGCTGACCCTTGCGCTTTATGATTTCGGCACTCATACGGCAATTGTTTACCCACACGCCCGCAGTTGCCATTTCCTTGTAGAATGAAAGCGACTGATAGGTAACGCCTCTTATACCATCGGGAAGGGATTTTTCGGAGCCGCCCTTTGTTGCCCATACTATGTCTGCACCCGGATATTTCTCCTGAAGACTGAGTGCAACTGCCTTGGAGTTGTCACCGAAGCCTCTGCCCGAGAAATTGATAAAAACAACCTTGTTCCTTTCAACGGGCTTCACACGGCACAAAAGCATAATTGCGCGGACAATAACACGCTTCACAAGAAGAATCATACGTGTAAGCTGCTTATTCTTTTTGATGATACTTTTTAATTTTTCCATCATCGTCACCGTATAATTATTTTACCTTATCAAATATATGATTTTCGGAATTCTGAAGCTTATATAAAAGCTTTGCAAAGATAAAATTGAGCAGCACGCTCTTTGTAGCAAAAACCATATTGCAGATAATTTCCTGCTTTCTTTCCCCTTTGGCATATCTGATTGCCTCAAGGCAATCGGCATCCTTGAAAAGACCCTTTATAATCTTTTTCTGCTGCTTCGGGGAAAGACCCGACTGCTTGTTGAAGTTTTTCATAATACCCGCAATAACGTGCTTTACGTGCATTGAGCAGATTATGCTTCTGCATTCACCGTCGAAGGCATCTGCAGCAGCAAGAAGGTTTTTCATAAGCACGTAGCGCTTATTCATAATTGAAAAATACTCGGGCTGATATCTCTGAGTCAGTGCCTCCTCGGAAAACTTCACGTAATGGTAGAAGCAGCCGTCAACAAGAGAAAGAGTGCTTACGTGGGGGAAAACCTTAGTGTTGAAAAGGTAGTCCTCAATAAGAGTCTGATTTTCAAATTCAACTGAAAGAGAATCGATAAATTCCTTTTTATAGAGCTTATTCCAGGTATATGCAAAAAGACGCTCGCGGTCAAGGCTGCACACTGCCCTTACGATATCTCTCTTATTCTGCAAAAATGCGGGAGCAGTCGAATTCTCAACGGTAACGCTTACGCTGCCGTCAGCATTGAGGGTGTCGTGAAAATATCCTGTTACGATGATATCGGCACCGTTACCATTTTCAAGCAGCCTTTCATAGAAATCTGCCTCAAGCCAGTCGTCGGCATCAAGGAAGGTAAAGTATTTACCGCTTATAACCTCAAGCCCCGAATTTCTTGCCTTGCTGAGTCCCTCATTCTGCTTTTTGTCCACGTAGACGATACGGGAATCAGCGGCTGCATATTTTTCTATGATGGAAGGGCTTGAATCCCTGCTGCCGTCATTTACTATTACAATTTCAATATCCTTTATTGTCTGAGAAAGTGCACTTTCAATAGCACGTGCTACTGATTTTTCTGCATTATAAACGGGAATAATTACCGATACCGAAGGATTCATAATAAAGCCTGCTCCAATTTAATTTTTTTCGTTTCAGTCCTCTTTTACGGAAAGCTTGACCGCATAGCCGAGGAAGGTAAAGAGAATTATTGTAGCACCTGAAAGGGTGTAGAAAAGACAGGCGATAAACATACCGCAGGCAAGAAGATTTATCATACCTGCTGCAAGGAAGCCTACTGACTTTGCCCTTGAGGGATTTTTGTATCTTACGGCGATAAGCTCCTTTGCACAGAGAAGGAAGAAGAGCATAAGCACAAGAGTACCGATTACACCGTTACCCATAAGCAGCTCTATGAAGCTGTTATGAATTGAATAGCCGGTGGAAATTCTTGTTGTATCGTCAATTTCCTTTGCTGCGGAGTGATAGTTTCTGGGACCTACACCAAGGATGGGATTTTCCTTGAATACTGTCTTGATGCCCTCCATCCAGAGTCCGAATCTGCCGTTTGATACGTCAGATTTTACAAGCACGTCCTGACGGTCAAGCTTTTCAACAGTCTTGTCGGTTGTTGCTTCCTCTGTTGTGGGCTCCTCGGTTGTTGCCTCCTCGGTTGAAGGCTCCTCACCGGTTGTTGCTTCCTCACCTGAGGTGGTTTCCTCGGGAAGAGTGGTTGACTCCTCAGGAAGAGTGGTTGACTCCTCAGAGGTTACAAAATCTGCCGTATACTCAATACCCAGACGGATATAGGGAAGAACTGTTTTTGTAAGCATTACGCTGCCGTAGCAGGCTGCAACGCAGATTACTGCCATTACAACCGAGAAAAGCTCCTTTACGATAACGTTGAGCTTTTTTCTGCCGAAAATAAAGAAGCTGTAGTACCAGCCGCCTGCAAGCACGGAAAGACACAGTGCAAGAAGACCCATTCTTGAGTTTGAAAGAACTACGTAGAGGTACTGGAATACGATATTTACGATATGGAATGCACGAAGCCCCTTTTTCTTTGTTGTCACAATTGCAAAAAGGCTCATTGCAATAATTGCGATTGATACGCAGGATGCAAAGTTGGGATCAACAAAAACGCCCCAAAGGCGCATAACAACCGCGCCCATATGCTCGTGTACAAAGCCTTGAGGAATTACGGTTACGTCACCCCAGAGGTATCTGTTCTGCTCGTAGGTTATGTCCGCAAAATACATAAACACGGAAATAACGACGGCTATAAGCCAGGCTGCCCCCACGGCAGTGGAGATGACACGCATTTCCTTTTCAAGACCATTTCTGTCCTTTTTAGCGCCTACAACGTAAAGCAGACAGAACTGAATGAAAAGATTTGCAATAGTCTTCACGTTTTCCATATAGCCGTACTTAAAGCCTACGGCTGAGGATATCACGGTAAGCACACCGAAGCCTGCAAGAAGCCAGATGTATTTCGTCTTCCAGATGTTTCTGAAAATAAGAACGTCCCAGAGAACAAGAAGACCTGCAGCACCGATTACCGCGAGATTGAGTATATCACTCATAAGATAGGGCTGAAGAGCGGTAACGTTCTGACGCACAAGTGAATATATAATTGTGGTGATTATAAAGCCGACACGCATGCCGGAATATAAGGACTCGTTTTTCAATAATTTCAAAGCGTTTTACTCCTTTGATTTTTTTATCTTCCTGCCTTAAGTGTTGCGAAAAGCTTGATAAATTTTCTCTTTACGAGAGTGATTACCATGCTTTCAAGATAGATAAGAAGAGTTGATCTCATCTTATAGGGAATGAGCATAATCTTCATATAAAGTGAATTTGCCTTTGCGGTTTTAAGCGCCCACCTTACGTTGGGATTTTTAAGCATTTTCTTTATTTCTGCTCTTTTCTCCTTGAAGGAAAGTGTGCAGCCGGGATTTGTTACGTTTTCAACGCAGCCGATGAAGCGCTCGATATATCTTCTTGCCATAAACTCGCGGCTGCATTCATCGTCGATGCCCCATTCCTTGTAGAGGTCGATAAGCCAGCCGTGCTCCTCCTCGCGCTTGTCGTACATTTCGGGGCGGTACTTAGCAGTTTCGCTCTCGGCACGTGCACGCATGAAGTGATAGTATTTCTTTGAGGAAACAACAACCTTCTCAACACCTCTTATAACGCTGAGGTTGAAGGGGAAATCATCCCAGAAGGTGTCGGGGAAAAGAAGTCCGTTTTCAAGAATATAGGATGAAAGGAAAAGCTTGTTCCAGGGAGTGTAAAGAAGGTTTGTGTCGAAAAGACGGTATGCATTTTTTCTGAATTCATCCCTGTCATACACTGCGTCAGGCTGAGAAAGCTCCTGTGTTGTGTATTCCGTATCAGAGTGATACGTATCGATAAAATAACCGGTGACAACGTACTGTGCGCCGTGCTCCTCAGCAAGGTTATACATATCCTCAAGCATTGTAGGCTCTGCCCAGTCGTCGGAATCCATAAAGTACATATACTTGCCCTTTGCCTGAGGGATTGCAACGTTTCTTGCAGAGGGTGCGCCGCCGTTTTCCTTGTGGATTACAATAATTCTGTCATCCTTTGCAGCATACTCGTCGCAGATAATACCGCTGCGGTCCTTAGTGCCGTCATCAACTGCAAAAAGCTCCCACTCGGTAAGAGTCTGTGCCTGAAGGCTTTCGATTGCCTTTCCTACAAATTTTTCAACGCCGTAAACAGGCATAATAATTGAAATTTTAATATTCTCCATCACTTTTCACCCTTTAAGTATTATCCGAAAATTTCCTGGACCTTATTGAGTGCAGACTCAATAACCTTGTCCATATCGTAGTACTTGTATTCTGCAAGTCTGCCGCCGAAGATAATCTTTTCCTCCTTGTCGGCAAGCTCCTTATACTGAAGATAAAGCTGCTGATTCTTCTCGTTATTAACGGGATAGTATGCCTCCATACCCTCTTCCCATTCAGCTGAATGCTCCTTGGTGATTACGGTTTTTTCCTGTGTGCCGAATTCAAAGTGCTTGTGCTCTATGATTCTTGTGTAGGGAGTTTCCCGGTCGGTGTAATTCACAACCGCTACACCCTGGAAATCGGGAGTGTCAAGAATCTCGGTTTCAAAGCGCAGGCTTCTGTATTCAAGCTTACCGAAGCAGTAATCATAGAAGGTATCGATTGTGCCGGTGTAAAGCACCTTGTCTGCCAGTGAATCGTATTTTTCCCTGTCACTGAAATAGTCGGTACCCGTAATAACCTCAGTGCCCTCAAGAAGCTTGTCGATTATCACGTTGTAGCCGCCCTCGGGAATACCCTGATAACGGTCGTTGAAATAGTTGTTATCGTAGGTGTATCTCACGGGAAGACGCTTAATGATAAATGCGGGAAGATCGGTGCAGTCGTGCCCCCACTGCTTTTCGGTGTAGCCCTTGATGAGCTTCTTGTAGATATCCTCACCCACAAGGCTTATTGCCTGCTCCTCAAGGTTTTTCGGCTCACCCGTAATTTTGCCTCTCTGCTCCTCAATCTTTGCCCTTGCCTCGTCGGGGGTAAAAACGCCCCAGAGCTTTGAGAAGGTATTCATATTGAAGGGAAGATTGTAGATTTCACCCTTGTAGTTTGCAATAGGTGAATTTGTGAAGCGATTGAACTCACAAAGAGCGTTCACGTAATCCCATACACGCTTATTGCTTGTGTGGAAAATATGTGCGCCGTACTTATGTACCGTAACACCCTCGATATTTTCGCAAAATATATTTCCGCCGACGTGATTTCTCTTTTCAATTACAAGGCATTTCTTACCTCTTTTTTTAGCCTCATATGCAAAAACGGCACCGAAAAGACCGCTGCCAACTATAAGATAATCGTACTGCTTGTTTACCATATACAACACCTTTGCTTATAGCCGCCTGAAGAAAAAAAACGGCTGTTTTTTTTGTAGGTTTTATACCCATACCCGCAACAGGGCCATAATAAGTATAATATTAATTTATATAGTACTACATCATTTTCACAAAGTCAACAAATCACAGGCAAATTCTTACAAAAAATATCTTTTTTTGTTACCTTTTAAGTCATCACTTGCTGTTTTTGGACACTTTTCTATGTTTTTGTTAATTTTTACAAAGCAATTCGGTAACAATTTTGAAATATATTAACGCTCCTCTCCCCTGCCGTCAGAACACCGAAAAAAGACAAAAAAAAGACACGGAAAAATGTCTTCCGTGTCCGAAATTTTATTCAGCTTTATACAAGGGCAGGTAAAGCGGTGACGTATCCGTTGAGAGGTTGTCAACGTACCAGGACATACCGATTTTTACAAGGGTTACGGTACACTCGCTGAGCTTTTTACCGCCGTCAAGGCTTACGTCTACCGTAACGGTGGCAACCTCGCTTATTTTATCTGCTTCCACGCCGTATTCCTCAAGCGCCGCAGTATCGGCATTAGCAAGCCATCCGTCGGTGTAGCCGTATTCAATGCCCTTGGCGGTACAGACGATTTTGTAATCCTCACTGTAAAGCTTCTGATATTCACCCTGAGTTTTTTCGGAAAGCTTCACGCCTGTATTTTCATCGAAGACCTCGTCAGTGCCTGTAAGAGCCTTGCCGAAGGAGGCAACGTTTGCCTCAAAGGCGGTGAAGAAGACCTCGTCATTGAAGAACTTATCACCGAAAACGTCCTCTCGCATTTCTCTGAGAGTGCTGATATATTCGGTGAAGATGCTGTCGTAATCATCCCAGCCGTATCTGCCTACAAGAGCCTCGTATACGGGATACATACCCTCAATGAGCTGACCTGCGAGAGTGCCGTCGTCATTAAGAGTTTTTTCGCCCTTGAATTCGTCGGAGGAATAGTCCTTGCCGTCCTCGTTTACTGCGGGATTTATATAGTTTTCACGGATGAAATCACCGTATTTCATGCTCTTGCTGACAATGGTATTTTTATATGCGTTATAGCCGTCACCGGTCTGCACAATATTGTCAACGTAGGTTCTTGCAAGCTCCTCTGGATGAAATGCAATATATTTTGCCCTGAAGGTAAAAACGCAGGTAACAACAAGAATTGCCGCTACTGCAAAAAACGCGCAAGCCCCGTAAAGCTTAATATTAAAATTTCTTTCCTTCTGTGCCATTTCCGTCCCCTCCTTATTCGGCTTCGGCAGCCTGTCGCTTTTCAATAAGCTCTTTTACGATTCTTTCCTTCTTCTCGCCTACCATATCGTAGAAGAAAATGGGAACTGCCTGTAAAACAACGAAGGCGGCGGGAATGATTGTGTAAATCATAAGAAGCTTATTGAGTGTGCCGTCTGTCTGTGCGGCATAGGCAACGTTTGCATCGGTTGATACGAGATAGCCCGACCAGGTATAAAGAAGCCAGGGACCGAGAGCCTTTGTGAAGGCGGAGGCAATTTTGGAGAAAAGTCCGTAGCCCGCATAAGCAAGACCCTCCTGACGCTTGCCTGTCTTGTATTCGATTTCGTCAACGCAGTCGGCAATCATAATGTTGGGAGTAACGTTTGTGTTACCGTGCTGAAGTCCGCAGAAGAAATTAAGGATAAGGAACGGAATAATCAGACCGTCGTTGAAGCCGATTCCCTGAGAAACCAGGAAAAGAATTGAAAGTGAGGAGGCACCGTAGAGGCTGAAAAGGATGAAGGTCTGCTTTGTGGAGAATTTTTTGAGCACCACGTTTACAAGAAGCGTACCCACGGCAGTACCGATACCCATGGGAAGCAGAAGACCGAGCTTAAGGTCCTTTGAGCCTAAAAGGTAGATTGCAATATAAAGGGAAACCGTGCCGTAAACGCCTCTGCCGAAGCCGCAAAGCTTTGTAAGAGAAACCATAAGAAGGTTTTTGTTTGTAAACACAACCCTAACGGCGTCCTTAAGACTCACCCTTTCCTGAGTAAAGGGCACGCGCTCCTTATTGTTCACAAAGAAAATCATTGTAAAAAGGATGATACCGAGAGCACAGATGCCTGTTGATATAACAAGGTCAAGACCCTGTCCCTCAGCGTTTTTGAACTGCTGCTGACCCATTACCGCCTTCATAATAAGACCGACAACGAGAATTACAACCATACCGCCGGACTGTCCTACGCTTTTGAGGAAGGAGGCGATAGAAATTGCGCTTGAGCGCTCGGAGGGGTCGGGTGAGCAAAGAGCACCGAAGCAGTTTGCAGGACTTTCGACTGCGCAGCATATCATTGTGTATGCCGAATAAATCACAAACATCCACACGATAGCAACAGTCTGATTATCTGTGTCGGGTGACACGAAAACAAACATTGAAATAAGGGCAAGTGGTATCACACCGAAGCCTACCCAGGGCTTTACCTTGCCGAATTTTGTCCGGGTATTGTCAACAAGATAGCCTATAACAAGCTCGCACACCGCACCCACAATACCTGCCACAAGGAACACAACGGATATCATATTTGACATCACGTCGGGGTCAAAGCCCTTGCCCTTGAAGGCGAAGTCTGCAAAGAAGGTTGCAGTGTAGTCGGGCATCCAGCCGGTTAAAAGGGCGATGCCGAAAAGACCGATACCGAAGGTGATAATTTCGGACTTTTTCATATACTTTTTCTTTTCATTAACGGACATATCATATCCTCCTTAAGCCTTATCCTAATATTTATAGCATTTTGAGGACACTTATTCAATTGATTCTTTCAACAAAATTAGTCTGTCTTTTTGGTAAAATAAGCCACCGGACACACTGAAAATTTATCTGTCCGACGGGATATTGATTTACACTGAGCTTTGGAGTATAATGAAAAAACAGAACAAAAAAAGACGGGGGAATGTATATGAGCAGAAAATACGCACACGTGGTGGTCGTCGGAGTTGACGGCGCAGGAGCCTTCTTCAGAGAAGCAAAAACTCCCTGCTTCGACCGCATTTTTGCAAACGGAGCGGTAACGTACGGTGCGCTGGCATCAAACCCGTCAATCAGTGCGGAATGCTGGGGCTCAATGCTTCTCGGTGTAGGTCCTGAGATCCATAAGCTTACAAACGGCATAGTAAGCTCCGTGCCCTACCCCACCGACGCTGAGCACCCATCGGTTTTCAGAAGAATAAGAGAGGCATATCCCGAGGCACGCCTCGGCTCCTACTGCGACTGGGACCCCATAACCTTCGGTATTGTGGAAAGCAATCTCGGCGTTACCCACGAAACAGCAAGGGACGACGAGCTTACTCCCCTTATCTGCGACTACGTAAGAAGCAGCCGACCCGACTTTTTGTTCATACAGTTTGACAGTGTTGACGGAGCCGGTCACGCTCACGGCTACGGCACGCCTGAGCACATAAAAAGAATCGGTGAGGTTGACGTGCTTATAGACGACGTTCACCGCGCATGCGAGGAGGCAGGGATGCTTGACGATACCCTGTTTATCGTAATTGCAGACCACGGCGGCACAAATCCCGGCGACGGCTCGGGCGGCGGTCACGGCGGCTGGACAGACGGTGAAAAATACGTCACCTTTGCAGTAACAGGCAAAAACGTAAAAAAAGCCGATTCGGGAGAAATCAACATCCGCGACCTTGCGGCAATCGTGCTTTATGCCTTCGGAATCGAAATTCCCGAATTCGATGAAGGCGGCTGGACCTCTCAGCTTCCCGAGGGTATGTTCGACGACGCTTCAATCCCACCTTACCGTGATATTTCACACCTGACCGGAGCTGCTCCGAGAATTTCAAAAATCCCCCACACCTCAGAATTGATATAAGCATCGGAAGGAAGGCTATACTGTGAATTTTATAAACGTTTTATCGGATACCGGAGTATACGCAGACGGCATACACGATGATACCTGTGCTTTACAGAAATGTCTTGACAGCCTCAAGGACGGCGGTACCGTATATTTCCCCGACGGCACGTACCTTATTTCAGCGGCGCTGATCTTCTATTCCTGCCAGCGTCTGGTATTTTCAGACAACGCGAGAATTCTCAGAAGCGACAAAAGCGAGCCCGTCACAAGATATCTTCTTGCGGCATATTCAGAGCCCCACGTCAAGGGCTACGAGGGCACTCACGACGTTATGATTTCAGGCGGAATTTTTGATGGCAACGAGGCACTCACCGAAAGGTCAACCCTTCTTAACACCGTGCACTGTAAAAATATCACCATTGACGGCTGCCGCTTTGTGCACTGTGCACACTGGCATTTCATAGAAATCAATTCAACCGAAAACGCCCTTGTGCAGAACTGTGTTTTCGACGGTCCTACCTACACGGCAATAAGCGATATTCTTTTTAACGAGCAGATTCAGCTTGACCATGCCCGTGACGGCCCATACGGGCCCGTATACAACTGCGACGGCACGCTTATTGATTTCTGCTGCGACGAAACGGTATGCAGAAATATAGTCATAAAAAACAACATCTTCAGATGCGCAGGCTTCCCTGCTATCGGTCATCACGGAGATTGCGACCATAACGGTATTCTTATTGAAGGCAACATCTTTGACGGCCCTTCGGGCAGAGAGGATAAGAGCCGAGGCTATATCTTCTTCAGACCTATGGTATACGGACTTGAAATTCACCGCAACGTATTTTTATCCCCCGAGCACTCCGACGCACCCTTATACGGAATAATTCACGAGAATCCCGACAAGGAGGCTATGAGGGAATCCGACAACCTCTTTATCGGAAAAATCGACAAGCGCGTCATAACAGGCTGATAAAAAATAAAAAACGGCACAGGACTACCTACGGGTATGCCCTGTGCCTTCTTTTTCAGCGTATGCGTAAAATTTTCAATCAGCCGATGGGATAAGTAAATTCAAGCTCCTCTACCCATTCACCTGTGATAAAGTTTCTTGTTCTTACAACAAATTCATCATCGTAAACCTCAACCACGATACCGTCGCCTGCCTCATATTCGGTGGTTTCGGTAACACGGCAGAGATTGATGCAGTCAACACCGTAATTGCTGTAGAAATTGTCGAGCCCGTCAATATCGTTATGGATATGACCGTGCACGTAAAGCTCCACGTCATAGCCGTCCAAAAGAGCTCCGAGCTCTGCTGCAGTAACCTCACTGCCCTTTGAGGGGTTGAGATATCTTATGGGGAAATGAGCAAACACAAATACGGGAGCATCCTTTTCCTGTGCCTGTGTAAGCACACCCTCAAGCCAGTCGTACTGAGCACGGCTCATTGTGTAATCACTTGTTTCAGGGTCCTCGGAGCATAAGGCCACGAAATAAATGCCGTCAACAACTCTGTAGAAATATTCCTTATCAAGCTTATTCCACATATAAACCGCATTGTTTGTGATGTATTTGCTGCGAAGCTCTGCATAATCGCCCTCGCCGTTACCGAAATCGTGATTTCCTGCAAGAACGAAATTATTTTCAGCAGGCATTACGGCTCTTAATGCTGAATAGAAGAAGAAATCCTCAAGCACCTGTCCGTTCATAACGTTGTCGCCTGTGTAAACAACGGTGCTTACGTTCTGACCTGCCTTGATACCCTTAAGAACGTCGGCAAGATTCTGATATGAATCGGGGTTATTTGTTTCAACGTGAATATCGGAAACCGCCACGAAGCTTGTTACAAGGTCATCGGGATTTTTTGCAGAATACGCATCAGCCGCACCGCCGAATGAGGGAACAAGCATTGTGAGAAGAATCATAAGAGTAGACATTACCTGTTTGATAAAAAGAGTTACTGTTGCAATATCCATTTTTCTGCGCCTCTTTCCGCTTTTTTTATTATGATAGCACACAGGATACCGTTTGTAAATTTCATTTTTGCATTTTTTTTGGTACGTAAAACACAATTTTTTTTGAAAAAAACGGCATTCGTGCGCCGTTTGTTTACAGTTTGTTAATATTTTATCTAAAAAATGTGGTAATATATACTGGAAATAACATAAACAGAGGAGAGATTCCCGTGAAAAAAGTACTCAGTGTATTTTTAAGCCTTGTGCTTGTATTCGGCATCTGCCTTTCAACAGGCACTGTAGCATTTGCACAGAAAATTGAAACAGAAAACGGCGTTCAGGTAGAAATTTCACCCTACCTTTACAAGTCAAAGCTCTATACTATGGAGTATCCCAGCCACGCGTCCTACAGCATAAAGGAAAAGAGCAACGAGGGCGACTATGCAATCTCACGCGAGATAAACGACCTTGCATACACCTTCATTTTCCCTGCAGGCACAACTGAAATTTCCTGCAAGGTATCCCTTGACAGTGAAAACTGGCGCGGCTATACGATAAATACTCAGGAAAACCCCGACTATTGGGCAAAGAACGATGACGGCAGCGTTGACCTCACAAAGCCTCTTACCTTCAACCGTATTGCAGAGCTCGCCGAGCAGGATGAATACGGTGTATTATACAGAGATTTCCTCAAGGATGCAGACGCAGAGGGATTCAGAGATTACGATAAGATTTACTGGCGACTCACCTTCACAAAAAATTCCGAGGAATATACGGAATATTTTGAAATCAAGCTTTACGATTACGATAATGCTGAAAAGTTTACCGTAAGAGCTGCAAACTACAACGTTGCAGGTCTTCCCTTCACCGCTCTTACAGGTGAGGACGTTGCAGGCAATCAGGCAGTATCCGCAAAGTATCTTTCCGACAACAAATTTGACATCGTAGCCCTCCAGGAGGACTTCGGCTATCACAAGAATCTCATAGCAGGTCTTACGGGCTACAGCTATATGACAAACCACACAGGCACAATCCCCGGCGGCGACGGACTTAATATTTTCACAGCCACAATGCCCATCTACAACGAAACACGAGTAGCATGGAACGATGCCTGCGGTATTCTTACAGACGGCTCCGACGAGCTTACTCCCAAGGGCTTCGTATATACCGTTATTGATCTCGGAAACGGCATTTACGTTGATTTTTATAATCTTCACGCAGACGCTTACGGCGGCGCAGGCTCAAAGGCTGCAAGAACAAGCCAGTACAAGCAGATTGCAGAGTTTATCGAAGCACGCTCAAAGGAAAACAACAGACCCGTTATCGTAACAGGTGACTTCAACAACCACCTTCACTACTTCGAGGAGGATGCTGCTTTATACAACATCTTCTGTGAGCAGCTCGGTATGAAGGATGCATGGGTTGAATTCTGCAACGACGGTAACTATAAGGATTTCAGCAAGTGGTTTGCAACAGGCGTTACGGCATGGGGCAACTGGGACGCAGTTGAAAGATATATGTACCGCTCAGGCGGCGGCGTTGACATTGAGGTAAGCGACTTAAGATACGTTGCAGTAACAAAGGCAGACGGCACCGCAGTATCCGACCACAACTCCGCTGAATGCGATTTCACCTTCATAAAGACCGAGGACTTTGTTGAAAATACCGAGGAGCTTTCAGTTGTAAAGACTCCCGCAACAAATTTCTTCAATCAGATTTACTGGTTCTTCAAGGCTCTTATGATGATTTTCTCAGACATAGACAACCTTCCCTCAATTCTTGAAGAATTATTTTAACTGAATCCGCAATCCTCCTGTGGGGTAATTCCCCGGGAGGATTGTTTTTTATCCGGTTTACGGAGCATAAAATAAAATTTATGCCTTGACAAAAGCGAATGCAGCATATATAATATTCGTTGCGTAAAGCACCTGCCGGTGTGGCGGAATAGGCAGACGCAAGGGACTTAAAATCCCTCGCTGGCAACAGCGTACCGGTTCAAGTCCGGTCACCGGCACCAAAAAAGAAGTAACTTTTGTCTACCAAAAGTTACTTCTTTTTTTATCCAAGCCGC
>JAZTWN010000081.1:0-9479 GCA_045635905.1 Acutalibacteraceae bacterium
CTAATGCTTCCGGAAATCTCATCTCATCCGCTATGGGAAACAACAAAGAGTTCGTCCCCGTAATCGTATTCCACGGCGAAAATGACAATGTTTTTGCGGCAAACAACGCTTCACAGATAATCGCTCAGTGGGCAACTGCGAACGACGTTGCTGACAACGGAAAACAAGACGGCTCCGTAGACTCCGTTGCTGACCTATCTTCTACAACAACGGCAAACGGCTTGCGCTATACAAAAGAATCATATAAGAACGCCAACGGTGACGTGGTAATGGAAAAATACATTGTTCACGGACTTGGCTATGCTTGGTCGGGCGGCAATCTTGGTGGTAACTATGCAAATACAAACGGCCCCGATGCAAGTGCAATCATCTATGAATTCTTCAAAAATTCCGAATATATAGATAGCCTGACATTCAGAAAATCCCTTTGTATGGGTTTTCAGCCCGATGAAGTGTACGAAGCGATATGCAATCTGACGTCTATGTATAACGAAGTGCTTGCAGAAGCATACGATGAAACTGACAGACTCAAAGAGGAAATTGAGTTTATGAAGAGAAGCTTATTGATTCCCTCGGCAGGCAGTGGTGCAGCTCGTGTGTATTCCTGCGGTGAAAGCAGGGAAATCGGTGCGTTTGAAAATAAAACGGAGGACAGTGCCTCCTTTATAACAGCTGAGCCTGTTGCGGAAAAAAGCAAAGCTTCGTTTGACAGGGAGCTTGCAGATATGCTTTCAATGGTAAAACAGCCTGATTTCTGTGAGCCTGAAGCCGTCTGTAAGGCTGAGGGTGCCGATGAAGCACAGCCGGAGATTCCCCCTATACCCGTTTTCAGCTATGAGAATGCCGATGATGGTAATGAGGCAGAGGCGACTGCTGATGCTGAGGACTCCGTGACGGAAGAAGCTGCCGCTGAAGTGAAAAAAGAGGAAAAATCCTCAAGACGTGAATTGAGTGACAGAGAAATTCAGAGATTAAAGCGCGGTGAGCTGCTTGAAATACTTATTGAAAGCAGTAAGGAAAACGAAAGACTCCGTAGCAGAATAGAGGAGCAGAGCGCAGAAATCAGCAGACTCAACAATATAATTGATGACAGAAAAATAAAAATCAATAAGGCAGGAACCCTTGCTGAGGCAGCATTATCTCTCAACGGTGTGTTCGAATCAGCACAGGCTGCCGCACAGCAGTATCTTGACAATCTTCAGGAGCTTTACGTGCGTGAAGAGAAGAACTGCGTGCAGAAGGAGGCTCAGGCTCAGGCTGCCTCAAGAAGAATCATTGAAGCCGCTCACGAAAAGAGCTCAGCTATCCTCAGTGAAGCCGAGGAAGCGGCAAATAAAATGAAGAATGAGGCACAGGAAAAGAGCAGTGAGCTTGAAAAAGAGGCTCAGCTTCGCTGCAACAGAATTGAGCAGGAGGCAAAAATGCGTTGTGATGCACTTGAGCAGTCTGCTCGTGAGGGTGCACAGAAGCATTGGGACGAGCTTTCAGTGAAGCTTGAGGATTTCTACAGAAGTCATAGCGGACTTCAGGGGCTTCTTGCTTCAACAGGCTACATCAACAGAGGTTAATAATGAAAAAGAACGACGTAATAATCCCGTCCGCTCAGCTGCTTGAAAAGGAGCTCAAAAGGGTAAAATATAAGGAAACCTACGGCAGGACCCTGCGCAGCACCATTTATGCGCTTATAACTGTTGCCGCCGTTGCGATTCTTATTGCAACTCTTGTAATGCCCGTGCTTCAGATATACGGCACCTCGATGTCGCCGACGCTCAGTGACGGAGATATAATTGTAACAATAAAGGGCTCCGACTTTGAAAACGGAGATCTTATTGCTTTTTACTATAACAATAAAATCCTTGTTAAACGTGTTATTGCCCAGTCGGGTGAATGGATTGATATTGACAAGAAAGGAAACGTAAAGGTGAACGGAGTTCCCCTTGATGAGCCGTATCTCAGTGATAAGGCGCTTGGTGAATGCGATATCGAGCTTCCTTATCAGGTGCCCGAGGGCAGAGTTTTTGTAATGGGTGACCATCGCAGTATATCTGTCGATTCAAGAAACACGGCGCTGGGATGCGTGGCAGAGGAGCAGGTTGTAGGAAGACTTCTCTGCAGAATATGGCCCATTATTGATTTTGAATATTTCGGATAAAAATAATACAAATACCTGTTTGTAACAGAAAGGAGTGTTAACGTGGAGCATAATATTTTAAGTCTGATTGAGCAGAGCCTGCAGACAATGAAAAGCAGAAGACGCTGGCGCAGAATTGTGTCACTTGTAGCATGTATCGCCTTTGCGGCTACAATTTCCGCGTTGACGCTTCCTGCTATTTCACAGTCGGACGACACCTATTGCGGCTTTGAGGAGCACGTTCACGGTGACGATTGCTATACGGTTGAGCTTGTGTGCGAGCAGAGCAGAACGGAAGCGTCTGATGCCACCACACAGGAAGAGGAAGCTGAAGCCCAGACTGAAGCCGAAACGGCATCTGAGGCGGAGTCGTCCGCAGAAGCAGAGTCTTCCGCCGAGTCAGATGAAGCACAGAGTATACCGACGGCTGAAGCTACTGTTGAAGCTACAACCGAGGAAGCTACTGTTGAAGCTACAACAGAGGAAGCTGCTGTTGAAGCTGCAACCGAGGAGGCTGCAAGCCTTACCGAAACGACTACCGCTGCGGTTGAGGAAGCACCTGCTTCTTCCGATATCCTGAATGATACCGTAAGCGAGGCATCCAATGAGGCAGAGCCTGAGCCTGCTGCTGAGGTCACGCAGAATACAGAGGCTGAGGAAAGCCCCTCAATTATTGAAATAGAGCCCGTGGCTGCTCAGCAGCATAATTCCGATTCAGCTCGAAACCACGTTCCCGAGGAACAGCCCTCCGAAGAGATTTCCTCCGACGCAGAGGAAGAAGCCTCTTCCGTACATGAGGAGCCGCTTCACGAGCATACAGAGGAATGCTACGAGCGTGTGCTTTCCTGTGAAAAGGAAGAGCATACTCATACCGAAGACTGCCTTTCCGATGCGCAGGCAGATATTGAAACGGAGGATGACTGGAAGGCAAGCCTTTCTTCCGTTGCCCTTACCGATAATATGGGGGCAGACCTTCTTGCCGTTGCTTTGACACAGAAGGGCTATTCCGAAAGCACTATTCACTACGAGGTAGGCGAGGATGAAAAGATAAGAAACGGCTACACCCGATACGGTGAATGGTTCGGAGAGCCTTATTATGCCGATTGGAATTCCTTGTTCGTTTCATTCTGTGCAGCCTATGCAAAAATAGAATCTGTTCCTAAAACGGGTGATGCAGAAGGTTGGATAAATCTTCTGCGCGAGGAAAATTCTGCTCTTTACCGTGCCTTCGGTGAGCATACTCCGCTTCCCGGTGACATTATTTTCCTTGATACGGATAATGACGGCAGAATTGACAGAACAGGTATTATTGAACAGGTAAATGAATTGAGAGATGAGTTTACCGTAATTGAGGGTGACGTAAACGGAAGCGTTGCAAGTGTTTCCTACACTCTTGACGGTATTACAATTCTCGGTTTTATAACTCATCCTGAAATCAGAGGCAACAGACAGGTAATTCTTGAGCAGCAGAGCATTACGGCTGAAATTTTTACGGATGAAAGCCATATAACTCTCTCTGATGATGAAACGGTTATAACAATTTCGGGAATGCTTCCCGTAAATGCTGCAGCAAAGGCACATCCTGTGGTGCTTGACAGTAATTTTGTTGAGGGACAGGCTCTTGTTGTTGCATACGATATTACAATAACCGACGAAAGCGGAAACGTTTTCAGCGAAACAGATAACGGTGACAAGTTTGTTGTCACCATAGCACCGCCCTCATGGGACGAAGCGGATGATAACCGGCTTTCCGTTTATTACGTTCCCGATGACGGTGAGCCCGAAAGCATGAACGTCCTTCAGAATGAGGATGTAATAAGCTTCGAAACGGTACATTTTTCCGTTTATGCCGTTACAAGAAGCGGTAGCCTGTCTACCGTTTATCTCAACGGTGCAAGCGGCAATGATTCCAATGCGGGAAATTCTGCAAATGCTGCCGTAAAAACCTTTGCAAAGGCTCTTGAGCTTCTTGCGGACAACGGCACGATTTATATTTCAGGTACCGTTACAATCAGCGGAAAAGAAACCTGGAGCCTCGGCTCAGGTCAGAAGATTCAGCGCTATTCCTCCTTCAGTGACGCTATGATAAAGGTTGCTGCCGGCGGAGAGCTTACACTTAAGAATATAACAATCAACGGTGGTGCGCAGAATCCTTCATCAAGCAATATTGCTACAAACAGCACCTATGCAACGGGTTATGCAAAGGGGCCCATCCTTCGAGTTGAAAGCGGGGCTACTGCAAACATCAACAGCGGTGCAATTCTTGAAAATAACTCCAATCAGCCCAATATGTCAAGCAACAAGCTGGTTGAATCAGGTTATATAGGAATGGGCGGTGCCGTCAACTCTGCAGGCACACTCATAATGACCGGCGGCACAATCCGCAATTGTGAAGCACAGTGCGGCGGCGGTGTTTACGTCGATGGCGGTACCTTCTATATGTCGGGCGGCGTTATTGACAATAACTATGCAAGAGATATCGTTTCCTATAAAAACCGTATGGAAAATTACCACAAGAATGCAGGCGGCGGTGTTTATGTTGATCATTATGCAAGCATGTATCTCTCGGGCGGTACCATTTCAAACAATAAATCCTCCCGTGAGGGTGGCGGTATTTCTCTCGGCTGGCTTAACAGAAACAACGGCTCGGCAATAAGTGAATACGTTACCTTCTTCACAATGACGGGCGGTACCTTAACCGGCAACTATGCCGAATCAACGGGCGGAGGTCTTAACGTTACCGCAGGCTGTGAGGCTACAATTTCTGCAGGCTACATCACAAGCAATACTGCTAAGGGTAACGAGTATCAGGACTCCGACTATTACGTAAATGCCGGTACCGCCGGAAAGGTTTACAGCGGCGGCGGTATTTATATCGATGCCCGTCAGTGGGACTCACGAGGAAACAGCTCCGGCGTTGCAGGCCGATGCATAATTCACCGAGTTATCGTAACTGATAATACGGCAGAGTCAAACGGCGGTGGTCTTGCCAGCTGCTCAACATCAAATACCACGGTCGGAGCAGAGATAACTCTCGGCGACGGTACTGCAATTTACGGAAATACCGCTCCCAATAACGATCAGCTTTATATTTATTCCGGCTCATCCAGTATCGGAGATACTGTTCTCGGCGGCGGCAGATATAACTGGACAAAATCAAGCTATTATTATAAAAACAGTCTTACCGATTCAAGCTCGGCTATTGTTACGGCAAAAACTCTCGCAACCGTTTATATTACGGATAACGTAGGCTACCTCGGTGGCGGTCTTGGTTGTAACGGTATCATCATCGTCGGTGGTGACGAAGAAAAAACCGCAATTAAAATCACAAAGCGCTGGGTTGATACTGTTACCACCATGCGCCCCGATTATATTGAGGTTCAGGTATATCAGGACGGAAAGGCATACGGTGACCCCGTAAGAATCTATCCCGTTATTAACGAAAACGGTGTAGAGGAATGGCCCGTTTACTACGTTGACGACCTTCCTGCAAATCATACATACACAATTTCCGAGGTGAACGTTCCCGGATATACCTCATCAGTAAAAAAGGATTCCTTAAGCTTTACTATAACAAATACTGCAACCGGCTTTGCCGTTCAGAAAAAGTGGGTCGGCGACGAGGCTGCAGACAGACCCGAAAGCATTACCGTTCAGCTTTATCAGAACGGTGTACCTTACGGTGAAACGGTTACTCTCGATGCTGACGGCGATTGGGCATATATGTGGCAGGAGCTTCCCGAAAAGGATGCTGACGGCAACGATTACGTCTACACTGCACGCGAGGTGGAAATCCCCGAGGGCTATATGTGCACAAGCAGCGGTTATCTTAACGAAGACGGTGTATGGGAGATTGAAAACACCAGAATTCCCGAAACGTCGGTTTCCGTTGTAAAAAGATGGTCAGACGGTGTTGCAGGCTATGACAGCATTACCGTAAGGCTTATGGCAAACGGTGAGGAATACGGAAGTCCCGCAATACTCTCGGCAGACAATCAGTGGTTTTATCTCTGGGAAAATCTTCCCGCTAAAACACAGGACGGTCAGGACGTTGAATATACCGTAAGCGAAGACAGAGTAAGCGGCTATTATTCAGAGGTTTACGTGGGCACGTACACCCCCCGTACAAGAGCGTGGGTGCAGGTCGACTCCCTTACTGCAGGCGAGCAGTATATGTTTGTTGCCGCTGAGGGCGCACTTGCAACAAAAGCAAGCGGAGATACGCTCAGCTGGCTGAACGTTACGGGTGCCCTTATTAACGGAACAGATCCCGACAGCTCTGTTTTATGGACGTATAACAACAGAAAGCTTGTTAACTCCAACGGAAGATACCTTAACGTAAAATCCTCCAGCGGCAGATATACGTTTAATACCGCAACGAGCACAAGCTGCAATTTTACATATTCCTCCGGTGCTCTTTACGGCACGACGTCAAACTACTCCAGTACAAAGAGATATTTTACGGGTCTGAACTCTTCAGGCTACGGTACAACGGCTACGTCTGCGGATTCCGCTGAAAGCTTTACTGTTTATAAGCTCAGTGAAACAACAATTGATCCGGGCGAGCTTCACTATGAAATTATGAATACTCCCCGAGAAAATTCACTTTCAATCAGATTTATAAAATACAGCACCTATGAGAATGAGGACGGCACCTTACCCGTGCTTCCCGGCGCTCAGTTCAGCCTTTACCGTTGGGTAGACGGCGGAGAGCCCATTCCCGGTACGGTATATACCGGCGACTATATTGACAGCTGGATAAGTGAAAGCCTTATGGGCTCGGCTACAGGCGAATTTGAAATTGACCTTGACGACGGCATTTACTATCTTATTGAAACGGTATCTCCCACAGGATATACTCAATTGTCAGCTCCCATTATTTTCAAGGTTGATTCGGGCTCAGGCTCGGTAATCATAATGCAGTATCCTGATTTTGAGGAAATGCTTCCTTCTTTCTCGGAGGAGTCGGTTATATATGATAACTCGGGTATTTTCTTCCCCATATATAACGCTCAGACTTATACTCTTCCCGCAACCGGCTCGGTCGGTACCTTACCCTTTACATTAGGAGGTCTGCTGTTGATGGCGACAGCATTCGCACTTCTTTTGTATAAAAAACTGCACAGAAAGGAGGAACGATTATTCTCCTGACGTGCAAAAAGTAAAGATGCACAGACAGGAGGAAATTACATCTTCTTGATGTGCAATCAAAAAAAGAAAAAATAATTTTTCAGAAAGGAAAAAAGAAAATGAAGAAATTCAGAACAATCACAACCGCGATTCTTGCTATTGCAATGATTTTCGCACTCGCACTTCCTGCATTTGCAGCAGACACCGCCACCTACACCATCACCATCAACAAGGAAACCAACAATCATTCCTATGAAGCATATCAGATCTTCATCGGTGACATTTCCACAAATGAAAATGGTGAACTTGTTCTCTCATCAATCAAGTGGGGCTCAGGTGTTACTACTGACGGCCAGGTTGCTATGGGTAATGCTCAGGATAAGGCAGATACCATCAAAACCGTAGCTGATGCTGACGCTTTTGCTGACGAAGTAGCTGAGTATCTCACCGGCACAGTTACCAAGGCTGTTTACAGTGAAGCTAACAAGAATTATGTTATCAGCAATCTTCCTGCCGGTTACTACCTCATTAAGGATGTAGATAATACACAGCCCGGTACTGAAGGCTACACAGCTTTCATCCTTAAGGTTGTAGGTAATGCTGAGGCTGATCCTAAGGATGGCGAAACAACTTTCGAAAAGAAGGTTGACGACAACAACGACTCCAACGACACAGAGGTTGATATTGAATGGCATGACTCCGCTGACCACGACATCGGCGATCTCATCGATTTCAAGCTTGAAACTACAATCGCAGAAAACTACGAAGAATACGATGAGTTCTATCTTGCTCTTCACGATACAGAAGAGATAGGACTTACCTTCCAGCCCGATTCCGTAAAGGTTTACGTTGACGGCAAACCCATCACAAGCGGCTACACAGTAGACACAGATCCTGATGACGGTCACACCTTTGACGTTGTTTTTGCTGATACTAAGGCAATTGCAGCTGTTGAGGCAGGCTCCAAAATCACAGTTACATACAAGTCAAGACTTAACGAAGACTGCTTCCTCGGTAACCAGGGTAATGTGAACAAGGCTTATGCTGAATTCTCCAACAGCCCCGATGACGAGCAGAGAGGTAAATCCGAAGAAGACGCAGTTATCGTTTTCACTTACAAGGTAACTGTAAACAAGAAGGACGGAGATTTCAAGCCCCTTGCCGGCGCTACATTCACACTTGAAAAGTTTGTAGCTGACAAAACAGGTGCATTCGACAATGGCGGCATCAGCGGCAACTGGGTTGCTCTTTCAACTGTAGAGACAACTCCCGAAACAACCTTCACATTCAGAGGTCTTGATGACGGTTACTACAGACTTACCGAAACAGAAGCTCCCGAAGGCTACAATGCTATCGATCCCGTTTACTTCACAGTAACAGCTACTCACGATGTTCTTTGGACAACTCAGCCCCGTACAGATGTTCTTACAGATCTTACAGGTAACATTGTAACAGGTGAAATCGAATTCACAATGGACAAGATTAGCGGTAATATTGGCACTGACGTTATCAACGAAAAAGGTATTGTTCTTCCCGAAACCGGTGGTATCGGTACAACAATCTTCTATCTCGTAGGTGCTCTCCTTGTAGTAGGTGCAGCTATCGTTCTCATCACAAAGAAGAGAGTAGGTACTGTTAACTCCTGATTGATACGTATCAATTAAGGTTAACTGATATTCGTTAGTTAATTTTTTCCGGGGGAAGGGAATTTCCCTTCTCCCCGGATACATCAGCAAGGAGAACCCTGTATGAAGAAGAAAACCTCCACAATTGCAATGCTTCTGATTTTTATTATAGGCTTGTCCTTACTGCTGTATCCGAGCTTCAGTAATTACTGGAACTCATTTACTCAGTCCCGTGCTATTGCAAGCTATTCGGAAATGGTTGCAGAAATTGATACTGAGGAATACGACCGTATTCTTAAGTACGCAAAAAATTACAATGAGCTTTTTGTAGGACGCACAAGCCTGTGGGTGCTTAATGATGACCAGAGGAAGACGTATAACAATATGCTCAACGTTGCCGGAAACGGCGTTATGGGATATATTGAAATTGAGAAAATTAAGTGCTCATTACCCATTTATCACGGCACCTCGGACTCTGTTCTGCAGGTTGCTGTA
Organism: Acutalibacteraceae bacterium; assembly: GCA_045635905.1. GTDB lineage: Bacteria > Bacillota > Clostridia > Oscillospirales > Acutalibacteraceae > RUG806. Next base: position 9,382 of record JAZTWN010000081.1, read on the forward strand.
GGTCATCTTGACGGCTCCTCTCTTCCTGTTGGCGGCACGGGAACGCATTGTGTTCTTTCCGGACACCGCGGTCTTCCCAGTGCAAAGCTGTTTACCGA
>JAZTWN010000082.1:0-9687 GCA_045635905.1 Acutalibacteraceae bacterium
GAATCGCTTACCTACTGTCTTGAAGGTTTCCTTAAGGCTTTCACCGAAGCTGCCCGAGAAGATTGAAGGCTCGGTTGAAGCATCGTAGGTAAACTGTCCGGGCTCTGCGCAGACCTCGACTACCTTGCCCTGCTCAACGATGATCATACACTGACCGTCGGCAACAACGATGCCTGAGCCTGATGTGATAACGTTATCACTGCCCTTTGTGTTGGAGGAGCGTCCTGAAACGTTCTTCTGTCCTTTAACTATAAGTACGTCTTCACTGATGGAATCGCAGGTGAAAAATTCCTTCCACTGATCGGCTAAAACACCGCCGAGTGCTCCGATTCCTGCTTTAATAAGACCCATAATAATTTCTCCTTCCTGATATTACTTTATACGAGGGGGCTTTCCTGGGAAAGTCCGCTTTCATTTTCACGCTTCTGCCTGATGAATGAGTAAACAGGCTTGAGGTTTTCTCTGTCGAGAGGATAACCGAATTTCATAAGAAGCCATACACCTGTGTAAACAACTGCAGGGATAACTGTGCAGATGAACATAATCTTCTGGCTTGTGCCGTCGATGAAGCCCGACATATTGCCGTCATACTTTGCCCACTGTAAAAGGAAAAGACCGCTGCCGTCTGCAATTGTCTGACCGAGCTTTCTTGCGAAGGTATATACTGCGTAAACCGCACTTTCGTTACGGATGCCCGTCTTGTATTCCTGGTAGTCGATAACGTCCATTACAACTGCCCAGCAGGTAAGGCTTACGAAGGTATAGCCGAAGCCGATGATAAGAAGACCAACCATAAATATCCACGCAGGGAGTCTGCCGTTTACAGGGTCAATCCACCATAAGAATTTCTGATTGTTTGCAAGCACTGCAACAAGAACTGATGCAAAGGCTGAAAGCACGGAAAGGTTACCGCAAAGCTCCTTTTTGCCGAATTTCTCAACAAGTCGGGGAGTGAAGAGCACGAAAATTACCATAGGCAGGTAATTGCAGATAGTGCCAAGCGTTCCGAGGCTTGTGTCAAGAAAATAGTTCTTGTAAAGGTATGCGTTGAAGGAGTTGAACTGAAGCTGTCCGCTGATTAAAACACCTGCGAGCGCTACCGTGATAAAGGGACGGGATTTGAAAAGTCCCACGTAGGTTGCCTTGAAATCAACCTTGGGCTCGGGCTCGGAGGGAACTCTTTCCTTGGTGGTCTTGTAGCCCCAAAGATAGAAGATGATTGAAAGAATACCCATAATAAGACCGAAGATGAACATCTTATTGCCGTCTGCGTCCTTGAGCACCTTACCTGTAACGTCAAGCAGGGGGTTGCCGTTACTGTCAAGCCTTGCCGAATATATAAGCATAGGAGCAAGAAGAGATACCACGGCACCGCCGATGCCGGAGCCTATTGAACGGAAGGTTGAAAGAAGTGTTCTGCCCTTGGGGTCATCGGTGATAACGGATGCTAATGAGCCGAATGGAATGTTCATACCCGTATACATCATTCCGTAGAAGGTGTATGCAATAAGGGCAATTATGAAAAGTATTGTTGTGTTCTGTGTAAGAAGATTATAGGGGAGGAAGCAAAGCACCGTTGAAATACCCAAGGGGATTGCAACCCACTTGAGGTAGGGGCGGAATTTGCCGTCCTTTGTGGGAGCCTTCTTTGCTACCATAGCGCCCCAGATGGGGTCGTTTATACAGTCCCAAAGACGGGTGACAATAAGCATAATGCCTGCCCACGCTGCAGGAATTTTCAGAACGTCTGTCATAAAGAGCTTCAGATATCCCGAAATATACGTAAGGTTAAACATATTGCCTGCCTCGGCAATTGTATAGCCTGCCGCTTCCTTGATGCCTATGCGGTTAGGATGCGTGTTGATTTCCTTTGGTTTTTTTTCTTTTGCCAAAATTATCAGCTCCGTTTCTTTACAGTTAATATAAATATAACATAAGCAGTCGGAAAAGTAAATCATATTTTTAGGGAATAGGGATTAGGGATTAGGGATTCATGCAGGGGTGTGTCCGTGTCTGAGGGGGGTATATGAAAAAAGTGCAGAGCCGAGGCTCTGCACCGCAATTATAATTCAATTTTTTCACATTCGTAGCCTGCAAGGAGGTTACTTCTTCCGTCGGGCTGATGTCCGCCGCAGTAAAGAGTGATTTTTCCGTCAGCAGGCACACGAGCGCCGTCCTCAAGCACTGCACAAAGCCAGTATTTATCAATTGTAAGCTCTGCCGTTTTTGTTTCTCCTGCTTCAAGGGTAAGTGCATTTATAGCACAAAGCTGGAAATGGGGAGTGGTTGTTCTTGAATCTGTAAAGGAAGCGTAAACCTGTGCTCTTTCCTCTGCCTTTATGCTGCTTTCATTTGTGATTTCGACCGATACCTTGATTTCGTTCTCACCGTTTTCAATCACCTTGAAATTGTTATATGCGAATTTTGCATAGGAAAGACCGAAGCCGAAGGGATAAAGAGGCTCGCCCTCAATGAAGCGGTAGGTTCTGCCCTTCATTGAGTAATTCTCGAATGCAGGAATCTCGTGCTCGTTTGTGAATACTGTAACGGGGAGTCTGCCCGAGGGGGACGCCTTACCCGAAAGGATGTTAGCAACTGCCATACCGCCCTGTGCACCGGGATACCAGGCGTGAAGAACAGCCTTTGCCTTTTCGTTTACCTTCTTTCCAAGGTCAACTGCGCTGCCGCAGAGAATAACCACAACAACGTTTTCGCATACGTCGCATACTGCCTCTGCAAGCTTTATCTGTGTCTTGGGAAGGTTTACGTATCTTCTGTCGCCCTTCATAAAGAAATCGTCGCTGAAGTTTGACATTTCCTCACCCTCGACGGAGCAGTCAAGACCGAGTACAAGAACAGTGATATCCGCAGTGCTTGCCGCTGCAAGTCCGTCGGAAAGAAGATATCCGTGTCCGTCGTGGTAAAGAGTCTTTTCAAAGTAGTAGTTTGAGCCCTTGACAACTGCGATATCTGCTTCAGTAAAGGCGCGTCTTATGCCGTCTGCCACGGTTACGTATTCGGATGCGTGTCCGAAATAGTTACCCTCAAGGGCGGTGGTTGAAAGAGAGTTGGGGCCGATAACGGCAATTCTCTTTGTTGTGTTTTTATCAATGGGAAGGAAGCTGTCGTTTTTCATCATAACGACACATTCCTCTGCTGCCTTAAGATTGAATTCCTTGTGAGCCTTGCAGTCAACCATTGTGAAGGGGATGTCGCTGTAGGGGCGTACCTCTTCAAATTCACCTAAAAGGTGACGGATTGTGTAAAGTCTTTCGCAGCACTCTGTGATTTCCTCTTCGGTTACAAGGTCCTGCTCGTATGCGTCGATAAGCGCGGTGTAGGTTTCGCCGCAGTTAAGGTCGCAGGTGTTCTTAAGTGCAAGTGCGGCAGCCTCTGCCTTTGTTTCAACGATGTGGTGGTCACCGCAGATGTCCGCAATAGCCCAGCAGTCGGAAACGACATAGCCGTCAAAGCTCCAGTCCTTACGGAGCACCTTGCTTAAAAGGTAGGAGTGAGCGCAGCAGGCCTCACCGTTTGTTCTGTTATATGCACCCATAACGCCCGTAACGCCGTTTTTAACGGTATGCTCAAAGGCAGGAAGGTAGGTTTCGTGAAGATCCTTAAGTGAAATTATTGCATCAAAGCCGTGACGCATACCCTCGGGACCGGAGTGACCTGCATAGTGCTTTGAGCAGGCAGATGCCTTGAGGAATTCACCCTCACCCTGTATGCCCTTGATAAGAGAAGATCCGAGTGTTGCGGTAAGGAAGGGGTCCTCACCGTAGGTTTCCTGTCCTCTGCCCCAACGGGGGTCACGGAAAATATTGATATTGGGAGTCCAGTAGGTAAGCCCCTTGAATATATCGTAGTCACCGAATTCAATGCTCTTGTTGTATTTTGCGCGGGCTTCCGTGGAGATTACGTCACCGATTTTTCTTACTGTTTCGGGATTGAAGGTTGCAGCCATAGCAATTGCGTGGGGGAACACCGTTGCAGTGCCTGCACGGGCTACACCGTGAGCCGCTTCATTCCACCAATTGTATTCCTTTATACCAAGACGCTCTATTGCAGGAGCATTGTAAAGAAGCTGTGAAATCTTTTCTTCAACAGTCATTTTTGCAACAAGCTCTTTTGCTCTGAGGCTTGCCTGTGTTTTGTCCATAATTGTACCTCGCTTTCGGTAGTATACATTAATTATACATAACCGGCAGAATTAAACAAGATGTATTTTAAAAATAACAAAAAATAACCGCAGTCGATAAAAATCGACTGCGGAAGCTGTCTGTCAGGCTAATTCGTTTATCATATTAAGATGCGTGAGATAAAGCTCATATACCTCAACATTTGTTTTCATCATACCGCCCTGAAGCGACATATGATCACCCCTGTATACCGGCATTACATTCCATATTCCGGGTAAAACATTTCCTTCGGTATACTGTGTGGAGGGAGCACTGGTCGGAGCCATCGCGGAAACGGTATTTACAAGACCGTCATTTTCAAGCCATTCCTCACCGAAGACAAAGCCGCCCTCAGTAACACCTGTGTATTTTCCGATTTCATCTGCGCTGCTTGTAAACATTGCTTCCATATATTTGCTGTCAGCCTTATATGTGCCGTCTGCCTGCTTTGTTGTTGCGGAGCAGGGAATAGCAAAGTAATAGGTGTTTTCATCGGTTACCATTTTTTCGTTGAGTGCCATTGCATTGTCAATATACATATCGTATGCGGCAGAGTCAGTATCCTGCGAGGGAGCAGAGTATGCGGTTGTTCCGTTTGAGGGCGCAGCAAGAGTGGTAAGAGAATGAATGAAATCTGCCTTGCCACCGGTGAAAAGAGGAGATATTTCATCCTCGGGGGTAGCATTTATTTCATCCTCATCACCCTTTGCCATAAGAGTTGCAAACACTCTTATGGTGGCACCGCCGAAGGAATGACCGAGAAGGTTAATCTTGTGCTCTGCATCAAATTCATCAATCAGAGCCTTACCTGTAAAGTCCTTTCCGAATCTTTCGTGGTTGTGCTTTTCGCTGTGAGCCTTGCCGTAATCCGTAACTGTGCCTGTAAGCTGGGCATATAATTCACAGGCTCTGTCCCAGGCGCTTGAAGAGGGTGCAACGGATGCGGCATAGCATTCAAAGCCGCTTCTGTTCAGCTTTTTCATAAGGTCACCGCCGAACATACCCCAATAGGGCATAAGCTTATACTGTGCATCATACTGCCCCCAGCCTGAAAGCCCGTGAACAAAGATATACGGGTGTGACGACTGCCAGAGATTCTTGTCAATGCTTACCTCTGCCTTCGGCAGATAAACTCCGAAAAATGAAAGAAACGCAAAAATAAGCGACAGGGGAAAGGATATAATTTTAGCCATCGTATCATTCCTTTTTTTCATTGATGAAATTATTATCACATAAATTGATACTGTAAATCAAGCAAAATGTGAAATTTTTACGATATGTTAAAAAAAGGTTTATAGTCCGTTTATTTTATAGCCGGGAAAGCAGGGACTGTCAATAATTTTTCTCAATGGCTTTTGAGACAGCACGCAGGAGCGAGTCCTCGTGGCTTGAGGGTAAATCGCAGTTATAATGCCATATCATAATACCGCCGAAACCGTGATTTACGGCATATTCCGTTTTCATTTCTATTACATCGGTGGTGTTGAACCAGAAATTCTTATCGGTATTCTCGCAATGATACCATCCGTTTTCATCTATACCCTCATAGCATCCGTTATAGCCGTACCAATAAGCAGACATATCCGTAGGTCTTGAATAGAAAGCAAGCCCCACATTTACCTTGCTGAGAGGCATACCGTAAATACCTACCTTCTGTACCGCCTTTACGGTATCTTCATAAGTTGCGTGTCTGCCTTCGGCATCAATCATATCGTAAGCCATAATTTCGAAGGTGTCTATAGCAGCAATTGCTGCAGTCGAAAATTTTATATTCCAGTCGTTTCCTGCAACTCCGAGAGTGTAATCCCCCAGTTTTTTATTAAGGGAAACCAGAAATTTATTAAAATATCTCCAGGCCTTGCCTGAAAGGGGATATTCATAATCAAAGTGAACACCGTCAAAGCCGTATTTGTCAAGAACTTCAATAATGTTGTCTTCCAGTACACCGCTTGTGAAAGCCTTGTTATGCTCATCGCTTTGTGCTTCCATCTGTTCTTCCCAAATATCGGAATCCGTAATTCCTCCGGGGCCGAGAAGATTGAGGGTGATGTTGACATCTCTTGTGCCTATTGCACCGCGGAGATTATTAAGTGCGTTTTCAAGCTTTGCCTCATCGTAAACCACTTCACCCTCCGAGGTAAATGAAGCGCATTCAAAAAGAATTACATCTGTCACAATATCAAAATCCTCGGCATAAAGGCTGTCGGGGGACTGAATATAATCTCCTCTTACATATGTGGTAACTTTGAAATTTTCCGCTTTTTTGTGGGACATATCAACATTGATTCCAAGAAAACCTGTGATTACAAGTACAATTGATGTAAAAAATGCAATAACCTGAGAAAAAAATACCGACATAATTTTATCCTCCTGTGCTACAGAGTTTTTCTGTTTCTTTTATTATATAATGAGACAGCATAAAAATCAATAAAAACAAAAAGCCGCTGCAAGCAGAAAATACGGAAATGTGCTGTTGAATAAGCACCGCGTTTGTGCTACAATGGTAAAAAACATATCAAACAGGTGATATTGTGAAAAGCATAAAAATGGGAAGAGAGCCGTCTTTTATGGGCGGTGTTATGGGAATAGTTGCCGCATTGTTCGGTCTGTTCTGGACATTTTCCGTGCTGTCGAGCGGAGGCGGGATGTTCGGACTTTTCGGACTTCTTTTTGTGGGTATAGGTATTCTCAATGCCGTAAGAAGCTTCAGAAACGCATTTTCAAAAAAACGCCGTTCGGAATTTGATATTGTTGATGAGACGGAAGAACCCGACCCCTGGAATGAAAGATTCGGCAATAAAGAATTTTATGAGGAAAATGCTTTTAATTCCGACTCAGCCTCTGACGGTAACGCTTTTTGCCCTTACTGCGGAAATGCTGTAGAAAGGAGCTTTCGTTTCTGCAATAACTGCGGAAGGAAACTGCCCGACTGATTATGAAAATTACGAAAAAAGATATAAAACGGGCACTGAAAGCTACATTTCCCGTGTTTTCGGGGTACATAGTCCTGGGCTTCGGCTTCGGTCTTGTGCTCAATTCAAAGGGCTTCGGAGTGCCGTGGGCATTTTTTATGAGCCTTTTAATATACGCAGGCTCAATGCAGTACGTGGCAATAGACCTTCTGTCGGGCGGTGCCTCACTTGTGACAATGGCAGTGACTACCGTGCTTGTAAATGCCCGGCATATTTTTTACGGCATATCAATGGTGGATAAATATAAGGACTCGGGGAAAATAAAGCCCTATCTCATATTTTCACTGACGGATGAAACCTATTCTCTTGTGTGTACCGAGGATGAGGAGAATTCCCGCTCATATCATTTTTTAGTGTCGGTGCTCAATCATTTTTATTGGGTGGCAGGCTCCACTGTCGGTGCTGCCGTAGGTGCTGTTTTTAATTTTGCCCCCAAGGGTGTTGACTTTGCCCTCACCGCCCTTTTCGTTACCGTATTCGTCGAGCAATGGCTGTCCTCAAAGGACCATGCCGCCGCTATAATCGGTGTTGTGTCCTCCGTAGCCTGTCTTCTTGCCTTCGGTGCGGACAGCTTTCTTATTCCTGCTATGCTTTTAATCACCGTTTCGCTTACGGTGCTGAGGCTTATAAGGCGCAGAAAGGGGGAGTGTAAGGATGCCTGATTTACATTCAGCCCTTTTAATCGGTATATGTGCCGCAGTTACCGCGCTTCTGCGCTTCATTCCCTTTCTTATTTTCGGCGGTAAAAGAAAAACTCCGCCGTTTATAAACTACCTTGGCAAGGTGCTTCCCTTTGCAATTATGGGTATGCTTGTGGTTTTCTGCCTCAAGGGAGTATCCGTCACCGCATATCCTTACGGCATCCCCGAAATTATCGGTGTTGCGGCTGTAGTGCTTTTACATATATGGAGGCGTAACACCCTTTTAAGCATAGGTGCAGGCACCGTTATCTATATTTTATTGGTAAATTTCATTTTTAAATAAGGAGAAAATTCTATGAAGCTTATGATTGCATCCGATATCCACGGATCATATTTCTACTGCAAAAAAATGCTTGAGGCATTTGAGGCTGAAAAAGCAGACCGCCTTCTCATTTTAGGTGATATTCTTTATCACGGTCCCCGTAACGACCTTCCCGAGGAATATGCACCCAAGAAGGTTATCCCTGCCCTCAATGAAATCAAGGATAAGCTTTTATGTGTAAGGGGCAACTGCGATACGGAGGTTGACCAGATGGTGCTTGAATTTCCCGTGCTTGCCGACTATTGCATAATCCAGTGCGGCAAGAGAACGGTTTTTGCAACCCACGGACATAATTTCTCGGAAACCGCACCCCCTCCTATGCCCGCAGGCAGCATCCTCCTTGGCGGTCATACCCATGTGCCCAAGTGCACCGAGTATGATGCCTATACATATATGAATCCCGGCTCTGTGTCAATTCCCAAGGAAAACTCCCATCACGGATATATGATATATGAAAACGATACCTTCCTGTGGAAGGATTTCGACGGAAGCATTATACGAGAGTATAAGGCGTAAGCCGAAGGTCGGAGAGCGTCACCTGCAGGCTACGTCGCCCGCGGCGTCCCGGTTGAATATGCTTTTAATCCCCTGCTCCTCGGAGCAGGGGATATCTTTTCGTCAAATTGCACAAAGAGCTTGAAAATCAAAAATGACAAAATTATGACACAATTTTTGCATTTGTGAAACTTGTACAAATATTTAAAATGTGTTCAAAAACCGTTGACAGAATGTATTGACCTGTGCTATTATGAGGGTGCAGAGAACAGTAGGTTTTCTGAAATATCAAAGTGAGAGTGAGTCCGATGTACCACTGATCCGAGAACTTGAAAAACAGTTCAGAAACACCGATTTCCGTGTGGATAAAAAATAACAGATACAGTAGTGAAATTAAAAAAGACAAAATTCTGCAATTTTTTAACAGGCGGAGCTTTGCAAAAAAATACGAGAGAGTGAGTCCGATGTACTATTAAGCTTAACTCAATGAAAACGGTTTCTTAAGTGAAATCTTCTTTACCGACAGCTTGCAGCTCAGAATGACGAAATAAAAAAATACCATCCTTTTTAATATTTGCTAAGAGCAGTTGTCGGAGTGTATCCCTTAAATTATAAAAAAGGTGTGAGACCAAAGGTTTACTGAAATTTTTTCAAATGAACAAGCAAAAATTCAGAGAGAGTGAGTCCAATGGCACATTAAATTTTAATCAAGGAAAAACAGTTTTCAGTCGATAAATAAAACTATTTATATTCCCACCGAAACAAAGAAAATCGGGTAAATTCGAATGATTTAGTTTATTATCCCCTGCAAATTCGTTTTATAGCATGAGGAACGGTCATATTTGCGATGTGAAAGTGTAAAGAAACTACATCAGAACGGCTACAGATTATGTAAGGACCGAGAAAGCGCAGTAAATACGAATTGATTGTTTTTTCAAAAAAGGCGATGACTTTTTGATTACTATAAATTTATAAGCAGTTCTCCGATTGTGAAAGGATCAGAGAACTGCTTGTGT
>JAZTWN010000083.1:0-3633 GCA_045635905.1 Acutalibacteraceae bacterium
CTTTGAGGTAAGATGTATTCTTCCCGACTGTCCTACTGCGTGGGCTGCCTTCTGGCTTATGAACGACGGTGTTTATGAGGTTGGCAACGACGGTGTTGACGGCACTGAAATCGACATCTTCGAAAGCGACTGCATCGACGATACAATCAAGAATGCGGTTACCTCAAACCTCCATTTCGACGGCTACGGTGACGCACATCAGAAGATGGGTGCAAAGAAATTCCTTATAAAGGGCAATCCCTATGAGGAATACAATACCTACGGTCTTGAGTGGAACGAGAACGAATATATCTTCTATATCAACGGCGTTGAAAGCTACAGAACAGATTTCGGCGGTGTTTCACAGAATCCCGAATACCTTATTCTTTCCTATGAAATGGGCGGAGAAAACGGTGTTGCCGAGGATGACAGCCTTGATAAGTCAAAGACTTATAATTACGTCATCGACTACGTAAGAGTTTATCAGTATAAATAAGCATAAGGCATCCTCGTTATGAGGATGCTTTTTTTGTAAAAAATTACATTCATTTTTTGTGATGTATTTATATTTACTTGCCCTCTCTTGTGTGCTAAAATGTTAATGGACTATTAACACAAAAAAGGAGTATTCTTATGAGCTTATGTTCCAGAGCTCCGAAGGAGCCCAAGGGCGAGAGCTACGTGCCCAATATTGAGCTGTTTTCGTATGCGGCAGGTCTTGCAGGACAGAATATGACCTACGGCTTCGTTTCGGGCTGGCTTCGCTATTTCTGTATAAATCTTCTTCATATGGATCCTGTAAAGGTAGGCTCTGTATTTACCCTGAGCCACGTGTGGGATGCAATAAATGACCCTCTTATAGGTGCCGTTGTAGACAGAAGAAAGCACAAGCCCTATATGAAGCTTCGTTCATATCACCTTATTGTTCCTCCTATTCTCGGATTTATTTCTCTTGCAATGTTTTTCAATTTCAACCTTTCCGAGAATATGCAGGTGGCATATCTTCTTGTAACCTACTTCATCTTCGATTTCTTCTACTCCTTCCAGGACGTAGCACTGTGGGGACTTATTCCTCTTTCCTCACCCCATTCCGACGAGCGCTCGAGAGTTGCTCAGTGGGTTTCAATCGGTGCGGGAGCCGGCGGTGTTGTTGTAGGTGCATTCCAGATTATAAGAAGTGCCCTTAATTCAGCAGGTCTTTCCGACGCTCAGGTTTTCTTTATCTGTGCCGTTATATTCTGCTGCGGCGGAGAGCTTGTTTCGATGAGTGCCTACAGAATGAAGGAAAGAGTTGCAATGCCCCCCGAAAAGGGTGAATCCGTGCTTCAGTCCCTTCTTGTCTTAAGACACAATCCCACTCTTATTTTTATTTCTCTTGCACGCTTCTCACAGGGACTTTCTCCCAAGGTGCAGAACGCCTATTTCTTTGAAAACTGCGTTCAGTTGGGCTCTATGAACGGTCAGACCGCAGAGGTTGTTTACGGTGCCGCAAGCGGTGTGCTGGGCACTCCCGTTATGTTCTTTGCCACAACAGTTGCAAAGAAAATCGGCGGCATGAAGAGAATTCTTGTTATATCTCAGCTTTTTGCGGCAGTGCTCCGTATTGCAGCCTTCTTCGTAGGCTTTGACACTATCCCCAAGTTCATTATTATGACCGCTCTTATGGCAGTTGTAAATCTTCCCGGACAGATGATGGATATTGCTCACCGCTCACTTACTGCTGACTCCATTGACGAGGTTGAGCTCAAAACAGGTCTTCGTACCGAGGGCGTATCCTTCTCAATGCAGAACTTTACCACAAAAATGTCAAGCGGTGCCTCCACTCTTATCGAGGGCTTCCTTCTCAAGTTCCTCGGCTACGATTCAGGCCTCAAGGAGCAGGGTCTGCCCCAGTCCGCAAAATTCCTCAAGTGGCAGTGGCCTATGTTTATGTTGGGCCCCGTAGTAGGCTCAGTGCTTTACCTGTTCTTCATAAGCTTTGTTAAGGATAACAAGGAAAGAAAGCAGGAAATTGAACGACAGCTCCGCGAAAGACGAGCCGCAGCGGCAGAAAATGCCGAGGCAGTACCCGTTGGCGCAACAGAATAAAAAATATAAGAGTCTTCCCCGACGTTGGTCGCAGGAAGACTCTTTTTTATGCAAGCTTTGCCTCGAGCAGTGCAAGATTTCCCTTTATCCGCTCATTGTCCGGAGCGTATGACAGAGCCTGTCGGGCGTTTCCGACGGCTTTTTTTACGTCCCCTGCATAGTAATATGCAACTGAAAGCAGGTCATAGGGCTTTTCTGCCCACGAGGCGGCATCCGTGATATAGGTTTCCGTACGGCTTGTTATTTCAAGTGCCCTTTCGCAGAAGAAAATAACACCGTGCCAGCTTTTCTGCTCATATAAAAGCTGTGCCGCTTCAATCAGGGGCTCACGCAGATGCGGTGCTTCAATGCAGGCGCGAAGAAGCCATAAAAAGGCTTCGGAAGGCTTATTGAGGTGTGCAAGACACCTTGCGATATATCTCATTGAGGCGCACCGCTCATCACTCCACCTTGCCGACTCGAGCAAAAGGTGCTTCTGAAGAGTGTCGATTGCTTCCTCATATCTGCGGTGAAACATATATTCTCTTCCGAGGTAATGCATATTTCTGTCATCCGTGGGGCACTCCCTTACCGATAATTCAAGCAAGGGAAGGTACTGCTCCCTTGACTTTTCACTGTCGGGGAAATGGTAAAGCCTTACGTTTTTCGCAAATACTCTTGAGGGAGTGCCGTTTTCCGTGAAGGTCAGCACCTCGTGTACGGGATGCGTCCATATAAATCCGTGACGGCGGTGTGTTTTTTCAATATTGAAAACGGTGTTTTCAGTTTTGTCCCTGTTGAAGGACCAGGTGTACCGATAGCTTACAAGGTCGGGGTCGGAGGCAAGTGCCTCTTCAAGAGCCTGCCTCCACCCCTTTTCGAAAATCTCGTCAAGGTCTGTGCAGACACAGTAATCCGCTTCCTCGGGAACAAGACTCAGGCTTAAATTTCTTGCCGCATCAAACCGCCACGGCGAGATTGCACGGGAATATACGGTGACCTTCGGGAAGGCACTTAATATATCGACCGTTCTGTCATCGCTTCCCGTATCAAGCACTACGATTTCGTCAGCCTCGCTCATACTCTGAGCCCAGCGTGCGGCAAATTTTTCTTCGTTTCTGGCAATAGCATATACGCAGATTCTGTGCTTATTCATAATTCACCCTGACTTTAATTCAGTTTAGCTTACGGTGTGGGTAACACAAAGTTCAGAACGTAATCGGGAGGTGTGCCCGTGAGCGTAACCTCTGCCGTAGTGCCTGTGGTTACCGTGCCGATTGTGAAGGTAGGTGTGACGCCGTCAGCGCCTGCAGGACCTGTGGGACCCGTAGCACCGACAGCACCGTCAGCGCCTGCAGGACCTGTGGGACCTGTCGCACCGATTGCACCGTCAGCGCCTGCAGGGCCTGTGGGACCTGTAGCACCCACTGCACCGTCAGCGCCCGCAGGACCTGTGGGACCCGTAGCACCGACAGCACCGTCAGCGCCTGCAGGACCTGTGGGACCCGTAGCACCGATTGCACCGTCAGCGCCCGCAGGACCTGTGGGACCTGTAGCACCGACAGCACCGTCAGCGCCTGCAGGACC
>JAZTWN010000084.1:0-9387 GCA_045635905.1 Acutalibacteraceae bacterium
CCTGAACGCTTTCGCATTCAGGATTTTTGGTGACCCGGACGGGAATCGAACCCGTGTTACCGCCGTGAAAGGGCGGTGTCTTGACCGCTTGACCACCGGGCCGTGTTTTTCTCGGTTATATTATCATAACAACAATAAATTGTCAAGAATTTTTTTGATTTTTTCCATCGTTCACCGAATTCTTCGCAGTGTTAACAGAAGCTATAAGCATTCTCTTTATTTCAATACACATATCAAGAATTCTTCTGTCGTCATAATATCCGCTTTCAATAAGAAGTTCAAGCCAATATTCACTCTCACTACATTCTTTAAGAGCTATCTGCAGCTTTGCAATAAAGTCAGCTTTTCCGTGACCAAAAAAAGCCTCCCTGATATTCGCACCGATTGATGTACCGCTACGAAGAAGCTGATTTGTGAGCACAGATTCTTTTTTCGTCTGCTTGACTATATTACAAACCTTAATTATCTCAAGCGCAAAAGCCTTTGATTTATCTATTAACGGACTGTTACCCATATCTCATATTTCCCTCATTTATTAGCTTCTGTAATCTTCACCTTTTCACTTTTACCTTTTACCTATTACCTTCCAAAAATCCGGAATGCATTTTTAGTGAAAAGTGAATAGTGAAGAGGTAAAAAGTAAAAATCCTGAACGCTTTCGCATTCAGGATTTTTGGTGACCCGGACGGGAATCGAACCCGTGTTACCGCCGTGAAAGGGCGGTGTCTTGACCGCTTGACCACCGGGCCATATTGGTAGCGGGAGTAGGATTTGAACCAACGACACTTCGGGTATGAACCGAATGCTCTAGCCAACTGAGCTATCCCGCCATTTTCATCGCACAGCCTGTTGGCTGCACAACGTATGTTATTATAGAGTATGTTTTTCAATTTGTCAACACTTTTTTTCAAATTTTCGCAACTTTTTTGCTTTTATACCGACACATTTTCAAAATACTCAACCACCGACTGCACGTCAAGTGCAATCTGAGCCTTAAGGGCATCGCCGTCGGGAAATTTCCTTTCGTCCCTTATAAATCTATAAAGCTCAATCCTCACTTTTTTGCCGTAAAGGTCACCGCTGAAATCAAGGATATAGGTTTCGCTTCTCACGCTTTCACCGTCGAAGGTGGGGCGCGAGCCGATATTCGTAACGCCCGTATACTCCTTACCCTCGGCATACACCCTTGAGGCGTACACACCGAAGCGGGGTACGGCAAGCTCCTCGGGGATAAGCTGATTCACGGTAGGCGTACCGAGCAGCCTTCCGCGTCTGTCACCTGTAAAAATCTCCGATTCAAAGGTAAAGGGGAAGCCCGAAAGCGCTGTTACGTCCTCCATATTACCCTCACTGACGGCTCTTCTGATTCTCGTTGAGCTGACGTCCTCACCCTTCCAGGTCACGTCCTCAACCACGGTTACGGAAATTTCGTGCTGCATACAGATTTTTTTAAGAAGCTCGGGATTACCCGCCGCATTCCTGCCGAAGGCATAATTGAAGCCGCACACAACCGCGCCTGCCGAGAAGCGCTTTACTAAAATTTCCTCAACGAATTCCTCGGGTGACATATCCTTTATTTCCGAAAAGGAAACACAAAGGGTCTGAAGCCCCATTTCACGAAGCTTTTCGTCCCTTATACTGCTTTGAAGCAGAAAGGGAATCCTTTTACCCGAGATAATGCTTCTCGGATGTCCGTCGAAAAGAAGCACCGCAGGGGTAAAGCCGGAGGAGGCCTTTTTAACCGCCTCGGAAAGCACCCTCATATGTGCCTTGTGAAGCCCGTCGAAAAAGCCGAGAGCAATTGCATATTTACTTGTCGCTATGCTCTTATCAGTCATTACCTATTACCCTTTTTGCCCAAAGCGTGGATTTATCCTCTTCTTTTATTTCACCAAGTCCTAAAAAAACTCCGTCGGGAGCATACACCCTGTAAAGGGAGGGGAAAATCTCCGTATGAAGCCTGTCGGTCCAAAGCTCTCCGCCGTTACGGAATCGCACCGCCTGCTTTTCCGTAATTGTAACTGCAGGGAAGCACTTAAAGGGATGGTCGATGCCCAGCACCGCCTTCTCGCGAAGCACCTCTATCTGCTCGGCAGCCTTTGCATCCTCAAGGGTAAAGCCGTTTGCAAGTGTTCGGCGAAGGGCGGTCATAACCGCACCGCAGCCCAGCGCCTCACCCATATCCGCTATAAGTGAGCGTATATACGTACCCTTTGAGCACACAACGTCTATTTCAAACTCACCGTCATTTTCATAAGCGGTAAGCTCAAGAGCTTTTATTTCTACCTCTCTTTGCTCGCGCTCAATCTCAATGCCCTTGCGTGCAAGCTCGTAGAGCCTTACGCCGTCCTTTGAAATTGCCGAATACATAGGAGGGGTCTGCATAATTTTTCCTCTGAAGCGGTCAAGCACAGAAAGGATATCCTCTCTTTTCACGTCGCACTCCGTTTCGCGAAGCACCGTGCCCGTGATATCAAGAGTATCCGTCACAATGCCGAAGCGAAAGCGCGCCACGTAGCCCTTATCCGAATCGGGAAGAAAATCTATAAAGCGCGTAGCCTTACCCAAAGCCACGGGAAGCACCCCCGTTGCCATAGGGTCAAGCGTGCCCGTATGTCCTGTTTTTTTCTCTGAAAAAATTCTGCGAAGGGTCGCGGATGCCTTGAAGGAGGTCATTCCATCGCCCTTGTCAAGCACAACGAATCCGTTCATATCTCTTTCAAAGCCTCTTCAACCTGCTTTAATATTGCGTTCACAACCTGCTGACGCGTGCCCGTAAGGTCACAGCCTGCGGCAAGTCGGTGTCCGCCGCCGCCCAGCGCCTCGCATATTGCGGCAGCACTGACGGGCTCGTTTGAGCGCACGGATGCCTTATAGGTACCGTCGGTCTTTTCTCTGATAACAACGCCTGCAAGCACACCCTCGATCTGTCGGGGAAGCGCCGCAATCGCGTGCACATCCGCCTCAGAGGTGCCTGTTTTTGCAAACATATCCTGAGTAATCACAATAACGGCGCATTTTCCGTCAAAGTAGGTCTTCATTGAGTTCATTGCAAGCGCCTCAAGCTGCACGTACTGACGGCTCTTGGTTTCAAACACAATGCGGTTTATCTCTCCGTTGGGAGCGCCGCATTCAACGAGCCTTGCAGCCGCATAAAGCGTGCGTGCGGTGCAGTTGGGATAACGGAAGCAGCCCGTATCCGTAGAAATACCGAGATAAAGCGCGGTTGCAGCTTCCCTTGAAATTGCAGCACCTGCCTCACTCAGCATATCAAAAATAACCTCGCAGGCTGCCGATGCCTTATAATCAAGCAGAAGCCTCTGTGCGAAGGGCTTGTTTGCCTCGTGGTGGTCTATTGCAAGGTCAACCCTGTGAGCATATTTTTCAAAGTGCCCGTTTGTAAGAAGCTTGCTGTCCGCCACGTCAACCGTAACTATGAAATCAGGCTCAAAATCTGAAAAAGCCTCCTCAGTCACGGGAAGGGAAAGGGCTTTCGAAACCGTGTCGATTTCAACGCGCACGGTCTTGCCCATTTCCTTTAATATATTGTAAAGCGCAAAGGCACTGCCCACCGCATCTCCGTCGGGATTGCGGTGAGTAAGCACAAGAATATTATCCGATTTTTCCAAAAGCCCGAAGGCCTCCATACGTGTAAGTGTCATTCTTCCTCTTTGCCCTTTATAGAATTAAGCTTTCTGAAAAGCTCCATGCTCTTTTCAATTGAGTCGTCTGCAACAAAGCGGATATCGGGAGTCTTTCTTATGAAAAGACGTGCACCGAGCTCCTTTCTGATGAAGCCCTTTGCGTTGCCGTTGAGTGCCTTACAGGCCTCCTGAGCCTCCTTGATGCCGCCCAGCGAGCTTATATAAGCCTTTGCAAATGACAGGTCGTGAGCCACCTCTACTCTTACAACTGTAAGCATAGCGGAGGAAACTCTGGGGTCCTTGAGCTCACGCACAAGAGCAGTGATTTCTCTTTTTATATCCTCGGCAGTACGGTCAGATCTGTAACCCATATTAACCGCTCCTCTCATATCATAATTTCCCGTGGGAATTATGATGTTATATTCATTCCTCCGGAATGAGTTATATTGCCCTTCCGGGCAGTGATATTCACCTTCAGTGAGTTATATTTTTGCTTCGCAAAAGTTTCGGAAGGCTTTCGCCTTGCTCCGCTTCGCTCTATTTAAAATGCCGACCGCAGGTCCCGAAGCATTTCCCGCAGGGAAATATATCACTGATGCACAGCATCAATATCACTGCGGAGCAATATCACTTTTTGCAAAGCAAAAAATATCACTGCAAAAGCAAGGCTTTTGCTTAGTCACGGTATTCTTCTACAAGATATGCCTCGAAGATGTCGCCTTCCTTGAGGTCGTTGTACTTTTCAAGACCGATACCGCATTCGTAGCCGCTCATAACCTCCTTAGCGTCATCCTTTTCACGCTTAAGAGAAGCAATTGAATCGTCGGCAATAACGATACCGTCACGTACAACTCTGATCTTGCAGTTACGTGATACCTTACCGTTAAGAATGTATGAGCCTGCGATTGTACCTGCGCTTGAAAGCTTGAATACGCGTCTTACCTCTGCACGGCCGAGCTCTACGTCACGGTACTTGGGAGCAAGCATACCCTTGATAGCAGCCTGAACGTCCTCGATGCAGTCGTAGATGATTGAGTACATACGCATTTCAACCTTATCTCTTTCTGCGTGTGCGGCAGCGGTAGCGTCGGGACGTACGTGGAAGCCCACGATGATAGCGTTCGAAGCATTTGCAAGCATAACGTCGGATTCGGAGATAGCACCTACGCCGCCGTGGATAACGTTAACGCGTACCTCGTTGTTGGAAAGCTTTTCAAGGTTCTGCTTAAGAGCCTCAACCGAGCCCTGTACGTCAGCCTTGACGATGATGTTGAGGTCCTTGAGCTCACCTGCCTCAAGAGTTGAGAACAGGGTGTCAAGTGTAACCTTCTTGTATGCGTTGAACTGCTCATCCTTAAGCTTCTGCTTTCTCTGCTCAACAAGCTCACGGGCAAGCTTTTCGTCGGAAACTGCGTCGAACATATCGCCTGCCTTGGGTACCTCTGCAAGACCCATAACCTCAACGGGAACTGAGGGACCTGCCTCCTTGACGCGTCTGCCCTTATAGTCGGTCATAACGCGTATACGTCCTACTGCAGTGCCTGCAACAACGATGTCGCCGTTGTTGAGTGTACCGTTCTGTACAAGTAAGGTTGCGATGGGGCCCTTACCCTTGTCAAGACGTGCTTCGATAACAACACCCTTAGCAGCTCTGTTGGGGTTAGCCTTAAGCTCCTTCATTTCAGCAACAAGGAGTATTGACTCAAGAAGCTTGTCGATATTCATATGAGTTTTTGCGGAAACGGGAACGCAGATTGTTTCACCGCCCCATTCCTGGGGAACAAGACCGTATTCAGTAAGCTGCTGAAGCACCTTGTCGGGCTGTGCGGCAGGCTTATCCATCTTGTTGATAGCAACGATAATTGAAACCTCTGCAGCCTTTGCGTGGTTGATAGCTTCAATTGTCTGAGGCATAATACCGTCGTCGGCAGCAACAACAAGAACTGCGATGTCGGTAGCCTTAGCACCACGTGCACGCATTTCTGTGAAGGCTGCGTGACCGGGAGTGTCAAGGAAGGTGTTGTCGGAGCCGTCAAGATTTACTCTGTAAGCACCGATGTGCTGTGTGATACCGCCGGATTCGGAGGCAGTAACCTGTGTGTTTCTGATAGCGTCAAGAATTGAGGTCTTACCGTGGTCAACGTGACCCATAACTACAACAACGGGGCTTCTTTCCTGAAGAAGGCTGTCGTCGTCCTCGGATGCGTCGATGATTCTGTCCTCAATTGTTACAACTACTTCCTTTTCAACCTTGGCACCAAGCTCTGTTGCTACGATTTCAGCAGTATCAAAGTCGATAGTTTCGTTGATGCCTGCCATAATGCCGTACATAAACAGCTTCTTGATAACCTCGGATGCAGTAAGCTTAAGCTGAGAAGCAAGCTCGCCTACGGTGATTTCCTCACCGATTGTTACAACGATTGTACGCTTTGAGCGCTCCTCTGCAATTCTCTTAAGACGCTCCTGCTCGGTTTCCTTGCGGTGTGCGCGAGTGCCCTGCTTCTTGTTGTACTGCTGGGACTTCTGCTTGAGCTTCTGCTTACGTGTATCGGTATCTCTTTCGTTTATGGAAGCGGAAGAGAGTCTGTCATACTTTTCATTGTACTTGTCAAGGTCAACCTCTTCTGCACGGGTGTTGACTGTCTTCTTCTCACCCTTTGTTCTTGACTGAATGAAGCTGTCGTCCTTGTTCTTGTTTTCCTTCTTCTTGAAGGGGTTGAGGTTGGGCTGCTGATTGCTCTTGTTGCCCTCGGGCTTGTTACCCTCGGGTCTTCTGCCCTCATTTCTCTTGACCTCGTTATTTTTGTTATTGTTATTGTTATTGTTATTGCCCTTGCCTTCATTCTTGTTGAAGGGAGCCTTGCCGTCGGGCTTCTTCTCAGCAGGAGCATCCTTCTTTTCCTGAGGCTTTGCCTGTGCGGCAGGCATCTCAGCCTTTGCGGGAGCCTCCTTCTTGGGCTCGGGCTTCTTCATTGCGAAATATTCGTCAAAGCCCTTTACCTCGTGAGTCTTTGTGAAATGCTCGAAAACAAAGTCGAGCTCATCGTCTTCAATATTTGAATTGGCTTTTTTGGGGGTGTCGTTGAAATTCTTGAGAATATCAATAAGTGTGTTGTTTTTAACACCGAAATCCTTTGCAAGATCAGATAATTTGAATTTTGCCATATTCTTATATACCCTCCTTCGAAATTTTGTTTATAAAGGCCTTTGAAAAGCCCTCGTCCTCTAAAGCGTAAATGCAGCTTTTCTTGCCTGTTGCAACGCCTGCGTCAGCCATTGTGTAAGGCACGGTAACTGCTTTGGTGAAGCCTGCAGCCTCAAGCTCCCTTTTGTGTCGGGGGGATGCGTCCGAGGTAAGAATAACAAGAGCAGCATTACCCTTTCTTACCGATAAAAGCGCCGCATCGTGACCGATCTGAAGCTTGCCTGCTCTTCTTGCAAGACCTAAAAGATTGAGAGCATCACTCATTCGGAGATCTCCTTTTCAAGTCTTTCATAGATATCGTCGGCAATTGCACACTCAAAGGCTCTTTCAAGACGCTTTGCCTTCTGAGCCTTCATAAGACAGGTCTTATCCTTACAGATGTATGCGCCTCTGCCCGATTTCTTTCCCGTAAGGTCAACGCTTACGTTACCCTCGGGATCTCTGACTATACGCACAAGCTCACGCTTTTCCTTCATTTCGTTGCAGCCAGTGCATTTTCTCATAGGTTGCTTTTTAATCTGCACCTTAAGTCACCTCTTAAAGCTGAATCATTGATTCAAACTGACCGTCAAGTGCGATGATGTCAATCTTCCACTTGGTAAGTCTTGCTGCAAGACGTGCATTCTGACCCTTGTTACCGATAGCAAGTGAAAGCTGATCCTCGGGTACTGTTACACGGCAGGAGCGCATATCGCCGTCAAGAATCTCAACACCGAGAATCTTTGCGGGAGCAAGGGAAGCGCTGATATATTCCTTGGGGTCATCGCTGAATTTAACGATGTCGATTTTTTCACCTGAAAGCTGGGAAATAATTCTGTTGATTCTGTCGCCGCGCACACCGATACAAGCACCGATGGGGTCAACGTTTTCGTCAGCAGAGTATACGGCAATCTTTGTTCTTGAGCCAACCTCTCTTGCGATAGCTCTGATTTCAACAAGACCATCCTGAATTTCGGTAACCTCTTCCTCGAAAAGACGCTTAACAAGGTTATCGTCAATACGGGAGATAAGCACCTTAATGTCGTTTTCCTCCTCGCGGACGTCCTTAACGTAAATCTTGATTGTGTCGCCTGCCTCAAGCTTTTCGTCCTTGTTCTGCTCCTTAAGGGGAAGAAGAAGCTCCTTATTGTAGCTCTTTACAATAACGTCGCCGCTCTGTGTCTTCTTAACAACAACTGCGGAAACCATCTCGCCGATTTTGTCGTTGAATACCTCAGCTACCTGAATCTTTTCTATCTTTCTTACACCCTGACGGATTGTGTGCTTAACAGTCTGTGCAGCAACACGTCCGAGTGAGTCGAGCTCAACGGGAATTGAAACTGTATCGCCGAGCTTTGCGCTTCTCTTATATTTCTTTGCCTGCGCAAGCTCAATTTCTCTTGAAGGATTTTCTACCTCTTCAACTACAAGCTTGTTCCAGGAAATGCTGATTGCGAAGGTTTCGGGGTCGATGTCACAGGTAACAACGCCGTCCTTGTCCTTAACCTCACATTCCTTTCTTGCTGCAACCGCAATAGCATTTGCAACCTCCTCGTGGAACATAGGAACGTACTTATCGTCGATTCCTGCCTCCTTGATGAACTGATCAATTGCAATACGAAGTGCGGTCTGTCTGTCCTTTTCTCTCTTTGTAAGCTTAGCCATTTTTTCCGATCATCCTTTCATATATATTAGGTAAAATCTTTTACATATCATACTTGCCGTCGAAATCGTCAAGCTTCACGCTTGAGAATGCGGCCTTTTCGAATTCGCGAAGGTCACCCTCACCGAATTCAAGGGTAACAACACCCTCTTTATAATCACGAAGCACGCATTTGTGGGTCTTTACACCGTCAACGGCACTACGGAATTTAACAATTACGGCCTCACCGAGATAGCTTGCAAAATGGAAATCCCTTATAAGCTCTCTTTCTATACCGGGTGAAGAAATCTGAAGGTTGTAGCTCTGCTCAATGGGGTCTGCCTCATCAAGGGGAGCATCAAGTGCATCGTTCATAGCAACACAATCGTCAATGCCGACTCCGCCGACCTTGTCGATGATAATACGGAGATACCAGTTCACACCCTCCTTCTGAAACTTAACGTCCCAGAGAATAAGCCCAAGCTCCTTAGCCAGAGGCTCGGCAATCTCCCAGACAGCATTCACAACGTTGCCGCCCTTTTTCTTTTCTGCCACAATAATTCCTCCTTTGTAGGTTGTCGCACGCGCACGGACGGGAGGTCGGAGGTCGGAAGTCGAAGGACTGCCGCCTGCACCGTTTTCCCTCGCACAAAGCACCGAAAAACTCAAACTAAAGACCGAGCGGAGTGTTTTCCGCTCGGTCGCCATTGATATTTCGTACTTATATTAACATACATATTAACAAATTGCAAGAACTTTTTTTGTGAAAAACAGAAAAAGATAAAAAACAAAAAAAATCAAGGCGAAGCCTTGTATATCATCAATTCCGTCAGGGATTGTATATCATCAATTCCGTCAGGGATTGTATATCATCAATTCCGTCAGGGATTGCATATCATCAAAACGCAGTTTTGTAT
>JAZTWN010000085.1:0-11419 GCA_045635905.1 Acutalibacteraceae bacterium
TCTGTTGCAAATGCGAAGGGCACTGCAGTTATAAGCATAACCACAGCGAGAAGTAATGAAATTAACTTTTTTGTAAGCTTCATTTTTTCATTCTCCTTATATAAAGTGAGATATAAACATAATATTGATATTATTCTACAACAAAAGAAAGGAAAATGCAAGTACTATTTCATAAGGCTCACTCATTCTCCCTCAGAAACATAGTCGCATTGCTCGCTTGGAGCGCTTCCCAATTCTCCTTGTTTCTTCACCTCATTCGCGTGCCTTCATCTGCCCCCGGCAGCGGCACACTCATTCGCCCCTGCATCCGTCCGATTATCTGCCCCGAGATTACAACCGTCACAAGGGAATATATTATTCTTCGCGGCTCGATATAGGTAAGGGACAGTGCAAGCACGCTCAGGTCCGTTATGAGGTACATCCATTGGATTTTCATTTTCGTCACCCTTGAAAGGGTCATAGCAAGGGCATCGTCACCGCAGGGTGCTCCACCCATACGCACGCAGATTCCCACGCCCACACCAACAAACACCGCACCAAGCACGGCGGCAAGCAATGGGTACTGTCCGATTTCGGGGTACACTCTCGGGAAGCACTCAAGCACTCGGTAGGAAATGCTGAACGCAGCAGTTGATGCGGCGGAATATACTATAAATTTTTTCCCAAGCACACGGATGCCGATGATATAGCAGATTATATTCAGCACCGCCTCGCTTATTGCAGGTGATATTCCGAACCAATTTTCAAAAAGCAATGCAAGGCCCAGCGTTCCGCCCTCGGTCACCGCAGAAACGGAATGGATATTGTACATTCCCAGTGCAAGTATGCTACCGCCAAGCAGGCAGAAAAGAACGTTTTTTATTTTGATTTCAGAGAGAATTTTTTTGATACGGGTCATATAATTTCCTTTGTATTTGATTAATTTATTATATATCCGCAATAAGATTTCCGCAAGAGAGGAAAACAAGCATTATGTGCTTCGCACTTAAGAAAACCCCCGGCGAGGGTTTTCTTAAAATCTTTCCTGCGCTAAAAAAGCATAAGAGCTTCCGCACACTGCGGTGTGCGGCAAAGGCTCCGCCTCTTGACACCGTAAGCTTTTGAAAAAGCTTATCCAAAACTTTTTATCCGCACTCCCGTGCGTGTGCAGACAAAAAAAATAGCTCCCCTTGAAGGGGTTGCCTTCAAAGGGAGCAAAAAATATTTTTTCGACTTATGCGAACGTTAGTCTATAAATACCTTATTTAACTGTGCAATACATAAAGTACTTGTAGCCGAGGGGGTTGGAGAAGAAGCCTTCTACGCTGTCATCGATCATGTAAAGGTCGGTGTAGAAGTAGAGAGGAGCAATACAACCTGTTGACATAAGGATATCTTCAGCGAGGTGCATAAGTTCATAACGAGTTTCGTTATCTGTGCAGCTCTTGATTGTAGCGATGAGAACGTCATATGTCTGAGCCCATGTGCCGTCTTCAACCTTTACGTCGTAGCCGTAAGCTGTGAGGTCGAGGTCATAGATAGCAAGGTCAGCGTGTGCGCCCTTACCGTACTGGATATCGTTATTACCGGAAATTGTTGTCCACATATCAAGGAAGCAGATGGGATCTGAGTAGTCAGCAACCCAACCGTTACGAGCGATTGAGAAGTTGCCGTCCTTTCTTGTGTTAAGGAATGTAGCCCATTCCTGATTTTCAAGAGTCATTGTGATACCTACTGCATCGAGAGCAGCAGCAAGGTATTCACCGATAGCCTTGTGGCTGTCAGATGTGTTGTAGAGGTATGTAAGCTTGGGGAAGTTTGTGAACTTGCCTGTAGCTTCGTCGAATGTATAGTACTTCTTAAGAGTAGCGATAGCAGCATCGTAGTTAGCTGTAAGAGCTTCCTTGGATACGTCATAGTAGCCGTCGAATGCATCTTCAGTGCTGTTAGCTGTCTTGTAGAACTCTGTACCGTCGGGATTTGTCATACCCATAGCAACGAAAGCAGAAGCGGGAACCTGGCCGCCCTGTGCAACGGATTCAACGATGTAGTTTCTGTCGAAGAGAAGGCTGATAGCGTTTCTGATTTCAGACTTTGCAGCTTCAGCTTCTGCACCTGTAAGGGTGTTGCCTTCGGGAAGGATTTCTTCGTTGATGTTCCAAGAAATGTAGTATGTACCGATCTGACCTGCGATTACGAATTCGTTAGCATAGTCAGCCTTAAGAGCAGCGATTTCGTTTGTGGGAACGTCATCGATAAGCTGCCAGTCACCATTCTTGAAGTTTGTGAGCATGTTGTTAGCATCGTCGGAAAGGTAGCACTTGATCTCGGGCATTGTAACGTCAGCAGCATTTACATAGTTTTCATTCTTTGTAAGAGTGATAACAGAGTCATGCTCCCAAGCTGTGATTGTGTATGCACCGTTGCAAACATAAGTTGAGGGATCAGTTGCCCAGTTTTCGTTGGAAACAACGTCTTCACGTGTGGGGAAGTAGGTGGGGAATGCAAGGAGCTCGTTCCAGTATGCAACAGCGTTGTTAAGAGTAACAACGAGTGTCTTAGCGTCTGTAGCTTCTACAGCAAGCTTAGCATCGGGGTTAACGAATTCGTCTGCATCGTTTGTTTCCCACATTTCAGCGTAACCCTTAACTACGTCGAACATGTAGTTGTAGTCAGCGGAAAGAGCGGGAGAAGCTGCACGGTTCCATGCAAATACGAAGTCAGCAGCAGTAAGATCCTTACCGTCGGACCACTTAAGACCATCCTTAAGTGTGTATGTGTAAGTAACTGTGCCGTCTTCATTAGCAACGCCTTCAACAAGCTCTGTTACTAAGTCAGCTGCGATAACAAGCTTGCCTTCTGCGTCCTGTGTCCACTTTGCAAGACCTGCAAAGAGGTGTGCGCACATTGTAGCGCCGTCAACTGCAGAGTTAAGAGCGGGGTCAAGTGTGTCGGGTTCGGAGGAAAGACAAACTGCAAGAGAATTTACAGGAGTCTTTGTGTCGTCACCGTTGCCGCCGCAAGCTGCAAGAGCGAGAACCATTACAAGTGCAAGAGCAAGAGCAATAATCTTTTTCATTGTTTTTTCTTCCTTTCGAAAAAATATATATTTGCAAATGATGCGGAACGTATTGCACTCCGTTCGGCACCATACAAATAACAGGGATTAGGGATTAGGGATTAGGGATTAGGGCGAATGAGTGTGCCGCTGCCGGGGACAGATGAAGGCACACGAATGAGTTGAAGAAACAAGGAGTATTGCGACCGCCCCAAGGGAAGCAAGACGACTATGTTTCTGAGGGCAAAGGGATTAGGGATTAGCGATTAGGGTAGGTGTCACAGGGATAGTAAATTTGTCAATTTCTATTCCCTATTCTCTATTCCCTGCAGAAATCAATGCTTAATCATTGATTTCTGCATAGCGGTGACAAGCTACGAAATGACCCTTTGAAACCTCCTTGAACTCGGGCATACATTCAGCACACTTGTCGGTAGCATACTGACAGCGTGTTCTGAAGGGACAGCCTGAGGGAGCATTGAGGGGGCTGGGGATATCGCCCTGGAGAGCAATTCTCTGATTAGCCCTTGCAATTTTGGGGTCGGGCATGGGAACTGCTGACATAAGAGCCTTTGAGTAGGGGTGAAGAGGCTTCTCGCAGATTTCATTTGCATCTGCAAGCTCTACCATCTTACCAAGGTACATAACTGCGATTCTGTCGGAGATATGGCGCACATCAAGAAGGTCGTGAGCGATGAAAAGGTAGGTAAGATTGTGCTTATGCTGAAGCTCGTCAAACATATTGATAACCTGAGCCTGAATTGAAACGTCAAGAGCTGAAACGGGCTCGTCACATACGATGAATTCGGGATTAACCGCAAGTGAACGGGCAATACCGATTCGCTGACGCTGACCGCCTGAGAACTCGTGAGCATAACGGGATGCGTGCTCACTGTTCAGACCAACGTGGTTCATAAGCTCGAGAATTCTTTCTTCTCTTTCCTTTTTATTGGCACAGAGCTTGTGAATATCAAGAGGCTCACCGATGATATCGGAAACTGTCATACGGGGGTTAAGGGATGAATAGGGGTCCTGGAAAACCATAGTAGCCTTCTTGCGGAACTCCTTGATGTCAGCCTTGCTCTTTATAAGCTTGCCGTCGTACCAGATTTCACCTGCGGTGGGCTTATAAAGATGTAAAAGTGTTCTGCCGACTGTGGTCTTACCGCAGCCTGACTCACCAACAAGACCGAGGGTTTCACCCTTGTTGATATAGAAGGATACGTCGTCAACTGCCTTGAGGGGCTTTGTGCGAAGCATACCTACGTTGATATTGAAATATTCCTTGAGGCCCTTTACCTCAAGAAGGGGCTTGTTTTCACTCATTATTCTTCTCCCCCTTTATTCATTTCGTCAAGATTGATTTCGCCCTTATCTGCTGCTTCCTTGATATTCATCCAGCATACTGCATCGTGAGTATCGGAGATTGTGCATGAGGGAGCACGCTCGGTAAGACAAATCTTCATAGCATTGTCGCAACGGGGTGCGAAGGGACAGCCCTTGGGCATATTGAGAAGGTCAATGGGTGTACCTGTGATGGGCTGAAGACGTGTGCCTGCTGATGTGGTTGAAGGGATTGAGCGCATAAGACCCTTTGTATATTCGTGCTTCGGCTCATAGAATATTTCATCTGCTGTGCCCTTTTCACAGATTGAGCCTGCGTACATAACGATAACCTCGTCGCACATCTGGGCTACAACACCAAGGTCGTGGGTAATCATTATGATAGCCATTCCGAGCTCCTTCTGAAGAGTGCTCATAAGCTCAAGAATCTGAGCCTGGATTGTAACGTCGAGAGCGGTTGTGGGCTCGTCGGCAATAAGAATATCGGGCTCACAGGCAAGTGCCATAGCAATCATAACTCTCTGACGCATACCGCCTGAGAATTCGAAGGGATACTGCTTCATTCTCTTTTCGGGCTCGTTAACATTAACGAGGCGAAGCATTTCCACTGCACGGTCATAAGCCTGCTTCTTGTTTCTGTCGGTATGAAGCATAATTGCTTCCATAAGCTGCTTACCGATTGTGTATGTGGGGTTAAGAGATGTCATGGGGTCCTGGAAGATTATGGAAACCTTGTTACCTCTTACGTTCTTCATAACCTTTTCACCTGCACCTACAAGCTCTTCACCGTTGAGCTTTATGGAGCCGCCCACGATTTTGCCTGTACCTGCAAGAATCTGCATAATTGAGTAGGCTGTAACAGACTTACCTGAGCCTGATTCACCTACGATGCCGAGCACCTTACCTCTTTCGAGCTCGAAGGATACTCCGTTTACTGCCTTTACCTCGCCTGCATCTGTAAAAAACGAGGTACGCAGATCTTTAACTTCTAATAAAGCCATGTCATACTCTCCTTTTCTTACTTGTTAAGCTTGGGGTCGAAAGCATCGCGAAGACCGTCACCGAAGAGGTTAAGGGATAATACGATGAGTGAAATAACAATTGCGGGGATAACCAGTCTGTAGGGATATGAGCTCATACCGTTAAGTGCATCGGATGCAAGTGAGCCCAGTGAGGGCATGGGAGCATTAACACCAAGACCGAGGAAGGAAAGATAGCTTTCTGTAAAGATAGCAGAGGGAATCTGAAGTGCTGTTGAAATGATAACAACGCTGATGCAGTTGGGGATAAGGTGCTTTCTTATTACCCAGCCGCCCTTTGCGCCTGTTGCCTTTGAAGCAAGCACGAATTCCTGCTCACGCAGAGAAAGAATCTGACCACGGATAAGACGGGACATTGATACCCAGTATAAAAGAGCGAAAACTACGAAAAGGCTTATGATGTTTGCACCGATTTTTTCAAGGGGTGTGCCTGCAACAAATGCTTCAATGGGACTACGGAGCATTGCAGCAAGAAGAATAACCATAAGCATATCGGGAAGAGAATAGATAATATCAACTATTCTCATTACAAACATATCAAACTTTCCGCCGATGTAGCCTGAAACGGAGCCGATGAAAAGACCGATCAAAAGAACGATGATGCTTGCAAAGAAGCCTACTGCAAGGGAGATTCTTGCACCGTATACAACACGGATGAAGTAGTCACGGCCTGCAGAGTCAGTACCGAAAACGTGGGGGAAGATTTTCTCGCCTGCTGCAATACGTGCTTCCTCTGTTGAGCCGTATTCAAAGGGCTCGAGGTTTGCATATGAGGGGTCAACGGGCTTACCGGGAGTAATACCCAGCTGCTGGTCGTATGCATAGGGCCAGAACATAGGGATGAAGATTGCTGAAAGAGTGATAAGCACAACAACAATAAGGCTTAAGGTTGCAACCTTATTCTTGAGAAGTCTTTTAACGCCGTCCTTGAAGAAGGTTGAGGACTCACGCATCTGCACGATATATTCCTTGTCTTCAGCGGTTGCAGGGATAAATGAGTCGAGATTTACGTGAAAGCTGAAGGGTGTATACTTTTTCATCTGCGCCTTCCTCCTTATTCAAGATTGATTCTGGGGTCAACTACCTTATAAAGTATGTCGCCCACAAGGTTCATAACAACGATTAAGATAGCAAGGACAATTGTTGTACCCATAAT
Source organism: Acutalibacteraceae bacterium (assembly GCA_045635905.1). GTDB lineage: Bacteria > Bacillota > Clostridia > Oscillospirales > Acutalibacteraceae > RUG806. The sequence continues at coordinate 6,578 of JAZTWN010000085.1, forward strand.
GAGGGGATAGTCACGGTTGGTGATGGAGTTAACGAAATAGCCGCCTACACCGGGAACTGCGAAAATCTTTTCAACAACAAGTGAGCCTGTAACGATATATGCAAGCATAGGTCCGAAATATGTGATAACGGGGATAAGGGAGTTCTTGAGAGCGTGTCCGAAGATAATCTTCATACCGGAAACACCCTTTGCCTTTGCAGTTCTGATATAGTCCTGTCCTAAAACGTCAAGCATTGATGAGCGTGTAAGACGGGTGATATATGCTGTGGGGTAAAGCGCAAGTGTGATAATGGGAAGAACAAGACCGCCGTCGGCATTACCGTTTGCAGGGAACCAGCCGAGCTTCAGTGAGAAGGTCAGAAGCAGCAGTGAGCCCATAATAAACGAGGGCATTGAAACGAAGGCTGTTGTGATAACCATTATAATACGGTCAATAAGCTTGTTTCTGCGAAGAGCCGCAACTGCGCCCAGCACAACGCCTATACCCAGTGCTATGAAGGCTGCGGTTACACCGAGAACTGCGGAGGTCTTCATACCGTCTGCGATAATCTCTGTAACCATTCTGCCTCTCTGCTTGAGCGAGGGGCCGAAATCGAAATCGGTAACGATGTCCTTAAGATATGTGAGATACTGCTCGAAAACAGGCTTGTCAAGACCGTACTTTGCCTCAAGTGCAGCCTGGGCAGCAGGAGAAATAGCCTTTTCTCCCATAAAGGGACCGCCGGGAACGGCACGGGTTGCAAAGAAGGTTACCGTAATAACAACAAGCACCGTAAGTAACATCAGAAGCACACGCTTACCGATATAAAGTAATGTTTTAGTGTTCATACAAAGTCTCCAATCCGATATGCCCGAAAAGGGTATAGTACCCCCAAGGCATAAAAACAGTTATATGTATTTTACAGTAACAAGACCTAAAATGCAACACTTTAAGGGGCTTTTTAACAATTTGTAACCTTTTTTACAAAATTCAGAGGAAAATTGAGGAGATTATTATTTATTTAGGCAACAGGCATTTGGCAATAGTGCATCTCACCGAGTTCCGAATACCGAATTCCTAATCCCCATTCCCTATTCCCTATTCCCTATTCCCTATTCCCTAATGCCCAATGCCTGAAAAAAGGGAACCGCTTACGCAGTTCCCTTTTTTATTACTTCTTAATCTTAATCTTGTTGAGCTTTTTGTTAATGGAAAGAAGCTCCTCCTTGGTGAAGATGCCTGATGCCATTGTGCATACACGCTTTATGGAGAAGCCCATAAGCATACCGATGGTGGTTTTGTTTATCATACTCTTTGAAATCTTCATACCGTCGGTGTCGAAGCCTGCAACCTCTTTCTTCTCACCCGACTTGGATTTCATCTTCTTAATGAGTCCTGCAACAACGCCGAGGAGCACGATTTTACCTCTTGCTGTAGCCCAGATGTCACCGAGAGCGTTATTGATTGAAAGATAGCCGTCGGGGGTATCGATTTCAAACCAGTTGATCACTGCGCCCTCCTCACGGAGAATGTAATCGGGGTTGGGCTCGGAAACCTTGCGGATTGTGGCTTCGTCTGAAAGCTCGCCTGCCACAGCCTTAAGTGCGGTTTCACCCTTATTTTCAACCTCAAAGTAGAAGAAGGGATACTTGCCCTTTGTCTGCCGGCCTACGGAAACGCCGTTTGCGAAAAGCTCTACCTCGTCGCAGTTTGAATATACGGTAACTCTTGTTTTGTCCTCAACGCGGTCGATATATCTCTTACTGCAGATGTGCACCATCTTTTCGGGGTTGAGCCATGCCTTATATGCATAGAAGGAGTCCTTCTTATACTGACGGTCGAAGGTCACAAGACCCTTGTGGTTCATACCGTCCTCGCCGCCCTCGCTTCTTGCGTCTGCTGCAAAGTCGAACATATTCCATACGTGAGTAGCCCAGAGATAGGGACGCTCGATAATCTGCTTGATAAGCTCCTCGTGGTAGAAGGACTGATATTCCTCGGTGTAGTCGCCCTGTGTGGGAGTTGAGGTATGCCAGTTGAGAGCCTCGCAGCCGTATTCACTGATACCGATTGCCTTATCGGGGAATTTCTGGTGGAATTCGTCAAACCAGGGGCCGTTCATATCGGTAGTACCGCCGTACCAGCCGAAATAGTGGTTATATGAAAGCACGTCGGAGATGTGTGCATATTCGCAGTCAATGGGAGTCATTGTAACTGCTGCTACAACCGTGGGACGGGTTTTATCCATCTTATGACAAAGCTCGTTGAGCATATAGTGATTATCAATAAGGCTCTTGTCCTCTGCACCGCCCATTGAGATTTCGTTGGAAAGACCCCATACGAAGATTGAGGGATGGTTGTAGTTCTGGGTAATAAGCTCGGTCATCTGTGATCTGGTGTTTTCAAAGCCGTCGGGCATATGCTTTGTGATGTAGGGAATTTCTGCCCAGAGCACAAGACCCTTTTCGTCGCAAAGGTCATAGAAAACCTGTGAATGCTGATAGTGAGCAAGACGGATTGTGTTTGCGCCCACCTCAAGAATAAGCTCCATATCCTCCTTGTGATGCTCGGGAAGAAGAGCGTTACCGATTCCGGGGCGGTCCTGATGACGGGATACGCCGCGAAGGGGGTAGGAGCTGCCGTTGAGGAAGAAGCCCTTTTCGGGGTCAATCTTAAAGGTACGGCAGCCGAAGCGTGCAGTTACCTTATCCTTTTCCTCACCGTCTGCAATAAGCACTGCCTCTGCAGTATAAAGATAGGGGTCTGAAAGACCGTTCCAGAGGTGTGCGTCGGGAATTTCGATTTCAGCCTCGGGATTCTTGCCGCACTCTGTCTTTTCGCCTACCTTGTTACCCTCGGCATCGTATACTGTGAAGCGCACCTCACCCTCACAGAAGGCTTCGATTTCAACCTCCCACCTGCCGTCGTCAAGCTCGGGAGTAACCTTTAAGCCGGGTGTACCGAAATAGTCAAGGTCAAAGTGCTCGTTATTTACGCTGATTATGTTTACATCTCTGTAGATACCGCCGTAGAAGGTGAAGTCAGCCATCTGGGGGTAGCAGAATTTGTTTGCGGTGTTGTCGGCTGTTACAACAAGAAGGTTTTCGTCCTTAATGTCGGCACGGTCGATTTTTACACGGAAGGTAGAATAGCCGCCGTGGTGGGTGATAAGCTTTTTGCCGTTGAAAAATACCTCAGCGGTGGAGTTTACTGCCTGAAATTCAACGTAGGTTACGTCGTTGAGCGTGAGCTCTTCCCTTGTAAGGCTCTTTGCAAAATAGCCCTTTGTGCGGCGGTAGTCGTTGCCGCCGTCCTGACCGTCCTTTTCATTCCAGGTGTAAGGAAGGTCGAGAGTACGCCAATCGCCGGGGTATGCTGCAGGGATTTCCTTTACGTCAAGTGAAAATGCCCAGCCCTTGTTGATGTTATTGATTATTCTCATAGTCATCCTCCGTTTTGCATATTTTCCTACGTTATATAATATCCAAAATTGAAATAAAAATCAAGTTACAGAAGAAAATATTTCCTTTATGATTTTTTCACTGTATTCATTCACCGCGTCAAAATCGGTGGCGTCGATGTAAAAGGACTCAAGCTCATCGTGGATTTCCTTTGCTCTTTTAAGGCATTCGGCAGCGCCCGAGAGCATCTCTCCCCTTGAGCGTCGGTTGAAGGCAAGGCGGTTTTTGTGCCGCGACAGATATGCCTTATCGTAGAAGCGCATACAGTCCACTGCAAGGGTGGAGTGAAAGCCGTCGTCCTTTTCCTTCAAGGTAAGCCCCAGTGAGCGTGAGGGGAAAATAAGCTGCTCTATGCGCGAATCGGGGTACATCGGTGAGGGGCATACGTAGCCGCCTATACCCTTTTCGGCAGCCTTGAGCTGAACTATTTTCAGAAGCACCGAGGACGCCTGCGAGAAGCTGTCATAAAGGGTGACCGATGCCTCGCAAAGCTCGCGGTAGGTATCGCTGAAGCACCGCTCCCCCTCGGCTGTAACGGCACGCATAAATCTTTTTCCGATGCTTCCTGCAGGGCTTTCAGTGCCCCCGAGCTTCATTTCGGCAAGCTTTTCGGAAAATTTATGAAGAGTTCCCATTTTAAGAGCAGGCAGCACCACGCAGGCGGTATCGTTATCGCAGGAGCGCGCCGCATATAAAAAGCCTGTGCATTTTTTATGGTAAAAGGAATTTTCCTTTGCTTTTTCTATAATAATATCGCGGTTTTCATAAAGCCTGCGGTCATTTCTGAATTGCCCCAGATCAACAAGCTTCTCGGACACTCCGGGATACTCGGGCTCAAGCACGTGAGGTGCAGTGCCGTCGGCAACGCTTATTTTAAGCGACGGAATAATTACCGCGTCGAGGCTTTTCGGGTCGGAGGAGCAGAAAATGCGTTCACAGAAATATCCGCGTCTGTCGCACTCACGGGCAATTTTCTTCATAAGCGTGGACTTGCCCGTGCCGGGTCCGCCCTTGATGATGTAAAGCCGCCATCCCTGCTCGGGAAAATGAAGACCGTCGAAAAGTGAATAAAAGCCGTCGGGCGTGGATGCTCCCATAAAAAATGAAACCGTACCTGCCATTGTCATAAAATACCCCCAATGTAGTGTTGGTATATTTTATGCAGGCTATACGATGATGTGAATCCGGAGGTCGGAATTCGGAATTCGGAGGAGAGAGTAAAAAGAATTTTACTATAGAAAAAAGTTTTATTCATAGCTTTACTATGAGTGTTATTGCCCTTCGGGCAGTTATATTGAAAACTGCGTTTTCAGTTTTATTTTTTTTGCAAAAAAAACTTGCGAAGCAAATAACACTGTGCAAGGCACAATATCACTGCGCAGCAATAAAACTTGCCGGAGG
>JAZTWN010000086.1:0-54442 GCA_045635905.1 Acutalibacteraceae bacterium
CCAGGTCGATTGACCTGGTCTTGGTGCGAGAGACGGGACTTGAACCCGTACGGGATTACCACACGCCCCTCAAACGTGCGCGTCTGCCGATTCCGCCACTCTCGCATTCCGTTTGGAACATTTGGAATTATAGCACTATGAAACACAAAAGTCAAGCACTTTTTTGATTATTTTTCTGATTTTTTTTATTTGCTCTGAATTTATACATAAGTGCATATTTTTGGTCAGTAATTGCCGATTTTCTTTGCAAAAAATAAAGGTGCACGCCCTGCGGAGTGCACCCTTGCAGCGGATATTATATTTTTTTGTGCCGCGGCATTATACCGTGCCGTTTTTTACTCTTTCGGTAAAGTCAGAGCAGGCAGGAACTACGAAGCTGATGCCCTTTTCAATAATTTCAAAGGTGCATTCGGTTACGTATTCCGATTCGCCGTCAATATTCATAGCGGCAGGCTTTGTGCTTGTAATGTGAATTTTTTTGCCCCTTTGAAAAACTGTTCTTTCCCAGTCAAGGTGCTTTCCCTTTTTATAGGGGGAAATAAGTGAAAGAAGCTTAAGCCTTGTGCAGTCCTTTTTAACGATTATGAAATCAAGAAGACCGTCGTAGGTAAGTGCCTTGGGCGCTGCCATATAGCCGCCGCCGTACCAACGGGAATTTCCTGCCACGCAGAAAAGCACGTCACTTGTAAAGGGCTTGCCGTCGTCAATCTGAATTGTGAATCTGTTTTTCATTCTGCCTATGAAGCAATAAAGAAGAGCCGCGGTGTATGCCGCCTCACCGGAAAGGTAGGGGAGCTTCTTGAAATCCGACTGCTTTGCGCAGACCTCGGCATCAAGACCCATGGAGCACTGATTTATTGCGTATCTGTCACCGCATTTTATGAGGTCAAACTCCATAACAGTACCGTTTACGTGGTCGCGGATGCTTCTGAGCTTTTCCTTATCACCGAAAATGCGGATAAAGTCGTTTCCGCTGCCGAGGGGTATTGCGGCAATCTCAGTATTTTTGTAGCGGGCACAGGCGTTTACCACCTCGAAAAGTGTTCCGTCACCGCCGCAGGCATAAACACGCAGAGGCTCACCCTTTGCCGCTTCCTTTTCAGCATATTCGTAGCCGTCCATAGGTGCCTTTGTTACGTAAATCTCAAAATTATTTATATTCATTTCTGCCATAGCTTCAGTGATGCTGTCTGAATATTTTTTGTAATTCAGCCCCTTGCCGCAAGCGGGGTTGACAATAAATAAATGCTTCATTTTCATTTTCCTTGTCTTAAAGCTGCAGCTATCCGTGCAGTACGTTCTTATTTCGAATAACGTATTGTATTTTACTTATGCACGCGTATTTTGTCAATTATTTTGACAGTCCTGTTATGCTTTTCCCCGAAAGCAATATATAAACTTGATTTTTTGTAAGCGGATATGTTAAAATTTACTAAGTACTTTTTCAGGAGGAGAAATTATGGTTAAAAAAATATCCGCTGCAGCAGCGGTAATTCTTGCCGCGGTAATTGCAGTGTCGGCTTTCGTTTTCAGTCCAAAGGCAATTGAAATTGATTTTGATACCGTTGTGGGGGATATGCTTCCCGTGCACAACATCGGCAGAATGTCCGATTACGAAATCGGCAGCGAAATGAACGCATATTTCACCGAGGCGAATATGACCTCGTGCAGAACACACGATATAAACGTTACGGATATACACCGTATATTCCCCGACTTTACAAGGGACGTAAACGATGAATCCGCTTATAATTTCGAGGAATGCGACAAGGTGCTTGCCGCAATTATTGACGCAGGCATGGAGCCCTTCTTCCGCTTCGGCATAAGCTGGAGTGACCCCGAAAAATCCCGTGAGCATCTTCAGCCTCCCGCTGATTTTGAAAAATGGGCAGAGATTTGCGAGCACATAATCCTTCACTATAACGAGGGATGGGCAGACGGCTTCAATTATGACATTCAGTACTGGGAAATCTATAACGAGCCCGACTGTCAGCCCGATGCTGCCGTTAATAATTTCTGGCAGGGCACACCCGAGGAATTCTATCGCCTTTACGACGTAACAGCGAAGCATCTTAAGGAAAAATTCCCCGAGCTTAAAATCGGCGGCTACGGCTCATGCGGCTTTTATGCTCTTACAAAGACCAATGCGGTAAATACAGGCTCAAGCTCTCAGAATCAGTATTTCATCACCTTCTTTGAGGATTTCCTCACTTATATCAAGGCAAATAATACGCCTATGGATTTCTTTACCTGGCACTCCTACACCACAACCTGGAAGAATCAGCAGTACATAGGCTATGTCCGTGAAAAGCTTGCCGATGCAGGCTACGGGGACACGGAAATTATCGTTGACGAATGGAACTTCAATCCTATGGAAAACGATAAAATCGACCGCCGCTACGGTGCAAATCAGACCTCTATGCTTATTATGTTCCAGAATGAGGGCGTTGATATGGCGCATTACTACTGTGCCTGCTACTGGCCCGAATCCGTTCACGCAGGTATGTTCTTGAGAGATAAGTCACCCTCATCGGCATATTACGGCTTCCTTGCCTTCGGTCAGATGTATGCCCTCGGCAGTCAGGCAGAAATAAAGAACAAGTCCCTGCCCACCGACCTTTATGCCCTTGCCGCAACAGGTGAGGACGGTCAGGCGCTTCTTATTTCCAACGTTTCCGAGAAAAAGGACAGAGTGCTTAAAATCGACGCAGGGGAGTACACCGCAGTCAGATGTATGACCGTAAACGAGGACTGCGAATGGGTTGAAATCGCGATTCCCGAAAAAATCGAAGCAGGGCAGATGCTTTACATAACCTATACTAAGTAAAATTGTACTTGCTTATTTTTTAAATACATACTATACTATATACAATAACACTAAAGAGGGTAGTATTATGTCAAAAAATGCAACACTAGTGGTAATGGCAGCAGGTATGGGCAGCCGCTTCGGCGGTCTTAAGCAGATGGAGCCCATTTCCGCAGACGGCAGAGTTCTTCTCGATTTTTCAGTTTATGATGCAAAAAAGGCAGGCTTCAACAAGATAGTTTTCGTTATCAAGGAGGCTATTGCCGAGGATTTTATAAACATAGTAGGCAAGCGTATTGAAAAATTAATTGACGTTGAATACGTATATCAGGAGCTTTACAAGCTTCCCGAGGGCTTTACCTGTCCCGAAACACGTGAAAAGCCCTGGGGCACTGCTCACGCAATTTTATGCTGCAAGGACGCTATAAACGAGCCCTTCGCAGTTGTAAATGCAGATGATTTCTACGGCAGAAGCGCCTTTAAGACAGTATACGACTATCTTACTGCAACAGATGACGATTACTGTATGGCAGGCTTCCGTCTTAAGAATACTCTTACGGAAAACGGCACGGTTGCAAGAGGCGTATGCGAAACCGACGATGGCTATCTTACCGTTGTTACCGAAAGAACAAAGATTAATAACGACTGTCAGTTTACGGAGGATGACGGCGAAAACTGGGAGCAGCTTTCCCCCGATACTCTGGTTTCTATGAATCTCTGGGGCTTCCGTCCCGACCTTTTCACATATCTCGAAAAGGGCTTTAAGGAGTTTTTACAGGAAAACATAAACGAGCCCAAGAAGGAATATTTCCTTCCCCTTATAGTAACCGAGCTTATTGAATCTGCAACAAAGAAGGTAAAGGTGCTTCCTGCAGAGGATAAGTGGTACGGCGTTACCTACAAGGAGGATAAGCCTACCGTAGTAGCGGCTATTGAGGAAATGATAGCAAAGGGCTTATACGATTAATAATTGCAGAGCATACGCGGGCATTGCGTATGCTCTTTATTTTTATATGAAAATAGATAAACTTATTGTTGCAATAAATAGTGTAATATGCTATAATTCGTTTATTAATGCATTCTAATCCGAAAAAAGGAATGAGGAATAAAAAATGAAAGAAAAATTAGATGCTTTACTGGTTGAAGGCACTGCGGAAATCAATGCTGCAGGCTCCGAAAACGAGCTTCAGGTTGTCAAGGGCAAATACCTTGGCAAGGAAGGTCTTGTAACCGTACTTATGAAGGAAATTCCCAAGCTTGACGTAAGCCTTCGTCCCGAAATGGGCAAGTGCGTAAATCAGGTTAAGAACGCTCTCGGTGAGCTTATTGACGCAAGAAGAGAGGAAATCAAGAACAAGGCATTTGCCATTTCTCCCGATTTCGACTGCTCCGTGCCCGGCATCAAGCCTCAGATCGGCGGTCTTCATCCCATCACACAGATGTGCTACGACCTTAACGATGCCTTCCGTTCAATGGGCTTCGAGGTATTCTCAGGTCCCGAAATCACAAGCGAATATTTCGCATTCGACAATCTTAATTTCCCGCCCAACCATCCCGCCCGAGAGAGTATGGATACATACTGGCTTGAGGGTCACGATTCAGGCGAAGCAAACGAAAAGCTCTGCCTTCGTCCCCATCTTACAGGTGACTCCGTAAGATATATGCAGACACACAAGCCTCCCTACCGCTTTGTATATCCCGGCAGAGTTTACAGAAACGAAACCACCGACGCACGTCACGAAAGAGCCTTCTTCCAGTATGAGGCACTTATCGTTGACAAGGACTTCACCTATACCGCAGGTAAGGTTATGATCAAGAGCATCCTTTCCAAGGTATTCGGTCAGGACGTTCCCGTAAGAATGAGAGCAGGCTTCTTCCCCTTCGTTGAGCCCGGCTTCGAAATTGATATGGGCTGTCTTGTTTGCGGCGGCAAGGGCTGCAGCGTTTGTAAGCACGTAGGCTGGATTGAAATTATGCCCGGCGGCACACCTCATCCCAACGTACTTAAGGCAGCAGGTGTTGACCCTGAGGAATATACAGGCTTCTATGTAAATATCGGTCTTGACAGACTTGTTATGATGCGCTACGGCGTTGACGACGTACGTCTGTTCCACAGCACCGACTTAAGATTCCTCACACAGTTCAAATAAGGAGGAAACAGGAAATGAAATTATCTCTCAATTGGATTAAGGATTACGTAAAGCTTCCCGATGATATGGATATGGCTCAGCTTGCCTTCGACCTTACAATGTCAACCGTTGAGGTAGAGGGTGTGCACGACCTTAAAAAGCAGTTTGACGGCATTATCGTCGGTATTATAACAGAGGTGCTTCCTCATCCCAATGCAGACAAGCTTCGTGTATGCAAGGTAGACATCGGCGCAGATGAAATCAAGGAAATCGTATGCGGCGGCTCAAACCTTGAGGCAGGCATGAAGGTTGTTGTTGCCTGCCCCGGTGCTATGGTACGCTGGCACGGTGAAGGGGAGCCCGTAGAAATCAAGAACACAAAGCTTCGCGGTGTTGCTTCCTTCGGTATGATCTGTGCAGCAGTTGAGGTAGGTCTTGCTGACTTATTCCCCACAGACGATGACCACGCAATTATGGACGTTTCATATCTCGACGTGGCTGCAGGTACATCCCTTGCAGATGCACTTGAGCTTGACGATATGATTCTTGAAATAGACAACAAGTCTATGACAAACCGTCCTGACCTCTGGGGACACTACGGTATCGCAAGAGAGCTTGCAGCACTCTACGATCTTCCCCTCAAGAGCATTGAAAAGTACGTTCCCGAAACAGACGTTGAATATGACGTAAGAATCGAGGATACCGACAGATGTCCCCGTTACATCGGTGCTAAGATTGAAAACCTTTCAGTAAAGCCTGCACCCTTCTATATGCAGAGCCGCCTCTGGAGAGTAGGTCTTCGTCCCATAAACGCTCTTGTTGACATTACAAACTACGTAATGCTGGCAACTGGTCAGCCCACTCACGTGTTCGATTCAAATCACATCATCGACCACATTGAGGTAAGACACGCAAAGGACAACGAAAAGCTTCAGCTTCTCAACGATAAGGAGCTTGAGCTTTGCGCAGACGACCTTGTAATTGCAGACAGCGAGGGTGCGGTAGCACTTGCAGGCGTTATGGGCGGTGCTAAGGACTCTGTTCTTCCCGAAACACAAAGCGTTATCCTTGAGGTTGCAAACTTCAATTCTCACGGCGTAAGAAGAGCCGCTCTTCGTTACGACAACAGAACAGAGGCTTCCGCAAGATACGAAAAGGCAATCGACCCCGAAAGATGCGACCTTGCTCTCACACTTTCCGTTGAGCTTTTCAAGGAGCTTTATCCCGAAATGGCAGTTACTGCCTTCAAGGATCTCTATCCCAACAAGCTCGTTAAGAAGGAAATCGACGTTGAATTCGAATGGCTCGACAAGCGTCTTGGTATGAGAATTCCTCAGGAGGTTGTATCCCGTAAGCTCGGCAGCATGGGCTATGAGGTAAGCTTCTCCGAAACAGGTATGCACATCGTTGTTCCCACCTGGCGTTCAACAGGCGACGTTTCAATCAAGGCAGACATTATGGAAGAGGTAGCACGTATGTACGGCTACGAAAACTTCCAGCCCACATCAATCACAACTACCTTCGACGGTGCTATAAATCAGCTTGACGTTGACCTTGTAAGAAAGATTAAGGAATATCTTGCTTTCCGTTGCAATATGCAGGAAATCTTCACCTATCCCTGGATGACAGATACCTTCGTAAACGCTCTTCTTCCCGATACAAGCGACGTATTTGCTCTTTCAACTCCTCCCTCACCCACGGAAAAGTACGTGCGCTCAACTCTTCTTCCCAATATCTGCAAGGCTATTGTAAAGAACGAGCGTAATTTCCCCGAATTCGCAATCTTTGAGGAAGCAAAAATCTTCAGAAGCTCTGAATTCAACTGCATCTACGATGAAAAAGAGGCTCTTCCCTATGAAAGAAGACACCTCGGCTGTGCATTCGTAGGCTCACCCGATAAGGTAAATGAGCTTTTCAGAACTGCAAAGGGCGTAATCGGTATGATGCCCCGCTACACTCATATGGAGGAGTTCAGCTTCCGTAAGGTTGAAAAGCCCTACTGGGCAGACGAAACCGTATGGCTCAACATTTACCTCGGCGAGCAGAAAATCGGTGACCTTGCTCTTCTTTCTCACAAGGCAAAGACCGACTGCGGCATTAAGGTTACAACTGCAGTTCTTGTTGAAATGGATATGGAGTGTCTTGTGCCTCTTAAGTCAAGAACAAACCGCTTCGTTCACATCCCCGAGTTCCCCATGAACGAATATGACCTTTCCTTCCTTGTTGATTCAATGATTAAGTGGGAGGACATCTACGGTGCAGTTATGCTCAGGAAGACTGACGACAGCCTTGTTCGTGACGTTCAGTTCGTTGACGAATACAAGGGCAAGCAGATTCCTCAGGGCAAGAAATCCGTAACTATCCGCCTTGTAATCGGCTCATCCGAAAAGACACTGACAGGTGATGAGATTGAAGCAGCAGCAAAGTCTGCACTCAAGAAGATTACAAAGACTCTCGGCGCAGAAATCCGCTCATAAAAAGGGGCACAAATCAGTGTCTTTGACGCACATAAGAACAGAAAAGGGAAAGTGCCACGCAAAAAGTGGTGCTTTCCCTTAAAATTATTCCACGATATAAATTTTTCAGTGCTTGTTTTTCGGCGCTTCGGAGTACCTTTGTACGCCTTGCCAGCGCCGAAAAACACAAATCCACCGATTTCTGCCCCTTTTTATATGTGTTCATCTGGTGAGTGCAGACTTTGTGTGGTTAGTTTTATTTTACACGTAAATGAAAAATCATAAATTTCCGCAAACTCCACACATTTGCCCTGTCTGCATCCGCTTATCTGCGGATAATCGGCGCATACAAGACAAATCTGTGAATTTTTCGTCAAACGGGTAGCATCATTTGCTTTTGTCTTCCGACCTCCTTTCTTCTAATCCCTTCAATTCTATTGACAAACCAAAATAATTATTTTAATATTAATCCTAGAAACGGAGGTTTTAATATGAAAGCAATTATGGAAAAGCACGGCTTCATATGCGATATGGACGGTGTTATATATCACGGAAACAAAATTCTTGAAGGTGTTAAGGACTTTGTGAACTGGCTTATTGAAAATGACAGAAAGTTTGTGTTTCTTACAAACTCTCCCGAAAGAACTCCCCACGAGCTGAGCATGAAGCTTGCCCGTATGGGTCTTGACGTTTCCGCAGACCATTTCTATACAAGCGCTATGGCAACTGCAGCCTTTCTTTCCTCGCAGAAGCCCGGCTGCACCGCGTACGTTATCGGTGAGGGTGCGCTTTCAAAGGCACTTTACGACCAGGGCATTTATATGAATGACGTAAATCCCGACTACGTTGTGGTAGGCGAGTCGAGAAGCTATAACTTTGAAAAGATTGAAAAGGCTATCGAGCTTGTGCTTAAGGGCGCAAAGCTTATCGGCACAAACCCCGATATCACAGGTCCCACGGAAAGAGGAATTATGCCTGCAACAGGCTCACTTGTTGCTCCCATTGAAATTTCAACAGGTAAAAAGGCATACTTTATCGGCAAGCCCAATCCCCTTATGCTTCGTCACGGTCTTCAGAAGCTTGGCTGTCACAGTGGTGATATTGCATTCGTAGGTGACAGAATGGATACGGATATTATTGCAGGCATTGAGTCAAACGTTGACACCGTGCTTGTATTAAGCGGCGTTACCTCAATTGAAGATATCGGCAATTTCCCCTATCGCCCCAAATACGTGCTCAATAATGTGGGTGAGATTCTCACAAGTGAGCAGACCCTGTACCACGATTGATATTATATATAATATTTTACCTTAATATAGCAATTGTTTCGAAACTTTTGTTATTGAAAGGTGTGCAAAAATATGTTATAATTTATTATCAAATAAAATCTATGGTGAAGAGAAAATGAAAAAAGCCTTATCCCTTATTCTTGCAATCTCAATATTTTTTACCGGAGCCTTCCTTGCAATCGCCGCCGAAAAGGGTGACGTTGACGGTGACGGTACTGTTACCGCATCCGATGCCCGTCTTGCTCTTCGTGCCTCGGTAGCTCTTGAAGCACTTACCGACGAGCAGCTTGAGCTTGCTGATTTCGATGCAAGCGGCAGTGTAGAGGCGGCAGACGCACGAGCAATTCTCCGTCTTTCCGTAGGACTTACCGAGGATGAAACCGACGAGCCCACCGACGAGCCTACTGACGAGCCTGCTGACGAGCCCGATAACACTCCCGTTCAGAAGCCCGTTCACGTTCCCTCGGAAAGAGAGCAGCTTTTATATACCACACTCTATGAAACAGCTCATCCTCTTCTGAACTCCTATCCTGCGGCATACGAAAATCCGCTTCTTAAGGATATGCAGAAATGGTGTGCATACTACACAATCGCACAGACCTTCCGTCCTGCTCTCGAAAAGGCAGGCTACTCAAGAGCAGATATTGACCGTCTTGCTCCCCGTACCTTCTCAAAGGATTCCGTGAATAAGATTCTCAATAATGCTACGGGAACAAGCTTCCCCTCGTGGCTTGTTGTGGATACGCTTCCTCTTTACATTCCCTCGCTGCTTGCCGACTATTATATAAAAAATCCCAAGGCAGCGGACGTATATTTTCTTTACGATTTCAAGGATGATATGGTTGAAGATAAGGTATATCTCCACTCCGACGAGGACCGCGAAAGCTACGTTCCCCGTATTGGTGATATCCTCTTTGTAAGCAACAAGTCAAAGACCTACGTAGACGGCTATCCCACAATTGACCACACCGCACAGATTATTAAAATCCTTCCCGACGGCACCTTTATCTGTACCGAGGGCAGTCTTCTTGATCCCAACGACGAAACAGGTATAGCAAGAGTGCAGGAGAGAAGATATATGTATGACGACGTAACAGGCACGTACTGCTACAGACAGGACCTTCCCTCAGGCTCATACATTTACCGTAGCATCGTTGTTGTGTATGCTGCTCAGCCCAAGCTTTAATTTCATATTTTAAGACGGACATCGGTTTTTCCGGTGTCCGTTTTTTTGTTGTTATATTACGGGACAAGTGTGCATAGGATGTATTGAAGGTGAGAAAATGAGCATTATTACCTCTGCCTTAGCGGTGCTTCCTTCAGGACTTCGTGAGAGCATCCTTAAGGCGGTAAATATTTCAGGAAGTGTTTATGAAATAAGGCTTGTTGCAGAGCGGAGTGTATATCTGCGCTGTGCACACGGCATCCGCTTTGTGGATAAAAACGGCAATACAAGCCTTGTTCCCACCCGTGATATTCTTAAGCCCACGTCAGCAGAGCTTGATGAAATTTGCGACCGTGCCCTTGGCTATTCGGGCTTTTCAAGGCAGGGTGAGGTGACGGGCGGCTATATCGGCTATTCGCAGGGAATAAGAATAGGAATTGCCTGTGACGGTGAGGGCACGGATATGGGCGTCGGGAAAATAACGTCACTGTGCATAAGAATCCCTTATGACGGCAGTGCTGTGCCCGATGTCGATTACCCATCGCTTTTGTCCTTTGACACGGGTCTTCTTATTGCAGGTGCACCCTCAAGCGGAAAAACAACCCTGCTTCGGGGAATTGCCGCCTACCTTTCGGGTGGCGAGGGGCACTACAGACGGGTCACTGTAATAGACGAGCGGTGCGAGCTTTTCACTCCGTGCCTTAAGGGGGAGTGCATTGACCTTATCCGCGGCAAGGACAAGGCAAGGGCAATCTCCCACGCAGTAAGGGTGCTGTCTCCCGAATACGTAATCTGCGACGAGATAGGCTCGCAGGCTGAAGGCAGAAGCCTTCTTGAGGGGCTTCATTGCGGGGTACGCTTTATCTGCTCGATTCACGCAGGAAGCCTCGATTCACTTATTCGTCGGCGGCAGTTCCGACTGCTTTTTTCAGAAAGCGTGTTCGACAGGGTAGCGGTGCTGTCCTCGGAAAGGGTAGGAAAAATATCGCGTATATATTCCTTTGGTGAGGTGGAACGTGAAATTCGCAGGACTTACGGTGCTTTGCCTTGCAATAGCACTTTCGGGGATTTATATAGCCGATAGGGCACGAAAAAGAGCGGAAAAATTAAGGCTTATTTCCCTTTTCTTTTCAGAATGCATAAGGCTTTGCAGGACCGACAGATATTCTGCCCTTGAGCTTTTAAGAGAGCTTTCCTCAGACAGACGTCTTGCCTGTTTGGAATTTCTGGAGCCTGCGGTGGCGGAGATGGACGAGGGAGAAAATCTGAAAATGCTCTGGTGCCGCGGAGTAAGTGCCTGTGCGGAGGCTCTTCCCGACAGGGAAAGCCTTTCTCTGCTTCTGCAGTTTTCCTCAGCACTCGGAAGACCCTCAAGAGAGGAATTCCTTGAATGCTGCGATAGCCTTCACACTGCGTTTAACGAAAAGGCACACATGGAAAGGCAGAAATGGGAAAAATCCCGTGAGGCGGTGGTCTGCTCGGGAGTGCTTGCTGCGGCGGCAATATTTTTTATATTTATGTAAGGAGGAAAAGCTACGGATATTGAAATAATTTTCAAGGTGGCGGCGGTAGGTCTTATTGTAGCCGTGCTCAATCAGGTGCTTACACGCTCGGGCAGAGAGGAGTACACAATGATTACAACCCTTGCAGGGCTCATAATCGTAATTATGATGGTGCTTCCCTACGTGGGCACAATGTTTTCCTACGTAAGGAGCGTGTTTGACCTGTGATGATAAGGCTTGCGGGAGTTGTACTGTGCGAGCTTTTCGTGTATGCGCTTCTGAAGCACTATAAGCCTGAATATGCCCCTCTTTCTCAGCTTGCCGCAGCCGCAGCTATGATTTTTCTTGTGGGGGATGAAATAAGAGAGTCGCTTTCTCTTTTTTCCTCGCTTTCCGATGCAGGAAAAATTTCCTCGCAATACGTGTCTGCACTTATTAAGGTGCTGGGCATTTCTCTTGTCACTCAGGTGCTTTCCGATATGTGCCGTGATTCGGGAAATGCGTCGGCTGCCACAAGGCTTGAGTTTTCGGGAAAGGTGATAATCGTTGCAGTAAGCCTTCCCGTTCTCAGTGATTTTACCTCCTTTGTTACGGAAATGGTCAGGAATATATGAAAAGGATATACATAATTTTAATTGTTCTTATACTTATGCTTCAGCTTGCCCCGACGGTGAGGGCGGCAGATGGTTATACCGAAAGGCTTTTCGGCTTTTTCGATTCCGCCACCGAGGGACTTATGGAGTCCTTCGGCGTTTATCAGGAAAACGGTGAGGCGGTATGGGATATTTCACCTGCCAGAGCGCTTGAAGCCGTTAAAAAGCTTTTCACCGAGGGAATAGGCAGGCATATCGGTAATGCGGCGGTGTGCGTTACCCTTGTTGCGGTAACCGCCCTTATAAGTGCCCTTATGAATGACACAACGGGTATTTTTATGATGTCAAAGGCAGTGGCGCTTATGAGTGTGATGTATCTTACCGTCAGCTTCACGGGAGAAATTTTTTCGGAATGCTGCTCGGCGCTTCTTGTAACAAAGGATTTTATGCTTGTGCTGATTCCCGTTTTCGGCGGTGCGGTAACTGCTACGGGAAATCCCTCACTTGCACTAAGCTTCAATTCCGTGGTATTCGCCTTTGCCGAAGCTGTAGCCATAGCCTTCGAGGGTATTGTGCCGTCGCTTTCATCCCTTCTTACGTGCATCTACTGTGCAAACGCCATAAACCCCTTTATGCGGCTCGATTCTCTTTGTCGTGTGATACTGAAGGCGGTGTCGCTTTTTATGGCATTCACGGCAGGTATTTTCGTGGCGGTGCTTTCAATCAGGGGAGTAATCTCGGGTGCGGCAGATTCCGTAACCATAAGGGGGCTGCGCTTTCTTATAGGAAACTCCGTGCCTGTTGTGGGCTCTGCCATAGGTGAAGCACTCAACAGCGTTGTGGCAGGGCTTGGGCTTATAAAAAACACGGTAGGTATGCTTGGTATTGTGGGTGTAATTGCCATAAACCTTCCTGCGCTTATAAATATTTTAGTGTGGAAGGGAATGCTTTACGTGGTGTCCGTTACTGCGGATATTGCCGACTGCAGTGAAATAAAGGGCTTCACCTGCGACCTGTCGGGAGTGCTTTCTCTTATTACGGGCGCGGTATGCTTCGTGTCCTTCGTTTTTATAATAAGCATCGCAATAATAATAACGATAAGCAGGAGCTGAAATGGAACAACTGAAGAGCTGGGGACTTTTAATGCTTTTTGCAAGTGCGGGAAGCCTCATATATTGCTTTTTACTGCCCTCGGGAGCGGTATCAAAAATGGCAAAGGCGGTAATAAGCCTTGTGCTGGTGTGCACCCTTTTAATGCCTGCCCTTGAAATATACGAAAGCCTTTCGGGGATTGATTTTCAGCTCTTAGATGCCCCC
Source organism: Acutalibacteraceae bacterium (assembly GCA_045635905.1). GTDB lineage: Bacteria > Bacillota > Clostridia > Oscillospirales > Acutalibacteraceae > RUG806. Next base: position 13,258 of record JAZTWN010000086.1, read on the forward strand.
GTGACTGAAGACCATAATTCTCTTATTGAGGAGTCAGCAAGGGCAGAGCTTGAAAAAATCATAAACGGCTGCGTAAGAAAATTTACGACCGTTCCCTACGAATCTGAAATTTTTATTAATATCGGTGAGGATTTCGGCATAAGCATTGAATATGTGAAGCTTATATTTTCCGCAGTCCCTCAGTCTGAGGAGGATATAATTGATGCCGTATACGAGAGTACAGGAATTTTTCCCGATATCAGGGTGGAGATGACAGGTGGATAAAAGCATAAACGAGCTTAGGAAAAAGCTGAAGGCGGACAAAAAGCTTCTTTTTCTGCTGGCGCTGGGGCTTCTGGGCGGACTGCTTCTTCTTTTTTCCTCGGGACAGGAGAAAAGTGTCGCCGATACCGGGGACGATGCAGCTCTGCAGCAGACCGAGGCGGAAATTGAGGAGCGTCTTTGCACTCTTTTAAGAAGCGTTGAGGGTGCAGGCAGAGTGAAGGTTATGGTAACTGTTGACAGTCTTTATGAAAAAACAGTTGCAATAAATACTGAAAGTGAAAGCGGTGAGCAGGAAAACGCATATAAGGGTGAATACGTTCTTATTGAGCAATCAGGGGATACCGACGGGCTTGTGCTGAAAATCACCTCACCCGTTATAAGGGGTGTGGGAATCACCTGCGAGGGGGCTGCCTCCTCAGCGGTAAAGCAGGAGCTTATACGGCTTACAAGCGCCACTCTCGGCATTTCCGTAAACAGAATATGGGTAACAACTATGAAAGAATAAACGGAGGAATAATTTATGCACGTTCTTTTAGGTAAAAAGCAGATAGTTTTAGCGGCTCTTGTGGTGGCACTGGGTCTTGCGGTTTTCGTAAACTGGTACTACACCTCAGACAACACAATTTTATACCCCGAGGGTGCTGCATCCGACGGGGGCTCATCTGAAATTGCCGACGGTCAGGCTCAGCTTGTAGGTGCCGATGCCTCGGAGGCTGACTTTGAGGGAATAAGGCTTACCCGTGACACCGCCCACGCCGAGGCGCTTGAGGAGCTTCAGGCGGTAATGGCATCCGTCACCGCAGAAACCGAGGCATCAGTGTCCACCGCACGGGCAATTGAGGAGCTTACGGGGCTTATGCAGATGGAAAACGACATCGAAAGCCTTGTAACAGGCAAAACAGGCAGTGACTGCGTTGCGGTAATATCTCAGAATACCGTTGAAATTGTAGTCCCCTCCGCCGCCCTCACCGATATGAACGTGCTCACAATTTCCGACGTGGTACAGGAGGTCTGCACGGGGAAATATGAGAATATCAAAATCAGTGCAGGGAACAGGGAATAGGGAATAGGGAATAGGGAATAGAGAATAGAGAATAGAGAATAGAGATCAGGGCTTGAGCCTTTTGATTTTTTGTAACAAAGCCCCGCAATCAGCAGAGGAAAAATTCCCTTATTGACAATCCCTGCGCCTTTTACTATTATAAAATAAAAGGACGGTGCGGCTATGGAATACGTAAACAAGGGAAAAAACGGTGAAATCATATTGACGGACGGCAAAAACGAGGGTGCTTTTGAATTCCTCGAAATGCTTGTGCTTGACGGTGAGGAATATGCCGTGCTTCTTGAAGATGGCGACGATATGATTACCATAATGAAATTCACCGAGGCTCAGGGCAGAAGTCCCGAGAAATACAGTGAAATCGAGGATGACGAAACCTTTGAAAAGCTCCTTTCTATGTATGAGGAGGACTGCGAGGACTGACCGCGCAGGTGCGCTTTTTTTATAAGGTGAGGGACAATACAATAATTCATTAAGCCCCCGATATGCTTCGGCTTTATCGGAGGCCTTCTTTTTATGTTGCAATACCTTAATTATTATTGTATAATTATAAATTGAGGTGTTTTTATGACCAGTGATGTAATTGTAATCGGCGGCGGACCTGCAGGTCTTATTGCCGCAGGCAAGGCAGCCGAAAGGGGACTTTCCGTTATTGTGCTTGAAAGAAATCCCCGTCCTGCAAGAAAGCTTATGATAACGGGCAAGGGCAGATGTAACGTTACAAATGCCTGCACTCTTGTGAATGAGCTTATGGAGGCTATTCCCAATAATTCACGCTTCCTTTACGGCGCATTTTCACGCTTTATGCCCTATGATACAATGGATTTGTTTGAAGGAATGGGTGTTCCCCTTAAAATAGAAAGAGGCAACCGTGTTTTCCCCGAGTCGGACAAGGCGGTGGATATTGTTGACGCAATCGTAGCCTACGCTAAAAACGCAGGTGCAAAAATTATAACCGACGAGCGCGTGACTGCACTTATTACCGACGAAAACGGAATTTGCGGTGTCACCACCGAAAGGGGCAACAGATATAACGCTCCCGACGTAATCGTTGCAACGGGCGGCTGCTCATACCCCCTTACAGGCTCAACGGGTGACGGCTACGTTCTTTCGGAATGTGTAGGTCATACCGTAACTCCTCCCACTCCCTCTCTCGTACCCCTTGAAACCGAGGAGGCGTGGGTAAAGAAGCTACAGGGACTCTCACTTAAAAACGTTTCAATTTCAATAAGAGATACCGATACCTATAAGGAGGTTTACACCGATTTCGGTGAAATGCTCTTTACCCATTTCGGTGTGTCGGGTCCTATGATTTTAAGTGCGTCCTCACATCTTAAGGATATCACTCCCGGAAAATATGAGCTTACAATCGACTTGAAGCCTGCCCTCAGCGAGGAAAAGCTTGACGAAAGAGTTATAAAGGATTTCGCAAAATACTCAAACAAGGCTCTTGCAAATGCTCTTCAGGAGCTGCTTCCCCGAAAGCTTATCCCCGTAATCGTATATCTTTCAGGCATTGAAAGTGACCTCAGGGCTAATAAAATCACAAGGGATATGCGCAAGGATCTTGTGTGGCTTCTGAAAAATCTTACCTGCACAATTAAATGCACACGCCCCATTGACGAGGCAATTATCACCTCGGGCGGTATTAAAACGGGTGAGATTGACCCCAAAACTATGCAGAGCAAGAAAATTCGCGGTCTTTACTTCGCAGGCGAGGTAATTGACGTTGACGCATACACAGGCGGCTACAACCTGCAGATAGCCTTTTCAACAGGCGCACTTGCAGGAAGCAGTGTAGGTAAATAAAAAGGAGAATTATTATGATTAATATAGCAATCGACGGTCCTGCAGGTGCAGGCAAAAGCTCCGTAGCAAGGCGTTGCGCAAAGGAGCTGGGCTTTATCTATATCGACACAGGTGCTCTTTACCGCTCAATCGGTATTGCTGTTTTAAGAAAGGGTCTTAAGACCGACTGTGCCGAGGACGTTATCTCCGTGCTTCCCGAAATTTCTCTTTCACTTACCTTTGTTGACGGTGAGCAGAGAGTAATTCTGTGCGGTGAGGACGTAAGCCGTGATATCCGCCTGCCCGAGGCTTCAATGGCAGCCTCAAACGTTTCCGCAATTCCCGAGGTAAGAAGCTTCCTGCTTGATATGCAGAAGCGCTTTGCCCGTGAAAACAACTGTCTTATGGACGGCAGAGATATAGGCACCGTTATTCTTCCCGATGCTCAGCTTAAAATTTTCCTTACCGCCTCTCCCGAGGTGCGTGCCGACAGAAGATATAAGGAGCTTATCGAAAAGGGCACTCCCAAGGACTATAACGAGCTTTTAGAGGAAATCAAGCAGCGCGACTACAACGACTCACACCGTGCAGTAGCACCCTTGAAGCCTGCCGATGACGCGGTTATCGTTGATTCCTCCGATATGCCCATTGACGAGGTAGTAAATAAAATAGTTTCACTTGCAAAGGACGTTATAAAATGAAAATAACACTTGCAAAATCCGCAGGCTTCTGCTTTGGTGTGGCACGTGCCGTAAGGCAGGCAGAAAGCTATATCGAAGAGGGCGTCAATGCCTGCACTCTGGGACCCCTTATTCACAATCCCCTGTTTGTAAAAGCCCTTGAGGACAGGGGAGTGTACGTTGCAAAGGATATACCTCAGGTGCGTGACGGCTACACTCTTATTATCCGTACCCACGGCATCACCAAGGAGCAGCTTCAGGAAATTGAGGAAAGCGGAATAAAGTATTTCGACGCAACCTGCCCCTTTGTCAAAAAGATTCACAAAATTGTGGAAAAGGAAAGCGCCGGGGGCAATAAGATTCTTATTGCAGGTGACCCTGACCACCCCGAGGTTATAGGAATCAGAAGCTACTGTAAAACCGAAAGCTTCGTATTTTCCGATGCAAATGAGCTTGAAGCAATCAGAAAAAATAATTCATTTTCGGAAAATGACAGATTTTCTTTGGTATCCCAGACAACTTTTGACTCAAAAGAATTCAAAAAATGTGAAAATTTTGCAAAAACACTCTATACAAACCTGAAAATATTTGATACAATATGTAATGCTACCGCTCTGAGGCAGGAGGAGGCAATAGCCCTTGCCGGGGAGAATGATATGATGCTTGTAATCGGCGGGCGTAACAGCTCAAACACTGAAAAGCTCTATAAGCTTTGCAGTGAGATTACAAAAACGTATCTTATTGAAGAGGCATCCGAGCTTTCGGGAATTAATTTTGACAAGGCTTCTTCAGTCGGAGTTACTGCCGGAGCGTCCACTCCGGACGGTATAATTAAGGAGGTAATCAGAACAATGTCCGAGTCCAATGTAAACATCGAATCAGCAGTAGAAAACCAGGGACAGGTTAATACTGTTGAGAACACCGAGGAAATGTCCTTCGAGCAGGCTCTTGAGGAATCACTCAACAGCATGAACAATGATCAGAAAGTAACAGGCGTAGTAATGCACATCGCTCCCAACGAAATCCAGGTTGATATCGGAAGAAAGCAGACAGGCTACATTCCCAGCGGCGAATACAGTGCAGATCCTACAGCAGATCCCATGAAGGAGCTTAAGGTAGGCGACGAGCTTACTCTCATCATCATGAAGACCAATGATGTTGAAGGCACAATTATGCTTTCAAAGCGTCGTTATGATGCAGTTAAGAACTGGGATACAATTGTTGCAGCAAAAGAGGAAGGAAAGGTTCTTGAAGGTGTCGTTGTTGAAGTTATCAGCAAGGGACTCATCGTTGTTGTTAACGGCACAAGAATTTTTGTTCCCGCATCTCTTTCAGGTGTACCCAAGAGCGGCAGACTTGAGGAAATGACAGGCAAGACCGTTAACTTTGTTGTAATAGATATCGACAAGCGTCGCAGAAGAGCAGTAGGCTCCATCCGTGAAGCAAACTCCATCGCACGCAAGGCTAACAAGGAAAAGTTCTGGGCTGCTGTTGAAGAAGGCCAGAAGTACACAGGTGTAGTTAAGTCACTTACCGATTACGGCGCATTCGTTGATTTTGAAGGCGTTACAGGTATGATTCACAGAACTGAGCTTTCCTGGAAGAGAATCAAGCATCCCTCAGAGGTTGTAAACCCCGGCGATACAGTTGAGGTATACATCAAGGCTCTCGACAGAGAAAAGAGCAAGATTTCTCTCGGCTTCAAGAAGATTGAAGACAATCCCTGGGAAATCCTCAAGAGAGATTATCCCGTTGGCACAGAAACCGACGTTAAGATCGTAAAGCTCACAACCTTCGGTGCTTTCGCTGAAATCTTCCCCGGAATGGAAGGTCTTATCCACATTTCACAGATTGCTTACGAAAGAATCGAAAAGCCCCAGGACGTGCTTTCAATTGACGAAACAGTTAAGGTAAAGGTTATCGAAATCGACTCTGAAAAGAGAAAGATCGGTCTTTCAATCAAGGCTCTTCTTCCCGCTCCCGAAAAGAAGGTAGTTGAAGAAGCTAAGGAAGAGGAAGACGCAGCTCCCGTAACTATGTCAATCGATGAGCTCATCGCAAAGGCAAACGAGGAAGCAGCTGCTGCTGAAGCTACTGACGCTGAATAATCAAATAAAAACGGACTGTATCCTTGCGGTACAGTCCTTTTTTTATTCTCCCAGACCGAAGCTTACGCTCAGTGCCTTGTTTATTCTGCTCATTTCTGCATTATCAAGCGTCCCCATTCTTTCCTTGAGCCGCGTCTTGTCAATTGTTCTTACCTGCTCCAACAAAACAATGGAATCCTTCTGCAGGCCGCAGCCGCCTGAGCTTACGCTTATGTGCGTAGGCAGGTCGGTTTTATATTTCTGACTTGTAATTGCTGCCGCAATCACAGTGGGGGAGTATTTGTTCCCCACGTCATTCTGAACAATAAGTACAGGTCGCACTCCGCCTTGCTCACTTCCGACCACGGGACTTAAGTCTGCATAATATATGTCGCCACGTTTAACCGTCACGGTGCTCACTCCTTGATTTTTTATGTCCTCGCCTGTATTTTTCCCTGTATGCAGGGACTTAATCAGAGAATAAAAAATTTTTGAAAAAAGTTTAAAAAAACTATTGACTTTTTAGAATCATTCTATTATAATTAGAATCGTTCCAAGACGGAAATCTAAAATTCAAATATAAGGAGTAATTATTATGTCAAAGAAGTTTGTATGTTCAGTTTGCGGTTACGTTCACGAAGGTGATTCAGCTCCCGAGCAGTGCCCCGTTTGCAAGGTTCCTGCTGAAAAGTTCAAGGAGCAGACCGGTGAAATGAAGCTCAGCGCTGAGCACGAATACGGTATATATGAAAAGACAGTTGCAAATAACCCCGACATCAGCGCAGAGGATAAGAAATATATCTTTGACCAGCTTATGGCTAATTTCAACGGCGAATGCTCCGAGGTAGGTATGTATCTTTGCATGGCTCGTATCGCTCACCGCGAGGGCTATCCTGAAATGGGACTTTACTGGGAAAAGGCTGCTTACGAGGAAGCAGAGCACGCAGCAAAGTTTGCTGAGCTTTTAGGCGGCGCATTAGAGCCCAATATGAAGGCTTCAACAAAGGAAAACCTTGCATGGCGCGTTGACTGCGAATACGGCGCAACAAACGGCAAGTTTGAGCTTGCAGCACTTGCAAAGAAGCTTAATCTCGACGCTATCCACGATACAGTTCACGAAATGGCTCGCGATGAAGCTCGACACGGCAAGGCATTTGAAGGCCTTCTTAACCGTTACTTCAAGGGTTGAAGGAATCCGCAGCAGGACCCCACAGCTCTGTTTAATTTAAGCTACGGGCTTTTTATCCTGACTGCGAAGGACGAACAGGGAAAGGATAACGGCTGTATCATAAACACCGCCTTTCAGGTAGCAAACGACCCCACTAAAATTGCAATTTCCTGTCAAGCCGGTAATCTTACCCGTGAAATCATTGAAAAGACAGGTAGGTTCAATTTAAGCGTTTTAACCGAGTCCCTGCCCTTTGAAACCGTGAAGCACTTCGGTATGCAAAGCGGCCGTGATACCGATAAATTCGCCGATTTTGACGCAAAAAAGCGCAGCCACAACGAGCTTTACTATATTACTGAGAACACCAATGCATTTTTCAGCTGCAAGGTGCTCGAAAAGGTAAATCTCGGCTCCCATCAGCTCTTTATCGGTGAGGTACAGGAAAGTGCCGTTCTTTCCAATGAGCCCTCCTGTACCTATGCACATTACCACAAGGCAATCAAAAAGAAATTTTCATAAACCTCCTATATAATACAAAAAAGGGCACGGATTTTACTCCGTGTCCTTTGTTTTTTGCGGAAAAATTTTTGTTGTTGCAAAAGCGTTCAATATATGGTAATATACTTTCAGTAAATTTTTCAAGGAGAACAGATATGGCATATTTTTATAAGAAAGACGGCGAAATTTTTATTCCCGAAAAAATCAATCCCGACCTTGCAAAGCTCGCTTTTGCAATCGTTAAGACCTGCAAGCTTTCCTTCAAGCTTCAGATGAAGACAACCTCTCTTAACAACATTCTTAAAAGCGGCAAGAAGGAGCAGATGCACGACATTATGCAGAAGTGCTTCGACAAGTACAGAAAGCTCTACAATCAGGATATGACCCTTGCAGGCGTTACTGTTGAAGAGGTTGACGAAAGCTTCTTCGCTGATAAGGACGAGGAATTCTACAAGGCACAGCTTCAGATTCTTCTCGACTTTGCAACAATCAACACTGTTGTTGAAGCAAGAATGATGCCCCTTATGAGCGGTGCTTGCGAAAAGACACTCGGTGTTCCCCTCAACAAGATTAAGTTCTTCTCAAATCAGGAAGTAATTCTTGAAGAGCCCGAGGATGAGGAATACGAGGAAGAAACAGAAGAATAAAAAAATTACGGAGCAGATGACTGCTCCGTTTTTTTTGCGTTAAAGTGTAATAATTGCTTCCTTGCCTCTTTTAAGGTCAACAGAGTACATCTCACCGTTTACCTTTACGTTAACGGTCATATCCTCGGCTGCCCATATTGCAACCTCACTTACAATACTGTCGGCAAATTTTGCACCGACTGTAATATTGCCGCGGGCCTTAAGTCCCTCGAAGCTGCCTGTAAGTCCCTTTCTTGCTGCAGGGAGAATTGAAATATATCCCTCGTGTGACTGTAAAAGGCTTTCTGCAATACCTGCGGCACCGCCGAAATTGCCGTCAATCTGGAAGGGGGGATGTATGTCGAAAAGGTTTGAGTGAGTTGACTTTGTAAGAAGCCTTCTTAAGTGCTTATAGGTATTTTCACCGTCGTGAAGACGTGCAAACAGATTTATAAGCCACGCTCTTGACCAGCCTGTGTGACCGCCGCCGTGGGAAAGGCGTCTGTCAAGGGTCTTTCTTATTGCGTCGTAAAGCTCGGGTGTAGCCTCTGTTATCATATTGTCGGGATAAAGAGCAAATGCGTGAGAAATATGACGGTGACCGGGCTCGGGCTCGCCGTAGTCAACAAGCCACTCCTGAAGGCAACCGTTTTTGCCCACCTTAAGGGGAGGAAGCCTCTTTATTGCTTCCTCGGCGCTCTTTTTGTCCTCTTCGTTTATTCCGAGAATGCTTTCAGCCGCAATATAATTACGAAGAGTGCCGAAAATAATTTCAATGTCCATTGTGGGAGAGAAGGCAATCGTTGCGGTAATATCCTCGTTGCCCTCAATGGGATAATATTCATTCTCGGGTGACATTGAGGGACCCGAAATGAGATAGCCGTTTTCATCCTCGAACATAAAGTCCATAAAGAAAAGTGCACATTCGTGAAGATATTCGTATGCAACCTCTCTTAAGAAATCGGTGTCCTTGGTATAAAGGAAATGCTCCCACATATGGAAGGAAAGCCACGCTCCGCCCATAGGCCATACGCCCCAGATACCGTCTGCAGGTGTTGTAAATCCGTAGATATCGCTTAAGTGATGAAGCACCGTGCCGCGGCAGCCGTAGTTTTCTCTTGCGGTCTTCTTGCCTGATTCAAGAAGATAATTATTCATATAATCGAAAAGGGCAGTGTGACATTCCGATATGTTGGCAACCTCGGGAAGCCAGTAGTTCATCTGAAGATTAATGTTTGTGTGGTAGTCGGAGTTCCAGGGATTGAGAAGCTTTTCAACCCACACGCCCTGCAGGTTTGCAGGCAGGGTATCCTCACGGGAGGAGGAAATAAGAAGATATTTGCCGAAGGCAAAATAAAGAGCGTAAAGTCCGTCGTCCTCCTTGTCCTCACCCTTTTTTAGTCTGGTAAGTCTTTCGTCGGTTGACATTCTTTCAACGGTCTTTTTTGACTGCAGATCAATATCACTGCGGTTGAAAAGGGAAGAGAAGTCCTCCTCGTGGCCCTCCCTTATATCCTCGTATTCAGCCTCGGATAAAAGGTCGATTGCAACCTCCTCAAAGCGGTTTCCGAACTTGAATTCAGTTGCAATTGAGATGTAAAGCACGGTGTCGGTGCTGTCGGTTACTGTGATTTTGCCGTCCTTTTCCTCAATATTTCCCTCTGTTTCAATTTTAACGGCTACTGCAAAGCGGTGCTTACCGCAGGAGGTTTTAGCACGCATAAGAAGCAGGTCGTTAAGGAAGGTAAGGCTTTCGGTGTGCTCTCTTTCAAGGCTTAAGGTGAAATCCACGGGAAGTGCGGAGGTAAGCCTTACTACGGTCAGCTCGTAGGGGTATGAGCAGAAGGCAGTCTGCATAATTGCATTGTCGCCCTTTTTGTAGGTGATTTCCGAAATGCCCGTGTTAAGCAGAAGATTTCTGTGATATTCCGTCGCCTCGGTCTTGTCGGCAAAATCAAGGGAAAGAAGACCTGCATATTCATAGGATTCAATTCTTTCAATGCCCTCGCCGAGATTTTCCTCTGCCCAGGGGTCAAGCTCTGTGATTTTACCCTCAAGGTACATTTTTCGCATGGTGCGTACTCTTTCGGGGAAATCCTTGATGGTGGTATCTCTTTCCTCACCCGACCATATTGATTCCTCGCAAAGATATATTTTTTCGCAGTCGGTGCTGCCCATTACCATAGCGCCGAATGAGCCGCCTCCTATGGGGGAAGCGTGCTCCCAGTCCTCGGCAGGTGTTTTAAGCTTTATAACGTGATTTCTCATTTCTTACTCCATTGACTGAATTTTATACATTTTTACACTGTGAGGGGGAATGCTCTGTGAAATACTGTCGGAAGCCACAAAGCTTGTATTGTCCCATATATCACAAACGGCATAGCGGTCACTTTTGGGAAGATTTACAAAGGAAAGACCCGTAATCTCCTTAAGGCTGAAGCTTACGTCCTTTGCTGAATTGGTCTTATTAAGCACGCATACCGCAATTTCCCTGTTTTCAAGGGGCTTGACGAGCACGTCGCAAAGACCTGTCTTTATTCTGCGGCAGGGCATTCCAAGCCTGTCCTGATTTATTGCAATAGCCTTTTGGTTTGTGATAATCTTAAGCACCTTGTTGTTGTAGTCAACCGTGCCGTCCTTTTTGATGAATGAGCGGATGTCGTTTCCTAAAATAAGGGGTGCGGCAAGCATACACCAAAGGGAGAAATGAGCAATATTTTCATTGTCGGTAAGATTACCGTTGCCCACCTCAAGCATATCGGGGTCATTCCAGTTGCCCGGACCTGCGTATTTATAAAGGCGCACGGTAGCCTCGTAAATTGCTAAAACAGAAAGCCACTCGGGACGGATATCGGGAGTTGTTCTCCACAGGTTTCCTGCGGTGTTACCCCATTTCCAGGGCTGATTTATGCCCCATTCGCATATTGAAAAGCAGATAGGCTTTTCGGGGCGTCCTGCTTCTTCTGCCACCTTCTTCGTGGCGCGCATAAGCTCACGGCCCATATTGCGGTACTGCTTTGCGGCAGAGTCCATTCTTGAGCCTATGGGGTTTCTTATACGGATTGTATTCTTACCCTCACGGAATTTAACAGTAGTCTGGATTCTGCCCTCCTTGGTGGGAGCCTTTGTTGCAGGAATCGTAAGTGCATAGGTGTCGGTATCGTTTACGATAATTTCGCAGTACTTGTCCTTTCTTACAGCCTTTCTTATTCCGAGGGTAAGGGTATATTCACCCTCTTCTTCCATTTCAATTCCCGTGAAAATTGCCTGACCGCCGCCCGAGGAAAGACCTGTTATGTATTTACCTGTAAGAGAAAGCTTATTATCCTCTAAAATTTCAGCAGAGCCTGTTAAAATAGCGTCCTCGCTTGTAAGAGTAAGAAACTCAGCTTCACCCCTTCTTGCAATAAGAAGCTTTTCAATGTCGGGTGCAAGTGAGGGAATAGGCTCGTTGTGGCAGAAATCGTATTTGAAATATTCCACACCCCACTGGGCAAAGGTTTCGGCATCCGTTCTTTCGTGATAAAGTGAGGAGGGAAGGTCCTCGCAGGTAAGTGTGCCGTTTGAGGTGTAAATACCCATTTTGAGTCCGTAGGAATTTACCTTTTCAACCATTGCTTTCATACCCGAGGGGAAGGTTGCAAGGTCACCCTGCAGCCTGCCGTTTTCATCACGCACCGATGACATCCAGCAGTCGTCGATGTTTACGTACTGATAGCCCAGCTCGTCAAGGTGAGCCGCCTTCATAGCAGCCGCAATTTCCTCAATGAGCCTTTCGTTTATGTTGTGTCTGAAAAGATTCCAGCTTGCCCAGCCCATAGGTGGAGTAAGGGCAGTGCCGTTATTGAAGCGGTCTGCGCCGTCAACGTGAATCTTTGTTTTTGCCATAAGCTTTTTCATATTGCATATGGGGCAGAGATTGTTGCTTTTAATAAACTGATTAAAGGATTTTTTCATCCGTGAAGCCTCCTTGTGTTCTTGTATCTATATTACACAAAAATAAAGGAAAAATCAATTAAAAAAAGACGGTAAGCAGAAAAACTGCTACCGCCCTTGCTTTTAATTTTTATTCAGACAGGTGAACCGGCTTTTTTTACTTGGTGTAAATAAGCTCGTAGATTACTCCGTCGGTGATTTCTGTGGAGTCTACGCCTGTTGCGGCATATTCTCCGTCAATGAAAAAGCCCCAGTAAGCACCGTTTACGTCGTAGTCAGCGGTAATTCCGTTAACCTTCTTGATGTATAAGCCGTATGCACCCTGCTCACCCTCAACAAGTGAGTTGTCAACAAGTGCGTCACCGAGAATTTCTCTGTCGGTTAAAATTGTGAAGGTGATTGTCTTTTCTTCGACTGTGAATTTTACCGTAACGGTCTTTTCACCCTCACCGAGAGTGGTATCCTCAGTGTAAGCGGCGTCTGCCCATAAGCCGCCTTCTGTTGCAGCAGCCTCAAGTGTAGCCCCGTCTGTCATCTCGGGATTTTCTGTTGTTGCTTCATTAAGCGTGCCCGCGCAGGCGCAAAGGCTTAACAGTAATGAGAGAATAAGGGAAATTGCTATTGCGATTTTTTTCATTTTTCATTTTCCTTTCGTTATGAAAATCTGCACAAAAGGATAAATAAAGCACCCCTTCACGGAGTGCGGAGCAAAAAGCCTAAAGGAGCACCTGCCTGCTCCCGTGCCGATGTCCTCCCTCCGTCTGCCCAAGGGACCTTTACCGTGCACAGTCCGATAAGCATTCCGACTTGACGCCGAGGCGAGATACGGTAATGGCTGTTGCTGCAGATTCTCACTGCAATTTCCTTATCATCAGACACATAATGCCTGATAACGGAAAAATTCCGATGAACTGTGTTATTCTTTTTTGCCCTTTTATTATACACCCCACGGGATTTTATTGCAACTTATTTTTCAAGCAATAAGAAATCCGCCATATAATGAAATGAGGTGGTTTTGTGCGCAGAAGAAAAAGCTATAAGCTGAAGGCCCTTTCCCTTATTCTGATTTTATGTATTCTTGCTGTCAGCCTTTCCTTGGTTTTCGACAAAAGGATGACTCCCATAATAAATACCCTTGCCCTTTCAAGGGCGCAGAATCTTGCAACGGTAATAATAAACGATACCGTAGCCGAGGCGCTGGGAAGCGACGGCTATAATTTTTCCCGTCTTATTATAACCGAGTATGATGATAGCGGAAAAATATCTGCCCTTTCCGTTGACAGTGTGGGAATGAATAAGCTCAAGTCCCTTATAAGCGTCAGCATCACAAGGGCAATAGGGGATATTGAGGAAAGCAGGATAAGTATTGCCGCAGGCACGCTTACGGGCAGCACCTTTTTAACGGGCAGAGGACCGAAAATCACTCTCAACGTGCACATTTCCTGCGCCTGCTCCATTGAGGTGAGAAATTCCTTTGAATATACGGGAATAAATCAGACGATGCACAAGGTTATGCTTGATATTACCACGGACGTTTACGTGCTTTCCGTGGGAAATACTCTTACGAGTCAGGTGTTTACCAGCATCCCCGTGTCCGAAACCGTAATAATAGGGCAGATTCCCGAAATTTATGCAGGCAAGGACGACACTATGTGGCAGGACCTTATCAACTGACCCTTTACACGGGGGCAAAAAAGTATTAAAATATATCTCTATGGGAGATGTGCTATGATACTTATAATTGCAGAAAAGCCCTCGCTTGCACGAAACATTGTTGCAGGCATAGGGCAGATGAAAAAGAATACGGGATATTTCGAGGGGCTCGGGTATATTGTTACCTGGGCATTCGGTCATTTGTTTTCCCTTTGCGATATCGAAGACTATACGGGGGAAACCGCTACTGGCAGATGGAGTATGGAGAACATACCCTGCTTCCCCGAAAAATTCCGCTTCAAAATTAAAAACGGTGAGGATAAAAAGCCTGATGCAGGCGTTGTGCGTCAGTTTGAAACCATAAAAAGGCTTTGCAACCGCGACGACGTTGAAGCAATCGTAAACGCAGGTGACGCCGACCGTGAGGGTGAAATCATCGTCCGTCTTTGCGTTATGAATGCCCTTCAGACGGAAAAGCCCTTCCTGCGTCTGTGGCTTCCCGACCAGACTCCCGAAACCGTAGCCGCAGCATTACAGGATATGAAAAACGAAAGTGAATACGACCTTCTTGCAAACGAGGGCTTTGCAAGAACGTATATCGACTGGCTTTACGGCGTGAATCTTACCCGTTATGCCTCTCTTCGCACAGGTGTGCTTCTTCGTGTGGGCAGGGTAATCGTGCCTGTTGTAAAGGCAATTTACGACCGTGATATGGCAATAAGAAATTTTGTGCCCGATAAATATTTTGCTCTTGTAAGCTCCTGTGAAACCGACGGTGAAACGGTTGAATTGGTATCAAAGCATAAATTCCCCAAGGAAAAGGCAGCGCTTGCGCAGCGTGCCTGCGATAAATTGAACGCTCAGGATGCCATAGTTACGGCAAAGAAAACAAAAAAGGACAAGCTCAATCCCGGTAAGCTTTATTCTCTTTCAAAGCTTCAGAATCACCTTGGCAAGAAATATAAGATGCCTATGGATACCTCCCTTCGCATTGTGCAGAAGCTTTACGAGGAGGGCTTTTTAACCTACCCCAGAACAAACTCCGAATATCTTGCCACAGCTGAAAAGGACAAGATAAAGAAGATTATCGAAATTGTAAAGGGCAAGGGCTATCCCGTTGAGTTCAAGGATAAGAAAACCATATTCGATGACAGTAAAATTGAGTCCCACTCAGCACTTACGCCCACCTATAAATTCCCTCAGGCAGGTCAGCTTTCTGAGGAGGAAAAGACGGTTTATTCCGCAGTGCTGCGTCGCTTTGTTGCAGTTTTCTGCAGTGAGGAATGCGTAGTCACCAAAACCGAAATCACCGTGTCCGTAGGGGAGTGTGAGGATTACTTCCTTAAGGGGCTTATGATTGTTGAGCCCGGCTGGACAAAGTATGACGATTCGGGCAAGAACAACAAAATTCTTCCTAATCTCAATAAGGGTGATAAGGTCAATATTGACTTTAAGCCAAAGGAAAAGGAAACAAGTCCTCCCAAGCACTACACAATTGAAACTCTTAATAATTACCTTAAAAATCCCTTCCGTGAGGAAAAGACGGAGGCCTCTGAGCAGGACGATACCGAGGACTACAGAGCAATTTTTGAAGGTCTTGAGCTCGGTACCGAGGCTACGCGCACGGGCATTATCGACAATGCCGTAAAAAGCAGGTATATTGAGCTTAAAAAGGACGTATATAAGATTCTGCCCGATGGGGAGTATCTTATCGAGCAGCTTGTGAATATGGGCATTTCAATGGATAAATACAAAACAAGCCAGCTGGGTCAGGCTCTAAAGAAGGTTTACCACGGAGAAATTACCATTGATGACAGTGTGCAGCAGGCGGTGGATGAAATACGAGGTGTGTTCGGTGCGCCCGAAAACTCTCCCGAGTCCGATAAATATTTCGGCTTCGCAGGGGACGAAATCGGCACCTGCCCCCTTTGCGGCAATACCGTTGTCAGAGGCAAATACGGCTATCAGTGCAAGGGCTATAAGGAGGGCTGTAAATTTTCAATTCCCGGTATTCTCTGCAAAAGGGTAATCACTCCCACCCACGCAAAAAGCCTTCTCGAAACGGGTGAAACCGAAAAGCTCGACGGCTTCATTTCAAAGGCAGGCAAGCCCTTCAGTGCAAGGCTTGCTATGGGTGACGACCACAAAGTCTCATTTAAATTTGAAGATTAACGCTCTATAAAAAATAAGGAAAGAACCATTTAAGTAGTGGCTCTTTCCTTTTTATATTTTTCTGTGCGTCAAAGGCGCTGATTTTCGACACTTTACACTAAAAAGCGTTTTCAATGTGGTTTATGTCTGCGTTGTGCAGGTCGTGAAGAATAACCTCAGCAATATCAAACCTATAAGGCATATTCTCCATTTTTCTTGCCTTCATAAATGCGGCGGCGTTGCTTTTAAGGTTTTCTTCTTTTCTTCGGTCCACCGCCTCCGCCGGAGGAAGCAGCTGTCCCGGTGAGCGTGTTTTTACCTCAATAAAGCAAAGCACACCCTTGGGTGACAGCGCAATTATATCTGTTTCACCAAGCCTTGTAAGGTAGTTTGCTTCAACAATTTTATATTTTCGTCTTCGAAGGAAATTTGCAGTAAGCTGCTCGCCCCGAAGACCGATTTTAAGATGCTCGGGCAGTGCCATTACTTTTCACCGAGATTCTTTAAAAATGAAAGTCGGTGCACAGGTGATATGCCGTGCTCCTTAATCATTTCGTAGTGAAGCTTGGTGGGGTAGCCCTTATGCTTGTCGAACTGATATTCGGGATATTTTTCGTGAAGCTCCATAAGATATCTGTCACGGCTTACCTTTGCAAGGATTGATGCCGCCGCAATTGAAATCGACTTTGCATCTCCCTTTACAAGGGTCATTTCCTCAATTCCTGTTTTGGGCTTGCGGTTGCCGTCGACAAGTGCGATGTCGGGCTTTACTGAAAGTCCCTCCACGGCTCTTTTCATAGCAAGAAAGGTTGCGTTAAGGATATTTATTTCGTCAATCTCCTGTTCACTTGCACTTGCAACAGACCAGGCAATTGCCTTTTCCTTTATAACGTCAAAAAGAGCGTCGCGCTTTTTCTCGGAAAGCTTCTTTGAATCGTTTATGCCAAGCTCCGTAAGGTCGTCGGGAAGAATTACCGCAGCGGCAAAAACAGGTCCTGCAAGAGGTCCTCTGCCTGCCTCGTCAATTCCGCATACTACCTTATAGCCCTGACTTTTAAGTAAATTTTCGTATTCGTAGGTCATCTCTCGGGCCTCTCAAATGTAATTTTACCAAGCTTTCCGCCGCGAAGCTCGTCAAAAAGAGTGGTTGCCGCGCGAAGAGTGTTTACCTCACCCTTTGAAATAAGCATACCTCTTTTTCTGCCGATTTCTTCAAGAAGCTCGAAGCCCTGCAGGTCGGAAAAATCCTTTATCTTATAGCGCTCCTCAAGCTTTTCGGGGTAGCCGTCACGAAGAATTTCAAGAAGCCTTACAGCAAGCTCCTCAACGTCAAGAATGTCATCCTTTATGCCGCCTGTGAAGGCAAGCTTGTAGCCTACGTCGGGGTCCTCGAATTTGGGCCACAGAACACCGGGAGTGTCAAGAAGCTCAATGTGGTCACCGATAACGTACCACTGATTGTGTCTTGTAACACCTGCACGGTCCTCAACCTTTGCCTTACCGCCCTTGGCAAGACGGTTTATAAATGAGGATTTACCCGTATTGGGAATGCCTACAACCATAAGGCGGAGAGCTCTGCCTGCCATCCCCTTTTCGTTGTTTCTTTTAATTGTTTCTGAAAGCACCTCGTGAACTGTGCTTTTGAAGATATTAAGTCCCTTACCGCTTCTGCAGTCAACGGGGATTGCGGCAATATTCTGCTTCTTATAATAAGCAATCCATTCTGCCGTTGCCCTGTCGTCGGCAAGGTCGCATTTATTGAGAAGAATTATTTTGGGCTTGCCCTCAATAAGGTCATTAAGCTCGGGATTTGTGCTTGAAAGGGGAATTCTTGCGTCCCTGAGCTCTACAACACCGTCAACAAGGGAAAGGCTTTCCTTGATTTTGCGGCGTGTTTTCGCCATATGTCCGGGAAACCACTGAACAACCTGCTTCTGTGCGTCTGCCATAATTTATCCCCCTGTTATCTTGTGTAGTTTTCGTAGATATTCCAATCCCCCGAAAGACGAAGCTGAGCCTTGCCTAAAAGGGAATCCACGGGAGCGAAGCCTACGTAGGAATATCTTGAGTCTGAAGAAACGGGGCGGTTGTCACCTAAAAGCATAACGTGTCCCTCAGGCACGGTTACGGGGTAGTCAAGGTCACCGTACATTCTGCTGACCTCAATTGCATAGCCGCTTTCGTCTATTTTATCACCGTTTACAAAAACAGAGCCATCCTCGTCAATGCTTACAGTGTCACCCTCGGTTGCAACAATTCTCTTTACAATGGGGCCCATTGAATTGAGCTTGTGTGTTGAAATTACGATGTCACCGTATTCGGGCTCGTCATAGTAGGGAGTAACTATAAGCCACTCACCGTCGTGAAGAGTATCCAGCATGGAGCCTCCGCTTACACCTACAAGCCTGAAGCCGAAGGTGAAAACAAGCGCTATTATAAAAATTGAAGAGATTACAACGGATAAAGCCTCGTAAATGCTTGATGCAAACGAGGATTTTTCCTTTTCGTTTTTTTCTTCAGCCGTAATGATTTCCTTATTCATATTATCACCGTCAATATATATTAATCTGTCCTATGGGGAACAGTCTGAAAAGTGCCTTGCCGTTTATTTCATCAAGACGAATAAAGCCTACCGACTCTGTTCTTGAATCAATTGAATTGTTTCTGTTGTCACCGAGAACGAAAATGCAGTCCTCGGGAACAGTGAAGCTGCTTACGGGGTAGTCCATATCAAATGCCTCTGAAATAGGCTCGGTTACCTCGTAGTCCTCGAAAATCACCTTACCGTTTACGGTAATTATGTGTGTTTCAAAATTGATTGAAACCTCATCCCCCGAAAGTGCCACCACTCTTTTTATCATCGAGCTTTCCTCGGCGCTTTCCTTGTTTACGGCTACAATGTCACCGTAGTCGGGAGTATACATAAAATTTGAAATAATAATACTGTCACCCGTATTAAGTGTCGGATTCATTGAAGCACCGCTTACTGTAACCAGCCTTAAAAAGAAGGTGAAAGCAATAAAAATAACCACCATACATAAAAGCAAATACGAAAAGACGGAATAAACATATTCCGCCGCACGTGTGTATGCAGTTTTTTTCACCGTATTATTTTTCATACTCATAAATCAAAAAAAGAGGAACACCGAAATGATGTTCCTCAAAAGCGTCGGATTAATTACTTGATTAATTCCTTAACCTTAGCTGCCTTACCAACTCTGCCTCTGAGGTAATAAAGCTTAGCTCTGCGTACTTTACCCTTTCTTACGATAGCAACGTTTGCAACGTTGGGGGAGTGAATGGGGAATACTCTTTCAACACCTACACCGTAGGAAAGTCTGCGAACTGTAAAGGTTTCAGCAACGCCGCTGCCCTTACGAGCGATAACAGTGCCTTCGAATGCCTGAATTCTTTCTTTTTCACCTTCACGAATCTTAACGTCAACACGAACTGTGTCACCGATTTCGATTACGGGGGGCTGCTCCTTGAGCATACCGTTTGTCATAAGCTTGAGTGCGTCCATTTTATAGACCTCCATTATTTTTTTCAGATGTTCATTCACTGTCAAAGACAATCAGAGGACCATCCGCCTTAGTTTGCTGTTCACTAATCGCGGTGAGGGGAGTTCCCACACCCACAAGAACGCCTGTGTATTATATCACAAGGTTTGCCCGATTGCAAGCATTTTTTGCATATTTTCAAAAAATATATCTTACCATTGACAACATTGTGAAATATATAATATTATATCCTCATAACGCAGATAAATATAGCAAAAATAACCTATTTTGTCAACGGGTAACAGGTATGTTGTACGACTCACTGATTAAAAATCTCATAGCTCAGGCTTACCTTTCCCGAAAGGACGTATTCTTTTCGGGCGTTCCCGACGATATAAGGTCAGCCTTCGACGACGGGGTAAAAACCGTTTTTCTTCTGCCGGGTGCCTTTTCACTGTGCGGTGAGGACGATTTTTCGGATATAAGAAATTCCCCGTCCTGTTCCGGGATTATGAAAAGCATACGCACGCTTTTTGCCGATTGCCGCTTTATGGCGGATGACGCCTTCAGGGAGGCGCTTACGGAAAACGGTTTTTCAAGAATTGCGGTTATGTTTCCCGAATGTGCCGTAAGTGAGGAATACGGCTTCCGTGAAACTCTTCGGTGGGTCGGGGAATACCGTGCCTGCAGACGCGACTTTGTGCAGGTGACAGGCTTTTCATCACCGTGCTGCACACCGCTTACTGAGTACGGCGGCTTTTACGGCAGGGGTGAGGCAATAGCAGTATGTGACGAAGATGAAAGCCCTTCGTTTTCCTGCTTTGAGGTGAAAAATCCTGCCTCCAAATTTTATACCGCAGCCGAATATGCACTGAAATATGCCTTCGACAGAACTGTTATATATCTGAATTCCAGGGAGGAGGCCCGTGCATTTCAGAGCTTTCTCGGAAAAAGAGGTGTAACGGCTCATATCCTTGACGGTGCGCTTACCTCCGACGAAAGGCAGAGTGTGCTTAAAAGCTTTATTCTTGGCGACAAAAATATTCTTGTTGCAACAAAGGCATTCATACCGTCCTCGTTCTTCTGTCCGCCCGACAGGGTTATTTTCTGCGGCGTGCCCTTTTCCTTGTCCCACCTTTACCGCAGCGGCAGTGCCTGCAAAAAGCATCCGCCCACGGTAATTTTCTGTGAGGACGATATAAGGCGCAACGAAAAAATAATTTCATCCCTTGCCGACGCTCTCGGCAACAGTAGCAGTCAGGAAAAAAGACTTAAAGGTCTTGAAAATATTAAAAATCTGCTGAAAAGCAACCAATAAAGGAGTAACACTATGAAAGAAAAAATCAAGGTAGCCGTTATCGGCTGCGGCAATATTGCAAACAACGCTCATATCCCTGCTTATATGGACAGTGAGAATGCCGAAATTAAGTATTTCTGCGACATCATCCCCGAAAGAGCAGACAAGGCAGTTGAAAAATACGGTTGCGGTAAGGCAGTTTACGATTACCACGAAATTCTCGACGATCCCGAGCTTGACGCAGTTTCCGTTTGTACCCACAATGACCACCACAGCATAATTTCAATCGACTTTATGCGCCACGGCAAGGACGTGCTCTGCGAAAAGCCTGCCGCAAGAATCCTCAGTGAGGCTCTTGAAATGGAAAAGGTATCCTATGAAACAGGCAGAATCCTTTCAATCGGTGTGTGCAACCGCTATTTCAATTCCGTTAACAAAATCAAGGATATGATTGAGCGCGGTGACCTCGGTGAGGTTTTCCATGTATATGCATCCTTCCGTGCACACCGCTCCATTCCCGGTCTTGGCGGTGACTTTACAAACTCCGCATCCTCAGGCGGCGGGGCACTTATTGACTGGGGCGTTCATTACCTCGACCTTATCCTTTACTGCCTCGGCGACCCCAAGCCCCTTACTGCAAGCGGCGAGGCATTCTGTAAGCTCGGTAAGAATATGAAGGATTATACCTACATTTCAATGTGGGCAGAGGATACAAAGAACGTTGAAACAGGCGTTTATGACGTTGACGACTCCGTAACAGGTCTTATAAGAACTGACGGCGCAACAGTAAGCTTCAACGGCGCATGGGCACAGAACATCGGTGAGAGTGAAACCTATATCGACTTTATGGGTGACAAGGGCGGCGTAAGACTTCAGTACTGCGGAAATTACACCTACTATACCGCAAGAGACGGTATGCTTATCACAGAAAAGCCCGACTACAAGCTTAACGGTATGCACCACGACGAGGTTATCGACTTCGTTGAAAGCGTAAGAAAGGGCGAAAGAAACCGCAACGACATAAAGTTCGCTGTCGGCACCTCAAAAATTCTTCAGGCTATCTATGACTCCTCCGCAACCCACCGCGAGGTTGTAATCGACAACTGATAAGGATAAAAATAAGAAAGGGTATCGGTTTTCCGATACCCTTAATTTTTTGTTGCTTATTTCTCGCTTTCGTAGGTTGCGTAGGCGAGAATCTCACCGTTTACAAAGTCAACACCCATAAGAAGGATTGTGTCCTCGTATACCTCAATGAGATAGCCCTCGCTCATACCGGGGTCGTTGCCTGACCAGAGAATCTGGAAGCCGTCTGTGGTACGGGGGGAGGAAACTGATGAAACGTGAACGAAGGTTGCTCCGTCTGCACCGTTTTTGGAAATATTGAGGTTTTCGTTCATATACTGCATATGATATGCCCAGTGTGAATGACCGTTGAAGAAGGTTACGTTGCCGTATTCCTTAAGAAGCTCCTTGAGTCTTATTTCATCGTTTGCGCCGATTGTGTAGAACAGGGGATAGCTCCAGCCGATATTGTTCTGAACGTTACCCGTTGCAGTGAAGGGGTTGTTCGAGAAATCGGAAAGGAAGGTGTGGAAGAAAAGGTATACGGTATCGTTTTCGTGTGCCTCAAGCTGTGCTTCAAGCCAGTCGAGCTGAGAATTCTGTAAAAGTGAGTTGAACACAAGACCGTAATTGTTTGATGTCTGGCAGAGGAAAATGAAGATGTCGCCTGAGTCGGGCTGTCTGTAAACAAAGTCCATGCCGTTGTCTGCAACGCTTATAACGTCCTCACTGCGGTTTTCACCGTATGCGCCGGCGTTCATATATGCAAGCCAGTTTTCCTTTTCGTATTTGCTTCTTAAATCGTGGTTACCGGTTGTTGTATATACGGGGAAATCATACTGAGCGGCAATGGCATTGAAGCTCATAAATGCTTCCTTTTCGCCGTCTGTTGAAATGTCACCGGGCATGGCAACAAGGGAAACGTCTGCCTCGTCAAAGAAATTGAGTGCATTTACAAAGGTGGTATCTGCAACGTCACCGTTTTCTGAATCGTAGCGGTTGAAATGAAGGTCACTTATTGAGCCGAAGGAGTAGAGCTTTTCGCCTCTGTCTGTCTTCTTGCTTTCGGGAATTTCAAAAATCTCAAGAGTTTCGCCGTCAAGCGTTACAAGAATATTCTCAGCACCTGCGGGAATTGCGGTGTAGTCGGGTAAGTCAATGCTTCCCTCACCGAAATAAGTTGAAACCGTTGCAAACTCACTGTAGGAAATTTCACGCTCACCGAGTGTGTAGGTGAGTCTGTCAAAGTCCTCGTCTGCCCAGTAAAGCTTATAGTCACCGTCTGATGAGGTTGTTATGGAAATTTCAGCGTCCATTGAGCCGGGATTTTCATTGAGGTAGTTGATTTCGGTTGCTACGTCAATCTCCTCGGAAAAGCCGGGAAGGTCAACGGAAATGCCAAGGAAGGTAAAAAGGGATGCAAGGAAGGTTGCAAGGAATTTTACGATTATTGCGTACATAATTTCTCCTCCGTCATAACGTTTTTCGTTGCTTTAATTATATTTTAGAATATTACCTTTTGTCAAGAATTTACTTTCATGTTTTTCAGTCTTTTCATCTCACCGCCGAAAACAAAAATGAAAATTATTGAAGCACTGATGATTGAAATTGCGTCGGATACGGGCTCTGCAAGGAAAACCGCAAACACCTTATCCTCAAAGAAATTCGGCAGGATATAAATAAGGGGTACCAATAAAATCAGCTTACGCAGGCAGGCGATAAAAAGTGATGCCTTTGCCTTGCCTATTGAAACAAGCCCCTGCTGAGCGGTGGACTGGAAGAAGAAAAAGCCCGTTGCGCCCACGTATACCCTGAGGAGATTTGCGTTGTCAAGAAGCAGGGGGTCGTTGTTGAAGATGCTTATGAGAGCCTTTGGGAAGAGCTGAACGATAAGCCAGGTTGAAAGGAAATATATTCCTGTGGACACAAGCATTGTTTTGACCGCCTTTATGCATCGGTCGGGATTTTTCGCACCGTAATTGAAGCTTATAATCGGCTGCGCACCCATACCTATTCCGTGGGCAGGCATCCATATTACCTGCATAACCGTGCCTGCAACGGTCATTGTGCCTACGGCAAAATCTCCTCCGTATTTCTGAAGCGAGGAATTGAAGGCAATATTTATGACCGCCTCTGTGCTTTGCATCACAAAGGGGGCAAGTCCCAGTGCAAGGCAGGGGAGAAGAAGGCTCATATCAGGCTTCATAACGCTCAGCTGAAGCTTCAGCTTGGTCCTTTTGCCCGTCAGGAATAAAAGCGTCCATACGGCAGACACCGCCTGTGAAATAACGGTGGCAATTGCCGCGCCCCTGACTCCCATATCGAATACGAAGATGAAAAGCGGGTCAAGAGCAATATTAAGAATCGCACCGATAAGCACCGTTGCCATACTGTAAAGAGTAAAGCCCTGGGTTGAAATAAAAAGGTTGAGCCCCGTTGAAATCATCACGAAAACAGAGCCGAGAATATAAATACTTACGTAGTCCGTTGCGTAGCCTATGGTATTTTCAGATGCACCGAACATCCACAGAAGCTCTTCCTTGAATATGAAGAAAAGTGACGTCAGCGCCGCCGCCATTATAAGTAAGGCTGAAAAGCAGCTTCCGAGAATTTTTTCGGCAGAGGGAATATCACCCTTGCCCATAAAAATTGCCGCTCTCGGTGCACCGCCCTGTGCAATAAGCATTGTAAACGCACCGATTACGCAGATTATGGGGAAGGTAAGCCCCACGCCCGTAAGCGCGATGCTGCCCGTGTCCTCCATATGTCCTATATAGATTCTGTCAACAATGTTATATAAAAGATTCACAACCTGCGCAATAACCGCAGGAATTGCAAGGGAAAGCATAAGCCTTGCCACGGGGGCGGATGCCAGCCTTTGTGAAATGTCCTTTGTCTTGTCCATAATTTTCTCCTTATGAAAATTTCAGCAAGAGGTATTATATTACAAAAATCCCGTATGCACAATCCCTTTTATTGACAAGATATGAAACTGTATATATAATTGGAATAAACAAGGGGGAATTACAATGAAAAATATCACACTTGATACCTCGAAAAAGCTTTTTCCTGTTATTATAATGCTTCTGGGCATCGGACTTTTTCTTGCCTCGCTCATAGGAAGACTTAATATCATAGCCGTAGTGTCGGTGGCATTTATGTGCATTTGCGGGCTTTTGATCGTCCTGGGACTTGTCATTAAAAATAAGGTATACGCTCCTATGGTCTTCGGCTACGCTGCTGCAAGCCTCGGTATTGTGCTTTACTACGTAATCTTCGGTGCTGATGCAGGCTTCGGCGCATTCACAACAGGTCTTGCAGGCTACGTATCCTCGGAAAATCCTCTTTTCACGGGTGAGGGTAATTTCTTTACAAGGCTTATTGGCAATATTCTTCTTATTCTGCCTACCGCTTTTTCCTTATGGGGGCTTTTCTTCATTGCAAAAAAATCCTTCAGCAAGGCTCTTACAAAGAAGCTTCTTTCTGCTGTCTTCGGTGTGCTTCTTTTAGGCACAAGCGTGCTTTACGTGCTTACAATGAATCTCCGTTCAAGACCCAACACGGAAAGACTGTGGGAGGGGCACGACGATTATCTCGATAAAATCGACAAGTCTGCCGACGAAAATTCTCCCAACGTGCTTTTCATTATGATGGACGACCTCGGCTGGGGTGACGTGTCCCTCAACGGAGCAATTTATGATACTCCCAACATCGATTCCATCGGTGAAAACGGGCTTAATCTTACAAATTTCTATTCTGCATATTCCGTATGCTCACCTGCGCGCTTTGCCGCACTTACAGGCAGATACCCCTACAGAGGCTATGCGGATAACGTTATCTATCCCACTGTGCAGACCCTTTCTCCCTTTGCTCAGACAAGAATCTTCAACTCCATAGAAATGGGTAACAATGCCGACGGTATGCTCGGTGACGAAATCACAATTGCCGAAGCCTTCAGCGCCGCAGGCTATGCTACGGGCGCCTTCGGTAAGTGGCATCTCGGTGACTACGGCGAATATCTTCCCACAAATCAGGGCTTTGATTATTTCTACGGAAGCCACCACGTAAACGATATGACACCCTTCTACCACGTAACCGAGGAAAACGGTGAATGGGAAATCGTCCACGGCACCGATGAGCTGAAGGATCAGAGTATGGCAACTCAGTGGATCCACGAGGAAATTACCTCCTGGATTTCCGAAAAGGCAGAAAACGGCGAGCCCTTCTTTGCCTACTATGCTTCTCCCTGGCCTCACGCACCCGTATATGCAGGTGACGATTTCGACGGTACGAGCGGAATGGGCACGTACGTTGACTGCGTTACCGAATTTGACCACTACCTCGGATTGCTTTTTGACGAGATGGAAAGGCTCGGTGTGCTTGAAAATACCATAATTGTATTCACAAGTGACAACGGTCCTGCTCTCGAGGGCTCGGTGGCTGACCTTCGCGGCGGAAAATATCTTGCCTACGAGGGCGGTCAGAAGGTCCCCTTTATGATCCGCTGGGATAATGCAGACGGAAAATTGGGTGACGCGGGTAGCGAAAGAAGCTCCTCTGCAGTGCTTACCGACCTTTTCCCCACGATTATTGACCTTGCCGGCATAACAGGGGAGAGCGGTGCTGAAAATTACCTGCCCTCAGACCGTGAAATCGACGGCATTTCAATGACCGCTCTGCTTAAGGATGACACGGTGATTCATACTGAGGAAAGCCCCATCCTTCATATGAAGCGCGAGGTTATAAAGGCAGTGCAGTATGCCGTGCCCACCGCTGAAATCAAGGAAAAATATCCCGATTACGATTTCTCCGTGCTTGAAAGCGGAGATTACATAACCTTTAAGTATTTTGAAAAAATACAGAACGATAACTCTGCCTTCTGGGATAAAAACCGTAAAAACTGGCTTCACATCTTAAATGATGACTATGCGGAAAACTACAACCGCGCCACGGTTTACCCTGAAATTGCCGAGGAATATAAAAACAAGCTCCACGAAATAACGGAAAAATTTGCAAATAACCGTCGCGGAATCATAAAATAACACGGGAGGCGGTTTTATGCCGCCTTTTTTCGGAGGGAAAATCTTGCCGCCGCTTTCACTGATGATAAAGCCTGCCTCCTCACTTTGTAACCTGTCCTGCGAATACTGCTTCTACCGTGACGTTTCAGAGCACCGCGAGCATATGAAATTCGGCAGAATGGACGAGGAAACGGCTGAAATTTTAATAAAAAAAGCGCTCTCCTATGCTAAGGGAGAGCAGGTTGCCTTTGCCTTTCAGGGCGGTGAGCCGACCCTTGCAGGGCTTGATTTTTTCAAGCATTTCTGCGATACGGTAAAGAAAAATAACGTTCACGGCAGTCCGGTTTTTTACGGAATACAAACGAACGGAACAATGATAAACGAGGACTGGGCGCGGTTTTTTTCCGAGAATAATTTCCTTGTAGGCTTGTCACTCGACGGTGACTACGAGGGCAATAAATTCCGCAAAAAGCCCTCGGGTCAGAACAGCTTTTATCAGATTCTTACCTGTGCCGAGCTGCTTAAAAAGCATAGTGTGCAGTTCAATATTCTTTGTGTTCTCACAGGCTATTGTGCCGAAAACGGAGAGCGGATTTACCGCTATTTCCGCGACAAGGGCTTCGGCTTTCTGCAGTTCATACCCTGTCTGCGTCCATTCGGAAGTGACGAAGAAGGCGAGCTTTATATGACCGCTCAGCAGTACGGGGATTTCCTTATCCGCGTGTTCAATCTCTATGTAAAGGACTATGTCCGACACAATTACGTGAGCGTCCGTCAGTTCGATAACTGGGTGCGCCTGTACCTCGGACAACGCCCCGAGCAGTGCGGAATTCTTGGTCATTGTACCCATCAGTTTGTGTCGGAGGCTAACGGAAATATCTACCCCTGTGACTTTTATTGCACCGACGAATACCTTCTCGGCAACATAAAAAATGCCGATTTTGAGCAATTGGAGCACTGTGAAATTGCTCAGGCTTTCATAAAAGAAAGCCTTGAAATTTCAGCAGAATGTAAAAATTGTAAGCTTTTCCCAATGTGCCGTGCAGGGGGTTGCAAAAGGCTTCGGGCAAGCGGCAGCTACTGCGAGGCATACAAAAAATTCTTCTCCTCCTGCCTGCCCCTTTTCAGAGTATTCATAAACGAAAAATAAACGTATTATGACAGATTGCAGACTCCCTTGCAGCCTGTCATTTTATTTTTATATATAGGAAGCCTTGATTTTTATCTGCATATATGTTATGTTGAGTTAAATATCGTATGTAATTTTCACAGGGATAACCTTCCGCTCGAAGGTGGAAGAGCTGAAGGCAGGGGAGCTTAAGCAGGTTGCTGCTTCAGGCGTCATTCCCGAGGACAGTAGGGTGGTATTTGTTGAGTATGGTGGTCAGTAAATACAGATTCGGCGGCTTTGTGCTTGAGCTGCTTTCTGATGAGCCTATTGAAAAGGAGAGGAATTTTTCCCTTTTCAGATGTGACGAGGCAGGCTCACATTATTCCTGTCGCATAATAAAGACAGATGCCTTACCTGAAAGAAAGGGAAATGAAATATTTTCCTCAATCAGGCGCACTGTAATTTCGGGTGATCGCGAGCAGATATATACCGCCTACTTCGATGCTGACGAAAAGAGCTATCGGGATTATGCCTGCAAGGTCGACGACCGTGAGCTTTATATTCTGAAAAACGAAAGGCTTCGCGAGCTTACCGTGTTTGACGCTCTGAATCTTCCTTCGGTTCTCCTTAAAGCGGGTATCGGTATTCTTCATTGTTCCTTTGTTGACCTTGGCGGTGAGGCGCTTCTTTTTGCAGGTGAAAAGCAGGTGGGAAAGTCCACTCAGGCAAGGCTGTGGAAGGAGCACCGCGGATGTGATACCGTAAACGGTGACCGTGCCGCAGTCAGCATTTCCGATGGCAGAGTATCTGCCCACGGCATACCCTTCAACGGTACGTCGGGTATATGTAAAAACCTCAGTCTTCCGCTGAGGGCAATCGTGCTTCCGTCAATCGGAACGGAAAACTGCCTTAAGAGGCTTTCTATGAGGGAAGCGGTAATGCAGCTTTTCGGAAAATTTCACTATGACGTCTGGGATGAGGTATCCTTTGACACCTTATCCTCTCTTATGGAGGGAATTGTAAATTCAGTTCCCGTATATTCATATCCCTGTCTTAAGGAGCGGTCTGCGGTCGATACCCTTGCGAAGGAGCTGGGACTGTGAATGGATTTTTACCCGTGAGGTGACAGTATGGCAAATGAAAAATCAATAAATCCCGCGGGCACCGAGCCTGCCGTATCGCAGTATCTGCATAGCATCGGCAGGGAAAAGGGCATACCAGTTTCAGGTACCTTCGAGCTTACGGGCAGATGTAATTTCAGCTGTAAAATGTGCTACGTCCACGGGGAAGGCTGCGAGGAAAAAAACGACGAGCTTCCTGCCGAATGGTGGATAGACCTTGGCAGACAGGCAATTGAAGCAGGCACGGTATTTCTTCTTCTTACAGGCGGTGAGCCTGTGCTGCATAAGGAATTTCCCCGCATCTACAAAGAGCTTTCGCAGATGGGCTTCGTTATTTCAATGAACTCCAACGGATATCTGCTCAGAGGCGAAATTCTTGAGCTTTTCAGGGAATATCCTCCTAACAGAATCAATATATCCCTTTACGGTGCAAGTGACGATACCTATGAGAAATTCACGGGTGTGCGGGGCTTTTCAACCATAATGGAAAACGTAAAAGCTCTTCGCGGAATGGGTATTCAGATACGCTTCAACTGCAGCATCACTCCCGATAACGCAGATGACCTTGAAAATATCTATAAGGTGGGGCAGGAGCTTGGTCTTCACGTCAAAACCACCTCGTATATGTATCCGCAGGTAAGAATAAACGGTCAGTACGGAGAAAATTTCAACCGTCTTACTGCCACTCAGGCGGCAAGGGCAAGAGTTGCCTGGTCTGCGCTGCGCTATGACCGCGACGAATTCATAAAAAGAGCCGTCAATATGAAAAGGGAGATTGAGGAGCTTTCAAAGCCCTCGCAGGTCAGAAATCCTGCTACGGGCGTGCCCTGCCGTGCAGGCAGCACAAGCTTTTGGGTAAATAAAAAGGGCTCGCTTTCTCTTTGCGGTATGATTGACAAGACCTTTGATCTTAAGGAAGACGGCTTTGTCAGACAGTGGGAGAGAGTGCGTGAGTTTACTGCCACAATAACTCTTCCCGAGGAGTGTGCAAACTGTAAATACCGCAATATTTGTAACGTGTGTGCCGCCGTGTGCTATGCGGAAACGGGCAGCTTTTCTGCCGTTCCCTCATACGTCTGCCGCTTCTCCGAGGAAACCGCAAGGCTTACACAGACAGAACTTGAAAGGCTTGAGAAAAATGGAAATTAAGAAAAACGTAATTCTCCGCAAGGTTGCAGGCGACTATATGTTAGTGCCTATAGGTACGGCGGTTTTTGATTATAACGGTATTTTTATGCTCACGGAAAGCGCCCGTATGCTCTGGGAGGGTATAAAGAGCGGTGCCGAAGAGGAGGACCTCATAAGGTCACTTCTTGCTGAATACGACATTGACGAGGAAACTGCAAGAGCAGATGTCAACGAGTTTTTAGAGAATCTGAGAAAATACGAAATAATATAAGCGCAAAAAAAGAAGTGGGCTGCAAAAAACGTAAGTTTTTTACAGCCCTTTTTTTATTCAACCATATTTTTTACCTTTTCGGGGGAGGGAATATTACCGAAGCCGTAGAAGGCTTTTGCGTTTTCACCAAGGAAAAGCGCCTTGTCGGATTCGCTGATTTTATCAGTTTTTTCAACGAAATCAAGGCTCATTTTATATGTGATTGCGGTCATTGTCCTGGGGTAATCACTGCCCCACATAAGCTTTTCGAAGCCTACCTCGTCTGCCGCCTCAATAATGCTTTTAACGGCTGAGGGGTAGGGGTAGAATTCATCGTTGAAAAGCCAGGTGATGCCGCCGCTTTCAATGAAAACGTTTTTGTGTCTTGCAAGGCGTATCTGTGACATCCAGTTTTCCCTTGTCACCATTCCGAAATGACCTACGGCAATTTTAAGGTCGGGGAAAAGCTTTATTATTTCCTCCATATACTTTGTCTGCCCGTCACCGTCGGCAAGGTCAACTGAAATAAATTTTCCGTTTTTCTGTGCCACCTCAAAGGGGTGAAGGTGCTTCAGGAGATTTTCATCGGAAAGCCTTCCCGCGCATATCTTTATGCCGTCAAAGTCCTTCATATCACCCAGTGGCTTTTCCTCGTAAAGAGCACATATTTTAATGCGGTCGGGATATTTTTTCTTTGCCTCAAGAAGGTATGAGTCCTGATTCCCGTCAATATATTCCTGTGTTATTACGGCACCCGAAACTCCTGCATAGTCCATATTAGCAATAAATCGTTCGACGCTGTTTTCTCCGTCGGTCATATATGGGGGCATCATCTGACGGATTTCATCACCGAAAAGGCTTTTCCCCCCGCCTATATCATAAACGGGAAGACCGTTTACCCTGCCCTGCTGCTTATTCCATAAATGTGCGTGTGCATCAATAATCATAAGGTTACTCCGTCTTTAAAAATTGCAATTTCACGGCAGCCGTAGATTTCGTTTTTTGTTTCCTTTCCGTCTGCAGTTTCCTTTATTAGCTCAAGTAATTTTTCTGAAATTTCCTTTTTATTCTCGCCGAAGGCATTGAAATCTATCCAATGAGGCTTTTTAGCGGCAATCACGTTGTTTGTTGAGATTTTTATTGTGGGCACCGCACCTCCGAGGGGTGTTCCTCTGCCTGTTGTGAAAAGTATAAGGTGGCAGCCTGCCGCCGCAAGATTTGTGATTGAAACTATATCGTTACCCGGACCGTTAAGAAGCGTTACTCCGGGTACTTTTACCGTTTCACCGTAGTCAATTACGTCTGTAACAGGGGAGTGACCGCCCTTCTGAATACATCCCAGGGACTTTTCCTCAAGGGTTGTGATACCACCCTCGCGGTTGCCCGGAGAGGGATTTTCGGAAACGGGCTGATTGTGTGAAATGAAATATTCCTTGAAATTATTTATAAGGTCAACGCCCTTTCGGAAGACCTCCTCGGTGGTGCAACGGCTGAAAAGCACGGTTTCCGCACCGAACATTTCGGGTACCTCCGTAAGCACTGCCGAGGCTCCCATTGCGCAGAGCCTGTCTGTCGCAAGACCTGCCACGGGATTTCCGGTAATGCCCGAATATCCGTCACTGCCGCCGCATTTAAGCCCGATTTTAAGTTGGGATACGGGCACGGGCTTGCGGACGTCATTTTTTGCAATTGCCTTTAATTCTTCAATTATTTTCACACCCTCGGCAATTTCATCCTCGCAGTCCTGAACGTTAAGAAAACGGATTCGTTCACCGTCCCACTGACCGAGAATTTTCTGCATCTCGGGAATGTTATTGTTTTCGCAGCCAAGACCCAGCACAAGCACACCGCCTGCATTGGGATGGTTTACAAGACCGCGGAGTATAAGCTGAGTGGTTGTTTGGTCATCTCCAAGCTGAGAGCATCCAAATGGATGAGGAAAATGAAGTGCGCCTGTTTCCTTGGCTATCTGCTCTGCAACCTTATTTACGCAGCCAACAGTAACAACGATCCAAACGTCATTTCTGATACCAACGTCACCGTTTTCTCTGACATAGCCCATAAATGTGCGGCTCTTGTCCTCTTCTGCGATATCGTAAAAATGGGGCTCGTATCGGTATTCAAGATTTCCCGAAAGGTTAGTCTTGATATTGTGATTATGCACATGCTCACCCTTAGCAATATCAACTATTGCGTGACCAATGGG
Source organism: Acutalibacteraceae bacterium (assembly GCA_045635905.1). Classification (GTDB taxonomy): domain Bacteria; phylum Bacillota; class Clostridia; order Oscillospirales; family Acutalibacteraceae; genus RUG806. The sequence goes on from JAZTWN010000086.1 coordinate 45,868, forward strand.
ATTACCGTATTTTATAATATTTTCACCCGCCTTGATGTCACGGAGCGCATATTTGTGTCCGTTTTCAAGGTTGATGTCAACGTTGTCAAGTTTGTTTATAAGCATTTTTCAATCTCCTCTGCAAGGAAGGACAAATCCTGTCCCCAAAAATCAACGTTTGCAAGAATTTCACGAGTGTTATGTGTCTTCATAAATTCGATAACCTCGGGAGCATCCTGTGGCATATCGGTTTTATAAAATTCAATAAGCTTTGCAAATGAGAAGATGAGAGTTTCGGGCATTTTATTATATCTCTTGATATATTCAAGAATTGAAGGAAGAACTCTAACTTTGAATTTACTTACGGAGTTGAGCGAAATTGCAGAAAGATAGTGCTTAATATAGGGGTTGCCAAATCTTTCAACTACGCTATTTGCATAAGCCAAAAGCTCGTCTTTGGGTAAATCAAGTGTGGGGCAGATTTCGTCGAATACGCATCTTCTAAGGTGTGCGCACATTCTTTCGTCGTCGATACAGCTCTTTACTGTATCAAAGCCCTCAAGCATTGCATAAGGAACAAGGGATGTGTGCGCGCCATTAAGAATGCGAACCTTTCTTGTTCTATACATTTCAAGCTTATCCTTTGTAACGATAACGTTAAGACCTGCAGATGCGAAAGGAAGCTCGCTTTCAAGGTCGTGCTCTGTTTCGATTACCCAAAGGTGGAAGAATTCACTTGTGTTAAGAAGGTTATCTTCATAGCCAAGTCCAAGATCCTCGCCTCTTGGGAAGCCAGTGTTAATTCTATCTACCAAGGTGTTTGTAAACACGTTTTCGTTTTCAACCCAAGCACAGAAATCCTCACCAAGATTCCAAAGCTCTGCATATTTAAGAATGCATTTCTTAAGGTTATCACCGTTTCTGTCAATAAGCTCGCAAGGAAGGAATACAAATCCGTTAAGTCCCAAATCAAATCTCTTTTTGAGAAGGAGTGTTACCTTTGCAGGAAATGTTTTAGGAGGAGCGTCTGTAATTTTATCCTCATCAGAGAAAACAATGCCAGATTCGGTTGTGTTGGAAACAACAAAACGGAAATCGGGGTTTTCTGCCAAAGCGAGATATGAGGCAAAATCCTCATAGGGCTTTACGCAACGAGAAATAACGTCAACAACAGTTGTATCAACACCCTCTACACCACGGATAACGTGTGTGTAAACGCAATTCTGTGCAGTGAGCATATCGCACATACCCATTTCAATTGGCTGAACAACTACAACGCTACCATTGAAATCGGAGCTTTCGTTTACCTTTTGAAGCATCCAGTCAACAAAGCCACGAAGAAAGCCACCCTCACCAAACTGAATCACTCTTTCGGGTCTTACAGTTTTTTCAAAATTCATAATAAATACCTCCTTTTGTTATAAAAGAAATTGTTTTTTAATATCAAAAAAATCTTGTCTTTACGACATAGGTATAAATACCCATATATATTTTATACCTATTTATTATAAATCGCCTTAAAAAATTTGCATTTTTTAACAAACTATCTTGATTTTTTTGATATGATGTGTTACAATGATTTTAATCTGAAAACGGAGGTGTTATTATGCCGACAAGTATTGCACAAAATCATGAAGGATTTTATTTCCATCACACAAAAAACAAAACCTGCTCTAACTCCACGCAGCACCATCACCAAGGATTTGAAATCTATTATATGAGAGAAGGAAAATGTCACTATTTTATTGGTGACAAATCCTATGACATAATTGCAGGCGACATTATTCTTATCCCCGACGGAACTCTGCACGGAACAAGCTATGGCTCAAAGCCCTGCACAAGATTGCTTGTAAACTTTGATACCAATTTTATTTCCCAAGAGGTTTTAAACGCTATTTCTGAAATTGGTTATCTTTATAGAAATCCAAGCACAATGGTTGCTTTAGACAAGCTTTTTGATGCCATTGAATATGAATATTTCAAAAATGACGCTATTTCCAGTGTAGCTTTGCGCAACCACGTTGAAGAATTGCTTATTATGATGATTCGTAACCAGCCCAACAAGGTTGTTAATGAAAACAATACCATTGTTCAAGTTGCTATTAAGTACATTCAAGAAAATTATATGTCAACCATTCGTCTTTCTGAGGTTGCAAAAATGCTTTCTGTTAGCGAAGAGCATCTTTCACGAACATTTAAAAAGGAAATTACCTTTGGTTTTAGTGAATATATCACGCTCATTCGCCTTCAAAAAGCTGAACATATGTTGAAAAATGAGCCAAGCAGATCCGTTACTGAGGTGGCTTATGCTTGCGGTTTTAATGACAGTAACTATTTTTCATACAAATTTAAAAAGGCATATGGTTTAGCTCCCTCTGAAGTTAGGGACTCCTCTAAAACCGCCGACAAAATTCTAACTTGAGGTGCTATTTATGGATAATTTTGTTTTTGCACTCAATGCAGTTTTGCCAATAATTTTGATGATTGTTGTGGGATATATGCTAAAAAAAGCAAAGCTTTTTGCGCTTGAAACCGCCAACAAGGTCAACACTCTTGTTTTTCGTGTTTTCTTGCCCACAATGTTATTTTTGAACGTATACAAAATCGAAAATCTTGGCGATATTGATTTTAGATTCGTTTTTTATGCTATCGGAATAACCGTTCTTCTCTTTTGTATCGGCATTCCCGTTATGCACGTTTTATTTAAGGATAACAGGCAAAGAAGCGTTATGCTTCAAGGAATTTTCAGGGCAAATTATGCCCTTGTAGGCATTCCGCTTGCCGAGTCGCTTTTTGGCGCACCCGGTAGCATTATGGCATCTCTTCTATCTGCATTTATTGTTCCCGTTTTCAACATTTTGGCAGTAATTTGCCTTACAATTTACTCTGCGGGCGACAAAAAACCAAGTCTTAAAAAGGTGCTTTTAGGCATTGCCAAAAACCCATTAATTCAGGGTATTGCCTGCGGTATGTTCGCCCTTTTAATAAGAGCAATTTTCGTTAAATTCGACGTTGAATTCCGTCTTTCTTCTGTAACTCCGATTTACAAGGTGCTTCAAAATCTCTCATCAGTTGCCACTCCCCTCTCCCTTTTGGTGCTTGGCGCAAAGTTTGAATTTTCTTCAATTCCACACCTCAAAAAACACATAATTATCGGAACGATAAATAGGGTTGTGATAGTTCCATTTATTGGTATTTCAGTTGCCCTTTTGCTCAATTGCTTCACAGGGGCGCAATTCGCTTGCTTTGTGGCTTGCTTCTGCACTCCCGTTGCAGTTTCAAGCGTTCCAATGTCACAGGAAATGGGGGCGGATGCCGACCTTATGGGACAGCTGGTTGTTTGGACAACAGTGTTCTCTGCCTTTAGCATTTTCATAACAACATTTATTTTAAAATCAATAGGTATTTTTTAATTTCGAATGCGCAAATGTCTTATAAATCAAGGCATTTGTGCATTTTTTATGAATATGCATTGTCAATTTATCCAAAAAAAGATAAGGGTTTTTGTATGAATGATAGAAATAATAGTATATATTATTAATTATTGCTAATTTTATTGATTTTTTTGACAAACTATGGTAAAATGTACACAATGGCATAATGTTTATAAATTCACACTATTGTGCTAAAGAATGGAGGATTTTTCTATGAGAAGAAAACTTAACACAAGGTTCATTTCAATGGCGCTCGTAATTCTTATGATGCTCCCTTTGATGATGCCCCTTTTAACCGCCTTTGCAGCAGATGAAACGACTTACGTTCTCAATGCAGACACACTCGCTCCCGTTAGCGCAGGCGCAAAGGCAGACGGTGACACTGACACCGCAGGTACTGACAATTTCTTTACTATTCACTACAGTTCAAAAACCAAAATCGACGGTAGCTCTAAAAACTTCGAAGACGGTTTTTCTGTAAAGCAACGTATTAACTTTGGTGGAAAGATTAGTCTTTCCGGCAAGCCCAACAACTGCTTGTCCTTTACAACTCAGGGCGCAGCGGTTGTTAAAATTTGGTGGGTATCGGGCGGCGCAGCTCGTGACTTCGGTATCTACAACGAAAGCGGTGAGCTTGTTGCTCAAACAAGAGTTAACCCTTCCGCTTCCAATCTCTTGTTCATCTCTGAGGTAAGCATTCCTTCTGAAGGTAAATATTACCTTGGCGGTATCGACGGTAACAACTACATCTTTAAGGTAACTGTTACTACAAAAACTCTTGACAAGGGTCCCCGTGCCGATTGGTCAACTGTTGCTAACCCTGTTATCTCTTCTGTAACAACTAACGAAGCAGGTCAGCTTGTTGCTAACATTAACGGTTTTGTTGATCACAACGGTGCAGATTACCTCACAGTTAAGCTCCTTAAGGACGGAAACGAAATTACAAGCGTTAAATCTACATCCGTTAAGAATGAACACACTCTTGTGTTCTCTCCCATCGCTTCAGGCGACTATTCACTTGTAGCAGTTCTTACTCGTGATGGCGAAGAAGACAAGGTTTCTGAAATTTATTCTTGCCATTATGACCTCCCACTTGTTGCTCCCTACGTTACAAACGTTACTAATCACGGTGGCGGAAGCGTTACTGTTGTTTGGAACGCAGTTAGAGAAGCAGAAAGCTATCTCGTTTCTGTAAACGGTGGTGCGGCAAAGACTCAAACAGACCGCAAAATCACTCTTGATGGTCTTGCTCTTGGCAAAAACACAATTCAAATCACTGCAGTTTCCGGTTCAAGAAAGACTGTTGCAGAGCCCGTTGAATTCAACGTTACTGCAGAGGCACAGACAGGTTGGAACTACGTTATTTACGGTCCTTCTGCAAAGCCCGGCAATAACTCTTACGAAGTAAACTCCGACGGTTCTGTTACTATTAAGTCAGAAAATAACGGTGGTAAGCTCCAGCCCACAGGCGCAGACGGTCTCGGCTTCTATTACACCGCTATTCCCACAAATCAGAACTTTACATTCAGAGTTAATATTCACGTTGACTCTTGGACAATCACTAACGGTCAGGAAGGCTTTGGTCTTATGGTTACTGACCACGTTCCCTCTACCGACTACTATGAAAGCGATTTCTGGACTAACCAGTATCAAGCTCTTGCTACCAAGATTGAATATCGCTATGAAGTTGACGAAGAAGGCGAATATTACATCAACACAAATGCTTCCGGCATTGGTACCAAGTATTCAATGAAGCTCGGTATTGGTACAATTTCTAAAATCGGTATCGACCAGTCCATTCTTGACAGAACTGCTCTTGGCGAAACAGGTCTTATCGTTGGTCAAAACGGTTACCTTAAGTCAGTTACTCAGTCTCTTGAAAGAACAGCCGGCTTCTGCAATAAGCCCGCAGGTACTTACAACATTATCGGTAACTATCTTGGCAATGCTCCCGAAGGCACTCTTGATGAAGAATTCCTTGTAACCGATCTCATTCTTGAAATTCAGAAGAACAACACAGGTTACTTCATCAGATACTATGACCAGAAGGGCAACCTTGTTAGAGAAATTAAAAACTATGAGCATGACGCTCTTGAAAAGTTCGACAGCGAATACGTTTACCTTGGTATGTTCACTGCTCGTTATGCAAAAGCAACATTCTCTGACATTTCACTCACTCTTATCAATGAGGCAGATGACAAGCCCGCAGAAGAAAGACCTATCGAATATATCAATCCCACAGTTACAGTAACTTCCACAAACGCTATTTCTTCAACAAACTATGAGCTTGTTGCTGATACCAACGTTGACGGTTGGCTTGAACTTAAGGTTAACAACGAAGTTGTTGCAACTAACATCCCTGTTAAGAGATATGAACGTTACACAATGGTTTATGACCTCTCTGCTTACCTTAAATTAGGCGAGAACAGACTCCTTGTTAAGTTCACTCCCGATAAGGATCAAACACTTGAGCCCTATACTGCATTGGCTTCTACTAATGCCGTTTACCACGAAGATACACTTACATTCTTCAAGGGTTCATATCATACAAAAACAATTTACGTTGCTCCCGACGGTGTTTATAACGGAAACGGTACAAGAGAAAATCCCTATGACATCTATACAGCTGTTAACCGTGTAATCCCCGGTCAGACCATCGTTCTTATGGAAGGTACTTACTATCTCAACTTGGGTCTTAGAATCCAAAGAGGTATGAACGGTACTGAAGACGCTCCCATTCGTATGATCGCAGACCCCGAAGCTACTACAAGACCCGTTCTTGACTTTATGCACGAGGGTACTGGTATCACTCACGGTGGTAACTGGTGGCATTTCTATGGATTCGACGTTACAAATACTCTTGACTCCTACAAGGGATTCCAGGTTTCAGGTAACAACAATATTCTTGAAAATATTCACACCTACCGCAACGGTAATACAGGTATTCAGATTAGCCGCTATCACGTTGCCGACCTTTATAAAGATCAGTGGCCTGCTAACAACCTCATTCTTAACTGCACATCCTACGGTAACGCAGACAAGGGTTATGAGGACGCAGACGGCTTTGCTGCTAAACTCACAATCGGTGATGGCAACGTATTCGACGGTTGTATCGCTTACAACAACGCCGACGACGGTTGGGACCTCTTTGCTAAGGTTGCTACAGGCCCTATCGGCTCTGTTGTAATTAAAAACTCTATCGCTTATGGCAACGGTTATCTTGAAGATGGAACAGTTGCAGGTAACGGTAACGGATTTAAGATGGGCGGCGACTCACTTACAGGTCAGCACCAGCTTATTAACTGTATCGCTTTCAACAACAAGCAAAAGGGTATCGACTCCAACTCCTGCCCCGATATTATCGTTAAGAACTGTATTAGCTTTAACAACGGCTCTTATAACGTAGCTTTCTATACAAATAGTGGCACAAATACTAACTTCTTTGGTAGCGGTATTATCTCCTTTAAGGATGATAACGTTTCCGCTCTCCATCCCACAGTTACTAATGCTACTGTTGGCGATAACCTTAAACCCAAGGGCAATCAGGAATTGGCTCAGTATATGGGCGAATCCTGCTACTACTGGAATGGTTCAGCTTCCTCTAACGATTTGGGCAACCAGTTCGTTGCAGATATGTTTGAATCCCTTGAATTCACAGGATTTACAAGAAATGAAGACGGTTCTATCGACCTTCACGGCTTCTTGAAGCTCACTCCTGCTGCTCCCGAAAACGTTGGTACAACAGGTGAATTTACTCCCTATAGTGTAATTACTCTTGAACCCGATATGGAACACACACTTGAAAAGTGGACAAGTGACGATTACTTCGTTCACTGGCATGAGTGTGATTGCGGATTTAGAGGCGAAGTAAGTGAACATACTTTCGAAACAGTTATCGACCAAGTTCCTACTCAGACTAAACCCGGTTATAAGCATGATGAATGCTCAGTTTGTGGATTTAAGATGCCTAAACAGGAAATCCCTGCTCTCGGAGGCGGTAGCAGTAACGTTCCCGATGCTCCTACTAACGACTCCGCTCCTCAGCAGGCAGGCGGTATCATCGGTTTCTTCCAGATGATTATCCAAGCTATCGTTAACTTCTTTAAATCAATTTTTGGTTTGAGATAATTTAATAGCTCTCTTCCCCCCCGATTAATTTCGGGGGGGTTTTTAGTTAGTTGTGTTAAGGACGCTCAAGCCGCTGGGCTTCCGCTTTTGAAAAAGCGGAGCAAAACAATCGCAGGGGGTTGTGGTCATCTTCGTAAAATTTTGACAATTTGCAAGCAAATTAACTTAAAAATTACATTAATCTACTCTTTTTTTGTTAATAAAGCCTTTTTTAACGCAACAACTGTTTTGCATTTTTCATTATCACATCTAGTTAAAGCTCCCATGGTAATCATAGGGCCATTACAAACATCACACTTTTCACCATTTGGAATACCAGAATAAGTTGTTCGACATTTTGGATACCTATCACAGGCATAGAATGTTGCACCTTTACTACGACCTCTACCACTTGTTCTTTCAACAATTTCGCCTTCCCCACAAACTGGACATAACACACCAGTCTTAATAGGTTCAGGTTTTGGAGTTTTGTTAATATAACGACAATGAGGATAATCTGAACAAGCTGTAAATTCTCCAAAAGGGCCTCTTCTAATTACCAGTGGGCATTCACATTCTGGACAAAATTCATCTGTTTTCTTAGGATAAATTTTAACCATATTATCTCTGGCAATTTCAATTAAAGGAGCAAACATATCATAGAAATCTCTTACTTCTTCATGCCAAACTAAATTACCTTCAGCAATTTCATCTAGGGCAGATTCCATTTTAGCAGTATACTTAACATTAATAATTGAACTAAAGAATAATTCAAGTTGCTCAGATGTTAAAACTCCTTGACTAGTTGGGACAAAAGCTTTTTTATCCATAGTAACATACGCTCTTGCACGAAGTGTTTCCATTGTAAGTGCATAAGTAGAAGGGCGTCCAATACCAAGTTCTTCCATTTTACGTATAAGTCTTGCTTCAGAATAACGATATGGCGGTAAAGTAAATTTTTGTTCTTTTTCAATTTTCTCTAAACCTAACACATCACCAATTTCCATATCAGGAAGACTTTCTAAATCTTCAGGATTATTAGCCCCAATACTCAT
>JAZTWN010000087.1:0-29406 GCA_045635905.1 Acutalibacteraceae bacterium
CCCCGTTACATATCTTTCAAGAAAAGACCTTACAATGATAAGACCTATGATTTTTGCAACCGAAAAAGAGGTGCAGTCTGCGGCAAGAAAAATGGAGCTACCCACCGTGGAAAGCCCATGTCCCATGGATAAAACGAGCAATCGAAACGATATGAAGGAGCTTCTTCGTGACCTTGAAAAAGACTACCCCGCAGTAAAGGAAAAAATCATCGGAGGACTCGAAAAAGCAGGTCTTAACGGTTGGTAAAACACAATTCACAAGGAGATTTAATATGAAATATGCAGTAGTTTTATACGACGGCATGGCGGACTATCCAGTTGATGCCCTCGGCGGAAAAACACCTATGGAGGTAGCATGCAAGCCTCTTTTTGACAAAATGGGAATGAAGGGCGAGGTAGGTCTTGTAAAGACTGTTGACGATTCCTTAAAGCCCGGCTCTGACGTTGCAAACTTAAGCGTTTTAGGCTATGACCCTACAAAGAGCTACACGGGCAGAAGCCCTCTTGAGGCTGTAAGCATCGGCGTTAAGCTTCTTGACACCGACGTTACTCTTCGCTGCAATCTCGTAACACTTTCCGACGAGAATAATTACGAGGACAAAACTATGATAGACTACTCTGCAGGTGATATTTCAACTGCAGATGCAGCCGTGCTTATAAAGGCAGTTGAGGAGCATTTCGGCAACGAAATCTTCACCTTCTACCCCGGTGTTGCATACCGTCACTGTCTTACCTGGCACGACGGCACAACAGACCTGGGTAATATGACTCCTCCCCACGATATTTCGGGAAGAGTAATAGGCTCTTACCTTTCCGACAGTGAAAACGCAAAGGACCTTATTAAGATGATGAAGGAAAGCTACGAGCTTCTTAACAACCATCCTCTTAACAAGGAAAGAGTTGCAAAGGGGCTTCGTCCTGCAAACTCAATCTGGCTGTGGGGTGAGGGCACAAAGCCTCAGCTTGACAATTTCTATGAAAAATACGGTCTTAAGGGCAGCATTATTTCCGCAGTTGACCTTCTTAAGGGTATCGGAATCTGTGCAGGCATGAAAACACCCGAGGTTGAGGGCGCTACAGGCTATATTGACACAAACTTCAAGGGCAAGGCAGAATGTGCGGTACAGCAGTGGACAGACGGTCAGGACTTCGTATATATCCATATCGAGGCACCCGATGAATGCGGACACAGAAACGAGACCGAAAACAAGGTAAAATCCATTGAAATTATCGACAAGCAGGTACTTACCGTAATTTTAGAGGCACTTGAAAAATACGATGATTACAAGGTTATGATTCTCCCCGACCACCCCACACCCATAAAAACAAACACCCACGCAAGAGATCCCGTTCCCTTTATGATTTATCATAAAAATAAGGAGCGCGAGGGTGTAGACAGTGTGACAGAAGCCACCGCAAAGGCAACAGGCGTATACTATGCAAGCGGAACAGAGCTTATGGAGCATTTCATCAAGGACTAAAAAAATAAAGGGTATCAGCCGATTGGTTGATACCCTTATTATTTGCCGTTTTTTTATCCTGCAACGTTGCTTACGGGAATGCTTTCGCTGCCGATTTTTGCTACAAGCTGATAGTAGCTTGCTGCAGTTTCACTTGCTGCAAGGCTTAATACAACAGTGCCGTCGTTAAGAGCCTGCATTGATGCTATGTGACCGAATACGTTATCAGTATAAGTATAGATATCGCCTGTTTCCATATCCATAATACCCAGTGACGGCTTGCCGAGATTGCTTCTGCCTCTTACAAGACAGTATCTGCCGTTTTCACTTACCTTGAAAAGGTCGGGCATAAAGCTTGTTTCAAACTTTGTGTAGTCAAACTTTGAGGTCTTACCGGAAACCACGTCATATATCTCGCCTGACTTGATATTGAGAAGCTTTGATTCATCAAGCAGGAAATCCTCCTTAAGTGAACCGTCAAAGCCGATAAGCTCCTCGGAGCTCTTTCCGTCATAGCACATTACAGAGAAGGCGGTTGTTGCCGCTGCATCCGTATCCCCTGCAATTTCGGTGTCCTTAAAATAGATAATACCGTCCTCGGTATCCCAGAAATTAAGTGATGCTACGTCAAGGATGTATCTGTTATTATCAACGTTTTCACCGTAGCCGCCGCTTACAAAAATATCAACCTGCTCTGAGTAGCCGTAGTCGTTATAAAAGCGCGAGGAGAAGAAAAGAATCTTATCGTCGGTCTGATGAAGAATATCGTCGGTAAACATTTTGTAGTCAGCGCGGAGTCTTGCGTTGAGGTCAACAATTCTCTGGTCCTCGTTGAGGAATTTCTTTGTTTCCTTAGATTCATAAAGGTAGAAGCTTTCGCTGTATACCTTGTTTTCATCATAGAAGCGGTCCTTTTCGATGTCAATAAGCAGCAGAAGCTCGCTCTTTGAATCGTAGCCATCAAACTGATTCGTTACCTTGAAGAAGGCATAGTCGTAAAGGAAAACCTCGGGATGATTTTCATTTGTGAAAAGTCCGTAGCCTACGGTTTTGCCGTCAATTTCAACGTAGTGGATTGTTGCAGGAAGCGTCTGTCCGCTGCAGGTAACAGTTACGTCAAAAATACCAACGTCGGAAAGCTTTTCGATTTTCGCATCCTCTACCTTATAGAAGCTTACGTCACCTGATTTACTCATAGCATAGAAAACGTTTTCAACGTCGGTCTTAAGAAGAGGAAGACCTGCCTCGGAATAAGTGGTGAAAACCTCACTGTAGGAATGCTTTATATCCTCGGGATTTTTTGCAGCCTCTTCCCTTTCCTTTATCATCTTATTGATATCAACAACGCCTGTAACGGTTACAACCGCAAGCACAAGAAGCACCGCAAGAAGTGCCGATAAGGCAGCCTTATATTTCTTAACCATTGTAAATCTCCTTATAGCATATAGTCTGTAGTATCAAAAAACTCATTATCCTTTATATAAACACGGGGAACGCGTCTGCTGAGTGAACAGAGAATTTCATAATTTATAGTTCCTGCGCAGCGTGCAATTTCACCAACGTCGAGATACGCACCGCCGTCTGCACCGAATACGGTAATCTGAGTGCCCTCCTTAACGTTTTCAATTCCCGTAACGTCAATTATGGTCTGATCCATACACACGTTGCCCAGCACAGGTGCTTTTTTGCCGTTTACAAGCATATACATCTTATTCGATGCCTGCCTCGGGTAACCGTCGGCATAGCCTATGGGCACAGTAGCCACTACCCTGTCGGTATCGCTTACTGCAGTACCGCCGTAGCTGAAGGGAGTTCCTGCAGGCACGGTCTTCACCATTGAGATTACTGCCTTAAGCTCCATAACAGGAAGAAGCTTTATGGGACGTCTTACCGCCTCAGAGGGGTAATGACCGTAAAGAATAAGACCTGCCCGCACCATATCGAAATGCATTTCGGGATAATTGAGAATTGCGGCAGAGTTACTACAATGACGAAGACTGAACTCAATACCCAGCTGCTTGAGTGAATCAACGCAGGTGCAGAAAAGCTCGTACTGCAGTCTTGTAAAAAGCTCACCGTCCGCAGAATCGGCACAGGCAAAGTGAGTGAATATTCCCTCGGGATTGATTCCCTCAAGGGTGCAGACCTCTGCGATTTCATCAATCACGTCGGCATCCTCAACACTGTCCTGATAGCGGAAGCCAATTCTTGACATACCCGTATCAACCTTTATGTGCGCGTTTATTTTAACGTTCTCTTTTTTTGCGAAATATGAAAGCGTCTGAGCATACTCCTTTGAGAAAACCGCCTGTGAAATATCATTATACACAAGCTCCTTTACGTTCTCGGGCGGAGTGTAGCCTAAAATCAGCACGGGCTCAGTAATACCTGAACGACGAAGCTGCAAGGCCTCGGCAAGATTTGAAACTGAAAACCAGTCTGCACCTGCCGCCTTCATTTCCGAAGCAGTAAAGGCATAGCCGTGACCATAGCAGTCAGCCTTTACCGTTGCACAGAGAAGACAAGAAGGCTTCAGAAGACTTTTTATCTGAAATATGTTATTTTCAATAGCATCAAGATTTATCTGTGCCCAGGTTCTTCTGAGAAAATCCTTCATACGTTCCTCCTTAGCATATTTTTTCACATATAATATAATACTATATTAAAAACAATAAGTCAAATTATTATTAAAATATATCAATCTTCTTTCTATTAGGTATTGAAATTTACGTCAAAATAGTGTAAAATAACTAAAAAGTAATGAATTTTTCACAGTTTTTTAATTTTTTTTGGAGGTTTTGTATGAAAAACGCACTTACTGAAGCACAAGCAAAAACTCTTTTAGAGAATAAGCTGCTTCATTTTTTCGGTGTATCTCCCAAGGAAGCGACCTACGAACAGTTTTATAGAGCAGTAGCACTTATTCTTGTGGACATCATGGCAAAGGAAAGAGCCGACTTCAACAAGAGAAGTGACGAAGCAGGCGCAAAGAGAATCTATTACCTTTCAATGGAATTCTTAATGGGCCGTTCTCTTAAGAATAATCTTTTCAATCTTAATTTAACAAAGACCTTTGAAAAGGTCCTTAAGGGCTACGACGTAAAGCTTGATACTCTTTACGACTGCGAGCCTGATGCAGGTCTTGGTAACGGCGGTCTGGGCAGACTTGCAGCCTGCTATCTTGACGGTCTTGCAACATCAGGCTACCCTGCAAGAGGCTATTCAATTCTTTATGAGTTCGGCATCTTCCGTCAGAAGCTTATTGAGGGCTGGCAGACAGAGCTTCCCGATGAATGGCTTCCCGGTGGTGACGTATGGCTTCAGAAGAGAGAGGAAAGCTCAGTTTACATCAACTTTGAGGGCAAGGTTGTAGATAGCTGGAGCGAGGGCAGACATCAGGTTGAAATCGTTGATCCCTACACCATCAAGGCAGTCCCCTACGATATGTTCGTTGCAGGTAAGGACGGCAGAGGCGTCAGCGTATTAAGACTGTGGTCAAGTGAGGGCACAGGCTTTGATATGTCACTCTTCAATGCAGGTCAGCACCTTAAGGCTATTGAAAGAAACGCAATGGCAAGCACCATAAGCAAGGTGCTTTACCCCTCCGACAATCATCCCGAGGGAAAGAGCCTTCGTCTTAAGCAGCAGTATTTCCTTGTATCCGCTTCAATTCAGGATATTATGAGAAGACACTTAAGAGAGCACGGCAGCATTGATAATATGCCCGAAAAGATGGCAATTCACATAAACGACACTCATCCCACTCTTGTTATTCCCGAAATTATGCGTATTCTTCTTGACGAATGCGGCTACGGCTGGGACGATGCGTGGAGAATTGTAACCTCTACCGTTGCATACACAAACCATACAGTTATGGCTGAGGCACTCGAGTGCTGGAGCGAGGAGCTTGTTATCCGTCTTCTTCCCCGAATCTATCAGATTATCAAGGAAATAGACAACCGCTTCCGCTCATACGTATGGGAATGCACACACGATGCAGACTACGTTGAAAGAACTGCAGTTATTTCGGGCGGCGCAGTAAAGATGGCAAACCTCTGTGTTGCTGCCTGCCACAGCGTAAACGGTGTTTCCGCACTTCACTCACAGATTCTTAAGGACACAGTATTCAACGATTACTACAGACTTACTCCCGAAAAGTTCACGAACGTTACAAACGGTATTGCACACAGACGCTGGCTTTGTCAGGCAAACCCCGAGCTTACCAAGCTTCTTTGTGACACAATCGGTGACGGCTTCATTGTTGACGGCAGTGAGCTTGAAAAATTCAAGGCATTCGCAGACGATAAGGCAGTGCTTGAAAAGCTCGGCAAGATTAAAAATAACAACAAAAAGCGCTTTGCAGATTATATATATAAGACAACAGGCGTAAAGCTTGACACAAATTCTGTTTTCGACATTCAGGTTAAGCGTCTTCACGAGTACAAGCGTCAGGAAATGAACGCTCTGCACATTTTAAGCAAATACCTTGAAATCAAGGAAAATCCCAACGGAAATTACGTTCCTCATACCTACATTTTCGGTGCAAAGGCTGCTCCCGGATATTATATGGCAAAGAAAATTATCAGCTTCATCACTGCTCTTGCCGATATGATTAACTCCGACCCTGCAGTAAACAAGTTCCTCAAGGTTGTTTTCGTTGAGGACTACAACGTTACCAAGGCTGAGCTTCTTATTCCCTCTGCTGATATAAGTGAGCAGATTTCTCTTGCAGGTACAGAGGCTTCGGGTACAGGTAATATGAAGTTTATGATAAACGGTGCTGTCACCCTCGGCACTCTCGACGGCGCAAACGTTGAAATCCACGAGGCAGTAGGCGACGATAATATCATTCTCTTCGGCATGAAGACGCCCGAGGTAAACGAGCTAAAAAAGGCGGGCTACTTCCCCGAAAGCTACTATCACAACAATCCCCGCATCAGAAAGACACTTGATTTCATAAACGCAAATCATATTTCAGGCAAGTCCTTCCCCGAAATCGGACAGACCATAAAGACTCACGACCCCTATATGGTGCTTGCTGATTTTGCAGACTATGCACTTGCTCAGCAGAAGGCTGAGGAGCTGTTTATGAACAAGGAAGTGTTCAACAGAATGTCACTTTACAACGTTGCAGGCGCAGGTATTTTTGCAGCAGACCGTTCAATAAACGACTATGCACGCGATATCTGGCACACAGTAAAGGCAACAGAAAAGAAATAAACAAGCGACAGACAGTAAAAATGCAATACGGAAATTTTCGTGTTGCATTTTTTTATTAATTGCATTAAACTTTAGATATAATTATTTTCAGTGAGGTTACTATGCGTTGTCCCTTTGACCCCTCAAAGTCCTGGCACAAATCAATAAGCGGAGCAGCTGCTGCAGGAAATTCCCTGTGGCTTCGTGTTGTGCTGCCCCGTGATTTCGGTGTTACCGCCTGCAGACTTATCCTCTCGGAGGACGGCAGGGAGGACACTGTTATTAATATGACCTGGGACAATACCGACGGCATCGAGGAATGGTGGCAAACTGAAATTTTCCTCGACTCACCAAAGCTTCTTTTTTATCGCTTCCAGTATGAAAATTCATGGGGACGCACAGACATCGGTCACGGCAAGGATACACATCTCGGTGAAATTTCAAGCCGAGAAACGTGGCAGCTTACGGTATACGACCCTGCTTTTCGTACCCCCGATTGGATTAAGGGCGGAATAATCTATCAGATTTTTCCCGACCGCTTCTGCTTCTCGGGCAAAAAAAAGAAAAACGTACCCTCCGACCGCATAATACGCGAGGATTGGGGCGCTATGCCCGAATACCGTCCCGACAGCAAGGGAGTTATAAGAAACAACGATTATTTCTGCGGTGATTTCAAGGGCATTGAAAGCAAGCTTTCATATATTGCATCCCTCGGTGTCAATTGCATATACTTAAACCCCATAGCCGAGGCACACTCAAACCACCGCTATGACACTGCAGACTATATGAAGCCTGACGTACTTCTCGGCACTATGGAGGATTTTTCTTCTCTTTGCCGTAAAGCTGACGAAATGGGCATAAAAATTATCATAGACGGCGTTTACAGTCATACGGGCGCAGATAGTATCTACTTTGACAAATACGGCAGATACGGCAATTCAGGCGCATTTCACAATGAGGACTCACCTTATCGCAGCTGGTACAAATTCTCACCCGACGGTAAAAAATACGAAAGCTGGTGGGGCATTGATACTCTTCCCGAAACAAAAGAGGAGTGTTGCGGTTTTTCCGATTTTATCACAGGTGAAAACGGTGTTGCAGACCATTGGCTGAAGGCAGGTGCAAGCGGTATCCGCCTTGACGTTGCCGACGAGCTTCCCGACTGCTTCCTTGATAAAATGAGATTAGCAGTAAAACGAAACGGCGCAGATAAATACCTTTTAGGTGAGGTATGGGAGGATGCCACAAGCAAGATAAGTCACGGCGGCAGAAGACGCTTTTTGCAGGGTGCTCAGCTTGACTCTGTTATGAACTATCCCTTCCGCGAGGCAATAATAAATTTCCTTCTGACATCAAATGCAGAAAGATTTATGCATACCGTTTTCGGCATTACCGAAAACTATCCCCCCGAGGCGCTTCACACTCTTATGAATCACCTGGGCACTCACGATACCGAACGAATTCTCACTATCCTTTCAGGCATTTCCTGTGAAGGAAGAACAAGAGAGGTACAGGCTCAGCTTACTATATCCGACGAAGCACTCAGACACGGTGTAAAGCTTCTTAAAATGGCGCTTATTATGTGTTTTACCCTTCCCGGTGTACCGAGCATCTACTACGGTGACGAGGCAGGTCTTACAGGCTGTAAGGACCCCTTTAACAGAGGCTGCTTCCCATGGGGAAATGAAAATGAAGAAATTCTTGCTTTCACAAAAGCGGTAGCAGAGCTTCGTAAAAATCACGAGGTGCTCCGTGACGGCGGCTTCTATCCCATTTCGGCGACGTTGGGCTGCGTTGCTTATTTAAGATATAAGGAAGGCACAAAGAGAATTTTTGTTATAGCAAACAAGAATCCCTCCCCCATCACCTACCGACTTAATCCCGATATGCAGAATATGATGCCTGTATTCGGAGGTGCAAGACTTGGCGGCGGTGTTATAGTTCCTGCCGAGGGCTTTGCAGTGCTTTCAGATTAAAAAGAATAAAATAAAAAAAGAAGGTCAATAATCAGATTGACCTTCTTTATTTTTTTGCAGAAACAAATTTCCGTTTAAAAAGGAAAACGGAGTTGACACAAAGTATCAACTCCTGTAAACCCTAATTAAAACTGCAAATAATGCTTTAATTAATTATAAATTACTTTCTTTTCTTTGTAACAACGAAAGCTGCGCCTGCAAGAGCAACTACGCCTGCTGCGATAGCAAGAACGCCTGTGTCGCCTGTTGCGGGACCGTTATCAGTTGCACCAGCTGCTGTTGTAACTTCAGCGGGTGTTGAGGGAGCTTCAGCTGTTGTAGCTTCTGTTGTGGGAGCTGCAGTTGTAGCCTCAGTTGTGGGAGCTGCAGTTGTTTCTTCAACTTCAAGAAGAACAAGAGCGTCTACTGCTTCGCCAGCCTTTGTAGCAAGCTTAACGTCAACGTTCTTTGCGCCTTCAGCAACTGTGAATTCTACTGTGAAGAGAACTGTAGCAGCAGCGGAAGCAAGAGTTTCCTTGAATGCGAAGCCGATCTGGATTTCGCCAGCCTTCTCTGTGTTGTAAGCAGTGATGAGGTTACCACCCATAGCTGCAAGAGCAACAGAGTCTGTGCCGATAAGAGCAAGATCGCCAAGACCGTTAGCGGGGTTGGTGAGAGCGGGGTTAGCAGGTGTTACGAGAGTAAGAGCATCTGCATCATAGGTAAGAACCCAGTCAGCGGACTTGAAATCTGCATAATCTGTAGCAACGAGCTGAACCTTAACTGTACCGTTTGCAATTTCGCCAGCGGTGAGTTCAAGCTTTGCATCAGCTGCGAAAGCCATAGCTGCGAAGCAAGCGATCATAGCAACTGCCATAGCAACTGCAAGCACTTTTTTTGCAATTTTCATCTTTAAGGACCTTCCTTTTTTAATATTTTCTATATTCAGAGCATTGCAACTCAAAATATACGCGCAAATATACCTTTTATATAAAAGGTACACGGGTATTATACAACAGGATTTTTTTTATGTCAATACTAAAAGAGATAAATTTAATACTTTTATTTAACTTAATTGACATATTCTGAGCCTTATTGTATAATTTTTCATACGGAAAAAACCAATGCTTTTTTACTGTTGATATTCTACTCTATTGCCGTTTTTATGTCAATTGTAAAAAACACAGTTTCGGCAGCGGTTTTTCTGAAATAATTATATAATTTGTATAACAGATTATCTGCAGGCACAATATTGTGTGCCAAATCATAAGGAGGCAGAGTATGCATACAACAATGGAAGAACTGAAAAACGCCTGTCGGGAGTGCAGAAAATGTGCACTTTGCGAAACACGCACGAACGTGGTCTTCGGTGTGGGCAGAGAGGATGCAGAAATCCTCTTCATAGGTGAAGCTCCCGGAGAAAACGAGGACCTTCAGGGTGAGCCCTTCGTAGGCAGAGGCGGCAAGCTTCTTGACCTTTATATGAACGGCATCGGTCTTGACAGAAAGGAAAACATCTACATAGCAAATATGCTTAAATGCCGTCCTCCGAAAAACCGTGACCCCAAGCCCGAGGAAATGGATATGTGCATTGACTGGCTCCGCGAGCTTGTGCGTATTATGCGTCCGAAAATCATTGTCTGCGTAGGCAGGATCTCCGCTCAGCGCCTTATAGGAGCTGATTTCAAGGTAACAAAGGACCACGGAAGATTCATTGAGAAAAACGGCACGCTTATGATGGGCACGTTCCATCCTGCCGCTCTTTTAAGAGATCCCCGTAAAAAGAGCGACTGCCTTGAGGACTTTCTCAAGCTTCAGGATAAAATTAAGGAGCTTGGCATAAAAATCTGATTTTTTCTGCCTTTAATATTTTAGCATAAAAAGCAGTCGGCTTTACTGTAAAACACAGGAAGCCGACTTTTTTCTTCATTTACATTTTTTATTTTTTAAACACAAAAGGCAGACGCCTGGGCATCTGCCTGAATTCGTGCTATTTAATTAATAGAGGTCGCCTGTGTAGGGGTTATCGGGTACTGTTGTACCTTCTTCACCGTTGTCAGCGTCACCCTTGCATGTGCAATCGGGGCCGCAATCTGTGCAGTCGTCATCGCACTTGCCCTTACAGGGACAATCCTTTTCGCAACCGCAGTCATATGTGCAGTCACAGTCGCCGCCATCCTGGCATCCGCAATCGTCGCCGCAGTTACCGCCGCAGGGACAATCGGAGGGACAGTTACAGCCGTCATCCTCTTCAGTGGGAAGCTCTGAGGGTTCGTCGCCGCCGAGTGAATCGCCGAGAGAATCACCGAGAGAGTCGCCGCCGCCAAGAGAATCACCAAGACCGCCAACCATATCCATTACACCGCCGAGGTCAAGGCTACCGCCGAGAGAATCCATCATACCGCCAAGGTCAACGCCACCGAGCATACCGCCGAGGTCACCAACCATGGAGCCGAGATCCATACCGCCGAGAAGAGAGCCGATATCAAGGTCAGCTGTTTCATCTGCTACAGTAGCGGAAACAGTAAGTGTTACGGATAAAGCAAGAATAAGAGCTACAGAAATTGCAATGATCTTTTTCATAAAAGAACCACCCTTTCCATTTAATAAACATTAAGCTATTTCTATACATTGAAAATATACTACAATGACACCTTGGTTGTCAATAGTAATTTCCGAATAATTGCATATTTTTTTGTGTTTGGGAAAAAATACATATTGAAATAATTTTTTTACGGAAATAAAAGGAGAATTTATGAAAAACAAAGGCAAAATTCGTCACAGAAATTTCACATTATTCAGAAAATCTACACAGCCGAAGCACTTCGAGCAGACAAAAGGTCCCATCATCACCGACCCCCAGGGCAGCTACACGGGCACGCCTGTAAATCAGTCGGGTGACATAAGCTTCAATGACCTCTTCCCCACCCAGGACGCAGATGATTTATAAAGCAAAGCAGAGCAAGACACGAAGTGTCTTCCTTTATATTTATTATTAAACAAACATTTTATCCGTCAACACTGTTTTTGATATTCTCACAAAAAAATCAAGCGGGCGTGAAGCCCGCTTATTTTTTGATTATTCAGCAGTTATGGTGTAGTCACCTGACATAAATACATCCTTGAGAGTCTTTGAGCCGTCGACAATTGCAGCGGTTTCGGGATAGGATGTGATTCCGTAGTAGGAATAGGTCTGCTCAACCATTGATACCATTTCCGCAAGAGAAGCGGTGATATCCGCATTATCGCCGTCGTAAAGAGCATCAAAGATAAGAACAAGCTCATAGCTTTCCATTGTCTGAGCAGCACTGTAAAGACCTGAAAGGTAGCCGAAGGCCGTTTCATAATCGCCCTTGAGAAGGTCTACGATTACAAGCTGCTGAGCGCAGTCACCAGTTGTGGAGCCGGAATATTCAATACCCTTGAGAGCAGCCTCCTCAGCGGCATCAAGGTCACCCTGAACACGTGCATAAAGAGAAACAATTGAATTTGCATATTCGTCTGCAACGTTTACCTGAAGAAGCTTCTTTGCATAGTTATATGCAGCAGTGAAATTGCCTGCTTCAATGTAGTCTGCGACATAGGAATAGCCGTAAATAAAGGGAAGGTCGGGCATAAGTGTGCTCATAGCGTCAAGATAGGTCTTGCCCTTTGAGGTTTCACCTGTGCTTATAACTGCAATATAAAGGCAATAGTTTACAAAGCCCTCAAGATATGCATCGTCACTGTCAGCAATAAGCTCATCCATTTCAGCCTTAAGAGCGTCAACGTCAATTGCAGTGCCATTTGAATAGTATTCGGAGTAATAAGGAGAGAAAATCTCGCTTGTAGCGTTGAGAGCATTGATAACTGCAGTCATTCTGTCATAGTCAGCCTTCTGCTCCTCGGTAGCGTCTGCCATCATTTCCTCTGTAAGGTATGAAGTGATAAGGGTGCTTGCGTCACTGAGATTACCTGTTTCAAAAATTGTCTTTGCAGTTTTGATGTGTGCGGTAACGTCATCCATACCGAATGCCTCAAGCACGGAGGTAAGAGTTGCATATTTGCTTGATGCGTCAGTAAGATTATTTGCGTTTTCAGCTTCAACAGCCTCAATTGCGTAGGCTACCATATAAGTGAGAAGCTTAAGCTGCTCGTCGGTAAGCTCTTCATTCTTTTCAAGCTCTGCAGCAATGTCAGCCTTTTCTGTCTTTTCGTTTGCAAGAAGATCCTGCGCGATAGCAATTACGTTAATTTCAAGCGCTTCGTATGCTGCAGCCTTAGTTCTGAATTCTGTGAATTCTGCGCTGAATTCTGTTTTTTCGGGGTCAATTGAAACGGATGCAAAGGAAACCGCCTCAAGCACGTATCCCTTGTTGTAAAGATCAACGCACATCTTCTCTGCAAGAGCACCACTGTCGGCACCGAGAGAAATAAGTGCAGAATATGCACTTGCATAGTAGTTCATAGCAGAAATTGAATCCTCAATACCGTCGGCTGCTCTGTTTGCGATATAGCCCTCTGCAATTGTTGAAAGGATTTCCTTTACGCTTTCCTTAACGCCGGCAGGAACGTTGAGTCCCTGTGCGAGTACGGTATACTGAGGAACCTCCTTGGCATCACCGAGATTTTCGTAGACCTTTGAAAAAGCATTGAGAGCAAGCTCGTTTACGTCGTCAATAACGGCAACAAGCTTTCTGAATTCTGCGCTTACGGGATTCTTAAGCTGCTCCTCGCTCATTTCAGTCTGCATATATGAATATGCAGAGCTGAAGCCCTCACCCTCGTAGAGAGCCACTGCGATTTCCTCCTGAATAGAGGAAGCCATTGCCATCTGGAAGGTGCTGTCCTTATCGGAGCAGTAGGTAAGAGCCTGCTCAAGATATGTAACCCTGGATTTATAATCCTCGGCTGCACCTGCCTGTGCGTATATACTTACAAAGGTGCTGAAATTGGGATTTGCAATTGAAGCAACAAAAAAGCCTGCAAGAGAGCCCACAACTGCAAGCAGAAGGAGCACGGGAATTGTGATTGCAATAATCTTTCCGACCTTTTTCTTTTTCTTAGGAGCCTTTTCCTGAGATGCTTCGGGAGCTTCCTCCTCTTCCTCTTCAGGCTCTTCCTCTTCCTCGCCCTCCTCAAGCTCCTGAATAACAGGCATTGAAGCAGCCTCTTCAACTGTTTCATCGTACTTTTCCTGGAAGGTTTCTCTTAAAGCCTCGAGCTCCTCGTTAAGAGCTATCTCTTCGTTCTCTTCGGGAGTGATATTTTCTTCATTTTCGGGTGCTGAATTTTCTTCACCCAGAAGACCGTTTTTATTTTCTTCGTTCATTTTATTTCCTCCGGAATATAAATTACATTAAATTTTACCATTTTACAGGCCATAATTCAATACTTTTTTTATCTTTATCATATTAAGATTAATCCAAGCTTAAAAAAAACCGCTTCACTTTTTTATCGTGAAGCGGTCTTCTTGTTTTTTACAGTCCGAGGAGCTTTCTTATCTGAGGAATTTTAATTAAAATTCCCGCACCTATACAGGTGAATATGCACTCGGGAAGCATATACTGCCCGTTATACACAAGGGAATAGAGATATGGGGACATATTTTCCGCCCACTGTCCCCATATAACGACACCCGTTATATAGTGACACACAAAGCGCAGTGCAATCATAAGCGCGATACCTGCGATAATTCCCGTATTTCCCAGCTTTTTTCTGAATGCACCCGAAAAGCCCAGCACGGTATAGGGCACGAGATAGTCGAAAAGCATACACATAATCCAGGTAAAGGGTGTAACGCAATAAACGAATACGTTACCCGAGGAAAAGCCTATTGCAAACTGTATTACAGAATAAAGGAATGCAGTGGGAAGTGCACCCTTTACACCGTATTTTACGGCAATAAGGCACACGGGAAGCATTGAAAGCAGAGTAATTCCGCCGCCCATGGGCATTTTCCAGATTTCAATGAAGCTCAGCACGGTGGAAAGTGCCAGCATTACCGAGCATTCCGCAAGCTTCAGAAGACTGTTTCTTCTTTTATTTTTTTCTGACATTATTTTATACCTCTTGTATCAATAATATTATGAAAATCTCAGTCCGACAACAGTTAAACCCGGATTTTGCTTTTATCGTATTCCGGCGCCGAATGAATACAACAAAAAAATCCGTATACCCTATGGCATACGGAAATACAATACAGTTTATGTTTTAACTCCCTACGCCGGTATTACCCATATCAGGTTAAAGGGTTTGACATTCAGTCATCTCAGCCTTTTACAGCACCCCTGTTAAGATTTTCGAGGTGATTATACACCATTATTTCTGCCGTGTCAATACCTTATTTCCTGCATTACAAGAAGCGTTCCCTTTTCTACGGTGATTTCGGCAGGAGCCCCGGAAAGGCTGTTGCTGACACCAAGAGGAAAGGTATAAGAAAGCTCTGCATTTTCAAGAGGATATTTCAGCCCCTTAAGGGTAACCCCCTGTGATTTTTCCGAAAACGAGAATACTGAAACGGTATCTCCGATTTCACCTGCAAGAAAAAGACTGCCGTTGCATACTGCGGTGATTTTATAACTCTCACCGAAAAGATATGCCGCAATACCCTTTTGTGCAAGACCTGCCACAAGTGCATAATTCGCAAAGGAGTGGTCGGGACGTCCGCCCATTCCGCCGTAAATATGAATTTCAGTAAAGCCCTTTTTCAGAGCTATATCTACTGCGGCAAAGGTATCCGTAACGTCCTTTTCAACGGGAAGGCGCACAACGTTTTTTTCGGGAATTTCCGAGGATGAATCAAAATCCCCCACGGTGATATCGGGGGAAATCCCTTTATTTTTCAATATTTCAAAGCCGCGGTCAGCAGCAATCACAAAATCGTTTTCCGAAATTACGGGAAACTCTTTTCCGTACACACCACCGCCGAAAATATATGCTCTTTTCATATTTACTCTCCCAATACGAAGGGCAGGATATCGGCTACAGTCTGTGCCTTGAAATCAGCCGCGTCAAGCTCCTGCACTTCACCGAAGCCGTAAAGCACACCGATGCATTCAATACCCGCATCCCTTGCGGCGGCAACGTCAAAGCGGGTATCTCCAACAAAAACCGTGTCGCATTTTTCCATAGAAAAGGTCTTTACGGCTTCAAGGGCAAGACCTGCCTTATCGGAAATATGACTGCCGAAGCCCGGACAGAAGAAGCCGTCAAAAAACTGCTCAAGCCCCTGCTCTTTTGAAATTTTTCTTACGAATTCATAGGGCTTCGACGAGCACACCGCACATAAGATCCCCTTATTTTTCAAGGCTTCAAGAAGGTCCTTCATACCGTCGTAGACTCTGACCTCGGTAGTACCCACGGGGCGGTAGCGCTCACGGTAGAGAGCAACAAGCTCCTCTGCCTCCTCATTACTGTCGGTACAATGCCACATAAAGCTGTCAAAAAGAGAGGGACCTATGAATTTTCTTTTTGTTTCAACAGAAAGCGCAGGCAAGCCCTTCTTTTCAAGGGCATAGCCTATGCAGTTATATATTCCTTCACTGTTGTCGACTATTGTGCCGTCAAAATCAAAAAGTACAAGCTTTTTCATTTTATTCACCAAAAGCCTTGTCAACGGCAGCAAAAAGACGCTGAGAAACCTCTTCAATAGTGCCGTCGGCATCAATATAAACTATGCGTTCACTGTCCCCCAGAAGCTCAAAAACAGAATCAAACTTATGACTGATTTTAGTAAGGCTTTCTACGTTTTCGTAAATCTCAATAGCCTCGTCGGGACGGTTTGCTCTTATTCTTTCAACGCATCTTTCAGGTGACATTGTAAGGAAAAGCACAAGGTCGGGGCGTCTTATTTCGGGACAGTCCGCGTGCATTTTCATCGCCCATTGAAGGTCTGTTTCGTGACCCTGATAGGCAAAGGTTGAGTAGTAATAGCGGTCGGAAATAACGGTTTTTCCTTCTGCCATCAGCTTTTCAATGCCGTCCTCACTGTTGGTATTGTGTACGATTCTGTCGGACAGAAAAAGCGCGGCAAGTGCCCAGGGGGTAGACTTAACCTCCCCAGAAAGAATTCTTCTTATAAGCTTTCCCGTGGGATGGGACGTGGGCTCAGCCGTAATTTCAACGTCCTCTCCCCTGCTTTTAAGATATTCTGCAAGTATTTTTATCTGAGTGGTCTTGCCTGTACCGTCAAGACCCTCAACTACAATAAATTTACTCATATCATTTTACCTTCATAAGATTATCAGAAAGAGCTGCAAGCTCCTCCATAGTAAGTGCTTCAGCTCTTACAGTGGGAGAAAGCCCCGAAAGACTGAGAGCCTCGGCAACCCTGTCCTTACCTATGCCCATACCCGAGGAAATACCGTTTGAAGCAGTCTTTCTTCTCTGTGAAAAGGCTGCCTTTACCATCTTAAAGAAAAATTCCTCATCCTGCACCTTTACCGGGGGCTCTTTTCTTACCTTAAGTCGGATTACGCAGGAATCAACGTTGGGCGAGGGAGTAAAGCACTCTCTGCCTACGTCGAAAAGCACCTCGGTTTCGGCATAGTAGTTTACTGCCACCGTAATTGCCCCCGAATCTCTTGAGCCTACCCTTGCACAAAGGCGGTCAGCCGCCTCCTTCTGCACCATAACGGTAATATTTTCAACGGGAAGGTGATTTTCAAGAAGATACATTAAAATAGGCGACGTGATGTAATAAGGAAGATTTGCACACAGATTCACAGGCTTTCCCTGAAAATTTTCAGCGATAAGCTTATGAAGATCGGTCTTGAGCACGTCGGCATTAATAACCTGCACGTTTCTGTAATCGGAAAGAGTTTCTGCAAGCACGGGAATAAGTCGGGTGTCAAGCTCAACGGTAACAACGCTGTCGGCTCTTTTTGCCAGCTCAACTGTCAGCACACCGAGTCCCGGACCGATTTCTATAGCACCCGTGCCCTCACGCGCACCGCCCATTTCCGCCATTCTCGGACATACTGTAGGGTCAATAAGAAAGTTCTGACCCAGCGCCTTTGAGAATGAGAAGCCGTGACGGCCGAGTATTCTTTTTATTACGTTAATATCTGTAAGTTCCATATTATCCTACTATATACTTTTCGTATTCCTTTGAAACCTCAGCCCACTTTTCTGCATTTACGGGCTCGTATTTCTTAAGGTTTTCACCCTCGGCAATAATTCTTCTTGCCTCGGTGATATTTTCAATTTCACCCATAGACATAAGCTGAATTGCAATATTTCCGAAAACGGTAGCCTCAATAGGTCCGCCGTATACGGGAATACCGCAGGAGGAGGCAGTCATCTGTAAAAGGAGTCCGTCCTTCGTACCGCCACCCACAACGTTTATATGGGGATATTTCTTGCCTGTGCACTTTTCAATACCGCCAAGCACGTAGCGATACTTGAGTGCAAGGCTTTCATAGATACATCTTACGATTTCACCCACTGTTTCGGGCACGTACTGACCCGTACGTCGGCAGAAATCCTTTATTCTTGAGGGAAGGTCGCCCATTGCTACAAAATCGGGAGCATCGGGGTCAATGAAGCACTTGAAGGGCTCGCATTCGAGAGCCATTTTTTCAAGCTCGGCATAGGAATATTCCTTTCCCTCTCTTATCCACTGGCGGCGGCTTTCCTGAATAAGCCACAAGCCGCAGATATTTTTGAGGAATGCGGTTGTATAGTTATATCCGCCCTCGTTTGTGATATTGATTGCAAGCGACTGCTCGTTTACGATGGGAGTGTCGGTTTCAGTGCCGAAAAGCGACCAGGTTCCGCAGCTTATGAAGGCAAAATCCTTCTGAAGACTGGGAACTGCAGTAACTGCCGACTGTGTATCGTGACCTGCAACGGAGATTACGGGAACGGCAGGAACGCCTAATTCCTCGCAGATTTCATCGCTTAAATTACCAAGCACAGAGCCTGTTTTTACAATTTCGGGGAGAATCCTCATAGGAATACCGAAGGCATCGCAGATTTCCTCACTCCACTGACGCTTATTTATATCAACTATCTGTGAGGTGGTTGCGATTGAATACTCACCGCAGGTTTTTCCTGTAAGAAAATATGAAAGAAGGTCGGGCATAAAAAGAAGCTTGTCTGCTCTTTCAAGCAGCTCGGGACGGTTGAGCTTAAGGCTTAAAAGCTGGAAGCAGGTATTGAAGTCCATAAACTGAATACCCGTAAGCTCATAAAGGCGCTTTTTATCAATAAATTCCGCACTTTTTTCCACCATACCCGTGTTTCTTTCGTCACGGTAGTGCACGGGATTTTCCAGAAGTCTGCCGCCGGCATCAATAAGACCGAAGTCAACTCCCCAGGTGTCGATACCGATACTGTCGAAGCCGCCTGCAGCCTTTGCCTTAAGTATACCCTGCTTAATTTCGTGGAAAAGACGGAGCACGTCCCAATAGAAGGTGCCGCCTACCTTTACAGGGTCATTGGAAAAGCGGTGAATTTCCTCAAGTGTTATTTTATTTCCGTCAAAGGTGCCGAGAATTGCTCTTCCCGAGGAAGCACCAAAGTCAAATGCAAGAACTCTTTTCATAAGAATTTCCTTTCAAAGCAGATTATTAAAGCAGAACTGAGGCGGAAATAAGCATCTGTCCGCCGCAATAATTGAATATATTCACAGGGTCAAGCTTTATTACCTTGCCCCTTACTGTTATTTCCTTTCTGCCGTCAAACATCATAAGGCACACGCCTGCATCGGATACGATAAACATTATAACGCCTGCAATAAGCACAAGTGAGCGCACAACGGACATACTGCCCTGCGCTGTAAGAACTGCGGCTCTTATGCCGAGCACCACCATAGCGTCGATTATCATAGCATATACAAGCACCGCGGGAGCCGTGGCACCAAGATCAATTTTCAGCTTTTTCTTAAGGAATATTTCCCCGTCAAGCATTCCGATCCAAGGAAGAATAAGCCATAAGTCATAGGCGGCAAAGGGGACTCTTACGGCAAATGCGCTGATATAGAGAATATGCGCAAGGGCGAAGGCAGCAATTCCGGGGAGCCCCTTCATACCGAAAAGGTCATATTTCAGCACCCAGTCACCTATAAAGGATGACACAAGACCTGCCGTAATAAGAACAGCATAGGTCATATTCACGGGAGAGCCGACAATTGTAAGATATACACCTGTCACCACAAAGGGCACGGAGGCTGCCATCTTGTTTATAAGCTTACCATAGCGCATATAGCGGTAGCCGAGATATATTTCAACGGCAAAGAAAAGAATAACGAGGTATTGCATCAGATAACACCCTTTTTAAGGATGATGTTGGCATAAAGTGCCTTTTCGCTTGTAGCAATAACTGCATAAGCCTTCTTTGTTCTGTCATAGAAATCGAAGCGCTCAACCTCTTCGAACTTTGTTTCACCGTTGTTCTTATCTACGATTTCGTGATAGGTTGCCCAGATTTCGGGAGTGGGATCGTTCTTTGTTGTAGCCATAAGACCTACGGGAGCGTCTACGTAAGTATCAAGAGGGAAAAGCTGTAAAACTGCATCAAGAATTTCGGGAACGTTGTGACCGTCCATTCTTACAAGGCGCTGAGCGCAGGATGCAGCAGGGAAATTACCGTCACCGATAACAATTTCGTCGCCGTGACCCATTTCACATAAAATTTTAAGAAGCTCAGGGGAAATAATAGCGGGAATACCTTTAAGCATAATAAGTTACCTCCAAAAAAATATTAATCCTCAGGCGGAATACCGTCTGTATACTGTGAATTGTATAAAAGTGCGTAGAAGCCGTCCTTTTCAAGAAGCCCCTTGTGAG
Source organism: Acutalibacteraceae bacterium (assembly GCA_045635905.1). Taxonomy (GTDB): domain Bacteria; phylum Bacillota; class Clostridia; order Oscillospirales; family Acutalibacteraceae; genus RUG806. Next base: position 20,386 of record JAZTWN010000087.1, read on the forward strand.
TGCCCTGTTCTACAATGGCACCCTTTTTCATAACAAGAATATTGTCAGCATTTTTTATTGTGGAAAGGCGGTGAGCAATAACAAAGCTTGTTCTGCCCTTCATAAGCTCATTCATCGCCGTCTGTATCTTCTGCTCGGTTTTTGTATCAACAGAGGAGGTCGCCTCGTCAAGAATAAGAATTTTCGGATCAACTAAAATTGCACGGGCAATTGTAAGCAGCTGACGCTGACCCTGTGAAATATTTGCCGCATCCTCAGCAAGCTCAGTGTCAAAGCCCTGAGGCAGGCTCATAATATAATCGTAAATCTGAGCCGTTTTTGCAGCCTCAATTATCTGCTCATCGGTAGCATCGGCTCTGCCGTAGCTTATATTCGCCTTGATCGTACCCTTGAAAAGCCAGGTATCCTGAAGCACCATACCGAAGCTTTCGCGAAGCTTGCCTCTTGACATCTTGTAAATGTCGTGTCCGTCTATGGTAATTGTACCCGAGTTTACGTCGTAAAAGCGCATAAGCAGATTTACTATGGTGGTTTTACCTGCACCCGTAGGACCTACTATTGCGGTGATGCTGCCGGGCTTTGCAACAAATGAAAGGTCGTCAATAAGCGGACGGTCCTCAACGTAGCGGAAGGAAACGTCCCTGAATTCAACCTCACCGCGGGTTATCCGGCACTCGTCGAGCTCGGGGTTGTCGATAGACTGCTCGAATTCATCAAGAATAGAGAAAACTCTTTCTGCGGATGCAAGCGAGGACTGAATGCTGTTTATAATCTTCGATACGTTTATAATGGGATTCGAGAAGTTTGACGAATACGTAAGGAAGGCTGAAATATCACCGATACCGCCGAAGGCAGAGGGTGAAATGGTGCCGTTATGGATACCGATGTAGAACACACCGCCGAGAAGGCACAGTGAAACGTAGTTTATGTTCTTTATAAGCGTCAGCACGGGGCTTAAGATACCCGAAATCATATTAGCCATAAAGGAGTTTTTGCCAAGTCTTTCGGTGATTCCCCTGAATTCCTTTACGGATTCATCCTCGTGACCGAACATACGGACGATTGTATGACCTGCATACATTTCCTCGATATGACCGTTGAGGTCACCCATGGTATCCCAGTAGCGTCTGAACCATACCTTTGATATCTTCGATACCTTATAGGAAACGAAGGCGGCAACAGGCACGAGCCATATTGCGGCGGCGGTCATGGGAAGATTGCCCGAATAAAGCATCATAAACAGCGAGCCTGCAACCTGAAGTATGCTTGTCATAACCGTAAGAATACTGCCCTTGAGGCTTGCGCTTACGTTTTCTATATCGTTTATGATTTTTGAAATAACCTGTCCCTTTGTCTGCTTGTCATAGTAGCTGAGGGGCAGCCTTGAAAGCTTTCCGTTAAGATCGGCACGGAGTCCGCACACAAGCTTCTGGGAAACGCCTGCAGAAACAAATTCCTGAACAAAGGAGAACAGTGCTGCGGCAATATAAAGACCAGCAAGAACAACAAGCTGGGAATACGACTGCGAGAAATCAACCACACCGCCTGCAAGCCTTCCTTCAATCTGAGCCTGAAGGATGTTCATAATTTCCGCCATATACCTTGGTGCTATAACGTTACAGAGCGTGCTTGCCATAGCACAGAAAACAACAACCGCCATAGGAACCGAGTGAGGCTTTATAAGAGAAAGGAATCTTAAGAGCGTGCCCCTTGCGTCCTCGGGCTTCTGCTCCTCGTTTCTGTCCTTTCTGTAGGCGGCGTAACGGCTGGAATACTCATCCTCGGGAACAAGAAGCTTCTTTTTCTTATTCATCACCGCTCACCTCCTCAAGTGCTTCCTCGGAAAGCTGAGTCACTACTATTTCACGGTAAAGCTCGCAGGACTGTAAAAGCTCCTTGTGAGTGCCCTGTCCTACAACAACACCGTTGTCAAGCACGATAATTCTGTCGGCATTGAGAACAGTGCCCACACGCTGGGCAACAATTACTATATTTGCCTCGGAAAGATTTTCACGTAATGATGCACGAAGCCGTGCATCGGTTGCAAGGTCAAGAGCAGAGAAGGAATCGTCGAACACGATTATTTCAGCACCCTTTACAATTGCACGGGCTATTGAAAGACGCTGCTTCTGACCGCCCGAGAAATTCTTACCTGCCTGTGAAACAAAGGAATCAAGACCGTCGGGCAGAGAATCAACAAAGGATTTTGCCTGCGCAATTTCAAGTGCGCGCCATATTTCGGCATCGGTTGCATCCTTTTTTCCGTAGCGGATATTATCTCTTATGGTACCGCTGAAAAGGTAAGCGGTCTGAGGGATAAATGCTATACGGTTGCCGATTTCGTGAGGGGCAAGGTCCTTAACGTTTACCCCTGCGATTTTTATCTCACCCTCGTTTACGTCGTAAAGTCGGGAAATAAGATTACAAAGTGTGGATTTACCTGAGCCTGTGATACCGATGATTGCGGTGGTCTGACCGGGCTGCGAAGAAAAGCTTACGTTTTTAAGCTCGAAAAGCTTCTGAGGCTTCTCCTCGGTCTTCTTTTTCTTAGGTGTAAATCTCTTCTTTTTCTCTTCCTTGGGGGTAGGCTTGTACTTGAAGGATACGTCTGAAAATTCAAGCTTACCCTTATCGCACTCCTCGGGCGTTATGGGATTTTCGGGAGGAAGCACGTCGCTTACCGCTTCCATAATAGCCTTTATACGCTTACCCGAGATTGCCGCACGGGGAATTGAAACAATAATTGAAACTACTGATGTGACCGCACCGATAATAAGCGTAAAATATGCGATAAACGCGGTCATATTGGGGATGGTTGCAAGGATTTCCTCACTTTGTGTAAGGGGGTCAAGCTTATTTGAGGCTTCAACGCTTATATATAAAATCACACAGATAAGCGAGTACATAAGCATAGAGATAATGGGCGTAAAGCCTGCCATAATACGGCTCGCCCGAAGGGAAAGCCCCGTAAGCTCAAGGTTTGTATCAAGAAAGCGTCCGTCCTCATACTCGGATTTGTTGAAGGCACGGATAACTCTTATGCCGCTTATTTTTTCGCGCATAATCTGATTCATTTTGTCCACAAGCTTCTGTACCTTTGAAAACATAGGAACAATTACGCAAAGAAGCACAATTGCAAGGGCAAGAAGCACGGGAATTGAAAGAAGAGAGATTCTTGCAAGCTCGGGATTCATTGAAAATGCAAGGTAAAGTCCGCCTGCAAACATAATAGGAATGGGAATGAGCGAGCGAAGGGTTGCAAGCACAATATCGTGCACCTGACGCACGTCGTTGGTCGTTCTTGTTACGAGAGATGCCACACCGATTTTGTCGATATCACTCTGTGAAAGACGGGAAACCTTGTCGAATATGTAATTTCTGAGGGTTATGGAATAGCCGACCGAGGTTTTCGTTGAAAAATACGTATTGGCAATTGAGGTAATAATGCTGAGCACCGTAAAGCCGAGCATTACGAAGCAAAGCTCAATAAGCCTGTCCATATTACGCTGTAAAATACCCTCTGCCGTGATGTTTCTTGTATATAAGGGAATAAGAATCTGCATTATTGTGTTTATTGTCGCAAACACAACAGACAGCACAAGGGGTACCTTGTGGGGTCCCAGCATTGAAAGAACCTTCTTCATTTTCCGCCTCCGTTAAACTTTAATTCTATTAATAATACCACAAATTTATAAAAAACACAATATCTGTGTTTACTAACGTATAAAATATAAGACTTAATTTAATATAAAATAAACTACCTTATTTTGTTCATTCCTACAATTTTAATTTATTTTAAGCATTATACTTGTTTTTTTAGCGGTTTTGGTTGATAATATAGCTTAATATTGTAATTAAAATTACGGGGATCTATAAATATGGTTTTTTCAAGTCTTATTTTCTGCTTTGCATTTCTTCCCATAAGTATGCTGTGCTATTTCCTTTGCAAAACGGTTAAAACGCGAAACATAATTCTGCTTATTTTCTCTCTGATATTCTATGCCTTCGGTGAGCCCGTATATATTGCGATTCTCGTGCTAATGGCACTTTTGTGCTGGATATTCTCACGGCTTATAGGCACGTCAAAAAGCCTTGCCGAAAAAAGGCTCTGGCTTGCAGGCGCAGTAGCAGTGTGCATAGGCTCAATAGGCTATTTCAAATACATAGGCTTTTTCGTGGAATCTGTAAATTCCCTTATAGGCGAGGAGCTTTTTGCAATACCGCAGATTGTTCTTCCCATAGGCATATCCTTCTACACCTTCCAGCTTCTGACCTACGTAATTGACGTATACCGCGGTGAGGTGCCTGCACAGAAAAAATTCACCACGGTGCTTTTATACGCATCCCTTTTCCATCAGTGTATTGCAGGTCCCATCGTCCGCTACGGTGACGTTGAAAACGAGCTTACCGAAAGAAGCATCAACCTTACTGAGATGTCACAGGGTCTTACACGCTTTGCCTGCGGTCTTGCAAAGAAGGCGGTGCTTGCAAACGGCTGCGGTGCAGTAGCAGACACGCTTCTTCTTTCAGATGCGGCAATAGGAAATGCGGCTATGCTTACGGAAAACCTTGCGGCAATCACAAGCCGCTCTGCTCTTTCACTCTGGGCAGGTATGGGCTTTTATATGCTTCAGATTTACCTTGACTTCTCTGCTTATTCCGATATGGCAATCGGTATGGGTCTTATGAGCGGCTTCCATTACAAGGAAAACTTCAACTATCCCTACGTTGCATATTCCGTAACGGATTTCTGGAGAAGATGGCATATGTCACTTTCCACGTTTTTCAGAGATTACGTATATATCCCCCTTGGCGGCAACAGAAAGGGAAAGCTCCGTCAGGTATTCAACCTTTTTGCGGTATGGGCACTTACGGGTCTGTGGCACGGCGCTTCATGGAACTTCGTTTTATGGGGACTTTATTTCTTCGTGCTTCTGATTCTTGAAAAATTCATCTTCGGCAAATACCTTGAAAAGGCAAAAATCGTCGGCAGAATCTATCTTCTCACCACAGTATATTTCGGTTGGGTGCTTTTCAAATTCACCGATTTTTCAATTCTTTCGACCGTTCTCAAGGGCATGTTCGGGCTTAACGGAAATCCTGCCTCAACCTACGAGGCAACAAGCTTCCTTTCGGGGTATATCTTCTTCTTTATCATCTGCTGCATAGCCTGTACCCCCGTTGCAAAAACCGCGAAGAAGCTTCTTATAAAGTACGGCAGAACGAACACCGCAGTAAATATTGCATACAGAGGGCTTGATATTGCCCTTCCCCTTGTTCTTATTCTTCTTGCATCCGTTACCCTTGTAGGCGACTCCTACAATCCCTTCCTTTATTTCCAGTTCTGATAAGGAGACCGAAAATGAAAAAGCTTCCTTCAGCAAAAACACACAGAATAATAAAGCTTGCAACAAGCTTTGTTCCTGTTCTTATAATAACGCTTATCTGCTTTATAATCCCCTTAAGACCCACAGTATCGGAAACAGAGAAGCGTGAGCTGGCAAAGTTCCCCGAATTCAGCTTTTCAGCATTTACAAGCGGTGATTATTTCTCAGATGTTTCATCCTGGTTTTCCGATACCGTGCCCTTCCGTGACTCACTTATGGGCATAAGCTCAAAAATACAGAATTTCCTCGGCACATCAGGTGTGCTTGCAGGCTTCAACGAGGGTGCACAGGGTGACGATATCCCCGATAAGCCCGAGGAAAACGATGCAGTTATTGAAACACTTCCCGGCGGTGAGGCCGTAACGAACGAGCCTGTCACCGAGGAGGTTGAAACCTTTGCTCCCGAGGAGGTAACCTACCCCGAGGATCAGGGTGAGGCACAGAGAGTTGAGCAGCTTGGCAGCATTGTTATCTGCGACAATGCAGGCTTCGAATACTACAATTTCGTGCAGTCAACTGCCGACAACTACGTTAAGGCAATCAACACTGCAGGCGTTAAATTCTCAGGCACGGCAAACGTTTATTCAACGGTTATCCCCACAAGCACCGACATTACTCTTAACGAAAAGGTACGAGCAAAGCTCAACGTTTCCGACCAGAAGAAGGCTATTGAATATATGCTGGGCTCAGTGTCCTCTTCTGTCAAAGCATTCAACTGCTACGACAATATCAAAAGTCACAGAAACGAATACGTTTACTTCCGTACAGACCATCACTGGACTGCACTTGCTGCATACTACGCTTATGAAATCTTCTGTCAGACAAAGGGTATAACTCCCCTTCCCTTAAGTGCATACGAGCTATGGAGCTTTGACGGCTTCCTGGGCACCTTCTATAACGATTCAGGTAAGGACCCCGCACTGGGAGCAACACCCGACAGAGTTGACACCTACAAGCCCCCCTGTCAGTATTCAATGACCATTACCGACAAATACGGCAGCACAACCTCAATGCCTCTGCTTTATGATGAATCAAGTGCACCTGCTTCTCTCAAGTACGGCACCTTCATCTGCGGTGACAATCCCCTTTCAACCATCACAAACGAAACTCTCACAACAGGTGAAACCTGTCTTGTAATAAAGGAAAGCTTCGGTAACGCATTCGTACCCTTCCTTGTATATCATTATAAGACCGTATACGTTATCGACTACCGCCACTATTCAGGCTCACTTTCTGGCTTCCTTTCAACACATCCCGTTGATGACATTATCTTTATGAATAACGTATCAATGACAAGAAACAGCTCACTTGTAAACGACCTTGCCGCATTTATTGCAGGCTGATAAAAGCATAAGACGGAATCTTCGGATTCCGTCTTTTTTGTTGGTCGTAAGCAAAGACAAAAAAAGAAGCTGTATCATAAGATACAGCTTTTTGTGTTATATCAATTTTACTTGATAAGGCATTCGCCTGACATTTCCTTGGGCTGCTCGAGTCCCATAACCTTGAGCATTGTGGGACAGATATCAGCAAGCCTGCCACCCTCCTTAAGCTCGCAGGGATAACCTACTACGCAGAAGGGAACGGGATTTGTTGTGTGAGGTGTGAAGGGATTTCCGTCCTCACCAACCATTCTGTCAGCGTTACCGTGGTCAGCAGTAATAAAGCATACGCCACCCATTTCAAGTGTAGCCTTTACTACGTCGCCTACGCATTCGTCAACAGCCTCAACTGCCTTAACTGCTGCTTCCCATACACCTGTATGTCCAACCATATCGCAGTTAGCAAAGTTAAGAACGATTGCATCGTATTCACCACTTCTGATCTTCTCGCAAACTGCATCTCTTACGGGGTAAGCGCTCATTTCGGGCTGAAGGTCAAAGGTGGGAACGTCGGGTGACTGAATAAGAATTCTGTCTTCACCGGTGAAGGTCTTTTCCTCACCGCCGTTGAAGAAGAAGGTTACGTGCGCATATTTCTGTGTTTCAGCAATACGAAGCTGAGTCTTGCCGCAATCCTGAAGATATTCGCCGAAGGTCTTTGTAAGCTCCTCGGGAGGGAATGCAACGGATACGTTGGGCATTGTTTCATCGTACTGTGTCATACATACGAAGTTAAGGGGGAAGAAGCCGTTCTTTCTCTCGAAGCCGTCGAATGCCTCGTCAACAAATGTACGGACAATCTGACGTGCACGGTCAGGACGGAAATTGAAGAATACAACTGAGTCGTCAGCCTTGATTGTGCCTTCCTTGTTTACAACTGTGGGCACAATGAATTCGTCTGTGATTTCCTTATCGTATGACTTCTGCATTGAGCCTACTGCATCAGCATCTTCAAGTCCTTCACCGTATACGAATGCAGCATAAGCCTTTTCTACTCTGTCCCATGCAAAGTCACGGTCCATAGCGAAATATCTGCCTGTGATGGTAGCAATTTCACCTACGCCGAGCTCCTTGCACTTTGCTTCAACGTCAGCAACGAAGCCCTTACCTGAGGTAACGGATACGTCACGTCCGTCCATAATGCAGTGAACGTAAACCTTGGTAAGACCGTAATTCTTTGCCATTTCAAGAAGACCGAAAAGGTGCTCGATGTGGCTGTGAACACCGCCGTCGGAAAGAAGACCCATAAGGTGAAGAGCAGTGCCCTTTGCCTTAGCAGACTCCATAGCGGAGATAAGAGCGGGAATATTGAAGAAATCGCCGTCCTTGATGGACTTTGAAATCTTAACAAGCATCTGATAAACAACTCTGCCTGCACCGATATTGGTGTGACCTACCTCAGAGTTACCCATCTGACCGTCGGGAAGACCTACGTCAAGGCCTGATGCACCGATGGTTGTGAAGGGATTTTCTGCAAAGAACTTATCGAGATTGGGAGTCTTTGCATACTTTATTGCATTACCGCTTTCGGTTTCTCTGATACCGAAGCCGTCCATAATACATAAAACAACAGGTTTTTTCATTATATTTACCTCTTATAAATGCAGGGACGGGTTTTACCGTCCCGCAAAAATATCAATTGGAAAAGCCGTTTACGGCTTAGCATCGTTGCGCCTTATTTTGAAGCAGCCTTTACGATTACTGCGAAATCCTCAGCCTTGAGTGAAGCACCGCCGATAAGACCGCCGTCAACGTTTACCTTTGCTACAAGCTCGTCAGCATTCTTAGCATTCATTGAGCCGCCGTACTGAATTGTAACAGTTTCAGCAACCTCCTTGCCGTATACCTCAGCAATAGCCTCTCTGCAGTAGCCGTTGCCTTCATCAGCCTGCTCAGCAGTAGCGGTAACGCCTGTACCGATAGCCCATACGGGCTCGTAAGCGATGATAACGTCCTTAAGCTGGTCAGCAGTTACGTTTGTAAGAGCCATCTTTGTCTGGAACTTAAGAAGAGTTTCTGTGTAGCCGAGCTCTCTCTGCTCAAGTGTTTCACCTACGCAGATGATGGGCTTAAGACCGTTTGCAAGAGCAGCAAGTGAACGAAGGTTTACGGTCTGGTCTGTTTCACCGAAATACTGTCTTCTTTCGCTGTGACCTACAACAACATATTCAACGCCGAGCTCCTTGAGCATATCAGCTGAGATTTCACCTGAAGTCGGATCGTAGCCATGTCGTTCTGTGAGCCAAGGAGTT
>JAZTWN010000088.1:0-48329 GCA_045635905.1 Acutalibacteraceae bacterium
TCAACCTCACGCATAGAAGCCGACAAGCCTGTTTTTCTTTCAGGGCTTGCTGACGGCTGCACCACGGGTGAGGACATACATGCAGTAATTTATAACACAAATCAGCACTCGGGAGATTATTCGGCAGCGGGCATTATTCCCCGCCCCTCTCACGCTGATTACGGTGCAGTTATGAAATACGGCAGGGACGTTGACCTTCGCGGAGGCGGACACTTTTCGGGAAGACTCACAAGTCTTATCTGCATAGCAGGTGCGCTTTCAATTATGTACTTAAGAAAAAAGGGCATTGACGTCACCGCCCATATATATTCGATTAAAAACATCAAGGACACTCCCCTTGACCCCTGCAGCATCACAAAAATAACAGACTCTCATTTCCCCGTAATTGACGAGGAAAAGGGCGGTCTGATGAAAAAAATCATAAGCGAAGCAAAAGCACAGTGCGATTCCGTAGGCGGTGTGATTGAATGTGCCGTAACAGGACTTCCGGCAGGACTCGGTGAGCATCTTTTTGCAGGTGCCGAGGGTAGAATTTCCTCAATGATGTTTTCAATTCCTGCAATAAAGGGCATTGAATTCGGAAACGGCTTTTCCTGCACGGAGCTTTTCGGAAGTGAAAACAACGATGCCTTTTATTTTGACGGTGATACGGTAAAAACAAAAACCAACAACTGCGGCGGAATAGCGGGCGGTATGACAAACGGAATGCCCGTAATTTTCAGAGCCGCCGTAAAGCCTACTCCCTCAATCGGCAAGGAGCAGGATACGGTTGATTTAGATAAAAGAGAAAACGTAAAGCATACAATACGCGGTCGCCACGACCCCTGCATTGTTCCGCGCTGCGTGCCCGTAATTGAAGCAGGTGCGGCAGTTGCAATACTCGATATGCTGCTTGATAAAAAAACTGTGCAAATAGAAGCCTCCAGAGAAAAAATTGATGAAATTGACAAGGAGCTTGTCCGTCTTTTCTGCCAAAGAATGGCAGTATCAGGAGATATTGCACGCTACAAAAAGGAAAACCGTCTTCCCGTTTATGTTCCCGAAAGAGAAGAAGCCCTGCTCACAAAAATAAGGGAGCTTTCGGAGCCTGATTTTTCTGCCTACTCAGAAATGCTTTACAGGGAAATTCTTTCTCTTTCAAAAAAATATCAGTCTGAAATTACAGACCTGGAGGGTGACGGCTAATATGATACACTGCCAAAGCTTTACTGCAGGGCTTATAGGTCATAAGCTTTCCCACAGCTTTTCCCCCGAAATTCATTCTTTTCTTGCCGACTACGAATACAGGCTCTACGAAATGGATGAGCAGGAGGTAGGCGACTTTGTAAAAAATTGCCCCCTCGATGCCTTCAACGTAACCATTCCCTATAAAAACACCGTTATGCCCTTTCTTGATTTTGTTTCCGACACGGCAAAAAGAATCGGCAGCGTAAACACCATTGTAAAAAAGCCCGACGGTCTTTACGGCTACAATACCGACTACTACGGCTTTTCATATATGGTACAAAAAAGCGGAATAGAAATTGAAAATAAAAAGGTTCTTATATTGGGCTCGGGCGGCGCGTCACTTACCGTAAGCACCGTGCTTTCCGATATGGGAGCAAGAGAAATTGTCGTAATTTCCCGTTCGGGTGAAAATAACTACGAAAACATTTCAGTTCACAAGGATGCTGACGTTATAGTAAACACCACGCCCGTGGGAATGTACCCGAATAACGGAGAAGCACCTGTTGACCTTCGTATTTTTACGGATCTTTCGGGTGTGCTTGATTTAATCTACAATCCAGCCGAAACAAGGCTTCTTTACGAAGCAAGAAAAATGGGAACACCCTGCATAAATGGTCTTTATATGCTTTCTGCACAGGCAAAAAAAGCCTGCGAGCTTTTCCTTGACACCGAAATGGAGGAAAATCCCACAGACAGCATTGTAAAAAGTATTGAAGCCCGCCTTAAAAATATTGTGCTCATAGGAATGCCGGGCTGCGGAAAATCCACTGCAGGCAGGCTTCTTGCCGAAAGGCTCGGCAGAAAATTCGTTGATACAGACGAAATAATAAAAGGAAAAACAGGTCTGGAAATTCCCGAAATTTTCTCACTTTACGGAGAGGAAAAATTCAGGGCTATTGAGGCTGAGGCGGCTCGGGAGGCAGGAAAAATGTCGGGGCTTGTAATTGCAACGGGCGGCGGCATTGTTACAAGAAAGGAAAACCGTTACCCCCTCAGGCAGAATTCCTTTACGCTGTGGCTTAAAAGGGATATTTCCCGTCTTTCTGTTGACGGCAGACCCATATCTCAGCAGAATAATCTTAATGAGCTTTACAGTAAGCGCGCTCCCCTTTATGAGGAATTTTCCCATATCTCGGTAAACGTCAGTGAAAACGCACAGGAAACCGTAAACGAAATAATCGAAAGCTTAAGGAGAATGTAAATGAAGCTTCTTATAATAAACGGACCAAATCTCAATATGCTCGGTCTTCGTGAGCCCGATATTTACGGCAAAGAGGACTACAGTGCCCTTTGCAATATGATTGAAAAGGCTTGTGATGGTATTGATTTCGAGATTTTTCAGTCAAACCACGAGGGTGACATTGTTGATAAAATTCAATCTGCTTACGGGAACACCGACGGCATTGTAATAAACCCTGCCGCATATACTCACACAAGCGTTGCCATCCTGGATGCGCTGAAAGCGGTGGGAATTCCCACGGTTGAGGTGCACATTTCCGACATTAATTCCCGTGAGGACTTCAGAAAATTCTCCTACGTTTCACTTTATGCCGAAAAGCAGATTGCAGGAAAAGGTCTTAAAGGCTATATTGAAGCTATTGAATATCTCCGGAATAAGAATAAACGGTAATTTTTTCTTTACATCCAAAAAAATCAAGAGTATAATTTAATCGAAAATAAATAATAAGGATGGTTTTTATGAAAAAGCTTATTTCTTTGGCTCTTGCTCTTATTATGGCGCTCTCGGGCTTCTCGGTAATTTCCTTTGCCGAAGAGGAAAAGCCTCTCAGCTATGTGGTTCTCGGTGACTCAATTGCCTACGGCTCCGGTATGATAAATTCTGTTGATGCCTGCTACGGCAAAATTGTTGCCGACACAAACGGCTATGCCTATGCTAACCACTCCATCCCCGGAATTACCTCAGGCGTGCTTCTTAAAATGCTGACAGACAACGAAGCAGTACGCGAAAGCATAGCTTCTGCCGACATTATCAGCATTTCAATCGGCGGCAACAATTTCCTTACCGACAATATGATAGGTCTTGCATTTAACTCTCTTGTGCGTAAGGATATGTCAGACTTCGACGCAATTGCCGAAAATTACTACGAAGAGCTTTGCTCAATAATGGACTGCATAAACGGGCTTAATTCCGATGCCCCCGTGCTTTTACAGACAATCTACAATCCTCAGCAGGGTGCTGCAGGTGTGGTTTATCTTGAGGGCGGAATAAGACTCAACGATATGATGAGAAAATATGACACCGAGCACCCCGGTGAAATCGTTATAGTCGAGGTGGCAGAGGCTTTAAACGGAGATGCGGAAAACTTTGCTGATGATAAGATTCATCCCTCAAAAAAGGGTAATGAAATAATTGCAAAGGTAATTCTCGGCAAGCTTTTTGAAATGGGACTCGGCACATCAACAGAGCCCGTAATCGCGACCCCCGGTCTTGATTTCAAGATGCCAATATCCTTTGCAGTGCTCATAAACATTATATGCGAAATTTTTGCAATACTCAGCAATATCATCAATCCTCTCAAGTAAACAAAAAAAGGAACGGGACAACCGTTCCTTTTTTTATTAAAATTCAATATCCGCAATAACCGGGTAATGATCGGAGGGAACATCACCAAGGTATTCGTTTCGGTCCACAATGAAGCTTTTTACAGCGATATCACCCTTTACGAAAACATAGTCGATAATTGAGCGATACTTCTCTTCACCGAGCCAAGCGTGGAAGGTAATGTCCTTATCGGTAAGCTCTGCAACATCTCTTGCATCAAGGAAGCCGCCGTCCTTTACTGCCTTACAGGGTGCTGATTCGGGAGTAACGTTGAAATCTCCTGTAAATACTGCAGGATAATCGGGACAGATTTCATTTGCCTTTAAGGTAACAAGCTCTGCGCCCTTCTGCATTGCAATCTCTCCTCTGTGGTCAAGATGAGTGTTGAAATGGCAGAATTTCTTGCCTGTGTCCTTTTCCTGTAAAACAACGTAAGAGCAGATTCTTATACAATGAGCATCCCAACCGTAGCCGGGCACGTCAGGAGTTTCGGAAAGCCAGAAATTACCCTTTTCACCGGGGATAAACTTGTCCTTCTTATAAAACACAGCGGAAAATTCTCCGTCCTCCTTGCCGTCCTCTCTGCCCACGCCTACAAAATCGTACTCGGGAAGATTTTCCCTGAGGGCGTTCATCCAGCCGATATGCGCCTCCTGAACACCGAGAGAATCGGGATCATTAGCCTTAATAGCTGCAACAACACGGGGAATACGGTTTTCCCACTCTCTGCCGTCGTGACCTGCACAAAGCACGTTGAAGCTCATAATTTTCATAAAAACACACTCCTTGAAGCTTTTATATTTCTAATTTATCATAAGGCATCATTTTATTCAATCATTTTTTACCAAAAGAGTAGAAAAAGGAAAAAAGATGTGATATTATTAAATTAATATGAACAAAGGAGATTTTTTATGGACGCTTCTTACATTACAGTTACATGTACTATGCTTATCGGACTGATATGTCTTGTTGCTTTTCTTGTATTCAGAGTAAAAAAGACCGACGTTAAATCACTTATGTTAAAATCCGCCACAAGCGTTATGTTTATTCTTACAGGCGCTTTTCTTCTGATGGGCAAGCCCTCACTTTACGGTGCTTTTATCGTTGCAGGTCTTGTATGCGGCATACTCGGCGATATATGGCTTGATATGAAATTTATGTACAAGTCAGATGAGGATTTTCTTACAAAGGCGGGCTTTTCCTCCTTTGCCTTCGGACACTGCTTCTATATTGCCGCTATAATTGCAGGCACAACTCAGTTCAAGTGGGTTTCAATTCCCATGTCACTTGTTGTCGGTGTTATTGCATTTCTTGTAATCTACTTCGGTGAAAAGCTTATGAAGCTCAAGTACCACGGCAATTATAAGATTATCTCTGCACTTTACGGCGGACTTCTTTTCTTTGTGACCGCACTTCCCTTCAACTGTGCCGTTCTTGCAGGTGTTAAGGATAATCTTCACCTTATGGCATTCTTCGCAGGCGGTGTATTCTTCATTATTTCCGACATCATTCTTTCGGGCACATATTTTGGCGAGGGCAGAAACAGACCCGTTGATATCATCACAAACCACGTGACCTACTATATTGCACAGTTCATAATTGCAGCATCAATAATCTTAATGTAAAAGGAAGAGAAAAATGAGAAGACAGCAGCAGCTTGATTTTTCAGGCATAAAAACCTATTCTGCAAAGGACAGAATAAATCTTGTTACAATTGAAAAGCTTATGACTCCCGGTGTGACTCCCCACGAGGAATTCGTTCACGAGGGCTTCGACGAGCTTGTTGAAAGAATCATAGCCGCTCGTAAAAACAGCAGACCCGTTATATGGAGCATGGGTGCACACGTTATCAAGAATCACCTTTCAAGATACATCATCGAGCTTATGAAGATGGGCATCATCACCCATATTGCGGCAAACGGTGCCACAAGCATACACGACTTTGAGCTTTGCTATCTCGGAGGTACCTCCGAGGACGTTCCCACTGCAATTGAGGACGGCTCCTTCGGTATGTGGGAGGAAACGGGCGCATGGATGAACGAAGCAATAAACGAGGGCGCGGATCTCGGCATCGGCTACGGTGAGGCTCTCGGCAAATACATTGACGAGCATCCCGAAAGGTTCCCCAACCGCGAGGACTGCATTTTATGGCAGGCATATAAGCTTGACATTCCCACAACCTACCATATTGCTCTGGGCACTGACATTATTCATCAGCACCCCACCTGCGATATGGCAAACATCGGACGCTGCTCGGGCGTTGATTTCAAGAAAATGGCATACTCCGTTGCTCAGCTTGACGGCGGTGTTTTCCTCAATTTCGGCTCATCCGTTATCGGCCCCGAGGTATTCCTGAAAACTCTTTCAATTGCAAGAAATCAGGGCTACCCCACCTTCAATATCACAACTGCAAACTTTGACCTTATAAATCTCGGCAATTTCCGCTGTAAGATAGGCTACGAGGATCCCAATTACTATTACAGGCCCCGTAAGAACATAGTAAACCGTCCTACCTGCCGCGGCGGCTGGGGATGGCACTTTGTGGGCGACCACCAGATTACAATTCCCACACTCTACGATAAATTAAAGGAACAGTACTGATATGCTTACAAAAAACGAGGTAAGAGAAATCACAGATAAAATAAAGGGCTGCAAAATCGGTATCATCGGTGATTTCTGCGTTGACATATACTGGCACGCCGATATGACCCTTTCCGAGCTTTCAAGAGAAACTCCCCACTATCCCCTGCCCGTAACAGAGGAAAAGACCTCTATGGGCGCAGGCGGTAACGTTGCGGCAAATCTTGCGGCGCTTTGTCCCGAAAAAATTTATGCCCTTTCCCTTGTGGGTGACGACTGGAGGGGTATGCTTCTTTGCGACCTTATAAGAAAAAGCGGCATAAGCGATGAGTATATCATAAAGACCGACGGCAGATTCACTAATGCCTACTGCAAGCCTATGCGTCACGGCATTTCCGCTACGGTTTACGAGGACCCCCGACTTGACTTTGAAAACCGCTGTCCCATAAACGAGGAAACAGAGAACAAGGTCATTGAAATGCTTCGCGAGCTTGCAAAAAGGGTTGACGTGCTCTGTGTTGCCGACCAGTTCCGTTACGGCATTGTGACAGACAGAGTAAGAGAGGAAATAATCTCCCTTGCAAAGAGCGGACTTACGGTTATCTGCGACAGCCGTTACAATATCGGAAAATATACCCACTGTATTCTCAAGCCCAACGAGGTTGAATGCTGGAGAGCGGTTTACAATAACGACGGCTTCATTTCAGCCACCGAGGAGCAGTTTTCAGAGGCGGCAGACGCACTTGCAGTAAAAAACAACGCAAGAGTTTTCTGCACGTTGGGAGCAAAGGGATCGTACGTTACAGACGGCAAGGATGGCCTAAGAGTAGGAGCAAAAACACTTACAGGTGAGCTTGATATCTGCGGCGCAGGTGACACCTCTCTTTCAGCATTCTCCCTTGCAGTAACCGCAGGCGCACCCCTTCATAAGGCGGCTTCCCTTGCAGGTCTTGCATCTGCAGTAACAGTAAAAAAAATCGGTATGACAGGCACTGCAACAGCAGAAGAAATTGAAGCAATAGCTGAATAAAAAAACAAAGGCTCGGAAAAATCCGAGCCTTTGTTTGTTAAAGCAACATCACTCACGGCAAAGCCGCGAACGTCACTGTAAATTATCGGGAATCCGGCAATTTACTTATTCCCAGTTAATAGGACGCTGAATGAAATCGATATCTTCCTTATCTGCAAGTACCCAGAAGGAGGAAATCTTGTCGATTCCGTGTTCCTTCAGCTCATCGTAAAGCCATTCCTGCTTCTGCATTCTGAAGGGATTAAGGAAGAAATATTCACCCTGCATCTGATTAGCCTTGAATACCTCCCAGCTGAGGTTATCCTTTTCAATTCTGAAAAGCTGCTCCTCGGTAACGTCTGCATTAAGAGCCTTACTCCAGAGCGTTTCAATCTTCTGCATTGTTTCAAGTGAGAAATAGCCTGCCTGATAGTGCCAGTCAAAGTCAAAGGCGTGAGCAGTAGCCTTTGTACCTGCAGTATAAAGGTCAATAATTTCCTTGATATATTCAGCAGCCGCTTCACCGTAGTATGCCTTCATAAAGTCCATCATATGATATTCAACGTCTGCATTAACGTCCCACTGAAGCTTGCAGAGAAGATAGTTACGAAGATCGTTGAAGGCTGCGTAGTGACCGTCACCGCAGTTATAAATATAGCCTGTGATGCCGATATCGTGCATATACTTCATTGTTTCCTGCATATACTCAAAGTTTGAGAAAAACTGTGCTGAATAAAGGAAATTGATTGTGTAGTCGTAGATGTACGTTCTGTCGGCAATTTCAGTCCATACCTTGAAATCCTCTGCAATCTGAGGATAGTTGTCACCGTAAAGATTCATAAGGGTTTCGTTGCCGTCCTGTGCACCGCATTCAAGAAGAGAATGGCTGCGGCAGGCCTTGTGAAGACCGCAGAGCACGGGAGCAACGTTATCGCGGCAGCGAAGAGTCTTGTCCGTGGGAGGACGGTCTGTTTCACCGTAGGCATAGAAGGTGAAGGTAAATTCGGGGTAATCAGCCTCCAGTGCCTCGGCAAGCTTATTGGTGAAAATAAGTGTGGGGGCAGATACCGCGCCGTACTGCTCATAAAGTGCCTCACAGGTATCACAATGGCAATAATTACTGTTATCCTTCTGACCTACGTGAAGGAATTTTGCACCGTTTGTGCTATTTTCAATAGCAGCTCTTGCATTTTCAATTGCAACAGGAAGAATATCGGGATTTGACATACAAACGTGGTCTGTGTGGCGGTTGCCGTTTTCGTCCATAGCAAAATATTCGGGATGCTCCTTAAAAAGCGAATCGGGCACAAGCTTTGTAAGGGTTACGTCCCATAAAACATAGGTAAGCGTGCCGCCGTAAGCAGTAGCATCCTTGTGGAAGGATACGTTCATTTTTGTTCTTGCACGGTAAGCCTCGTTTGTACCTGAGGTATCGTTTCTTCTTACAACGAAGGAGGGCTCTACAACACGGTTAAGCTCCTTGTCGATTACAACATCATCACTTTCGGGAACAGTTTCAAGCTTGGGAGTAAACCAACGCACACCGAGATATTCCTCAAGGAAGGTATAAACACCGTAAAGAGTGCCTCGGCTGTCCTCACCGCGGATGATGAAGCCCTCGCCGTCACAGTAAAGCAAAAAGCCGTCCTCACCTATTGCGGTGTAATCAAAATCAATTTTTTCAGAATAAGCAGTTTCACCGAGATAAATAGCCTTTGCACCCTCGGGAAGAGTCGATTCGGAGGCTACGGGAAGAACCGCTCCTGAAATTTTTTCAATATACGTCTGAAGCTCTGCAACTGCAGTATCAACACATTCGTCGCGCTCGTCTGCGGTTACGATAAAGTAGTCGCTCTCCCCTGCCTCTACGATATATAAGGGATTGCTTACTACGGGAGCTATATACTCGTCACCGCCGTAATTTACATTGGTATCAATTGGAAGAACGCCTATTGAAAGTAAAAATACCTGCATAAAGGTAATAAGCGCCTTAAAGGTTGCTGCCATAAAATATTCCTCCTCAAAAAATTTATAACTATAATATAACAAGTAATTTTTTCTCTGTCAACAAAAAGAGAAGGGGATGTAAAAAAAGCAAAGACCGCATAAAACTATATAACACAAGGGGTTCTGCAGACGTCTGAGCCTGCAGAACCCCATAAATATACAGAAATTTCACTAATCGCTTAAAATTGTATGTTTTATACTACGAAATAACCTGCCCTCCCGACGTAACTTTGTACGCCTTCGGGCAAATAAAACCAAGGCAAAGCCTTGCTTTTACCCGGTTTATCCGTTCTTCATCATTTTTCCTTTTCCCTAAAAAAAGCTGTAAAAAAACTTGCGTTTTTTTACAGCCACAGGTCTTAATATTCAGGCATAAGAATCTTTAATTTCTTACCTATTGTATAATGAAGCTCGTTCTCGTGAAGAGTAAGGCTGAAGCTTGCCTTGTTGCCGTCGTTGTCAACGTCGTGATAAGGAAGCACACCTCTGAACTTGATATGAAGCTCGTCTGTTGTGAAAACGTCCGCATACTTAAGGTACTTTGAAAGGTCAATGCTGTCGGTTAAATATTCCCCGAAAAGCTTTGCAATAAGTGCGGGAGTGAAATCGTGAATAAGACAAACCTCAAACTTGCCGTCGTTAAGGTCAACGTCATCGTAAAGTGTGATACCGCCCATACCCTTTGAGGTAGTAATAAGTGCAAGAATAATATCCGTATCCTTTGTGATGCCGTTTGCAGTATATGTAGCCTTGATTCTCTGGGGGCCCTTAAGAAGAGGAGGCATAGCAGCAGCAACGTAGGCTGCCTGACCGAAGGTCTTCTTAAGCTTTGTGTTACAAAGATAAGGAACTGCCGCAATATAGCCGAAGGCTGAAACGTAGCTTACAGGCTCACCGTTTACCATAAGCGTATCCATAAGCATTACCTTGCCCTTTTCGGCAAGCTTATCAATGCTCTTTATGGCATCCTTTCTTATGAGGTTGAGGTTATTTGCCATATCGTTTGTTGTACCTACGGAAACATGTGCATATATACTGTGCTGCTCTATATCATTAAAGGCACGGACGGCTTCATTAACGGTACCGTCACCGCCAAAGGTTATAAGATAATCGGAAACGGGATCAAGCTCCTTGATAAGCTTTATAACGTGACCCGAGTATTCGCTTTTTGCTATTGTGTTAAGCTTAAGACCACGCTCTACAAACTTGAAGATAAGGTGGTCAAGTGCTGCCTGTGAGAACTTTGTTGCAATAGGGTTATAGATGATACTGAAATTCATAGCATTCCTCCTTATAATTTCTCAGTTACATAATACCATATTAAAAATCAATATACTGCCGATGTAATTTTTGCATTGTTTTTTGTAATATTTGTATGCAATCAGTATTGAAAAACAATACTGAAAGTGTTAAACTTTTTATATATTTTATTATTTAAATATTATTTAAACAGGAAGTGCTAATATGAAAAAAACAATACAGAGAAAATATGCCCGTCTTATTGCAAGAGTCGGCGCTAATATTCAGAAGGGGCAGCCCGTAAAGCTTTATGCATCTGTTGAGCAGCACGAATTTGTTACAATTCTTGTTGACGAATGCTATAAGGCAGGCGCATCAAAGGTTACAATGGAGTGGGAGCATCAGCCTCTTACAAAGCTTGACTACCGCCACAGAACACTCAAATCCCTTTCCAAGGTTGAAAAGTGGGAGGAAGAGAAGCTCGGCCTTATGGTCCGGGAGCTTCCCTGCCGCATTTATATTTTGAGTGACGACCCCGACGGACTCAAGGGCGTAAATCAGGAAAAGATGCAGAAGGCAAGAATTGCCCGCTACCCCATTATAAAGCCCTACCGCGATGCAATTGAAAACCGTCATCAGTGGACAATTGCCGCAGTGCCCTCCGAAAAGTGGGCAAAGAAGGTTTTCCCCGAGCTTTCAAAGTCACAGGCTGTAAAAAAGCTGTGGGATGCAATTCTTAAAACCGTGCACGTATCCGCGGACAACGACCCCGTTGCAATATGGGAGCAGCACAACAAGACTCTTCGCGAAAAGTGCGAATGGCTCAATTCATATAAGTTTGACTACCTTCACTATAAGAGTGCAAACGGCACAGATTTCAAGGCATGGCTTATTCCCCAGGGACAGTGGTGCGGCGGCAGTGAGCTTACAAAGCAGGGAGTTGAATTCAATCCCAATATGCCCACCGAGGAGGTTTTCACCTCTCCCATCGCAGGCAAGGCAGAGGGCAAGGTTGTATCAACAATGCCTCTTTCCTACGAGGGTCAGCTGATTGAAGATTTCTGGATTTTCTTCCGCGACGGCAAGGCTGTAGAGTGGCATGCCGAAAAGGGACAGGAGCTTCTTACAAAGATGATTACAATGGACGAAACCGCCTGTATGCTTGGTGAATTGGCTCTTATTCCCAAAAACAGCCCCATCTGCGAAAGCGGAATTTTATACTACGAAACACTCTTTGACGAAAACGCAAGCTGCCATTTAGCACTTGGCGCAGGCTATAACGATACTATCGAAGGTCACCTTGATATGACAAATGAGGAGTGCAGAGCTCTCGGAATAAACGACAGTATGATTCACGTTGACTTTATGATAGGCTCTGACGATATGGAAATTACAGGCTACAAGGACGGCAAGGCAGTGCCCGTTTTCGTAAACGGCACCTGGGCGTAAAGCATAATTTATCTGCACGATAAATTATGATAGTGACATTACCCTTTCGGGCAGTGATATTCATTCCATCGGAATGAGTGATATATTTTCCTGAAAAAAATGTCAAGGAATACACTCCATGACTTACTCCGTTTCGCTCTATTTAAGTAATACACCAGAAAGGTTCAGTTATTATGTCAATGGATTTCAAGAAAAAATTACCTATTCCTATGGAGGCAAAGGCACTTTATCCCGTTTCGGAAAAGGCTGCGGCAACAAAGGAAGAAACGGATAAAAAAATTGCCGCGGTTATCAAGGGAGAAAGCGACAAAAAGCTTCTTATCATAGGTCCCTGCTCTGCCGACAGAGAGGATGCGGTGTTTGAATACTGCTCACGCCTCAAAAAGGTTCAGGAGCAGGTTGAGGACAAGCTTATTATTGTTCCCCGCATATACACAAACAAGCCCCGCACAACAGGTGACGGATATAAGGGTATGCTTCATCAGCCCGACCCCAATGAGAAGCCCGACCCCTATAAGGGCATTCTTGCAATCCGACAGTTACATACAAGAGTGCTTACAGAGCTTGGTCTTTCATCGGCTGACGAAATGCTCTATCCTGCAAACTACCGCTATCTTTCAGACCTTATAAGCTATGTGGCAGTAGGCGCGAGAAGCGTTGAAAATCAGGAGCACCGCCTTGTTTCAAGCGGCATCACCGTTCCCGTTGGCATGAAAAACCCCACCTCGGGTGACCTTTCCGTTATGATGAACGCAATAACTGCAGCTCACCACAGCCACGAATTCATCTACCGCGGATGGGACGTTGAAACCTCGGGCAATCCTCTTGCGCACGCAATTTTAAGAGGCTATGTAAACAAGCACGGCGAAGTAATACCCAACTACCACTATGAGGACCTTGCTCACCTTTGCGAGCTTTACAACAAATCGGAACTTGAGAATCCTGCCTGCATCGTTGACACAAACCACTCAAACTCGGGTAAGAAATACCTTGAGCAGCCTCGTATTGCCAAAGAGGTTTTGGGCTCTATGCGTCATAACGAGGAAATCGGAAAAATGGTCAAGGGCTTCATAATTGAAAGCTACCTCATTGACGGTGCACAGAAAATCGGTCCCGACGAAATTCCCGGCTGCTCCATCACAGACCCCTGTATCGGTTGGAAAAAAACCGAAAAGCTTATTTTCGACATCGCAGACCTGGTGTAAGTTAGGTCGCAGCACCGACAAATCCTCAATTAACATAAAAAAATTAAGTGCAGAAGCGGAAAGCCTCTGCACTTTTTTTATTGAGCGTAGCGGAACAAGACACAAAGAGCCTTGCGAAGCATTTTCCGCAGGAAAATATATCACTGATGCGAAGCATCAATATCACTGCGGAGCAATATCACTGAATAATTTGCCGTTAAAATTATTCCCTTGTGCATCCTTCAAGGAAATTCTCCTCAAATACTCTGCCCTCGGCATTTACACGGAAGGTCTTGATTTCACAGGGAAGGAAATCAGCATTGAAGCCGCAGTCGAGCATATCGCATACGATTGTTGCTCTTGTTTCCTTGCCGGAGGCTTCCATAAATCTCATAACTGCGTCGCCGGAGCCATCCTCACAAAGCTTAAATGCAGTCATAATTACATTGTCGTGGCTACAATGGATAAAGCTCTTCTTCTGGGGCTGAGTTCCCTTGTGATAGCTTTCGGGAACAAGCACGGGACGAACATTGAAGAGTGCTGCCTCCTTTGTGATACCGCACTTTTCGGGTGCACCGTCGCAAAGGAAAATTCCGTATTCAAAGGTCTGCTTGCCTTCATCAGTAAAGTTGAAATCCGCAGCGGGACGGTCTGAATAGTGGTCAGCAAAAATAACGTTTCTCATAAGAGTGATGCGAAGGTCGTTACCGTCGCAGTCATAGGAATACTTGCTGTCATTAAGCACTGCAAGAGTTCTTCTTGCACCGTTATCAAAGGAGATAGCGCCCCAACGGAGTGTGGGCTCCTCTTCACCGTTTACAGGTCTTGTGATGTAGCCTGCAGGAATTTCGTAGGTGTTTTCTGCGTTTTCACCGTCAACGGGGAAGGACATCTTAAGCATTGTGAATTTCTCCTGCCACAATGCCTTGCACTTAACACGAAGCACCTTACTGTTTGAGGCGAGGATGAAATCCTGTGAAAGGTGGGATTCACCGAAGCTGCTCTTTACACGAACAACCGCACGGGCAGGGCCGTTTTCAACAAGCTCAACGCTGTCGGCAGTCATAACACCCTTTACGTTATGGAACTTGAACACATTGTGTGCCCAGGTATCGGTTTCGTGATCGTCAATTACAGTGGGAACAGCAACGGGCTTTTCGGCACTTGCATAATCGAAGCCTGTTTCCTTATTGATAAGGCTTACGATTGCACCTGTCTTTTCACAGAAGGTAGCCCTGATATATTTATTTTCAACGGTAAGACCGTCTGCCGCAACATCGGAGGAAGCTGATTCAGCCTTATCGCCCTCTCTCCACCAGGTAAGCCAGTAGGTAGCATAACCGAGTGCAGGAACCTTAGCCACAAAGCAGGTGTCCATATGAGAGTCATTTGAACGGGATGAACGAACATTCTGGAAGGGAACGTCGTTTCCGTCGCTGTCCTTTACGCTCTTTGATGCGTTATAAGCACGCACGGGAAGCTCAATATCAAAGGAATGGGGATTGAACACTACAACGGGACGGGGGAAATCACCGCAGGACTGATTTCTTACCTCTGTGCATACGGGGTCGGAAACACCCTCTACCCAGGTATCAATCTTTCTTGCAATACGAAGCACTGCTTCATTGTAAATCTTTGAGGAAATATTCATAGCGTGTCCCATAGAATCTCTTACGTCGTCATAAGCCTCCATAATGGAGCAGCCGCAGAGAATATCGTGGAACTGATTGAAGCAGACCTCTCTCCATGCCTCCTTGAAGGCCTCGGTCTTTGCTTCCATTTTA
This sequence comes from Acutalibacteraceae bacterium, assembly GCA_045635905.1. Lineage (GTDB taxonomy): Bacteria > Bacillota > Clostridia > Oscillospirales > Acutalibacteraceae > RUG806. The sequence continues at coordinate 15,043 of JAZTWN010000088.1, forward strand.
TATTCCTTGTTTGCAACGGTTGCAAAGGCTTCCGATGCAAAAAGAGAATTTTCAGCCTGACGGTTAAGCTTCTTTACAAGGCTTGTTGCACTGTAGCAGCCGCTTGCGTGGTGCTGAAGCTCGTCCTTCCATAAGGGAAGGTCGGGGAACTGAAGAGTAAGAGCCTTGAAATACATATCGGGAGATGAAAACTGGAGCTTGTGCCAGCCCTCACGGGTCATATTTTCTTTAAGGTATTCAATATCTCCTCTTGTGGGGCCGCCACCGTGGTTGCCGACACCGTAGAAGAGCATCATTCCGTGACCTGTTTCGTTGATGAACTTTTCAGCACATTCAATACCTGAATCAATGCTTTCCTTGCCGTGGTCACCGTAGCCGTGAGGAAGACGGTAGGTAAGAACTCTTGAGCCGTCCATACTCTCCCAGAGGAAGGTTACGGGGATATTGGGATTTTCGTGAGGACAGGGACGCTGGAAAACGTAGTTTGTCATACCGCCCTTGAAAAGAAGCTGGGGCATCATTGCATTGTGACCGAAGGAGTCAACGTTATAGCCTGTTGTGCAGATTTTGCCGAACTTTTCATAGTAATAAAGCTGTGAATAAAGAGCCTGACGGGCAAAGGATTCACCTGAAGGCATATTGCAGTCGGGCTGTACCCACCAGCCGTTTACGGGTACCCATCTGCCCTGCTTTACGCGCTCGGTAATTTCTGCAAACATTTCGGGGTCAATTTCCTCAACCCACTTATAATATGCTGCGGATGAGCAGGTAAATACGAAATCGTTATATTCATTAAGTCTGTCAAGAGCGCTTCTGAAGGTCTGTAATACCTCACCGCAGCCCTCCTGCCAACGCCACAGCCAGATGGGGTCAAGGTGTGCGTTACCGATAAGATGTATTCTTGATGTATCAGCCATTATTTATTCCTCCTCAATAAGTCCGTAGTATCTGCCGAGCCAGTAAGCAAACGTGTAGATATAGCAGCTCTCTATCTGATAGCAGTCACGGCCGCCCTCGTGGTCTTTATAGGCATAGGGATTTCTGTCGTATTTTGAAATGGGGAATTCGTCGGGAGAAACTCTCCAGGAAGCTTCCCTTTCACCGCCCATTCTGGTACGGCAGGGAACGTCGAAGCGAGTGGTGAAATTAACTGAGGTTACAAGTCTTGTAATACCAACTCTTCTGAACCAGTCAGCAAGGGCTTCGGTGTCAATTTCATCCTCGGGGCATGAAAGCATAAAGGGAATATCATAAGCAGGATTGTGCTCACGGCGGAAGGTTCCGTTCCAGCCTCTGTAGCCGTTCTTGTAAAGCTCCTTGAGCTCGGGGTCGTTTTCAAGAGTGATAAGAAGCCAGTATGCACTTGTTGCAAGCATATTGTCACCGTACATAAGACCCTCAACGTCTTCACCGCCCTCTAAGAGTGCGGAGATGTGGAAGCGCTCCTTATGAAGTGAGGTAAGCCTTGCATAGCCCTCCTCGTTTACAAGCTTGCTGTAGGTTTCCTCCCAGAGTCCCTTTTCGCCTGTGATGTGCATTGTAACCTTAAGGTACATAAGAAGCTCTGTTGCATTAAGACAGCCGTCGGACCAGCCGAGAAGTGTTTCAAAGTATGCCTTGCTCCACTTTGCCCAGGCTGTGGGCTTGCCTGTTGAGGTTTCGTGGAACTCGAAGCCGTGGTCAATGATGTGCTTCATTGTATTCTTTGCGGCAGTCTTTACAATTTCATCAAGCTCGGGGTCCTCTGCACCCATAATCTCGTGGAAGAAATACATAAAAAGGTAGTGAAGAGTGATTTCGTCGGAGCTTGTGTCACCCTTATAAACAATACCCTCGTGAGAATAACCGAGGTCTGTGTAAAGATGAGAAAGTCTTTCGGGAATGGGAGCGCCTGCATAGATTTCCTTGCCTGCAATGCCTCTCTGCTTCGCACCTGTTGTGGGAAGAACGACTGCCTTATCACCCATTTTCTTGTAGAAAAGTCCGTCGTCGGGCACAGGCTCGGTGGGCACCATATATGTTCTTGCAACAAAGCCGTCACCGCGGCCGGGAATATACATAAGAAGCTGACAAGCCTCAGAGGCTCTTATTGCGCTCTTTTTAGCAGCAACTGTTCTTTCATCGTCAGCACCGTACTTTTCCTTATAAACCGCATACTTGCAAAGCTCACCGATTGCAAGACCGCAGGTAAACGTACCTGAATTGTCGGAATGTCCGTAGGGTACAACGGATTCAAGCTCACGGGGCACTGTAAGAGTTCTCTGTGTGCACATACCGCGTCTTGAAACGTACTTTTCTGTTTCCTCGGTAAGGCGAAGCGCCTTCTGCTCACCTGAAATCTCCTTGAGCACAATGTTTGTTGCACCCTTTTCGGTAAGCACCCATACGCTTTCCTCGTCGCCCTCCTCACAGTAAACTGCCTTTACGCAGTTGTCGGGAAGGTCACGGGAGGCTGAAAAGAACTGTACCTTATCAACCTCGTTTTCAGCATTAAGGTCAAGCCTTGTAAGACCGTTGGGTGCACCCATCCATAACGCCTTGCCGCTATCGGCAAAGCAGGTATAATCCTTCTTTCTTGAGGGCAGAGCAACGAAAACTCCTGAAAGGTCGGGAGCCTCCTTCTTTGCGGAATGTAAGGCCTTGGGAACGGCTGAATCATACTTTCCGTAAATTTTTATTTCTCTTGCCAATGTTCCTTTTAATATAATGGATTTCATAAAATTCTCCTTTATATACATAGTCATAATAATTTTACTATTTTAATTTATAAATTGCAAGTAAGACTTGTATATATTGCAAAAAAGATGTAATATATTCTTAAAATGATTACTGTATGTGTAAAGGTGCAACCTATGAAGGAAGAATATTCAAGAACGGCTATGCTTTTAGGTGAAAAGGCAGTAGACAAAATAATAAATTCAAGCGTGCTTGTTTTCGGTCTTGGCGGTGTGGGCTCATATACGGTTGAAGCTCTTGCGCGCGCAGGTGTTGGAAGCCTTACAATAGTTGACAAGGACACCGTATCCCTTTCAAATATAAACCGTCAGCTTTATGCGCTTCATTCAACGGTGGGAAGATATAAGACCGAGGTAGCAAAAGAAAGAATCCTCGATATAAATCCCGATTGCCGTGTAAACGTGATAACGGAGTACGTCACAAAGGAAAACATAGATATGTTTTTTGCCGACAAATACGATTTCTGCGTTGATGCAATTGATGACACAAATGCAAAAACCGCCCTTGCAGTAAAATGCGGGGCAATGGAAATCCCTCTTATTGCATCTATGGGCACGGGAGCAAAGCTTTCGGGCGAATTTTTTAAGATTACGGATATTTCAAAAACGGAGTACTGTCCTCTTTGCCGCGTTATGAGAAAAAAATATCGTGACGCAGGGCTTAAAAAAGTAACCGTGCTTTACTCCCCCGAATCCCCTGCTTCTCCGAAATTCATCCCCGAAAACGAGGATGAAAAGCGTCTTCCTCCCTCAAGCATCAGCTTCATTCCCTCACAGGCAGGGCTTCGTATTGCCGAATACGTAATAAAGCAGCTCACAACAGAATAAAAAAAACATCCCCCGAAGCTTGCACTTCCGGGGGATTTCTTTATTAAAGGCTTCTTAAATATTCAATGCTCATCTTTACTGCTGAAAGCTCGGTGTTGCCCTTATCGGGAGCATCCTGCTCAACGATAAACCACTTTGCGCCTGACTCCTCGCCTGCCTTGATAATAGCAGGAATGTCCTGCATACCGTGGCCTACGGGGCGGAAGGTGAAATCGTCCTCGTCTGCAGCCTCACTGTCATCGTCAATACCGATAAGCTCGTAAAGCTTACCCTTGCTGTCCTTGCTCTTCTTATAGAAGTCCTTGAGGTGAATAACGGGTGTTCTGCCCTTGTACTTGAGGATATATTCCGCAGGCACCTCACCGCCGATGTTTACCCAGCAGGTATCAAGCTCGGGATTGAGATATTCAGCAGGTACTGTGGAATACATAATATCAAGACCGTATTCGCCGTCTACCTTAACGAATTCAAAATCGTGGTTGTGGTAAAGAAGCTGGAGTCCTGCCTCCTTAGCCTTTTTGCCGATTTCACCGATAATACGGAGAGTTTCGGGATAGTCGGGTGTGCCGGGACGGTACTTTTCCTCAACGTAGGGAATTGTGATGTACTGAACACCGATTGTCTTGTAATCGGAAATAACCTTGTCCATATCCTCCATCATATCTGCAAGAGGCACGTGTGCGGATACTGCCACAAGTGAATATTTTTCAAGCATAGCCTTGATTTCAGCAGGGTCCTTACCGAAAAGACCTGCAAACTCAACGCCCTCATAGCCCATTTCGGCAACCTTTTTGATTGTGCCCTCAAAATCCTGAGCCATTTCATTTTTTACGGAATATAACTGAAGACCGATAGGAAGCATAAAATTTCTCCTTTGCATTGTGTTTTCCTTATTTTATCATAAGCTTCACTGCAATACAATACTCAACCGCATAAATTTCCCAGCCTATCCCGTAAAAAGGACTCAATTTCCTCTGTGCTTACGGTCTGAGCCTCACTGCCGTCTATGGTATGCCGTGTTTTTTCACCTGCATACTGAGTGCACACAAAAAGTGCGCAAAGGCACATTACAGAAAACACCGTAAGCAGAAAAGTCTTTATAATACGGTCCGCCGTATACCTTTCCCTTTTTCTCATTTATTCCTCCGCCATACCGTTTATTAGCTGCGAGAGCACCTTTCCCGCAAGATAGCCCGAATACATAGCCTCATCAAGAGTGTTTGCATCCGTGCCCATTTCAAAAAGAAGCGAAACCGTTCCGAGGTCCATATTATATTTCCTCTGACAGAAATAAAGCGGCTTCATAAGACCGGGATAGAGCTGCTGAGCGGTGCTCTGAAAGCTCAGAGCAAACCTGAGATTCTCCTCCCAATTCGGAAAATCGGTTATGTAGCCCTCCTCTGCCCCCGTGATTATCATAATCTGTGCCGCCTTTCTGCCGTCTATTTCAGCAGTAGGCTTACACCTTGATGTATCGGAGTAATATATGGCATCGCGGTGCACGTCAAGAACAATTTTCAAGGAGGGATATTTTTCAAGATATTCTTCCACGCTCACCCTTGAGCGGCTGTATGCGCCCTCATAGCTTTCATCGTAAATTTTCGTATCGTGGATATAGCCTATGCCGTTTTCCTCAAGCACCCGGCAGATTTCATCACCCACGCGAATCATATTCTTATTGGCATCGGTGCTTCTCGTCTGATAGTCCTCATAAAAAACTCCGTTGTCGGAAAGAAGATAGCTTTCTGTGGTGTGGGTATGAAAAATCAGCACAACGGGCTCACTTTTGTCAGCAATATCAAGGTCTGTACCCTGCTCGATAAGTGCCTTGAAATCAGGCTTTTTCGTGGCGGTGGCATTCTTTATCGAAATGCCCAGCACCGTATCCGTAGCACCCGAGGTGCTGAAAAATACCTCCTCAGTGCTGCCTGCGACCGCAGAGGAGGAAAAGGCCTCAAGATACTGCGCTTCAAATTCACAAACGTCGGCAGGAGTTTCATATTCACTCAGCCCCTCACTGACCTCAGGGACGCTGTCCGTTTTTTCTGAGGTCGTTTCTTCGCTCTCCTGCGGCACGGTGGCTTTAAGCGTCATACCTTCGGCAGAGGCTGTGCTTTCATTCTGCGCCGCAAAAAAAATATTTACCGCTGCTTCCGATACGCTTCGGGCAACCGACGTGCCGTAGCGCAAAGTAAAGGCAAGGAAAAGCAGGGCGCAGAAAAGCCTTATAAGACCGAAATTTTTCATAAGATACGAATTTTTCATTTTTCTCTGCCCCCTTATGCCTTACATAATATGCAGGCGCCTCGGCATTTATGGCATAGTCAGAGAAATAATTTCCTCTCTTGTAAGATTTTTCTGCAGTGCGCAGTTTATGGCAAGCGCAATAAGACGTGCACCTGAGGAGGAAATAATATCCGTATCCTTGGGAGTTACCATCATATTTGCGTATTTTTCGTCCTGAGGCTCCTGCCCCGTAAGGTCAAGAGTAAGAGTAGCGGCATCCACTACGGTGGGGATTCCTATTGCAATTACGGGCACACCCAGGCTTTTTTCGTCTATTGCCTGCCGTCTGTTGCCTACGCCTGAGCCGGGCTCTATACCCGTATCGGAAATCTGCACGGTAGTCCCCAGTCGCGTCACGCTTCTTGCCGCAAGAGCATCCACCGCTATAATGCACGAGGGCTTGATTTTTTCCTTTACACCTGCTATAATCTCTCCTGCTTCAATTCCCGTTTTACCCATAACTCCCGCTGAAATAACCGCTACCTCGCGAAGCGAAGGAAGCTGAAGCTGTTTTTCCGTTTCCTTTGAAATATGCCGTGTTGCAAGAATTTTATCGGCACACAAGGGTCCTACGGCATCGGGCGTAATATCGGGATTGCCGAGCCCCACCACAAGAACAGTGCCCTTTTCGGGAATAAGTCCGCAAAGAGTATCCGTAAGCATATCGAGCCTTCCGTCACAGATTACCGAGGAATCGGGAAAGGACTGCATTTCAAGGGTGATATATCTGCCGACAGGCTTCCCCATTACCCTTTGTCCGTTACCGTCCTCTATATCTATTATCGTAGCCCTGCACTGGGCATTTTCCTTAACGTCGATTTTTACTCCGCCGAGGTCCTCCTCCGGGGTCATTTCACGGCGCTCAACGGCTAAATCAGTGCGAATAATCATACAATCACCGCTTAAAGTTTTGCCGTAAAAATAGTTAAATATACAAAGCATTAAAAATATCAAAAAAACTGTTGATTTTCTCTTTACTTCGTGCTATTATATAGTGCGTATGAAGAGAAGGAGGTGTACCCATGCCCAATATCAAGTCCGCAAAGAAGCGTGTCCTTGTTAACAAAACAAAGGCTGCTCGTAACAAATCCGCTAACTCTGCACTTAAGACTGCTATCAAGAAGGCTAACGTTGCTATTGATACAAATGCTGCAGACAAGGCTGCCGCTGTTGCTTTCGCTGTAAAGAAGATCGACCAGGCTGCTGCTAAGGGTCTTATCCACAAGAACAACGCAGCTCGCAAGAAGTCTGCTCTTGTTACAAAACTCAACAAGGCATAAGAGTGCCGAGCTTTTTGCAGGCACTCCGTTTTCCCGGAGTTGCTCCGAAAAACACGGATAAACGGACCGTGTTAAACCGTTTATCCCAATTTTGAAAGGACGGTAATACTAATGAAAAAGGCTCTTAAGATAATCGCTATCATTGTAGCAATTGCCGCTGCAATAGCAGGTATTTATGTTGTTGTTACTAAGTTTATCAACAAAAAGCAGAACACAACAGATGAAGAAAATTATGTATCCTGCTCATGTGAAGAAGAATTCTCTTCCGAAACAATAGCTTAAAGGTAATATGTAATTAAGACGGCGGCTTTAATAAAGCCGTCTTTTTTTGTCCTCTTTTCCTTCGCCTATCAAGGTAACTGCAAGTTTGCAGGCGTAAAAATCACCGCCTTTGACACACTGTTAATAAAAAAGGAAAGAACCATTCAAAAATACGGTTCTTTCCTTATTTTTTATGTTTTTATTTTGCAAGGTTTATGAGCACGTCAACCATTTTTTCAAGGCTCTGTACGGCAATAAATTCGCGGACGCTGTGGAAGTTTTCACCGCCTGTTGAAAGGTTGGGACAAGGAAGTCCCTCGTATGAGAGTCGGGCTCCGTCCGTGCCGCCGCGGATGGGTACGCAGCAGGGATTGACGCCCACGTCGGAGAATGCCTTCTTTGCATTATCAATAAGATACATAAAGGGCTCAATCTTTTCCTTCATATTGTAATAGCTGTCCTGCATTTCCAGTGTGAAGGTGTCCTCGCCGTGAACACTGTTAAGATAAGCCGTAAGTCCTTCAAGGAATGCCTTTTTTGCCTCAAACTTTTCGCGGTCGTGGTCACGGATAATCATTCTGATTTCGCCTGAGGTTTCGTCAGCCCTTATATCGTGGATATGATAAAAGCCTTCATAGCCCTCGGTTGCGGCAGGAATTTCGTTTTTGGGCATCATTGAAATAAATTCGTTCACGTAAAGCACCGCATTTTTCATCTTATTTTTAGCGGAGCCGGGATGAATTATAACACCCTTTACAGTCACCCTTGCGCTTGCGGCATTAAAGTTTTCATATTCAATTTCACCAAGTGCACCACCGTCAACGGTGTATGCCTCCCTTGCGGCAAAGCGTGAAAAATCAAAATGGTCCGCACCTCTGCCGATTTCCTCATCGGGGGTAAAGCAGATAGCAACAGTTTTGTGAGCAACACCGGGATTATTTATAAAATACTCGCACATGGAAACAATTTCTGCAACGCCTGCCTTATCGTCTGCCCCCAAAAGAGTTGTGCCGTCGGTGACAATAAGCTGCTGACCGATATAATTTTCAATAAAGGGATAGTCCTTTACTGAGGTTACAATACCGCCCTCGAGTGCGATATCGCCGCCTGTATAGTCAATAATTTTTGTCTTGATTACGGCATCGGGAGCGTCGGGCGAGGTATCCATGTGAGCAACAAAGCCGATTGCACCCTCAAGTGTGCCTGTAAGCTTTGCATACACGTAGCCCTTATCGTCAAGCACAACGTCCTCCATACCGATTGAAATAAGCTCGTCAGCAATATATTTTCCAAGCACCCTCTGCTTGTCTGTTGAGGGCACGGATTCCGAAAACTCATCGGAGGAGGTGGGGAAAGAAACGTATTTCAAAAATCTTTCAGTAACATTCATTATATTCACACCTTAAAGTATTTTCTCCATTATACAAAATCTCCCCTGCATTTGCAAGGGAGATAATTTTTATATGCGCACTTAATCAGGGATTCGCTGCAAGAAATTCAAGTGTAACCTTTGCTGCCTCGTCAGCCTTGTTTTCAATGAACATATGACCGCCGCCCTCAACAACGTAGTCAACGCTGCCATCGGGGAGCACCTCACGGATAGCATTCTTTGCCGAATCGGGAATAACTGAGTCTGCACTGCCGTTTACGAAAAGAACGGGCTTACCGTTTTTAATTGCATCGTAATCGGTATTTGTGAGCAGTGAGAAGCTGTAGCAGGCACCCTTGCCTGTACCGTCAATTCTTATGGGGTCTGTAATCATTGAAAGGTCATAACCTGCAGCATAAGCCTTATCGTTAAGGCCCATCTGTAAGAAGAGCTTTACAAGAATATCGAATCTTGTCATAAGTTGCATAATGGGACCCATAACCGCAACGAATACGTCGTTACCCATCATAGCAGTAAGAGAAGCGTCGTTGTCGTTTGAGCCTGTGCCGTAAAGAAGAAGATTCTTAACGCTTTCGGGGTACTTTGCTGCAAGTGCCTGTGCAACGTAGCCGCCCATTGAGTGACCTGCAACGTACCAGGGCTCTGAAGAAAGTGAAACCATAAGAGCGTGCATAATATCCTCACGGGGAAGCTTTTCCATACCCGCAGTTTCTCTTGTGGAGTAGCCGAAATCGGGAAGGTCTGCCATAACGCAGGTGTAGCCCTCTGCAACAAGACGGGTTGCAAGCTCAACCCAGCAATAGGAAGAAAGTGCGAAGCCGTGAATCATAAAAATCTGACCCTTTGCATTTTCTGCCTCAAAAACGCGGTAGTGAATTGAGTAGTCCTCATATTCAAAGAAAAGGCTGTCCTCAAAGGGAGTTTCGTAGGCTGCAAATGCAGGAGCTGCAAGTGAAAGTGCCATAACAAGGCTCAGAACAAGAGCTATTAACTTTTTCATAACAATTTCCTTTCGGTTTATTCATATTATATTCATAATATCACTAAAGAAATTATTTTGCAACATAAAAAAGAAAATCCCCCGAGGTTTTCGGGGGAAATCACATTAAAATTCAAGCTTTGCGGAAATATATGCCTCAAGCTCAGAAATGGGAAGACGAACCTGCTCCATAGTGTCACGGTCACGGACTGTTACGCAGCCGTCCTCTTCTGAATCAAAGTCATAGGTAATACAGAAGGGAGTACCGATTTCGTCCTGTCTTCTGTAGCGCTTACCGATTGAGCCTGCATCATCGAATTCACACATAAACTTCTTCTGAAGAGCGTGGAATACCTTTTCAGCACCCTCGTTAAGCTTCTTTGAAAGAGGAAGCACTGCACACTTGTAGGGAGCAAGTGCAGGGTGGAAATGAAGAACTACTCTTGTGTCGTTCTTTTCTGCGTCAACAACCTCTTCATCGTATGCCTCTGTCATAAGAGCAAGGAAAAGACGCTCTACGCCGAGAGAAGGCTCGATAACATAGGGAATGTATCTTTCGTTGGTTGTGGGGTCAAAGTAGTCGAGAGTCTTGCCGGAGGTATTGATGTGCTGAGTAAGGTCGTAGTCAGTTCTGTCAGCAACGCCCCAGAGCTCACCCCAGCCGAAGGGGAAAAGATACTCAAAGTCGGTTGTAGCCTTCGAATAGAAGCAAAGCTCATCTGCATCGTGGTCACGAAGACGGAGGTTTTCAGCCTTCATGCCAAGGCTGTAGAGCCAGTCACGGCAGTATGCTCTCCAGTAGTTGAACCACTCAAGGTCTGTGCCGGGCTTGCAGAAGAATTCAAGCTCCATCTGCTCAAACTCACGCACGCGGAAAATGAAGTTACCGGGAGTGATTTCGTTACGGAAGGACTTACCTATCTGTGCAACACCGAAGGGAACCTTTCTTCTTGTTGTTCTCTGAATATTTGCAAAGTTTACGAAAATACCCTGTGCAGTTTCGGGACGAAGGTAGATTTCGTTCTTACTGTCCTCTGTTACACCCTGGAAGGTCTTGAACATAAGATTGAACTGTCTGATGTCGGTGAAGTTGTGCTTGCCGCAATCGGGACAGGGAATGCCCTTTTCCTTGATGTAGTCTGTCATCTGCTGATTTGTCCAGCCTGCAACGTTTGTGCCGTCAAAATCCTCGATAAGGTTGTCTGCACGGTGTCTTGTCTTACATTCCTTACAGTCCATAAGAGGGTCGGAGAAGCCGCCGAGGTGACCTGAAGCAACCCAGGTCTGGGGATTCATTAAAATAGCTGAATCAAGACCTACGTTATAGGGATTTTCCTGAACGAATTTCTTAAGCCAGGCCTTCTTGATGTTATTTTTAAGCTCAACACCTAAGGGGCCGTAGTCCCATGTGTTTGAAAGTCCGCCGTAAATTTCACTGCCCGCAAAAACGAAGCCTCTGCCCTTACAGAGGGTTACAATTTTTTCCATTGTCTTTTCTGTATTAATCATATATAACAAGCCTCCTTGTATTTACAAAGTATAATTTTAACAAATTATTTTTAATAAGTCAATAATCTTGACTTGTAATCAATGCAGATATATACTGTTTATGAGGTGTTTATATGGAAATTTTTACCGAAATCAGAAATTCTGCAATTAAAACTGCAGAAGAGATAATAGAAAAGGCAGGACTTACAAAGGGGGATATCCTTGTTGTAGGCTGCTCCACAAGTGAGGTTATGGGCTCAAAAATCGGTACGGATTCAAACTATGAAACCGCAACCGCAATTTACGAGGGACTTGCATCCGTTTGCGACTGTAAGGGAATTTATATTGCCGCTCAGTGCTGCGAGCACCTTAACCGCGCAATAATCATTGAAAAAGAGGCACTCTGCCACCGCGATTTCTGTAACGTTGTGCCCCAGCCCAAGGCAGGCGGGTCCTTTGCAACAAACGCTTATAAGCATTTTAAGAATCCCATTGCAGTTGAGCATATAAAAGCGGATGCAGGCATTGACATCGGCTTTACTCTTATAGGTATGCACCTTCGCGAGGTTGCAGTACCACTGCGCCTTGAGAATAACAGAATCGGTGAGGCTACGGTACTCGGTGCACGCACCCGTGCAAAATTTATCGGCGGTGAAAGAGCAATATATAACCCCGAGCTTCTGTAAGGTGATTTTATGAATATAAGACATTCTGTTTACAAAGAGGTTGAATATCTTTCCTCGGTTTCACCCTCAGGGATGCTTTGCCCCGAAAAAGAGAGCCTTTGTGACTGGCAGAAACGGGCTTCCGAAAAATTGAAGGAGCTCATCTGCCTTCCCCGTGAAGCCTGTGACAGACTTTTTGAGCTTGAATTTACTAAGGATTTTCCCGATTTTACGGAATACCGCTTTACCTTTCAGAGTGAAAAGAACGAATTTGTTCCCTGCCACCTGTGGATTTCAAAGAAAGCGGAAAACACCCCTCTTATGATATGCCTTCAGGGGCATTCCACAGGTATGCATATTTCAATGAAAAGACCTAAATTCGAGGGGGACGAGCAGACTGCATCAGACGGTGACCGCGACTTTATGCTACAGTGCATTGAGGAGGGCTTTTCCTGCGTTGCATTGGAGCAGCGCTGCTTCGGTGAAAGAGGAGGCACTCCGGATCCCGACTGCTATGTGGCTTCTATGACCGCACTTTTGTCGGGAAGAACAATTCTCGGCGGAAGAGTATGGGACATTATGAAGCTTATTGACGTTCTGACAGAGCATTTTTCCGATAAATTTGATGCAGAAAAAATCTACTGTATGGGAAATTCAGGCGGCGGCACAGCCACCTTCTATGCTACAGCACTTGATAAGAGAATAAAGGGTGCTATCCCCTCCTGTGCCTTTGCGACCTTCTCAGGCTCAATCGGTGCTATGTATCACTGCGCCTGCAACTACGTGCCGCAAATTGCAAATTATTTTGATATGGCGGAAATTGCAGGACTTATAGCTCCCCGTCCCCTTGTTATCGTATCGGGCAGGGAGGATAAAATATTCCCGCTTTCCACCGCAGAGCACGAATTTTCAAGGCTTTCGGAAATTTACTATAAAAACAGTGAAAATCCCGGGAACTGCGTTCACGTAAAGGGTGAGGGCGGTCACAGGTTTTATAAAGACCCTGCATGGAAGGAATTCAAAAAATTAATATAAAGGAAAAGTCGGAGATTACTCTCCGACTTTTTTTGTGCATTTATTTTTATGCGTTTATTTTCTTAACGTCAAGCTCAATTGTATGAGTGCCGAGTCCCTCACCTGTTACGGTAACGGTTGCTTTGCCTGATTTGCCTGTTGTTCTTACCCAGAAGGCACGTGCGCCACCCACGAGAGCAAACTGCTCGGGACCTATCACGCTTACGGGACCGTCAACGGAAATATTGATTGCGTTATTTGCAAAGGGAAGACGGTTGCCGTTCTGATCAACGCACATAAGCTCGATTCTTGTTACGTCATAGGTTTTGTCCTCGGTAAGAGTAAGACTGTCTGCCTTTACATTAAGAGCCTGTGACTTTACTGCGGTACGGGTTACGGATTTGACAAGCTTGCCGTCCTTATAGCCGTCGAAGCGGTATTCAACCTGCTCGTCGCCCCAGTTTGCAAAATACTTTGTAATGAGGTCAACCATCTGTGAAATCTTCATCTTGCCCTTAAGGAAGGAATATGCAACCTCAAGATAGTGCTGAGGAGGCATAATGTAGCCGTATTCTGCGGCAGCAACAAGTGCATTCTTAAGAGGTCCTGCAACGTCTGCGGGAAGTCCGTCCTCTGTTTCAAGGCTGTCGCCGATGAAGTCCTTGGGAAGGATAGGAGGATGAGGAAGATTGGGATAGCCCTTCTTATCGGGATATGCGGTGGACTTATACTTTCCGTTTTTATAGATTTCCACGTAGTCGCAGTTTGTGAAAATATAGGTCTGACCGATAATTGCACCGGGATGCTCACCTACGTCCATAGCAGAAGAGGTTTCAAGCACGGGAATTTCGTCCTGCTGAGATGCATATACCGCACCTGCAAGCTTGGGGATACGGAACATATCGGCTACACCGTGATAGCAGATTCTGTCACCGCTGCCGAAGTCCTTGTGTGTATTGTAGTCTGCCATACACCAGCCGATAGCGCCTGTGTGACGCTTTGAGCCGAAGGAGGTATTTTGCACGCGAAGGTGTCTTAATGCGTGCTCGGTGCGTATAGCCTCTCTGTCGAAGGTCTTTGTGGGGAACATATGACCGTTGTGCTCGGTTACAAGATAGGGAGCGGAAATTCCGCAGGTGATTATTGCGGGAAGAAGGTTTATGGGACCGCCCGAATGAATGAAATCGTTATAGGTATAAACGTCCTCAAGCAGGTGGCTTCTGGGGAAGTTTCTTACACCACCCGTCTGTCTTGTGGGGTCAAGCTCTCTTGCAAGAGCGTTTGTCTGAGTATAGAATTCGTCGCAGTCGCCGCCCTCGTTTACACGTACACCCCAAAGAATTACAGAGGGATGGCTTCTGTCACGAAGAACCATTCTTCTTATATTATCAAGACAGTTTTCTCTCCACTCACCCTCACCCAAGAACTGCCAGGAGGGCATTTCGGTGAATACAAGAAGACCGATTTCATCGCAGCGCTCAAGGAAATGCACCGAATCGGGATAGTGAGCAGTTCTTACGATGTTGCAGCCGAGAGTATATTTCATAAAGTCGGCGTCTGCCTTCTGTGCGGATGCAGGCATAGCGTTACCCACGTAAGGATAGCTCTGATGACGGTTAAGACCGATAAGCTTTACGTGTCTGCCGTTAAGAATAAAGCCTGTTCTTGTGAATTTTGCCTCACGGAAGCCGAAGCGCTTCTCAGTGCTGTCTGCCCCGAAGGAAACCTTAAGGGTATAAAGCTTGGGATTGTCAATATCCCACAGCTCCGCGTTTTTTACCTTCCAGCGGATTCTGATGACCTTGCCGTCTGCCTCACAGGTCTTTTTGCCGATTACCTTATCACCGTCGTAAAGCTCGAAGCTGCACGTGCCCTTTACCTTTTCAGAGAAGGTAACGTCTGCCTCAATTGTCTTTACACTGTAAAGGGGGTCGGGAGTTTTCACAAAAACGTCCTCAATGTATGCTTCATCGTATAAATCAATGTGAACCTCTCTGTAGATACCGCCGTATACAAGATAGTCAACAACCTTGCCGAAGGGAGGAATCTCGGGTCTTTCGGTGGAATCAACCGCTACTGCAAGGCAGTTATTACCCTTATTGACCTTGCCTGTGATTTCAAAGGTAAAGGGAGTATAGCCGCCCTTGTGCTCACCTATGAATTCACCGTTGAGGTATACCTTTGAATAGTTTGCAGCACCCTCAAAGGTAATGAAAATACGCTTGCCTGCCTGCTCATCCTCTGAGATTCTGAAAATCTTTCTGTAGCAGGAAACAAACTGATACATCTCTTCATCAAAGTAGTTATAGGGAATTTCCTTACAGGTGTGAGGAATATCTACGGTCTGAAAATCACTGTCCTTGTACGAGGGCTTTATCATTTCCTCTGTAAAGCTTTCACTGTATTTCCAGCCGAAATTGAGGTCAATGGTCTTTCTCATTTATTTTCTCTCCTTTTCAGGGTTTTACTTTACGTCAATCTTACCGAAAACTGCTCCGCCTGTAATGAAAACAGTAGGAAGTCCGGGGGTAAAGGGTCTTTTTGTCTTGTTTGCAACGCCTCCGAAAACGGGAGTTGCACAGATTTCAACGTTAACGTTTTCGGGCACGCTTATATCCACTGAGCCGAAAAGCGCATAGGCATTCACAACAATATCCTCTGTTATAGCAGCACCTGCAGTGTCACATTCAAGACTGCCGAAAATACCGTAAAGGTCTGCGCCGAAGAAGCCCTCACCTGAATATGCAACCTTCTGCGTTGAGAAAAGAGAGGTGCTTCTGTTCCTGTGAAGTCCCTTTGCATTGATTCTTTTTATGGCTTCCTTTGCATTCTTATTGAAAACGTCCTTGAAGATAAGACAGATGCCGACAACAACCATAAGCACGGGCACAATAAGCTTTCCGAGCATCTCAAGAGAGATTAAATCTCTTGCAACGAGGAAAAGGAAAACACCTACTACAATACCTATCATGCTGCCTGTTTTATCCCTTTCGGTAACAAGGGAAATAAGGCTCGGGATGATGATAATAAACGCCCACCAGCCGTCGAAGAAAATTTCAAAATCTATGATATTCATGGCCTTAAGACCGAAAAGAACACCTGCCGCAACAAGCAGAAGTCCCCATAAAACTCTGTTAACCTTTTTCATACGGGTCACCTCTTGTTTCTTTTTCTGCAGTAATATTTTACAATATTTCACCCCTAAAGTCAACAACAATGCACTATTGCTAAACGTAATACACTATGCTATAATAATTATATTATAAATATGGAGGTACTTTATGAGATTACAGGAATCAGGCGAAATGTATCTCGAAACCATATATATTCTTTCAAAAGCTCTGCCCTTTGTAAGAAGCGTTGACGTAAGCGAGCACCTCGGCTATTCAAAGCCCAGCGTATCACGTGCGGTAGGGCTTCTTAAAAACGGCGGCTTTATAACGGTAGGTGAAAACGGTGAGCTTCTTCTTACCGACAAGGGAATGGAGGTTGCCGCCGCTATGCTTGAAAGGCACACAATACTTACCCGCTGCCTTACCCTTCTCGGCGTAAGTGAAGACGCGGCTGCCGAGGATGCCTGCAAGATTGAGCACGTTATAAGCGAGGAATCGTTTGAAGCAATAAAGAAGCATCTTTCAGGCAAATAATTTTTTTGGGAGAGAAAATTATGAAAATCTGCTTAAACCCCAATAAGACCTTCCAGAGCTTTGAGGGCATAGGCGCCTCGGGTGCGTGGTGGGCACAGGTTGTGGGCGGCTGGACGCACACCGACGAAAAAAGCGGCAAAGCAACGAATAAAAGAATTGCCGAGCTGCTCTACAACAAGGACACTGGCATCGGTATGACAATTTACCGATATAATCTCGGCGGCGGCTCAAAGAACAGTCTTTCAAGTGTTTTTTACAACAAAAACCGTATGGCTGAAAGCTTTGACGATAACGGAAAATACGATTGGTCACGAGATGAAAACGCAGTGAATATGATGCGCCTTTGCGTAAACGAGGGTGCAAACAGCGTTGTTTTTTTCTCAAACTCCCCGCCCGAAAGGCTCACGAAGAATCACAAATCCTGCCTCGATAAGCCAATGCGAAGCAATCTTGCAAGAAAAAACGAGGAGGCCTTCTGCGATTATCTTCTTGACTGCACCCGGCATTTTATTGACGAGGGCATTCCCGTAAAGCATATATCCCCCGTAAACGAGCCCCTGTGGATATGGACCGAGAAAAACGGTCAGGAGGGCTGTCACTATGCACCTCACGAGGTATATTCCCTGCTTAAAAAGCTCTCAAAGAAAATCGCAGAGCGTGAGGCTCTTGCGGGTGTAAAAATCAGCGCCTGCGAAAACGGAGATATCCGTTGGTTCAACCGCACATATACGCTTGCGGTGCTTATGAATAAAAAAATAAGAGCTGCCTGCGACGGTATAGACGTTCATTCCTACTGTCTTCCCATTCCCGTCCCCTTCCTCAACAACCGCACGGGGTTTCTTAAGAGATACAGAAAATTCCTTGATATCTTCTTCCCCGGTATTAAGGTTACGATGAGTGAATGGTGCCACATGAACGGCGGACGTGATGCAGGCATGAGCTCGGCTCTTGTAACCGCATCCACAATGTTTGAGGATTTTACAATTCTCGGTGCATCCTCCTGGCAGCACTGGATTGCAGTATCCGAGGTTGACTACTGCGACGGACTTATCTACATAAACGAGGACGACAAAAGCTTTTACACAACGAAGCGTCTTTTCGTTACGGGTAACTTCTCAAAATATATTCCTCTCGGAGCAAGGCGAATAGAGGCTTCAAGCGACGACAAGGAAATAAAAGCCGTTGCCTTTGCCGATAAAGAAAAGACGGTAACGGTTATTATAAATCCCACAAAAAATGCAAAATCCCTTGAAAACACCTTCGGCGGCTCAGTGCTTACCGCACTTACCGATAAGGACAATGACCTCACGGAAAAGGAAATTGCAGAAAAAGAAAAAATTTCCCTTCCCCCCGAAAGTGTAATGACAATAGTCTGTAAGGCTTAAGGAGGGTACATTATGAAATACGATTTCACATCCGTTCCCGACAGATCAGGGTGCGGTTCGGCAAAATGGAACAGTGCGAAAAATGCAAGCGTTGATGCAGTCCCCCTTTCCGTTGCCGATATGGAATTCCCCACGGCCCCCGAAATAAAAACGGCATTAAAAAAGCTGGTAGACGAGCAGATTTTAGGCTACACCGACCCCACGGAGGAATATTTTGACGCAGTGCTTTCCTGGATGCGCCGCCGCCATAATTTCGACGCCCGCAGGGAGTGGATAGTAACCACGCCCGGTGTTGTGAATGCCTTGGGTGTGCTTATTGAAGCCGTAACAAAGCCCGGTGACGGAATTATTATTCTCACTCCCGTCTACTATCCCTTTGATATGGCAGTGCTTGCAAAAAGCCGCCGCTTCGTTTACAGTGAGCTTTTACTTGAAAACGGAAAATACGAAATAGATTTCAGCGACCTTGAAAAAAAGGCTGCCCTTCCCGACACGAAGGCTATAATCTTCTGTAATCCCCATAATCCTATAGGCAGGGTGTGGACAAGAGAAGAGCTTCAGAGGGTTGCGGATATCTGTAACGATAACGGAGTTTTCATCATTGACGATGAAATCCACAACGACCTTGTAATGAGCGGCTATACCCACACGGTTATGGCAACGCTTGATGAAAGAACTCTCGGCAATATTGCCGTGTGCACCGCCCCCAGCAAAACCTTCAACCTTGCAGGTCTGCAGTGCTCGAACATCTTTGTTCCCGACAAAAAGACAAGAGGCAAGGTGAATGCCTGTATGATGATGAATCTGCAGAATCACCTTAACATCTTTGCCTTTGAAGCCTGTAAAACCGCCTACAACGAATGTGAGGGGTGGCTTACAGAGCTTCTCACGGTAATTGCGCATAACGCAAGGCTTGTTGAGGATTTTATGAAAAAGCATTTTCCCGAAATTTACGTATTCCCTCTTGAGGGCACGTATCTTCAATGGCTTGATATGCGCAGACTCGGTCTTACTCACGTGGAGCTGCGCAAAATGCTTGAGAAAAACGATATTTTCCTCGACTGGGGTGAAATGTTCGGTGACCTCGGCAGAGGCTTCCAGAGAATCAACCTTGCCTGTGCAAGCGTTACAATTGAAAAAATGCTTGAACGCTTCAGAAAAGGTGTGGAAGAAATGCGCAAGTCTTACACTCTGAACGGCAGGCCCGATCACAAGAGGCTTGAAAAGGGCGACCTTATCACAGACTTCACCTACAATTCCCCCTACGGCACGGGAAAGCTTCTCAAGCACAACGTATCAAAGAAAACTCTTCTTATTTTTTCGAGATACGCCGAGTGTGAAATCTGCTTAAAAACCCTTGATACCTTCAAAAAGTATCAGCGAGTTTTCCGTATGATGGGCATCGACCTTAAATTCATACTGCAGAACACCACAGACGAGCTCAGAAAAATACAGGGGAATTACCCCTTTGAGCTGATTGCAGACCCCGACTGCATATTCTTCGACAGATATAACGTCTTTGAAGCCAACAGTATGATAAATATGGTGGCAGGCGACAAGATGTTTGAGGAAATGACAGGCGGAGATATAAGAAATCTCCTCGACTCCGATATGGTTGAAGCCTTCACCGAGGAGAAAAAATCCGACAAGCGCGAGCTTCAGCTGCCTGCACTTATTGCGATAGACAAAAATATGAAGGTAATTTATTCTCACTACTGCAAAACTATCGGTGATTTCCCCGAATCGGGGGAGCTTCTCTCAGCTCTGAGAAAGAACTGATTTCAAGAAAGGATATAAGAAAATGGCAAAAGAAAAAACACAGCGTCCCGGCTTTGTAGTACCCAAGAAAGAGCTCAATATGTTCGCAGTAGGTGCGATGGGTCAGGGTATGATTTATGCAATGATGTCAAGCTACATCAGTGACTATTACGTAAACGTACTTCAGCTTCCCCTGATGTTCGTTATGGTGCTTATGCTTCTTGCACGTGTTTGGGACGCAATAAACGACCCGCTTATGGGTATAATTGCAGACAAATCAAATCTTAAAAGAGGCAAGATGAAGCCCTATATTCTCTACGGTGTGATTCCCGTTGCTATTCTCACCGTCGGTCTTTATCTCTCCCCCGAGCTTCCCAAGACCGAGCTTATGATATATGCAGCAGTAACCTATATCCTCTGGGGTATGTGCTACACCCTTGCCGACGTTCCCTTCTGGGGTCTTCCCAACCTTATGACGCCCAATGCGGACGAAAGAGGCTACGTAATTTCCTACACAAAAAACCTCAACAGTATAGGCTCTGCCCTTCCCGAGGTGCTTTTCCTCGTTGCAGGCTTTACACTTCCCACTCTTTTAGGCTCAACAGGTATTGAGTATGAAAAGCAGCGTTACCTTATAATTGCAGTTGTCTGCGTTGTTATCGGTGCCGTAATGTACGGAAACTCCTATTTCCACATCAACGAAAGAGTTATTCCCCCTGCAAAGCAGAGAAAGCCCGGTGAGCCCTCCGCTCTCAAGAGAATTTTCACCTGCAAGCCCCTTATGCTTGTTGTTACAATGGGTGTTCTTTCAAGCGGACGCTATATGGTACAGGCAGCAGCAGTTCACGTTGCACGATATGCCTTCTACATAGGACCCGAGCTCACTCCCGACCTTTCACTTGAATTACGTACAAAGTACATCGCAGAAAGCGTATCCTCCGTTAAGACAATCTTCCAGGTATGCGCACTTGTAGGTATGTTCGGCGCTATGCTTCTTATGCCCAAGCTCATAAGAAAATTCGACTACAAGAAAATTCTTATCACAACCTGTCTTGCCGGCTTCGCTGCAAGCATTTTCACAACTATTATCGGCTGGTTCACATCAAATCTCTATATCTGTATCCCCTTCATTCTCATTTCAAGCATTCCTCTCGGCGTTCTCAACGTTGTATCAAACGCTATGATAGGTGACTGCCTCGACTACCTTGAATTGAAGACAGGCTTCCGTGACAACGGTCTGGGCTCTGCACTTCAGGGCTTCGTTAATAAGCTCGGTAATGCTCTTGCAACAACAGGCATTATCCTTATGTATATGTTCATCGACATCAATCCCTCACAGATGCTTTCAAATGAGGTTGTTATGGCTGCAACAGAGCTTACAAAGACACAGAACTTTGCTATGTTCTCACTTGTTTCCATCATCCCCGGCATCAGTATGCTGCTTTGCGCAATTCCTATGTTCTTCTATAAGATTTCCGGCAAGGAAAGAGCAAGAATTATGGACGAGCTTGCAAAGAGAAGAGAAAAGGCATTAGCAGAGAATAATTAAGGCAATAGGCATTATAATTGCAGATTTTTTTGGCGGGTGAAAAGTATGGTACGCAAGGTATATACGGACACAAATGATTTTTTACAGCAAAGCAGTGCTCTTGAAACAGGCCTTCCCTTTTCGGAAAGCACTGATATACTGACAACCTCACTGACTGTGGGCAGCAAAACAATTTCAAACCGACTTGCCTGTCAGGCTATGGAGGGCTGCGACGGAAATCCCGACGGCACTCCCGGTGAGCTGACCCTTCGCCGTTACGACCGATTTTCCGAGGGCGGTGCAGGTCTTATATGGTATGAGGCTACCGCAGTTATGGAGGAGGGCAAGGCAAATCCCCGTCAGCTTCATATAAATGCTGATAATGTTGATGCTTTTGCCAGTCAGGTTGAAAGAATCAAGGAAAATGCCCTTAAAAAAACAGGAAAAGAGCCTGTTGTGATTATGCAGGCTACCCACTCGGGAAGATATTCCAAGCCCGAGGGCGCACCTGCTCCCCTTATTGCCTATAATAATCCCATATTCGAAAAGGATTCTCCCATAGATAAAAGCCGTATTGTAACGGATGAACACATAGACCGCATAAAGGAGGCGCTGATTTCAGCCTCTGCCCTTGCCGAAAAGGCAGGCTTTGACGGTGTTGACATAAAGGCGTGCCACCGCTACCTCAACTGCGAGCTTCTTTCTGCCTTCACCCGAGAGGGACGATACGGCGGCTCGTTTGAAAACAGAACAAGGCTTTTAAGAGAGGGTATTCTCGGTGCTATGGAGGTAACGGGCAAGGACTTTATCGTTACCTCAAGAATGAACGTTTACGACGGCTTCCCCTATCCCTGGGGCTTCGGTGTAAATGAAAACGACGGAATAAAAATGGACCTGCGAGAACCCGTAAGGCTTATTGAAATGCTTTATTCCTATGGTGTAAAAATCCTTAATATAACAATGGGTAATCCCTATTTCAATCCCCACGTAAACCGACCCTTTGCAAAGGGCGGTTATACCCACGAGGAGCACCCCCTGCAGGGTGTGGCGCGTATGCTTCACGGCATAAGCGAAATAAAGCACGCCGTGCCCGATATGAAAATCATATCCTCTGCCCTTTCATACCTCGGTGTGGCGGCACCTAACGTTGCGGCAGGCTTCATTTCCGAGGGCGGCTTTGATATGGCAGGCTTCGGAAGAACAATTTTCGCCTACCCTGATTTTGCAAACGATATAATAAATAAGGGCTGCTTCGATAAGAATAAAATCTGTATCTGCTGCAGCAAATGCACGGAAATTATGCGTACCCCCGGCGGTACTCCCGGCTGCGTAATCCGCGATAAGGACGTATACGCACCCATATACATTAAACAGTGCGCAGGTGATTAAAATGAATAAAACTGCAATCATTTCAGGTGTTTCCGCAGGAATAGGCCTTGCTGCTGCAAGGCTTTTTTGCGAAAACGGCATCACGGTTATCGGAATGGGTACCCGTGCAAAAGTAGAAAATGCCCCCGAAAATAATTTTTACTACGTTCAGGGCAACGTAGCCTGCGCCGAAGACAGAAAAAGACTTATTGATACCGCACTTTCCCTTTCGGGCAGAATTGATATCCTTGTAAACGTGGCAGGCGTAGCACCTGCAGTGCGTGCCGATTTGCTGGAAATGACAGAGGAAAGCTATGACAGAGTTATGGACATCAACCTGAAGGCTATGATGTTCTTGACACAGGCGGCAGCTAATGAAATGATAAAAAACGAGGGCGACAGCAAGGGCGCAATCGTGAACATATCCTCAATTTCAGCCTACGTAAGCTCCGTAAACCGCGGTGAATACTGCATTTCAAAGGCAGGCGTTTCAATGCTTACAAGGCTCTTTGCCGACAGACTCGCAGAATACGGAATCACCGTAAACGAGGTGCTTCCGGGCATTATTGCAACCGATATGACAAGCGGTGTAAAGGAAAAATACGACACCCTTATTGCGGGCGGACTTCTTCCCATAAAGCGCTGGGGCGAGCCCGAGGACATCGCAAGAGCGGTTCTCACCCTCTGCAACGGCTCACTTACTTATATGACAGGACAGTCACTCAACATCGACGGCGGATTCCACATAAGAAGACTGTAAAGGAAAAATTATGGACTTTCTAAGCTTTGACACAATTGTTGTAGGCTCGGGCGCGGCAGGCTTCAATGCCGCAAATGAAATAAAAAAGCTCGGCAAAAAATCCGTAGCAATTGTCACAGAGGGGAAAAACTGCGGCACCTCAAGAAATACGGGCAGTGACAAGCAGACCTACTATAAGCTTTCCCTTTCGGGTGACAGCCCCGACAGTGTAAGGAATATGGCAGGTGATCTTTTCGCTGGCGGTGCAGTTGACGGTGACAACGCCCTTTGCGAGGCGGCACTTTCCGCGCGCTGCTTTTATAATCTGTGCGCCCTCGGTGTACCCTTTCCCCACAACCGCTACGGTGAATATATAGGCTACAAAACCGACCACGACCCCTATAAAAGAGCCACCTCTGCAGGACCGCTTACCTCAAGATTTATGACCGAGGCGCTTGAGAAGCAGGCAGCTTCGCTCGGCGTTCCGATTTTTGACAGGCTTCTTGCAGTTGAAATAATAAAAATAAACGACCGTGCGGCAGGACTTGTGTGCTTCAACACCGAAAACGGCAGCTTTACCGTACTGCGGTGTAGCAACATTATTCTTGCAACGGGCGGACCCTCGGGAATTTATGAAAATTCCGTATATCCCGCTTGTCACACAGGCTCTACGGGGCTTGCCATAAGAGCAGGAGCACATCTTCAGAATATGACAGAATGGCAGTACGGACTCGCAAGCGTAAGCCCCCGCTGGAACGTTTCGGGCTCATATATGCAAACGCTCCCCCGATTTGTAAGCATTGACGAAAACGGTGAGGAAAGAGAATTTCTTACCGACTACATAAAGGATGAGTACGAGGCACTTTCCCTTGTATTCTTAAAGGGCTATCAATGGCCCTTTGACTCAAAAAAGGTATCGGACGGCTCATCACGCATTGACCTTGCAGTATATGAGGAATGTGTGACCCACGGCAGACGGGTTTATCTCGACTACAGAAAAAATCCCTTTGATCTTGATGAGATAGAATTTGAAGGTCTGTGCGAGGAGGCATATACGTACCTTAAAAATGCAGACTGCCTTTTCGGCACTCCCATTGAAAGACTTAAGAAAATGAATTCCCCTGCCATTGAGCTTTATCGCTCAAAGGGCGTGGACATTGAAAAAGAAGCACTTGAAATCAGTCTTTGTGCTCAGCACAACAACGGCGGTATTGCAGTTGATATGTGGTGGCAAAGCTGTGTCAGCGGACTTTTTGCAGCAGGTGAATGCGCAGGCACACACGGAATTGCAAGACCCGGCGGCAGTGCACTCAACGCAGGTCAGGCAGGCGCGTTAAGAGCAGCTCAGTATATTTCTGAGGCAGACGCTGAATTGCCCGAAGAGGCTTTATTTATCGAAGAAGCACAAAGGGTGCTCGGCCGTCACCAAAGGCTTATTTGTGGCGCAAAGGGTGACGAAAATACCGCACAAATGCTTCTTACACAAGCAAGAAGGGAAATGAGCAGCTTTGCGGCGGCGGTGCGCTTCTGTGACGAAATAGCCGCGCTTTACGAAAAGCGCACAAGGGAAATTGAAGAATTCCCCTGCAATATAAAAACAAGGGACATCGGCGGCACAACCGCTATGTATAAATACCTTGATGCCATTTACACTCAGGCGGCAGTCTTGTTCGCCATGAAGAATTACTGCGAAAAAACAAGCCTTACAAGGGGCAGTGCAATTTATAAAAACACAGACTCCACCTCAGAAAAGGCTGACCTTTCGGGTATGGTTCAGGAAATTTTCCTTGATTGCGGTGTTTTCAACACCCTTTGGCGTCCTGTCCGTCCCATTCCCGAGGACGAGGGCTTTTTTGAAAACGTATGGCGCAGATACAGAGAAAACAAAAACATTTATTAAGGTGATAATATGAGCATAGCAGACGTAAAAAAGCAGTTACTTTCTCAGTATAAATATCAGGTGGAGCTTCACGCACATACCACTCCTGCCTCCTCCTGCAGTCAGATTGAGCCCGAGGAGCTTGCAGATACATATAAGGCATTGGGCTATGACGCGGTAACCGTTGCAAATCATTTCATATATGAATACGAGGGGCTTACAAAGACCGAAATGATTGACCGCTTCTTTGACGGCTTTGAAAGAGCAAAAAAGCACGGTGATGAAATCGGCATTAAAATTATCCTCGGTGCGGAAATCCGCTTCACGGAAAATGATAACGACTATCTCATCTACGGTGTTGACCGTAAAATAATGGAGGAGGTATACGACCTTCTCCCCTACGGAATTGAAAATTTCCGTAAAACGTATTCCATGCCCCGCAGTGTATTTTTACAGGCTCATCCCTTCAGGGAGAATATGGAAAGAGTTTCCCCCGAGCTTCTTGACGGCATTGAGGTTTTTAATCTTCATCCCAATCACAACTCAAAAATCGGTCTTGCCGCGGCATGGGCTAAGGAAAATAACCTCAGAGTGCTCACCGCAGGCTCCGACTATCACCACCCCGGCAGACGTCACGAGGGCGTATCGGCAGCAAGATTCAGCCGACTCCCCGAAGACTCCTTTGACCTTGCCGCTCTTCTTAAAAGCGGTGACTACGTGCTTGAAGCAGGAAGAAACAACCTTATCATTCCGTAAGGAGAAATATTATGTCAACTCTTATTATCGACAATAAGCAGCTTCATAGCATTATTTCAGAAAAGATAATGCAGTTTCTCGGTGAAGCCCCGGGATGTATAAAATTCATCGGCGGCGGCAGTAACGGAAAGGCATATAAATGTGACCTTATAAACAAAAGCATTGTAGTCAAGGCATTCCGCATAAGGGGTATGATGGAAAAGGAAGCAGCGCAGCTTCGTGCAATTACTGAAAAAACCCGTGTGAATATGCCCGAAATTTATTTCACGTATTCAGATGACACCGTAGCGCTTCTTGCAATGGGCTTTATAAGGGGCACAAACACCCTCTCTCCCTCATATCTTCTTAAATCAAGGAAGACAAAAAAGGCTTTCGCCGAGGAGGTTGTGAAAAATCTTCTTGAAATTCACAGTGTTAAGGCAGAAAAATTCGGGGCACTTGAAAATCCCATCTATGACAGCTGGGTGGAATACTACGAAAAAGAGCATATAATTCCGAAAATGGCAGGGCTTAAAGCACTTTGCGAAAAGGGAAAATATTCAAAAAAGAATTACCGCCTGCTTGAAGAGGGCTATAAGCTATATAAGACCGTGGCAAGCGAGCCCGACTCCCCTGTGCTTATTCACGGCGATATAAACATAATGAACATTATGGCAGACCCGAAAACCATGCGACTTGAAGGCTTCATTGACCCCTCATGCTTCATTTTTGCCGACCGCGAATATGACCTTTTTCAGCTTCATAATATGTGGGGCGACTGCTTTTACCTTTATGAAACCTATAAAAAGCACTGTCCCCTTTCCGAAAATGCAGATTTTCGTATAGCATTTTACGGGGCACTCAACGAAGCCTCCTGCCGTCTTTCCGGCGGACTTATAATGCCCCTTTGGGAAATCCTCTGCAACCGCAGACTAAAAAAAGAAATGAAAAAATACAGATAAAAAAAAGAGGCTACCTGTCGGTAGCCTCTTCTGCTTGGTGCGGATGACGGGAGTCGAACCCACATGAACTTGCATTCACTAGGACCTGAACCTAGCGCGTCTGCCAATTCCGCCACATCCGCTTAACTTGTGCCCTGTTATGATAGCACAATGAGGCTTAAATGTCAATCCTTTTAAGCTTAACTTAATTGACAAAGCTATA
Source organism: Acutalibacteraceae bacterium (assembly GCA_045635905.1). Taxonomy (GTDB): domain Bacteria; phylum Bacillota; class Clostridia; order Oscillospirales; family Acutalibacteraceae; genus RUG806. The sequence continues at coordinate 42,172 of JAZTWN010000088.1, forward strand.
ATTATTGGTATAAAATATAATCAGAATAATTAAGGAGAAAATAAAAATGAAAAAAGGACTTAAGCTTTCACTCGGTGCACTGACTGCGGCAGCAGCAGGTATTATTGTTACGGAAAACGTTTTTCTTGCAAAAATTATAAGTGAGGCAAAAAAGGATTACTCCGAGGAGCTTGATTATCTTTTTGTGCTTGGCGGCAATATTATAGGGGCAGAAACTCCAAGTGAGCATCTTATGAAGAGAATTGAAAAGGCTGCCGACTATCTGAACGCGCATAAAAATACCGTTGCAGTTACCTGCGGCGGATGCTTCAGAAAGCAGCAGACAAAAAGCGAGGCCCTTATTATAAAGGAATACCTTGTGCGCCTCGGTGTGGATGAAGGAAGAATTCTTCTTGAGGATAAATCCACCACAACAAACGAAAATTTCAGATTCGGCAAAAAAATTGTGGAAGCTCATTCGGGAAAGGAATTCTATCAGCTGAACGTAGGCTTCCTTTCAAGTGACTATCACCTTTTCAGAGCAAGCGTTATTGCAAAAATCAACGGTCTTCCCGGACTCCGCAAAATCGGTGCAAAAAGCACGGCAAAGGATTTTGTAAGAGGCGCCGCAAGAGAGCTTGCAGTTGCCCCCGACCTTATAAATAATTACATCAATCGCAAATAAAATAATTTAGCACTCTGCAGATTTCTGCAAAGTGCTTTTTCTTTTATTCTTCCGTAATTCTGTGAGATACGCATTCGCTGCAGTTGCCTGAGCAGGTTTTGTTGTCGGGACAGCCGATGCAGCCTGCGCCCTTCTTTTTTGACTTATAGATATAAAGTCCTGCAAGTCCTACAATGAGGGCTACAATCAGAATTATAATAATATTATCCATTATACGTTTACCCTTTTCTTTTTATTTGCCATTTCGGCAAGAACCTTTCTTTCACCTCTGATGCAAAGCACCGTTATAATTACGGCAAAAATCACAACTGCAGCAAGGCCGGGGACGAAGCCTGCGCCGAAGGACCTTTCAGTAATAAGAGTGCCAAGCTGATAGGTAACGAAGCCTATTGAAAATCCTGTCATAAGCTGCAGGGCAATTGCGCCCCAGAACCATTTTGAGCTTTTCATTTCCGAATTCATAGCACCTATAGCCGCAAAGCAGGGAGGCGTGAAGAGATTGAACATAAGGTACGCAAGAGCCGCCGCCTTTGAAATAGCCATAACACCTGCAACCTCGGCACCTGTGCCCTCGAGCATTGTAAGCTCCTCGGTATCTATAAGATTTTTAAGGCCCACAAAGCACACTGCGAGTGTACCTACAACGTTTTCCTTTGCAATAAAGCCAGTAACCGCTGCTGCGGCAAGCTGCCAGGAGCATACACCAACAACGGGAATAAGCACGTAGGCAAAGGGCTCTGCAATTGAAGCCAATATTGAGCTGTCGGCAGCATCTGCAAGCTGAAGCCTCCAGGTAAAGGACTGCATAATCTGCACGGCAGTATTGCACACAAGAATAACCGTAGCCGCCTTTACAATATACGACCAGCCTCGTGAGAGCATTGAAAAAACTGCTCGTTTAAGTGAGGGAAGCTTATATTCGGGAAGCTCAATAATGAAATATGACTTTCTTTTACTGTTGCCCGTAATCTTGTTGATTATAAGAGCACCGAAAAAGATGATTGCAATTCCGAGGAAATACATAAGAGGTCCAACCCAGGAGGCATCCTCAAAGAAGGCTCCTGCAAAAAGCGCAATAACGGGAAGCTTTGCACCGCAGGGCATAAAGGGAGCAAGCATTACTGCGGCTCTTCTTTCTCTTTCGTTTCTTATTGTGCGGCATGCCATAACACCGGGCACGGCGCAGCCTGTACCTACAACAAAGGGGATAACAGATTTACCCGAAAGTCCCACCCTCTTGAATATGGGGTCAAGCACCACGGAAACTCGCGCCATATAGCCGCAGTCCTCTAAAAGTGCTATAAGGAAATACATCACCATAACAAGAGGTAAAAAGCCGATAACGGCAATTACACCGCCAATAACACCGTCAACTAAAAGTGCTGAAAGGAAGGGGCTTGCATCAGAGAAGATTTCTGCGATTTTCTCTTGTCCGCCCTCAAGAAGCTCGGTCAGAAAATCTGCAATCCACACACCGGGACCTGCCTGAGAAATCCAGAAAACAAGAAACATAACCACGGCAAACAGAGGAATGCCGAGCCATCGGCTTGTAATTAAAGCATCTATTTTATCCTGTGTATTTCTGTCCCTTGAAAGAGCTTTTCTCTTTTCAACTGCCCTTACGGCATTATTTACAAACATAAATCTTCTTTTATCGGCTTCCTTTACGGATGCCTTGTCGGAAAGGTCAACAACAGTATCACGATAGGGGGCAGTCTGTCCCTTGCCGATTACGGATACAGCGGCAGCAATAAGCTCAGAGAGTCCCTCACCTGCTGAAGAAGAGGTTGCAATTACGGGACAGCCCAGCATTTCGCTTAAAAGCTCTGCGTCAATTTCTGTCTTTCTTTTTTTGTTTATATCCGACTTATTGAGTGCCACAACCACGGGAATATTAAGCTCAAGCAGCTGAGTTGTAAAGAAAAGGCTTCTGCTTAAGTTAGTAGCGTCAACGATATTTATAATGACGTCTACCGCGGCAGTTTTTACGTATGCACTTGTAATACTTTCCTCCGAGGTAAAGGGGGACATTGAATACGCACCGGGAAGGTCAACCGCAATAAGCTCGTGCTCACCGCAAAGAGCCCTTCTGACAGGCGCTTCCTTTTTGTCAACCGTAACGCCTGCCCAGTTGCCTACCCTTTCATTTTTGCCTGTTATGGCATTATACATTGTAGTTTTTCCGCTGTTAGGATTACCTGCGAGGGCAATTCTCATTATCTCTTCCTCCGAAAATAACATATGTACCGTTCAGTTAGCATTTGCTAACATCAATTGTAAAAAAAAGCAATCTGGCGATTACCCCTTTTATCCGATAGCAATTGCTCCTGCAAGTGCCTTGTCGATTGTGTATCTGCCGTCCTTTATTGCAACTATGCAGCCTGCCTTAAGGTGGGTGATAACGGTAATGGGCTCACCGCCGTAGCAGCCGAGTGAAAAAAGAAAGCTGTCCATTTCCTCATCCTCAGTAAACAAATCGCGGACAATATATTCTGTTCCTTCTTTTGCGTCAAGTAACGTCATAAGCTTCTCCTAAAAATGCAATTAGCATATGCTAACTGTTAAGTCAAAAAAATGAATTAGCCTCGGCTAACTGAAAGCAATTTTATCACGAATTCCTTATATTGTCAAGCATTATTTTATTTTTTTATATACATCTTATTATATATGAATATGCCTTATCTTTACAATTATAACAAGGTGTGATAAAATGACCTGTAAGGGGTGAGATACCATAGAACTTTACGAAAACACCGAAAGCACGGAAAAGGTACTGCTCATAAGCGTAGACACGGGTGAGTTTGACGCCGAGGTTTCCGTAAACGAGCTTAAGGAGCTGGTAAAAACCGCAGGCGGACAGACCGAGGCGGTAATTATACAGAAGCGTCCGAAGCCCGACAACGTTTCATATGTCGGTACAGGCAAGCTTGAGGAAGCAAGAGAAATCTGTGAAAATGCCGAAATTGACCTTGTAATATGTGACGGAGAGCTTACTCCCACTCAGGGACGCGTGCTTGAAAAAGTGCTTAAAACAAGAGTCATCGACCGCACGGTGCTGATTCTCGATATATTTGCAAAAAATGCGCGAAGCGGTGAGGGCAAGCTTCAGGTTGAGCTTGCACAGCTTAAATACTCCCTACCCCGTCTTCAGGGACAGGGCACGGCACTTTCAAGGCTTGGCGGCGGTATCGGCACAAGAGGTCCCGGTGAGTCAAAGCTTGAAAGCGACAAAAGACACATACGAAGAAGAATTCACGCTCTTGAAGAAAATCTTGCAGAGCTTTCAAAAAGAAGAAGGCTTCACCGTGATAGAAGAAAAAAGGACGGAGTGATTACTGCCGCAATTGTAGGCTATACCAATGCCGGCAAATCCACTCTTCTCAACACGCTTACGGATGCCGACGTGCTTGCAGAAAACAAGCTTTTTGCAACCCTTGACCCCACGGCACGTGCAATCCGTCTTCCCGACGGAAGCGAGGTAATGCTTATTGACACCGTAGGCTTTATTTCCCGACTCCCCCACTTTCTTGTTGAGGCATTCAAGTCAACTCTTGAAGAGGCAACGAATGCGGATATTCTCATAATTTTATGCGATGCCTCCGACCCCGAGTGCGAAAATCAGCTGGAGGTTACAAAGGAAATTCTCCGTGAGCTTTGCGACGAGGAAAAGCCCCTAATCACTGTTTACAACAAATGTGATATTGCCGAAAGCTATCTTCTCCCCGTCACCAAAAACACGGTAAAAATCTCCGCACTGAAGGGTGTGGGAATAAACTCACTTTTAGAGGCAATAAGTGAAAATATGCCTCAGACAAAAAAGAGAGTCCTTCTGCTTATCCCCTTTTCACAGGGCTCACTTGCAAATGAAATAAGAACAACGTCAAGGCTTCTTAAGGAGGAATACCGCGCAGAGGGTATTTTCTTCGACGCGATAGTTGACGTAAATATAATGTACAAATTACTTGATTATATAGTAAAGGAAGAGTGACTATGTCAAGATACTTAATTATCAATGCAGACGATTTCGGTATGTGCCGAAGCGCAAACCTTGCGGTTTACGACCTTTTTGAAAAGGGCGGCATTACCTCCGCTACAATTATGGCTCCCTGCCCCTGGGCAAAGGAAGCAGCAGTATGGGCAGCAGCTCATCCCGAATACGCAGTAGGTCTTCACCTTACAACAACTGCAGAATGGGGCAACTACCGTTGGACTCCCGTTGCTGAAAACGTTCCTTCACTTAAGGACGAGGAGGGCTTTATGTGGCACGAATCTGACCAGTTCGAGCAGCACGCAGACCTCGAGGACGTAAGAAAGGAAATCAACGCACAGTACGACAGACTCCATCAGTACGGCTTCAATCCTTCTCACTTTGACAACCACATGGGCTCACTTTACGGCGTTGCTACAGGCCGCTTCGAGCTTCTTAAGCTTACAATTGAGGAATGTGCAAAGCACGGTCAGATGCCCTTCCGCTTCCCCTCAAAATTCACAGACGAGCAGTTCGGCAACAAGATGCTCGACATAAACGTTCCCAAGGAAGCTGTTGAAGCACTTATTGAGCCTATGGTTCAGGGAGCAAATGCAGCAGGCGTTGCAATCCTTGATTACCTTATGCCCGGTGACTGGAACGGTCCTCAGAGCGAAAGCTATGAAAACTTCAGAGAATATATATTTGAAAAATACCGTGCATTCCCCGACGGCATCATCGAAACCTACATTCACCCCGTTATTGAAACCGAGGAAATCAAGGGTATTTGCGGTTCATGGCAGAGAAGAAACTGGGAATACAAGCTCTTCTCCGACCCCAAAACACTTGATTTCATAAAGTCACAGAACATTCAGCTTATAAACTACCGTGACCTTAAGAAAATGAGATTCGGGTAAAATTTATGCAGATGCTTATGAGCCGTATGAGAGCGGCTATGGAAAAATATAATATGATTGAGGACGGCGACGTGGTAGCGGTTGGCGTATCGGGCGGCAAGGACTCACTTGCGCTTTTATACGCCCTTGCCGAAATGCGCCGCTTCTATCCGAAGAAATTTCAGGTCAAGGCAATTACCGCCGATATGAAATTTTTCGGAAAAAAAACGGATTTTTCAGAGATTCAGGCTCTTTGCGACAGGCTTGGGGTTGAATACATAATAAGAGAAACCGAGCTTTATCATATAATTTTTGAAACAAGAAAAGAAAAAAATCCCTGCTCCCTTTGCTCACGAATGAGAAGAGGAATTCTTCACGATATGACAAAGGAGGTTGGCTGTACAAAGCTGGCACTTGGTCACCATCTTGACGATGCGGCAGAAACCTTTATGATGAATCTGCTGTCGGGCGGCACGATTGAAAGCTTCCGCCCCGTTACATATCTTTCAAGAAAAGACCTTACAATGATAAGACCTATGATTTTTGCAACCGAAAAAGAGGTGCAGTCTGCGGCAAGAAAAATGGAGCTACCCACCGTGGAAAGCCCATGTCCCATGGATAAAACGAGCAA
>JAZTWN010000089.1:0-29764 GCA_045635905.1 Acutalibacteraceae bacterium
ACTGAGTTGGTTGATAAGAATGACAACATATTAAGTTTTGCAGAGCCTCTTTGTATTTTTATAAAATGGCAAAACGAAAAAGATGTTCAGAATTTATGCTTGCGTGTTGAGGTTAAGGATTCTGCTAGGAATTCTCTTGCATCAGCAATTTTTAATGATTTTTATTCTGGAAAAAAAGATGAGCATGGAAGTATAAGTTTGCAAATCTCCTTAGACAATTTTGTACCAGGACAATATACAACAAATTATGTTTTTTTCTTAAAAGATCAGTATGGACAAAATGTAGATGTTGATTGCGTTTCAGGTGTTAATTTTGAAATTAGAAAAGATTCTGATTTGCAGTGGAATGGAAGCGCATGGGGATATATTGAAATCATGAAAAAAGAAATATTGGAGGTTGTATAATGAAATTTATAAAGAAAATATTTCCTTCTTACAGGGCTGCAAGAAAAACAGAAAATCGAGTTAAAGAGTTGTCAAAAAAAATTGTGACTATAGAAAAAATGATTAAGGATTTGGATCATAAAAATGAATATTTGTTTTATTGTGCAAATGCATTACCCGGTGAATCCTTTGAAAGTGCAAAAAAGAGGATGTTGTTAAATCTGCCCAAGGCCGATGGTGATTTGCGAATAATACAACAGGGCTCTGCTTATATTCTTAAGCGGATAAAAGATTTATGTGATGCCAATGGATTAAAGTTTTTTCTTGAAGGCGGCACTTTATTAGGTGCTGTTAGGCACCATGGCTTTATTCCCTGGGATGATGATATTGATATCGGTATGATGCGTGATGACTATTGGAAATTATGGGATATTCTGCGTGATGATGAAGAATTGTCAATACATTATTACTATATGTATAATCCAAATAAATCTCCTGTAAGTAGTGATATTATTACAAAGGTAAAATTTAAGTCTTCTGATATATTTTATGTAGATGTTTTTCCGTATGATTTTGTTGATGATAGCAAAGAAGAACAGTTTTATGAAACGCATAAAAGACTTAACATAGAATTACATGATAAGTTTAAAGTATATTTTGAAAGAAATAATTATAAACAGTTAGACTATGCTATACCACAACAAAACAGTGCTTTTGATGAAGATATCTCAGAAATAATTAAAGATTTTTTGTCGGAAAACAATTACAGTTGTCAGGGGGAAAAAATTGTTTTTGGTGTTGATCAATCGTTGGGCTTCATTTGTATGCGTAATATGAGCGAGAAAAATAATTATTTCCCATTAATAAAAGATGGAATAGAGTTTGAAGGTTATAAGTATTCTTTGCAGGCAAAATATGATGATTTATTGAAAGAGTTATACGGCGATTATTTATTGCTACCAAGGAGTGTAAAATCTACCCATTCAAAAGAATTAGAGCAAATATCATTAAAGGATATCGCACTTGTAAAAGATTGTTTGACTAAATGATAATTCTATGTTGAGCATAAAATTATGGAGGACATGTAAAATGAATTTCAGCGGAAAGACGCTTTTAATAACAGGTGGTACGGGGTCATTCGGAAATGCTGTGCTTAACCGCTTTCTGGAAACTGATATAAAGGAAATCAGGGTTTTTTCCCGTGACGAGAAAAAGCAGGACGATATGCGTCACGAATTTCAGGCTAAAATGCCCGAGGTTGCAGAAAAAATCAAGTTCTACATAGGTGACGTAAGGGATATAAATTCAGTAAGAAATGCAATGCCGGGTGTTGACTATGTGTTCCACGCAGCAGCATTAAAGCAGGTGCCCTCATGTGAATTTTTCCCTATTGAAGCCGTAAAAACCAACGTTTTAGGTACTGATAACGTGCTTTCTGCTGCAGTTGAAGCAGGAGTAAAGTCTGTTATCTGCCTTTCAACTGACAAGGCTGCATATCCCATAAACGTTATGGGTATCACAAAGGCTCTTGCGGAAAGAACTGCAATTGCAAAGTCAAGAAACGTTACAGAGGACGGAACAAGAATCTGTTGTACCCGTTACGGTAACGTGCTTTGCAGCCGTGGCTCTGTTGTGCCCTTATGGATTGATCAGATAAGAAACGGTCAGAATATAACTATTACTGAGCCTTCAATGACAAGATTCATTATGTCCCTTGAAGAGGCAGTTGACCTTGTTCTTTTTGCATTTGAAAACGGTAACAGCGGTGACCTTTTTGTAAAGAAGGCGCCTGCTTGTACCATTCAGGTGCTTGCTGAGGCAGTATGTGAGCTTTTCGGCGGCAGCAAGGATAATATTAAAATTATCGGTATCCGTCACGGTGAAAAGCTTTATGAGACTCTTCTTACAAATGAAGAATGCTCAAAGTCTGTTGATATGGGCGATTTCTTTAAGGTATTTGCTGATAACAGAAGCCTTAACTACGATAAATATTTCTCAGACGGCAACATAGAGAGAAACGAATTGACCGAATTTAACAGTAATAATACTAAGCTTCTGGACGTGGAAGAGGTAAAGGAAAAGCTTCTTGAACTTAAGTATATAAGGGATGAGCTCGCATCATTCAATAAGTAAAAGGGAATTTGCTATGAAAGATAATGCTTCATTTAAGAATAACGGAAAATTAAAGCTTCTTATAATTGTGGGCACACGCCCCGAAATCATAAGACTTTCAGCCGTAATAAAAAAATGCCGTCAATGCTTTGATACGGTTCTTGCGCATACGGGGCAGAATTATGACTATAACCTGAACGGTATCTTTTTCAGGGACCTTGAGCTTGATGAGCCCGAGGTGTATCTTGACTGTGTAGGGGATAATCTCGGAAGAACAGTCGGAAATATTATTGCTGCCTCATATGAGCTAATGGCTGATATCAAGCCTGATGCTCTTCTGATTCTCGGTGACACAAACAGTTGTCTTTCTGCTATTTCAGCAAAGCGTCTTCATATTCCGATTTTTCATATGGAGGCAGGCAACCGTTGTAAGGATGAATGTCTTCCCGAGGAAACCAACAGAAGAATCGTTGATATCATTTCCGATGTCAACATTGCTTATTCCGAGCACGCAAGACGTTATCTTGCAGATTGCGGGCTGCCTAAGGAGCGTACCTATGTTTCAGGCTCACCTATGGCTGAGGTGCTTGACAGTAAGATTGAAGAAATCAAAAGTAGTGACGTTCTTGAAAGAATGGGGCTTTCCAAGCAGAAATATATCCTTCTTTCTTGTCACAGAGAAGAAAATATTGATACTGATAAAAATTTCAATATGCTTTTCAGTGCTCTTAATAAGCTGGCAGAGAAGTATGATATGCCCATAATTTATTCATGTCATCCCCGTTCCCGTATCAAGCTTGCTAAGAGTGGCATAAAGCTTGATGAAAGAATAAAAATGCACGAGCCTATGGGCTTTATTGATTATAATTGTCTTCAGATGAATGCTTTTGCAGTTGTTTCTGACAGCGGCACTCTTCCTGAAGAAAGCAGCTATTATTTAAGCATCGGACATCCTATTGCAGCCGTTTGTATCAGAACGTCTACAGAGCGTCCCGAGGCTCTTGATAAGGCATGTTTTGTCCTTGCAGGTATTGATGAAAAAAGTCTGCTTCAGTCAGTTGAGCTTGCTGTGTCAATGAATGAAATCAGTGGCTCTGCTTTACCTGTGCCCGATTATATAGATAAAAACGTGTCGGATAAGGTTGTAAAACTTATTCAGAGCTATACCGGTATTGTTGACCGTATGGTATGGAGAAAATATTGATTCGGAGATAAATATGAATATTCTTGTTACAGGCGCAAAGGGCTTTGTCGGAAGAAATCTTTGTGAGAATCTTAAAAACATAAAAGACGGAAAAAACAGATGCTATCCGGATATTTGCATTGATAATATTTTTGAAGCAGATATAGATACTGCTTCAGAAGAGCTTGAAAATTACTGCAGGACTGCAGATTTTGTGTTCCATCTTGCAGGTGTAAACAGACCTCAGAGCGTTGAGGAATTTACGGAAGGTAACTTTTCTGCACTTGAAAAGGTGCTTTCTTGTCTTGAAAAGCATAATAATAAGGCTCCTGTGATGATATCATCATCAATACAGGCAAGCCTTGAGGGTAGATATAAGGATTCTCCTTACGGTGAAAGCAAGAAAAGCGGAGAGAATCTGTTGTTCTCATATGCTGAAAAAAATGCAGTAAACGTGTTTGTTTTTCGCTTTCCGAACCTTTTCGGTAAGTGGTGCAGACCCAATTATAATTCTGCAGTTGCTACCTTCTGTCATAATATTGCAAATGATCTGCCTATTACTGTTAACGATCCTTCGGTTCAGCTTGAGCTGCTTTATGTCGATGATCTGGTTGATGAAATGCTTGCAGTTTTACTGGGCAAGGAGCATCGCTGTAGCTTTAACGGTGCTGAGCTTATTGCAGATGAAAACGGCAAATTCTGTTACGTGCCCCGTACTCACAGGGTAACTCTCGGCGAAATTACCGATATTCTTTATAGTTTCAAGGCTCAGCCTAGCACACTTATGATGCCTGAGATTCCACTTGATTCATTTGAAAAAAAACTTTATTCAACATATCTTTCGTACCTTCCTGAAGCTGCAGTAAAAGTTCCTCTTAAGATGAACGTTGATAACAGAGGCAGCTTTACTGAGATTCTCAGAACTGCAAATTGCGGTCAGGTTTCCGTAAATATCAGCAAGCCCGGCATTACCAAAGGGCAGCATTGGCATAATACCAAATGGGAGATTTTTGTGGTTGTGTCAGGTCACGGACTTATTCAGCTGAGAAAAATCGGCTCAGATGAAATAATTGAATTTGAGGTCAGCGGTGAAAAGATTGAGGCAGTTTATATGCTTCCCGGTTATACCCACAATATTATTAACCTGTCTGAAACAGATGATATGGTAACGCTGATGTGGGCAAATGAAAGCTTTGATCCTGCTAAACCCGATACCTACGGAGAAATTGTTTAAGATGTTCTGCGGATATGATTTTTTGACAAAAGAACAGAATATTTTGCTGACTCTTGTGAGATGCTCATTGCTCGGAGAAAAGAACGAAGCATTTTCAGAGCCTGTTGATTTTTCGGCTCTTTGGAAGGAGGCTGAAATTCAGACTGTTCTGCTTCTTGCACTTAATAATTCTGAGTCAACGCTTTTTTCACAGAGTGAACGGGAATTTCTCAAAAACCGATTGCAGTCATATTTTTTGAAAAATATCGCCGTAGGCTCAGAGCACAGTCATCTTCACAAGCTGCTGACTCAGGCGGAAATTCCATATGTAATTATTAAGGGTATGGCGTCCTCGTCATATTATCCTGATGAGCTTATGCGACTTATGGGTGACGTTGATTTTCTTGTAAAAAAAGAAGATATGACAAAGGTTGACTGTATTCTTGTTGATGATGGCTATACTGTAAGAAAAAAGGAAAACTCTCATCATGTAACGTATGATAAGGGCGGACAGCGCATTGAAATGCATTTTCTTCCGCCGGGAATTCCTGAAGGCGGAGCAGGGGAGCGGCTTGTTGGTTTTTTTGATGACATTACACAAAAGTCCTCTCTGAAAGAAACTGCATTCGGCAAATTAAGCGTTCCTTCCCCCTATCATCACGGGCTTGTTCTGCTGCTTCATACAGTGCATCATATGACCGGTGACGGATTGGGGCTCAGACATCTTTGTGACTGGTCGGTTTTTGCTTCTTCGTTTGCAGAAAATGATTTCAGAAGCATTTTTGAAGAGTCTCTCAAGAGTGTGGGACTTTGGAATTTTGCAGTTGTTCTGACTCGTGTCTGTTGCGAGTGCCTTGGATGCTCACTTGTGCTTTCCGGTGAAAGCGTTTGTGATGAAAGCTGCAGACAATTTCTTGCAGACGTGTTTTCTTCAGGTAATTTTGGACAGAAAAATCCTGATCGAAGCCACGAAAGCCTTTTTATGCCCGATAATAATCCGGGCAATAAGAAAAACTCGTTGATAGTAAATGCGATTCTTTCTGTCAATGAAATAGTTTATTCAAACTGGCGGATTGTCAGAAAGCTCAAAATATTATTACCTGTTGGTTGGTTGTTTTTCGGAGGAAGATATATTATCCGTTCTCTGATGGGCAAGCGACCTGAAATCAGACTAAGAAACGTCGTTTCGGAAGCCCGTGAACGACAGAGTTTTTACGATAAGCTTAAGCTTTTTGAAGAGATAAATTGATTTTTCGGAGGTGCTACCGATGAAATTTAATATTGATGAGATTAAGAATGTAAGAATTTCAAAGAAAAAAATAACGGCAGCTGCTATTGTTATTGTATTGTTGCTGTTGATTTTTTCTGTCATAGGCTGTGTGAATTATTTTCTCGGTAAAATTAACCGTGAAACGGATGAGAATACACCCTTGCAGGAGGAATTCTTTGAAACTGACGTATATAATGAAAATCTTGAACAAGTGAATCCCGATGACGTGCAGTGGAATAACAGCTCGATTTATGACGACAGCAAGCTTGTGAATATTCTTGTTGTAGGTCAGGACGGCAGGGAAGCAGAGGGCAGAACGAGGACGGATACAATGATTCTGCTTTCCTTTAATCCCGAAACCAATGAAGCATCTATGATATCCTTCCTTCGTGATTTGTACGTGCAGATTCCCGGACGCTCAGATAACCGATTGAACTCTGCATACGTTTTCGGCGGATTTTCTCTGCTTAAAAATACGTTCAAGGAAAATTTTGATATAAATATTGACGGCTGCTTCAAGATAGACTTCGAGGGCTTTGAGGACGTTATTGATATTCTCGGTGGTGTTGATATTGAACTTACCGCAGCGGAAGCAAAAATTATAGGTGACGGCGCACACGCGGGCGTAAGTCATCTTGACGGCGATCATGCACTGATGTATGCCCGTATAAGAAAGCTTGACAGTGACTTCGGACGTACTGAAAGACAAAGAAATATTGTTACTGCAGTATTCAATAAGGTTAAAAAATCAAGTGTTTCAGATTTGCTGAAGCTTGTAGATACCATTCTTCCTTATCTTTCAACTGATATGTCGAATGCGCAGATTGCAAAAATTGCAGTAAAATATGCGCCGTCACTTGCTTCGCTCAAGATTTCAACCTACAGTATTCCTGCAGACGGCACGTATAAGAATGCTATGATAAGAGGAATGGCAGTGCTGGTGCCGGATCTTTATGCAATCAAGCAGCTTCTTTTTGATGAATATATGCCGTTTAACTGAGTAAGGTAGTAAGAGTATTGTTATGAGTGATTATATTATAAGGTCTGCAGCACCTGATGATGCTGCTGCGTTGAGTGAAATATATTCCTATTACGTTCTGAATACTGCAGTTTCTTTTGAGTATTCAGCGCCTGACAGTGAAGAATTCAGAAAAAGAATTACTGATACCTTGAAGGGATATCCGTATCTTGTTCTTGAGGCAGAGGGTGAAATCAAGGGCTATGCATATGCCGCTCCCTTCAAGACAAGACCTGCCTATAAATATTCAGTAGAAACAACCGTATATCTTAAAAACGGTTGTCAGAAAAGCGGTTACGGAAGGGCGCTTGTTTCTGCCCTTGAAAATGAATTGAGGCTTCGTGGCTTTACAAATGCCAATGCCTGTATTGCGTATACAGAAACAGAGGATGAATATCTTACCCACAACAGTATGGATTTTCATTCTCATATCGGATATCGGCTTGTCGGTATATTTCATAAATGTGCCTATAAGTTTGACCGATGGTATGATATGCTTTGGATGGAAAAGCATATAGGTGAGCATACCCATAAGGCTTGAAAAATATAGTTGATATTATAATAAATTTCAGACAGGAGTGATTTTATGGCAGTTTCAAATATCGGTGTTTTCTTCGGTAATATCGTATTTAAGGGCTTTAATCATTTTACTTCTATTCCGATGGAAACACAGGAGAAGACTCTTGCGGCCATAATGAAAAAAAATAAGGATTGTGAGCTTGGTAAAAAATATGACTTTGCCAATATTCACACGCTTCGCGATTTTCAGGATAAGGTACCGCTTTCTACCTTTGAGGATTATCTGCCTCTTATCAACAGAATGATTGATAACAATGAAGAAAATATAATTACAAGCAGTAAGGTAATAAGATATTGCTCATCATCGGGCAGTGTAGGTATTCCGAAATTACAGCCTAAAACTGCAAGAGATCTTTTTAATATGCAGTCTATGGGCTTTGCTGCAACACCTGCCTGCGCGGCAAATTATTTCAAAGAAAAGGGATTGTATAAAAAGCTCCCTGCACAGATGGGTCCGCTTCTTCTTTCTCTTAACGGACATCCTCTTAAAAACGGTATGCGCTGTAACGGTGCGGGACAGATTCCCTTTACATATCTTTTACCCTTGATTCCTTCGTTTTCAACCACTCCGCTCGATATTCTTTTCCCTGAGGACGAAGAGCATACGGATATGTCATATTTCCAGCTCAGATTTGCTCTGGTTAACCGTAACGTAACTTATCTCGGCTCAATGGTTATTACATTAATGCTTACCATGTTTGAATACCTTGAGGCAAACTGGGAAATGCTTTGTAATGATATTGAAAACGGAACAATTGATCCTTCTGTCAGATGTCCCGAGTCATTAAGAAATAAATATTCAAAAATCAAGCCGAATCCCAAAAGAGCAGCAGAGCTCCGTGCAGAATTTCAGAAGGGCTTTGAAACGGAAGTGCCTATTGCAAAAAGAATATGGCCTAAGGTATGCTGGGGCTACGGTATGATAAGCTCAACGCTTTCCGTTTACGTAGAAAAGCTTCAGAGATATATTGGTGACCTTCCTTTGCATAATATGGGCTATGCTGCATCAGAAGGCTTTATGGCCATGTCGGTAACTCTTAATGCCAACGACTCTGTGCTGCTTCCCAGAAGCCTTATTTATGAGTTTTTGCCTGTTGATGCTCCCGAAGGAACAAGACCTCTTCTTATGGATGAGCTTGAGGTAGGAAAGGATTATGAGATTATCGTTACAAACTTCTCAGGTCTTTACAGATACAGAATTCTTGATATTGTCCGCGTAACGGGAATGCATAACAAGACTCCTAAAATTGAGTTCCTGTACCGTTCAAATATGGGACTTAACGTAGCAAATGAAAAAACCACCACTCAGATGCTTGACTTTGTTGCAAATAAGGTTCAGAAGGAATTCGGCATTTCCTTTAACGGTTACAGCTTCTATGGAGATACAGACGAAACAGGTGCATTACCCCGATATGCATTCCTTTGTGATACGGAATCTGATATCCCCACTTCAAGAAAAGCAGAGCTTGAAGCATTCATTGATGAAACCTTCAGAGAAACCAATGAAAAATACGATAAGTACAGAAGATGGGGAATGCTCAGAGAGCCTATAGTATATCAGCTTGAAACCGGCTCGTATGCAGCATATAAATCCTCGCTTGTTGCACAGGGCAGAGTTCTTAATCAGATTAAGCCTGTTGTAGTAATTAATTCTCCTGAACGAAAAGAATTTTTCTTTTCAAGAATTATAAGTAAATAAATTATTGTATTATATACAAACGGAAAGATTAAAAAGTCTTAATTAAATTCGGAGGTAAATATGAAAAATAACCTTGCTAAGGGCGGTCTTTCAAA
Source organism: Acutalibacteraceae bacterium (assembly GCA_045635905.1). Taxonomy (GTDB): domain Bacteria; phylum Bacillota; class Clostridia; order Oscillospirales; family Acutalibacteraceae; genus RUG806. The sequence goes on from JAZTWN010000089.1 coordinate 9,554, forward strand.
AAAGACCTGGTTTAACATTATCCTGTTCAGCCTTACAGGCAATCTTGCCTGGAACGTTGAAAATATGTGCTTTAACGTGTTTATGTATAATTCAATTTATGCAGACGCCACACAGGAAGCCGCATCAAAATTCGAAGCGATATCTGCAGTTAACGTAATGGTTGCCTGCTCAGCAGTTGTTGCAGTGCTTACCACCTTTATAATGGGCAATCTCAGTGACAAGCTGAAAAACAGACGTCTGTTTATTTCAATAGGATATATAGCTTGGGGTATTGTAACAGGTCTTTTCGGCTTTATTACCAAGGACAATATTTCATCACTTACAGGTATAACTGATGAAATCAAGCTTCTTCTTGCCAGTGTCTGGGCGGTAATTATTATGGACTGTATAATGACTGCAATGGGCTCAACAAGTAACGACTCTGCATTCAATGCCTGGGTAACAGATATTACAACTCCTGTTGTAAGACCTAAGGTTGAAACTCTTCTTGCTATTCTTCCTCTTGTTGCTACAGTTGTCATTCTTGCATTTAATACGTTGGCTCAGTCAGGTGCAATTACTTATACCGCGTTCTTTATCGGTCTTGGTATATTCGTTGTGCTTTGCGGTGTGCTTGGCTTATTTATTCTTGAAGAGCCCAAGTCCAAGAGCCCTGAAAATGAGAAAATTCCTTATTTCAGAAACCTTATTTATACCTTCCGTCCCTCAGTTATCAAGGAAAACAGCCGCCTCTATCTTGCGCTTGCAGCATTTTCCTGCATAAGCGTTGCTTTCCAGACCTTCTTCCCTTATTTCTTTATTTATATCCAGCACGCACTTCTTCCCGGACTTGAAAATTTCAAGCTTTCCGCGCTTCCCATTATTGCAGTTGTACTCGGTGTTGCCGTTTCAGTTGCCGTTGCAGTTGTCTTTATGAAAATGGCTGCAAAGGATAAGAAATCAATCTTTATTCCCAGTATCGTATTTGTTTTTGCAGGTCTTATGGGTGCTATGTTTGCAGGAAACAACATTTTCTATTTTATAGCATTTGCTCTTCCTGCAGTCGTTGCATATTTTATCTTCTCAATTCAGCTCGGTGCGCTTGTAAGAGATTTTACTCCCGAAGGCAAGGCAGGACTTTTCCAGGGTATAAGAATGATTTTCGTTGTTCTCATTCCTATGGTTATCGGTCCCAAACTCGGTGAAATTGCAAGTAAGGGCTCACAGATTTATTATATGGACGAAGCAATTCACGTTCAGAAGCTTCTTCCTTCAGCAAGTATGTTTGCTTATGCTGCAGTAGCTGCTGCAGTTGCTATTATTCCTCTTGTAATCCTTATGAAAAAGGGCATAGATATCAAGAAGACTGAAGAATAATAAAAAAGAACCCCTCTGTTAAAGTGAATGACAGAGGGGCTTTTCTTAACGCAAAAAAGGGCATCTCCTTTTTAATGGAGATGCCCGATTGTTATGCTATGCGAAATTATTTAACAGCAGCGATGAGAGCTTCAAAGCCTTCTGTTAAGGAAGAGCCTGCCTTTGTTGAGGAAGCATTGATTTCTTCGTTTTCAGTGAACATTGAATGAATGTCATTGTCGGGAAGGATGTAACCGATCTGGTCGTTGCAAAGACCGAAGCAGAGAAGCTTGTTTACCTTAGCTGTTTCTGCAAGAGGAGCATAGTCCCAGGTTTCATTTGTCCAGCTCTTGTCTGCACCTACAACACCGCCCCAGAGGATTTCGGGGGAGATTTCACCGGGAATAAGAGCAACGCCGACTTCATTACCGAATTCGATGTAACCAACCTCAGTAATCATATTGAAGCCGAGGGGCTTCTTTGTTATTACGCTGTTGATAAGACCTTCTCTTACAACGAGGGTAAGAATCTGGTTGTCTGTTTCAACTGTTACTTCCTTTACTGCCACGTTAAGAACGGGGTCAAGCTTAATTTCATTGTTGATTGAGTAAGCCTTTTCTGCAAGTGCTTCACCGTAAGCCTTAACTCTTACTACGTCGTCTGTTGAGTCGGGCTCAATGTAGGTGTAGTCAGTTGTGATAGCAAGCTCAGCACCCTGAACGTAAACAACGTCTGCACCTGAGTTTTCCTTAACGTACTGTCTGAAATAGTAGGGGAAGTCTGCTGAAATTACGTCTGAGCCGGCACCGAATCCAACAGTGTGAATACCTGCTTCGCAAAGCCAGATTTCGTTTGATTCTTCATTATCGGGATCAAAGCGGAATCTGTGAAGCTCACCGTCGAATGTGATGGGCTCGCGCTTATCGTACATAAGCTCACTTGCGTCTGTGCTGCCGTAGTAAAGTGTGCCTTCTTCCATATCTTCAACAGCAGTGATAACTGCTTCTGAAACTACTTCATAAAGGTTGTTCATAAATTCAACTGATTTGCCGCCTACGTACTGGTCGAGGTCAGCACCGAAAATGCTCAATGCGGGGTTCTTGAGAATTGCGGGAACAAGGGGAGCTGCCATACCGAGAATGTCGATACAGGAGTGCTGATGAAGAGCGGATACGTTGATACTGATGATGTTGTTTTCCTTTGCGAAATCAGCAAGTCTGCTTCTGATTTCAAGAACGTCGCCTCTTGCAATACCGTAGCCGTCGATTACAGCCTGAACAACGATGCCGCTTGTGCCGTCGGAAACTGCATAAACGTTAACACCCTGGTCATCGATAATCTTTGTGGGAACTCTGCCTTCCATAACCTCAAGTGTACCTGCCATATAGAAGGTACCGTCGAAGATGTTAAGGCCTTCAAGAAGAGATGCGTATGCATAGCCTGCGCTCCACTTCGCGCCGTCTGCAACCTCTGTATCGAAGGCTTCTTCACCTGCGTAGAAATCGTCGGGAGTTACGTAGGAGTCATATTCCTGCCATTTGTTGCCCCAGTTAAGACCGGGAATGATAACGTTGAGTACCTTGCCGAGTACGTAAACAAGCTTGTCGAGAACCTGATAAAGTGTTGCTTCAATTTTTGCTGCTACACTCTCAGAAGGGTCAACCTTTGATGCTGCTGATGCGGGAACTGCCATAACCATAAGGGTCATAACGATTGCAAGCATAAGAGCTATCATCTTTTTTGCTTTTTTCATTTTATTTTCCTCCGTTTATTTATTAATCTGCTTTAACAGTATTAACCTTGTTTATTAGAGCGCTGAAATTGTCTGCAATAATCTGTGCAGTTTCTGGACCCATTGAGTTCGTTTCCTCGTAGTGTCTTCTGCCGAAACGGTCGATTGCCTTATCAAGATAAGGAGCATCTTCGTTGAGCATAAAGTCATTGGGAGGAAGCACGTAACCGAGCTCGTCGTTTGCGAGGCCGAAAATAAGAAGCTTTTCGTCCTGTGCGATTTCAACGAGGGGAGTGGGATTGATATCAGGTGAAAGACCTTCTGCAGATTCCTCCCCGGAAAGATATCCGCCGTAGGCAAGCTCAGGGAAGAGCTCACAGGGGATCATAAGTATCTTCAGTGAATCAATCTCATAATAATTGATTTCGGATTTGAGTGCCTTTTTATCTGAGTAGGGAATCTTATAAGCGTCTGCGTTGAGAAGTCCTATCTGACAGGCAATTGTGAGCACCGGATTTTCAACGGGCACGTAAAACTCCTGCTTTATATGGCTGATTCTCGGCTCAAGAAGCTTTTCGTTTTCAATTGCAAGTGCGTATGATGCAAGCTTATAGCCGATGCTTCTAGTGGATTCAAGAAGACGTTTTTCCTTTCTTAAGGTGTTTTCGTCTTCAATTTCCATGCTGATCATTCCGCCGATAGCACCTACACCGTAAATTGTTTCAGCACCTGTTTCGTTTCTTATTTTTTCACGAAGGTAACAGGGGAAATCTGCACTTATAAGTGAATTGCAGCCCTGAAGAGATTCAGAGTGTGAAGCAAAGTTCAGGAAATATATTTCTCTTGTGCCGTCGTTGGGCACGAAGCGGAGTCGGGTGAGGGTTTTTGAATAGACAACGGGAGTTCTTATGTCCTCCTGCATATCAGGAACCTCAATTTCTCCGTGATATAATTTACCCAGTCTTCTGTCACGGTAGGCGGCGCTTGCTGCAGTAATAACGGCATTGAAAAGAATTGTCATAAACTTTCTGTCCTTGCCTGTTTTTGGCAGCTTGCCCCAGATGCCCATGGTATCAATGCCTGCGTGATTATGTGTGCTCATTATGGTGATGGTTTTGCAACCTGTGATCTCTGAAAACTCACCGAGAGCTTTTTTAAGTGAATTAACATCCTTGTTAAGAAGTCCTACAACGTCAAGGGACACAAAAAGATGACCGCCGTTTCCGGAATTGTCGTCAAGCCACAATGCGTGTGCATACTGAGGATCTATTACACCCTTCGCAGGGTTGTTTTCACCGTATCCGGCAATATAGTACTTTTTTGTTTTTACGTCATCGGGAAGCATTACTGCTTTTCCGAAGCCTGCTGTAAAGTATTCCGCACTGGCCTGCTTTGTGTAATGAAACTCGGGCTCGGGGAGATTATCTGTGTAATCGTATCTTCCGATTCGGTTGATGCCTTTAAGGGCTGCTGTAGCAAGCTTAGATAAATCCATACTTATACCCCCAGTTCGTCCTTCATTTCCATGAAGGCCTTGATTATTGTAGAGCCTGCGTTCTTGCCTATGCCTATAAGCTCGTGATAGTGATTGCCGAATTCACCGAGAATATAGTCATTGTCAGGTACGATATAGCCGATGGCGTCGTTGGCAAGACCGAATGCAACAAGCTCCTTGCCGAAAATCTCCGTAAGTGGAGGGTAGGGGAAATCCATTTTGTTGTATGAGCCCTCAGCCTTGAGAGAATCACCGCCTGTAAGAAGGTCGGCGCAGAATTCACCGGGAACAAGAACAACGTTGAGATCCTTACCAATCTGAACGTAGCCGATTTCTGTTACAACCGTATACGTGCCGTCTGCTTCTCTTAAAACCTTATATGACACAAGATTGAGCTTACCGACGATTTTTATGAGCGGATTTGTAACCGCAAGGGGAACCTCCTTGATTCTTACATTGAGAACAGGCTTTACGTCAGTTTCCTTTACGGGGGTCCAGTTTTCGCACCAGAGAGAATATTTAGCGCCGTTAAGCTCAGATTCTCTGATTTCACGGTTAATTTCCTTTTCGTCGAATAAAACGGAATCATTTCTGATTTCTTCTTCGGTTTTTGTAAGAGCAAGAACAATCTTGCCGAGCTCTCTGCCGAAGCGAATTGATTTGTCATATCTGTGGGGAAGTGTCACGCCGTCGTCGGTAGCGCCGCAGGACATGTATATTGCGCATATCGCGCCGTTGAAGAACATAAAGTTGTAGCCTGCTTTGTTAACGGTTTCACCCATATAATAGATGTATTCACCGCAAAGATCGTGTCCTGTTCCGTGTCCGTCGGAGGTCGGAAGACCTGCAACGTCGGGATGTGCGCCCATTGTTGCAATTATTGTAGGCGTTTTTTCGTTATCGTCCGGAGTAAATACAAGACGGGTGATTGTTGTAACAAGGCTTGTTGCAGATTTTCTGTTCTTATTGTTGAAGTACGTATCACCGATATCCTTCTGTGCAAGGGTCATTGTACCGGGTGTCATATCCTCATAAGCCTTAAGAAGACCGGCTGCAACCTTTGTTGCAAGGGCGCTCATAAATTCACTGTCAGCACCACTGAGGTATGTGCCCTTGCCCTTTTTGTTTTTCTTCTTGTTGTGAAGAACCTTTGAAAGCGTGTCAGTCCATAAGCCCTGAGTGTCAACACAGGAGTGCGCATGAGTTGAAAAAACGTTTACGGATGCTATTTTTGCATCGGGATGAGTATATTTCATAAGGTCCGCAAAGCGTCTTCTTATGAGCTTTATATCAGAGTTTCCCGTGCCTATGCAGTCAATTGTTGCAAAAAATGACGTGCCGTTTCCGCTGTTGTCATCGAGAGCAATAATTCTGCACTGCATTTTGTCGACGATTTTCTGGATTTTGTTATTAAAGCCGTTATCGGGAGTGAGATAACCGCCAAGGAAATAATCTTTTTTGTCATAGTCGTAAGGGGTAAGGTCTGCAATTGCATAACCAAGACTCCAATGTGCATCTTTTGCAGGTGTTTTACGGAATTTTTTGTTTCCCTTGTAGAAATATCTGCTGTCATATTCGGAGGCGTTTATGAACAGCGGACCGTCATTGAGGGAGTCTGCAAAATTTCCGAGAAGCCTGTTTATCGTTTTTTCAGTAAAACGGACAAACTTTTCTGATGAAAAAAAGTCAGACATTTATTTTCTCTCTCCTTTTCGTAGGGTTATTTTACTGCTGTATTTTCCTGATTTCTGTATACAACGAATTTGCAGAAAAGATATTCTGTTACCATATTGCAAGCCATTGTAACGCCGAGAACTATATATTCAATGCCGGGCACGCCTGCAAAGCGTCCGGTGAAGAAATTGCCGAGAATGGTTGAAACGGGGGTGAATATAACGTAGAAGCCAAAAACCTTAAGCATTGCCACAGGTATATTTGCTGCAGACTTGAAGGTGAATTTTCTGTTGAAGGTAAAGTTCCATACAACGGAAAGAATTAGCGCTATAAGATAGAAGGGACCGTACTCATTGGTCATTATTTTAGCAAAGGTATCATTGTTCTGAATGAGGCTCTGCATAAAATCTGTTTTAAGGAGCACTTCGTTCATAAGAGTGAAGCTGCCTATCTGAATAATTCCGGCAGAGCACGAGAAGAGAGCAAATTTTATGAACTGAATTACACTGCCTTTTGTTTCTTTTTCAGCCATATTAAACACGTCCTCCATTAATTTTATATAATTTTATCATATAATAATGTGATTTGCAATAGAAAGGTTGTTGCTAAATGGTAAATTTTGTGATATTATTACAAAGAACAATGAGTGAGGTGTTGAAAAATGAAGGATTATCCTCTTTTTGTCGGAAAAAATTGCGATGCATTCAAAAGCTTTTATGAGGATGGTAAGCAATTTGCAAATATGAAGGACGGAAGAATTCCGTCGCTGCTCACAATAAAGAATGGTGAGTATAAGGGATCTGTAATAGCTGCCGCAGATAAGGCATCCTGTGGTGCTGACTGGGGCTATATAGAAATTGCGGTAAGAAGAAGCACTGATAACGGAGAAACATTTTCCGAAATGGAAACAGTTTTTACTCCGCCCGTAAGAAAATATCCCTTCGACGGTGAGGAATATACGTCTGCTTTTGCTATAGATCCGCTTATGATGGAAACAGATGACGGTAAAGTAATTATGCTTGTCGACTTCTATCCTGAATGTAAGGGGCTTCATGCAGCAAGACTTCTTGAGAAGGGAAGCGGATATGTCAATACTGACAAGGGATTTGCTTTGAAATTATATACCGGAAAAACAAAGCTTGACGGTATGCTTGTAAGAAAAGGTAAGGAATTTACTTTACAGTATGACGGCTTTGTTTATGATGATAAGGGCAGAAAAACAAGATTCTACGTTCCGAAAAAACACTCAAAGGAATATGCATATTCTACCTTTGGTGATATGTATTATTGCGTAGGTGACGAGCCGCAGTATCTTGAAATCGAGCCTCCTCTCATCCCCGAAAGTGTTGTGGGTGAGGACATATACGTAGGTAACATTTATGTAAGCAAGGGAAAAGCCGTTTTCAATGAAAATAAAATTGTAACTGCCTATAAGAAAAAGGTGTTTGACGATAACGGTGAGCTTCTTTGTATTGAAACCCAGCCTGCGCCCCTCAGGGCACCTATGCTTTCTTATATATTTATGCTCGAAAGCACAGACGGCGGTAAAACGTTTTCTCAGCCAGTTGATATTACTCCTTACTATAAGAAGGATTCCGACGGCGTTTTTCTTGGTGTAGGTCCCGGTGTGGGAATTACCCTCAGAAATGAAAAGTATAAAGGCAGAATTCTTGCCCCCTGCTATATACTTAATAAAGCCTTGGTGCTCATTACTGATGACGACGGTAAATCATGGAGAAGAAACAAGGGCAGCTTCTGTGAAAATATTGATGAATGCCAGCTTGTTGAAATGCCTGACGGTAAGATATTCTGCTTCGGTCGTCCCAAGGGCGGCGGAAAAATTCCGTTCAGTGTATCTGATGACGGAGGAGAAAACTTCAGAAAGCTTCCTGCCGTTAATCCCGAGGTTCCTCAGTGTCAGCGCTCTGTCATAAACGTTCCCGAGAGCTTTTTGCTTCCCGACGGGCTTGTGAATGACGGAAGATTCATTCTTCTTGCAACGCCTACAGGTCATGCAGGTAAGGACAGAACAAGAACTGAGGGCAAGGTATATCTCGGCAGAATTGACGATGAAGAAGTCAGCTGGATAAAAACCTATGATATAACTGATAAGGACAAGTATGCTTCCTTTGAAAAATATGCTGATTTTTACGCATATTCCTGTCTTGCCTGTCTTGATGACAATACGGTAGGTCTTATTTATGAGGCTTATCCCTCAGGCTATATGACGTTTGCAAAATTTGCATTATAACAAAAGGCACCGCCTGTGCGGTGCCTTGTTTTTTTAATTCTCAAGCTCTATTTTCCAGAATACGATCTGCTTTCTCTTGTAGGTATATGTTATATAGAGTGTATTATCCTTGCAGGTTATTGCGGGATATGAAAATTCACCAAAGCCGGGCTCTGGCACGAGCACCTCTGTAAAGTGCTTTCCGTTGTCCCTTGACCAGGCAAGAGAAAGGGGATGTCTTACACCCCAGTTGACGTCAACGGGATTGTAGATAAGCCATATTCTTCCGGAATCATCTTTTACGCAGTCGATTCCTGAATTATTATTGGGAATTCGTGTTCTGTGTGGCTTTGACCAGGTTTTTCCGTTATCAGCAGAATCACTTCTGTATACGGCCCCCTTATTGGACCTCATAAGGCAGTGAACCCCCTGCTCTGATTCCCATAAGGTAGGCTGAATAAGACCTACGAAGGCTCCTTTATATTTGGGACGTTCCATTTTTTTATCGTATGTCCAGGTAATGCCGTCGTCATAGGATATATCAATAAACGGAATCCATTTTTTGTTCTGCTCGGTTGAAGCGGGTGCAAGTAGCGTGCCGTTGCTGAGCTTCAGGCACTTGTTTTTTACAGGACCTCTTCCGCCTGATGTGTCGCCCTCAACAAGGGTTCTGGGCTTGCTCCAGGTGTTGCCGTTGTCTTCACTGACAATATAGCGTGTAATCCAGTCGGGAATTGTTTCACCGTGCTTGTAGTACAGGATTATATTGCCGTTTTCCTGCATGTAAAGAACGGGATTCCAATGGGCTATGTTGTCGCCCTCGCTAACCGAAACGGGAGTTGACCAGTTGCCCCGGGTATCTCTTTTTGATACCCATATTTCAACACTGTTATCACCCTCGTGTGCGCCACCGAACCAGGCAGTGAGAACCGTTCCGTCATCAAGGGGCAGAACAGTCGATGCGTGACAGCTTGGTGCTTTTTCGTTTTTTGTGAAAACAAACTCCTTTTTTGCGCTCTTAATCATAAAATAATATCCCTTCCGTTTTAATCGTCTGTAAATATTGTATCAAGTGAGCAGTCTGTTTTCAAGATATTTTACTGAAAAAGAAAAATTTTTCCTGAGATAATTGCAAAAAGCGAATTGTAGTGATATAATGTAAATTAATATTAAGGAGGTTGAGAAAAATGAAATTTTCTGTTAAAAAGGTTCTTGCAATAATTATGGCTGTAATTACTGCCTTCGGCTGTGTTTCCGTAGCTGCTTTTGCGACGGAGGCGGAGTGTATTGATGGTAGCTGCGAGCACTGTCCTTCAATTGTTATCCCCGGTATTTTCCAGTCAAAGGTCCGCTATCTTGACGAAAACGGAAATGAAATGCTTACAGAGGAAGGCAAGCCCTTTGCTGCTCCCTTCTTTATGAAGTCTACCGATGAAATTGTTATGAAGGCTCTTGAGGATGCACTTATTCCTCTTTCTACCTTACTTATAACTCAGAATGACCTTAACAGCAGATGTGCAAAGGCTGTTGCAGGAGTTCTCGGCGATGCACTTCTCAGTAATATCGCTCTTGATGAAACAGGACGCGTAATTAAGAATATTCAGGCTGACAGATATACAACAAGCCTTGCAAATCTTACAGAGGAAGAAAGAGAATATGCTCTAGATCAGATTCCTCTTGATAGCTATGCTGAAATTGCAGGTATGGATCACCTTTATTTCTTCTCATATCACTCAACAGGTAATATGCAGGACAATGTGAAGGAGCTTTATGAGCTTATTCAGATTGCAAAGGAGGAAACAGGCCACGACAAGGTAAATCTTGTGCCCATCAGTCAGGGCGGCTCAGTTGAGAATGCTCTTATGCAGTACTATATCGACAATGATCTTGCATTCGAGGATGACGTAAACAGAGTATGCTACGTTGTTCCTGCTGCAGACGGTGCTTCAGTTCTCGGTGATATCTATCACTACGGTCTTCTTGACGATGACGATGCACTTTACGGCTATATGTTCCCCTCGCTTCTTGATAAGGATCAGGAATATCTCGCATATCTTATCAACCTTATCTTAAGAATTCTTCCCAACGCTGACGTTAATAATATTATTGATACTGCAGTCCAGATTCTTATTGAGGATTATCTTGAATACTGCACAATGCTCTGGGCTCTTGTTCCCTCAAAGGATTATCCCGACTGCCGCGAAATGTATCTTTCCGATCCTGAGGATGCAATTGTGCGCGAGCAGACAGACTGGTATTACAATGCACAGATAAATTCAAGAAAATATATTCTTGATTTACAGGAAAAAGGTGTTGAATTTTTCGACATTGTGGATTATAATGTATCAATGTATCAGATAGTTGATTGCTGGGACGACGTTAACGCAGACGGAATCATTCATCTTGATTCGGAATCCTTCGGCGCTACAAGCGTTGCGGTGGACGTAGCTTTACCTGATGACTATGTTCAGGCAAATACGTACTGCACCGATCCCACACACAATCATATCGATGAAGCAAGACTTGTTGACGCATCGACCGGTATCCTTTGTGAATCTACTTTCTATTTCAAGAATCAGAATCACGAGCAGACCGCACGTAATGACGTTATTATGCGTCTTGCAGTAAGAATCCTTACCGACGAATCCTTCGAAAATGTTTATTCTGACCCTGCATATCCTCAGTTTAACTATGCACGTGATTCAAGAGGCATTATTCAGAAGTATAATCTCTGGAAGGATTATGATACGTCAAGAATGTCCGCAGAGGATGCCGCAGAATTTGCTTATGCTCTTGCAGAGGTAGAAAAGGCTATAAACAGTACTTGTATGCCTACTGCTGAGTTCAATGCAGCAAAGGACAGATTTGATGCTGTTGTATACAAAATTGTAAACGGCACTGAAAAGCAGGAGGAGGAGCCTGATTTCTTCCTTTCAATCCTTACAAAGCTTCTTAAATTCTGGAGTGAGGTTATGCTTTTCTTCTTCGGTGGTAAGGGCTTTTCAGACATTCTCTTATTTAGGTGAAAATTTTGCAATATAAAGGAGACACAGAAAGATTATGAGTTCTATTTTCACAGCATTTATGTATAAACTTCTTTTGATGTTTATATCCTTCACCGCACTTTTCGGTGCAACCTTACCCGGACCCTCAACAGACGAGCCTATTGTTGTCAATGATGAAGCAAAGATGACAGTTGTTCTCTGGGGTGATCCTCAGCTTTCAGACTATGATGCAAAGAGACATCAGTATACAAAGAACGCAGCTCTTGACCTTGCAAATGCAGAAGGCACATTTGATGCACTTGTTGTTGCAGGTGATATTGCAGAAAACGGCAAGGGTGCTGAATATCAGCTTGTTCTCGAATATCTTGCAGCAGCAGAAAACGTAGAAAATCATATTATGGCAGTCGGTAACCACGACGTAAGACTCAGAGCTTACAGCCAGGTTGTCGGTACCTTCAAGGAATTCAGCAACGCGGCAAACGACAAGTTCGCTGAAAATGCTAAGTTCTATAATGAAGACAAGCTTTCCTATACTTATGAAGTAAACGGCTACACCTTCATCGTTCTCAATACAGATAAGTCAGTATTTGAGGAATCCTATTTCTCAGATGAATGTCTTGCATGGTTTGACGGTGAGCTTGCAAAGGCTACTGCAGACGGCAAGCCCGTATTTGTAATTCTTCATCAGCCCCTTAAGGAAACTCATCAGGTATGGCAGGCTTGGAACTCACCCAGTGATAAGGCTGGTACTGTAGGTGCTCAGAGTGATGCTCTTCAGGAAACAATGAATAAGTACAATAACGTATTCCTTATTACAGGTCACCTTCACATGGGCTTCAGCAAGGAATGGTCAATCCACGAAATCGGCAATTTCACCGGTGTTAATCTTCCCGGTATCGGTCCCAAGAATGCAGACGGTGATTACTATAATGAATCCGGCACAGGTTACATTATGGAGGTTTATGAGGACAGAGTTGAATTCATCGCAAGAGACTTTAACCTCGGTAAATACATCGTTGACCACAACGAAACAATTGTTCTCAAGTAATTGAATAAAAATACCGCTTTGTTAATAGTTTTGTTGGTAAAACTGTTGACAAGCGGTTTTTTATCTGTTATAATACCGAATTGTTGTATTAGGTTACAACTATCCTTGCCCCGAAATAACAGGGGCCAATGTCCAGAAGGAGGTGCATCTAAATGTCAAAGTATGAAACCGTAGCAGTATTCTCACTTAAGAACGGTGAAGAAAAGGCAAAAGAGCTTGTAGAAAAGTTCAAGGCTCTTATTGAAGCTAACGGCACAATGGAGGCTGTAGATGAATGGGGTACTCGTAAGCTCGCTTATCCTATCAACTACGAAACAGACGGCTATTATGTGCTTTACACATATGAAGCTGACGTAGCTTTCCCTGCTGAACTTGACCGTGTTTTCAACATCACAGACGGCGTTCTTCGCTCTCTCATCGTAGCTAGATAAGGAGAAGAGTTATGTTGAATTCAATCATTATTATGGGCAGACTTACTGCTGATCCCGAACTCCGTTCTACAAGCTCAGGCTTATCAGTAACATCCTTTACTGTTGCTGTTGACCGTGGCTACGTAAGACCCGGAGAGGAAAAGAAAACGGATTTTATTCCCGTTGTTGCTTGGAGACAGACAGCTGATTTTGTTTCAAAGTATTTCCGTAAGGGCTCAATGATTGCTGTCCAGGGCTCACTTCAGAGCCGTAGCTTTGAGGATAAGAATGGTAATAAGCGTGTAGCTTATGAAATTATAGCCGACCAGGTTAGCTTCTGTGGTTCAAAATCAGAATCCGGCACAGGTAACTATGATACATCAAATCATTCATCTTACAATAACAGCAGCGCTGATGACTTTTCATCCGTTGTTGACGATGACGATTTACCGTTCTGATTCCCTTGAAATTTTTTAAGGAGGATATTAGAAATGGCTTTTGAAAAGAAAGATAATAAAGGCGGACGCCCCATGAACAGAAAGAGCCGTAAAAAGGTTTGTACTTTCTGTGTAGAAAAATCTGATTTCATCGACTATAAGGACAGCCAGAAGCTTCGTCGTTTTATGTCTGAAAGATCAAAGATTTTACCCCGTAGAGTTACAGGCACATGTGCTGCTCATCAGAGAGAGCTTACTGTAGCTATCAAGCGTGCTCGTCACCTTGCATTAATTTCTTACATTAGTGACTAATTAATAGGAATTTCCGCATCAGAAATGATGCGGATTTTTTTTGTATAAAATGTTACGTTGCGCAAAAAATAATCGGGAAAGGTAGTGCTTTTATGAAAAATACTGTTCCCGATAACAATTATGCTGAAAAGGTCAAAAAAGTAACACCGGGTACACCTGTTGTAAAGAACTGTCTGATAGCATTTTTTTCAGGCGGCGCCTTATGTGTATTCGGTGAGCTTTTATTTAATCTGTATAATATGCTTGGTGCCGATGAAAAATCTGCAAGAACGTGTGTGTCAATTTCTGTTATTGTGCTTACTGCGATTCTGACGGGTATCGGGGTGTACGATAAAATTGCAAAGGTGACAGGAGCTGGCTTTGCGGTGCCCATCAGCGGCTTTGCAAATTCTGTGTGCTCGCCTGCAATTGAATATTCAACTGAAGGGCATATTCTCGGAACAAGTGAAAAAATGTTTTCTCTTGCCGGTGCGGTTATTGTCTACGGGTGCTCGCTTGCCTCGTTTTACGGTATGATATATTACTTTTTTCTTGGAGGAAACGTATGAAAAATACCGTACAGAACAGGGTAATAGAACTAAAAAACAGACCAAGGGTAATAGCTTCTGCTGCTTGTGTAGGTAAAAACGAGGGAGAAGGACCGTTGAGCGCTGAATATGATATTGTTTATCCCGATGACGGAATAGGTCAGCAGTCGTGGGAAAATGCCGAAAGCGAGCTCTTATTTCAGTCTGTATCCGTTGCATTACAAAAAGCAAAGCTTAATGAGAATGATGTCGGCCTGATTTTTGCGGGTGACCTTATAAATCAATGTACGTCGAGTACCTATGCTATCAGAGGAATGAATATTCCTTTTGCAGGGCTTTTCGGCGCGTGCTCCACGATGGCTTATGCTTTAGCGCTCAGCTGTTTGTTTATAAACGGCGGCTACGGCAAGTATGCACTTGCGGCAACCTGCTCGCATTTTTGCTCTGCGGAAAAGCAGTTCAGATATCCGCTTGAATACGGCAGTCAGCGACCGCCCTGTGCTCAGCGCACGGTTACGGGTGCCGGCGCATACGTAATCGGAAAAGAAGGATCGGGGAATATTTATATACCGCGAGCGCTTTTTGGAAAAATAACTGATCTCGGCATAAATGATACCTCAAATATGGGTGCTGCGATGGCTCCTGCAGCGGCTGATTCAATTGCTTCATTTCTGAGGGATACTGATACTGTTCCATCTGATTATGATATGATTCTTACGGGTGATCTCGGTAAGGTTGGAAGTGATTTGCTTGTTGAGCTTCTCAGAGAGCGCGAGAGGCTTGATATTTCATCTGTTCATAATGACTGCGGGCTTATGATATATGACCTTGAGAAGCAAGATGTTGATTCTGGAGGCTCTGGCTGCGGCTGCTCGGCAGCAGTAACAGCCTCGTATATTATGCGCCTTTTGAGTGAAAAAAAATTAAAAAAGGTGCTTTTTGCAGGAACAGGTGCTTTGATGTCACCTCTTATTTCGCTTCAGGGTGAAACCATCCCTGCTATATGCCACATTGTTGAATTCGATGCAGGAGGGGATTGGAATGAATTCAGATAAGCTTATTGAAGCAGTGATACGAGGCGGAGCCGTTATCAGTTCAGTAAGAAAAATTAATAAATCAATTAGCCTTTTGCGTGTGATATCATATATTTCTGTTGTGCTTGTAATAGCAGTAAATGCATTGAAATTATCGGATATTATAAGCAAACAGGCATAAAAAAGAGCAGAAGATATTCTTCTGCTCTGCTTTTATTTTATTTTGATTGTCTTTTTTATGCATTCGCTTATAAGCTCCTCAGAGAATGCGTTTACGGTTTTCAGGCATTCGGGCAGATTTTCTGAAAGGCTTATATCATAGCTGATTTTTGGTAAGGCATTTGCAGCCATATCGCAGAGTGCAAAATAATTTCTTTTTTCCGTATTATTCTTTTCAGAATATTTTTTTATTGCCAATGAAAAATATCTGTTGAAAATATCTTCAGCTCCCGAACCGTTTTCTTCAGCCTGATTCATAAGGTATGAAAAGGCTCTGAAGACTGTTGTAGTCTGCATTTTTGAGTCTGAGGGAATATCATTTTCCTCAA
Source organism: Acutalibacteraceae bacterium (assembly GCA_045635905.1). Classification (GTDB taxonomy): domain Bacteria; phylum Bacillota; class Clostridia; order Oscillospirales; family Acutalibacteraceae; genus RUG806. The sequence continues at coordinate 25,342 of JAZTWN010000089.1, forward strand.
GAATTTCCTGGTTGCCGTGCTTTGAGTCGGAAAGACCGAGAAGGTAGTCGGCTGAAACGTTATAAAATGCTGCTGCTCTTTTGACAAAGTCAAGATTGCATTCACGAATGCCTTTTTCGTAATGAGAAAGAAGCGCCTGAGAAACACCGAGAGATTCGGCTGCACTTTTCTGTGTGATATTCATTTCATGTCTTAAGGTTGAAATTTTTGATGCAAATGCAGTACTCATTAATTACACCTCTTGATTTTTTTACGGATGTTATTATAATATATTATATCATTAAATATCATTTTGTAAATACAAAGAAAGGTTGCATTATGCGCGGATATAAAATACATTTGATTCGACACGGACTTTCTGCGGGTGCCGAGGAAGGAAAATATATCGGTTCCTCCGACGTGTCGCTTACTGAATACGGTAAAAAGCAGCTCAAGGATATGATGAGTCAGTATGAATATCCCGATGCTGAGATTGTAATTTCAAGCCCCCTTAACCGTTGTCTTGAAACTGCTAAAATATTATTCCCCAATAAAAATCCCGTTATTTTTGACGATTTATCGGAATATGATTTCGGTGAATTTGAGGGGATGACTGCAGATGAATTAAAGGATGACCCTGCTTTTATTGAATGGATTAAGGGCGGTGAGGACGCAAAGGCTCCCTTTGGCGAGGCAAACGGTGAATTCCGGGACCGTGTATGCAAGAGTTTTTTCAATATCGTAGAGGGTATTCTTAAAACAGAGCCTCGTTCTGTTGCAATTATATCTCACGGCGGTGTTATTATGACTCTTATGCAGTATTTTGCACTACCCGAAAGACCTATGCACGAATGGGTTATGCCTAACGGTTGTGGATATACGCTTAACGTTGACCGCAGAGTATGGGAGAATTTCGGCAAGGCAGAGGCGTTTGCAGAGGTGCCCTTCAAAGCGTATGAATATAACGAGGACGAGCCCTATAACGAGGACTGGGACGGAGAAATCGACCCCGAGGAATTCAAGGGCTTTTACACCCCTCAGGAGGATAAATAATGATTACACAGGAAAAAATTGACAGAATAAATTTTCTTGCAAGAAAGTCAAAGTCTGAAGGACTTACTGATAAAGAAAAGCTTGAGCAGGAAAAATTAAGACGTGAATATATTGATGCATACAAGGCTTCCTTAAGAGCCCAGCTTGATAACACCGTTGTTGTCCGTCCCGACGGCTCAAAGGAAAGACTTTCAGATAAAAAGAAAAAATAAAGAAAAACGAGGTCGGTAATTGACCTCGTTTTTATTTGTATTTGTCCTTTTTCAGCTTCGGAATAAAGTCGTAAATATCATTTGATGCAGGAGGAGTGAACTCTCCGATGTCATCAATGGGTGTGGGCACAAATTCCTCACTGTTTGCCGTGGGTAGGGGACCTGCAAGGTAGCTGTCGGGCTTATCTGAAACCTTACCGTATTTCTTCTCTTTTTTTTCTTTGCTCATATTACTCATAATATCACCAATAAATATTATGAGTAACCGGGGAAAAATTATTCATTTATTCCGAAAATTCTTTTTGAATTTTCAGTTGTGATGTCAATAAGTGCCTGTGTTGATATTCCCTTTAACTGTGCGATGAAATCAGCCGTATATGAAATTAATGAGGAATCATTACGCTTGCCTCTGAAAGGAACAGGAGTCATATACGGGCAGTCAGTTTCAAGCACAAGCATTTCAAGAGGTACGTATTTTGCAACCTCTACGGGCTTTTTTGCGTTCTTGAAGGTTACTGCGCCGCCAAGACCTATGTGCATACCGAGCTTTACAATTTCCCTTGCCATTTCTACGCTTCCCGAAAAGCAATGAACAATGCCTTGGGGAGAGTATTTTTTCAGAAGGTTCATTGTATCCTCGTGAGCCTCGCGGTCGTGAATAATAACGGGTAAACGGAGCTTTTGTGCAAGTAATAATTGTGCCTCGAAAACCTCTTGCTGAATTTCACGGGGTGAAAAATCATAGTGATAATCAAGACCAATTTCACCTATTGCAACGCATTTTCCGTGCTTCGCCCATTCTTCAAGTCTTTCAATGTAATCGGCTTCTACGGACTGTGCCTCGTGGGGGTGAATGCCTGCTGCAAAATATATATTTTCATATTTATCCGACATTTCAGCGCATTTTTTGCAGGAGGCAATATCAGTAGCACAGTTTACTATACCTGAAACTCCCTGTGAGGACATTGACTCAAGAAGCGAGTCGCGGTCCTCATTGAAGCTTTCATCATCATAGTGTGCGTGTGAATCAAAAATGTTGTTATACATATTATCTGACCTTTGAGCCGGCGGGAATGCCGTCAACAAAAATTACCTTTATGTCATCCTCACTGCAATCTGCTGCAAGAATCATACCCTGGCTTTCAATGCCGCAGAGTGTTGCGGGCTTCAAGTTGGAAACAAGAATAATCTTTTTGCCTATGAGGTCCTCGGGCTTGTACCATTTTGCGATACCGGAAGCTACGGTTCTGTTTCCTGCACCGTCAAATACAGTAAGCTTGAGAAGCTTCTTTGCCTTCTTTACGGGCTCGCAGGCTACTATTTCAGCAACACGAAGGTCAACCTTTGCAAAATCCTCAATGCCGATTTTTGCAACACCCTCAATTTCAGCAGCATTCTGTGCAGCAGCCATTTTTTCCTTCATTTCCTTTTCGATTTCAGCCATCATAACAGTGGCATCGATTCTGTTGAAAAGGGGAGTGGGAGAAGCTACCTGTGTGCCGATTTTTGCAGCACCGAAGTTAAGTATGCTTTCATAGCTTGCCTCGTCACAGTTAATCTGTGCGAGTATTGCCTTCCCGGTGTCGGGCATAAAGGGAGAAAGCTCAACTGCAATAATTCTGATTGCTTCAAGAAGATTGTAAAGAACAGTGGAAAGTCTTTCCTTGTTTGCTTCATCCTTTGCAAGTGCCCAGGGAGCAGTTTCGTCAATATATTTGTTGCTTCTCTTTGCTGAATTTATAACTGCTTCAACTGCATCTGCAATTCTGAAATCGTCAAATGCCTTTTCCATTACGGGAAGAGCAGAGAGAATGTCTGACTTGAATTCTTCATCAAGTGCTTCCGCCTTGTTGTTGCAGGGGAGAACACCGTCAAAATACTTGTTGATCATAGCAACTGTTCTGTTAACAAGGTTGCCGAGAGTGTTTGCAAGGTCTGAATTGAAGCGTTCAATTATGGTTTCGTATGAGATTGAGCCGTCGGTAGCGTGCGGCATCTCGGAAAGAAGATAATATCTTACTGCGTCAACACCGAAGCGTGCGGTAAGCTCATCAGCATAAATTACGTTGCCTCTTGATTTTGACATCTTATCTGTTCCGAAAAGAAGCCAGGGGTGACCGTAAACCTGTTTGGGAAGAGGCTCACCGAGTGCCATAAGCATAATGGGCCAGTAAATTGTATGGAAACGGATGATATCCTTACCTACAATGTGAACATCTGCAGGCCAGTATTTGCTGTATTTTTCACCGCTGCCGTCGGGATCGTAGCCGAGAGCTGTGATATAGTTCGAAAGAGCATCAATCCACACGTAAATTACGTGGTTATCATCAAATGTAACGGGAATACCCCACTTGAAGGAGGTTCTTGATACGCAAAGATCCTGAAGGCCGGGCTTGATGAAGTTGTTGAGCATTTCCTTTTTGCGGCTTTCGGGATAGATGAAATCAGGATTGTTTTCAATATGCTCCTCGAGCTGCTTCTGATACTTTGAAAGCTTAAGGAAATATGCTTCTTCCTTTGCAAGCTTTACCTCTCTGCCGCAGTCGGGACATTTGCCGTCCTTAAGCTGGCTTTCTGTGAAAAAGCTTTCGCAGGGAACACAGTAATGTCCTTCATAAGAGCTTTTGTAGATATCACCCTGGTCATAAAGCTTCTTGAAAATCTTCTGAACAGCCTTTTCGTGATAATCATCCGTAGTTCTTATAAAGTGGTCATAAGTGGTGTTGAGATTGTCGCAGATATCCTTAATCTGTCCTGCAATCTTGTCAACGTGCTGCTTGGGTGTGATGCCCTCGCTCTTTGCCTGCTCTTCAATGTTCTGACCGTGCTCGTCGGTTCCTGTCTGGAAAAAGACGCCATATCCCTGCATACGCTTGTAGCGTGCAAGAGCATCGGTCATAACAATTTCGTAAGAGTTGCCGATATGCGGCTTGCGCGATGTGTACGCAATCGCTGTGGTTATATAGTATTTTCCTTTATTCATGGAAATCCCTCCTGAATTTACATATACAATTATTATATCATTTTTGTTGAATTTATCAAGTGCAAAACACTATTTCCTTTACCGTATTTTCTTGAAAATTTAATGCTTTTATGGTACAATTACAAAAACAAATCCGAAAGGTCGTATCACAATGCCGATTATCAGCGTAATTTTACCGTCAATTTCAGAAAAGAAC
>JAZTWN010000090.1:0-18927 GCA_045635905.1 Acutalibacteraceae bacterium
CCCCTTGCAAAACCTGCTATTGAAGCTGTTGAAAAGGGTGAAACAAAGTTCATTCCCGAAAGATTCACAAAGAATTATCTTAACTGGATGAACGGTACACGTGACTGGTGTATTTCCCGTCAGCTCTGGTGGGGTCACAGAATTCCTGCCTGGTACTGCGCTGACTGCGGTGAAATCACTGTAAGCAAGGGTGAGCCCACAACCTGTTGCAAATGTGGCAGCAAGAATATTGAACAGGATCCCGATACTCTCGACACATGGTTCTCTTCAGCTCTCTGGCCCTTCTCAACTCTCGGCTGGCCCGAAAATACCGCTGAGCTTCAGCATTATTTCCCCACAAATACCCTTGTTACAGGCTATGATATTATTTTCTTCTGGGTTGCAAGAATGATTTTCTCTTCCTGCGAGCAGATGGGAAAGGCTCCCTTTGATACAGTTCTTATTCACGGTCTTGTCCGTGACGCACAGGGCAGAAAGATGTCAAAGTCCCTCGGCAACGGTATCGATCCCCTTGAAATTATTGACAAGTACGGCGCTGACGCCTTAAGATTCACTCTTGCTACAGGTAACAGCCCCGGAAACGATATGCGCTTCTCCGACGAAAAGGTTGAGGCATCAAGAAACTTTGCAAATAAGCTCTGGAATGCTGCAAGATTCGTGCTTATGAATCTTGAGGGTAACGAGCCCGCTCCCTGCATTCCCGAAAAGCTTGCTCTTGAGGACAAGTGGGTGCTTACAAAGTTCAACAACGTTGTAAAGGAAGTAACCGATAACCTCGATAAGTTTGAGCTTGGTATTGCAGTTCAGAAGCTTTATGACTTTATCTGGGATATTCTTTGCGACTGGTATATCGAAATCTGTAAGATCCGTCTTTCTTCTTCCGATGAGGAGCTTAAGAAGAATGCAAGAGCAGTTCTTGTTTACGTAATGAGCAACACTCTCAAGCTTGTTCATCCCTTTATGCCCTTCATCACAGAGGAAATCTGGCAGACTCTTCCTCACGACGGTGAGTCAATTATGGTTTCTCCCTGGCCTGTATACAACGAAAAGTACGTATTTGCAAAGGATGAGGAGAATATGGAGCACATTATGACTGCAGTGCGTGCCGTAAGAAACCGCCGTGCAGAAATGAACGTTCCCCCCTCAAAGAAGGCAAGACTTGATATCGTAGCAAAGGACGTTGAGCTTTTCGCTGACAGTGCAAAGTATTTCCAGCGTCTTGCATCTGCTTCCGAAATTGCAGTTTCCGACAATGAAGAGGTATTTAATCTCGACGGCAGTGTAAGCGTTGTTACCGACGTTGCAACAATTTATCTCCCCATGGCAGAGCTTGTTGATTTTGAGGCTGAAAGAAAGCGTCTTAACAAGGAGCTTGAAGAGGTAGAAAAGAAATTAGCACAGATTAACGGCAAGCTCAACAACGAGGGCTTCCTTGCAAAGGCTCCCGCAAACGTTATTGAGGAGCAGAAGGCAAATCAGATTAAGCTCAACGAAAAAGCAGAGCTTCTTAAGGCAAGTATTGCAAAGCTTGGCTGATATGACGATTAATACACTTGGTGAAGCGGTAAATTATTACCACTCACTTGAAAAATTCGGGATTATGCCGGGTCTTGAAAGAATCACGCTTCTTTGTGAAAGGCTTGGCTCTCCCCATAAAAAATTAAAATTCATACACGTTGCAGGTACTAACGGAAAGGGAAGTACCTGCACTGCCCTTGCATCCGTGCTTTTTAATGCAGGGTATAAAACAGGGCTTTATACGTCCCCCTACGTTATAGATTTCCGTGAGAGAATTCAGCTTGATATGAGTATGATTTCTCCCGAAGACCTTATTTCCTGCACAAAAAAGGTTAAGGCGGCTATAGAGCAGCTGAATGAAGAGGGCGTAAAAATAACTGAATTTGAAGCGGTGACTGCGGCGGCATTTCTTTATTATGCCGAAAACGAATGTGATTTTGTTGTGCTTGAAACGGGACTCGGCGGAAGATTTGACGCCACCAATATTATCCAAGGACCTGTTTGCAGCATTATCACCTCCGTATCTCTTGACCATATCGGAGTGCTTGGTGATACTCTTGAGAAAATTGCCTTTGAAAAAAGCGGCATCATAAAGAAGAATTGTCCCGTTATTACGGGCGCGGAGCAGCCGGATGAGGTGCTTGAGGTAATATCCGCTCAGGCAGCAAGGATGGATTCATCCGTAATTTTAAGGGATTCCTCTCAGCTTTTTTCTGTTACGGCAGAGGGAATCACCGGTACGCATACCGAATGTGCCGAAGGAAGTGTGCATATTCCCTTTATCGGCAGGCATCAGCTCGATAATATGGCTCTTGTAACGGGCGCGGTTGAAATTATCCGTGAGTGCGGCTTCAAAATCAGCGCAGACAGTGTTGCAGAGGGTATTGCCGCTGCGCGCATTCCTGCAAGGGTTGAGGTGATTTCTTCTGAGCCTCTTGTTATTCTTGACGGCTCACATAACGACGGCTCAACTGCCGCTCTGGGTGACATTCTTAAGCGTCACCTTAAGGGGAAGAAAATTGTTGCGGTTATGGGAATGATGGCGGATAAGGACTGCAGAAAATCTCTTTCCAATCTCGTACCCTGTTTTTCAAGGGTCTATACCGTGGCTCCCTCGAATCCGAGAAGCATGGCTTCATCGGAGCTTGCAGAAATTGTAAGGGAATTCGGGGTTGAGGCTATTGCCTGTAAATCACCCGACGAGGGAATTTTAAGGGCATATTCCGACATAAACGGCTATGACCTTATGATAGTATGCGGCTCACTGTATCTTGCCGGTGACGTCCGCGAACAGCTTATAAATTTATGCGGCAAAGGCTGCGATTAATATAAAGGAGGCCACTTTTATGCCTATGAAAGTAGAAGCTGCCATAGTTACTCAGAAAAGACCTGAGGCAGCATATAATACCGACAGCGTAAACGTCAACGGCAAGGTAATGCCCCGTGAGGTTATAAAAAACGGCTATAAGGGCTCAGGTGTGCTTAGCGGCAGCGTTTATTTTGCTCTTACCTCATCTGAGGTTGAGGGCTTTGCAGATGCTACCGTAACCGCCTTCAATCAGAGAGCGGAGCTTTTCTCCCATTCAAGAAATCCTCTTTCCGTGTTCAGCGGCTTTTTTGAGGATTGCCGCGGTGCTCTTATCAATATGAGCCGTGAGCCCGAGGAGCTTACAAGCGCCGGCTTTTTTGCAGCAGGCAGAAGAGCAGTGCTTGCATATAACGGTGACGCAGGACTTTATCTTCAGCGTCTTGGTGTGCTTACCCCCGTTACAGGCGAAAAGGTTGTAGATACTACTGCCGATTTTAACGGCGCAGTATTCAGCGACGTCTGCATCGGTGATATCTATATTCTTTTAAGCCCCGGTGCAGCCGAGGTGCTTTCTGCAAAGGAAATTGAGGATATCCTCAAGCTTTCCGACGGCAGTGTGAAGAAGGTTGTAAATTATATTCTTAAGGTTGCTTTGTCAAAGAATTCCGACAAGGCAGTAAGTGCAATTGTTATAAAGGTGCTTGAAACCGCTCCCGAGGAGGAGCTTCCTGCAGTTGTATTTGCTCCCGATTTTGCAGAGGCTGAAAAGGTTGAAGACGCCTCAGCTGAAGAGGAGCAGGTGGAGGAAGCACAGCCCGAGCAGGCTCAGGAGGAGCTTGCTGACCCCGATGATATTGCGGCTATTTTTTCAAAAAATGCCCTTGAAATGTTTGAAGAGGGTGAAGCTGCTGAGGAAAGCGCAGACGAGCCTGCCGAAGAGCCCGCAGAAGAAACTGAAGCAGAGGCTATGACAGGAATGCTTGAAAGCATCTATACAGAGCAGGCAGAAGTGGCTGAAGAAGCAGAGGCTGACGAGATATCCGACGAGGGTGATGCAGTCGTTGAGGCTTCTGAGGAAAAGACCTGTGAAAACAAGAAGAAAACCGTAATTCTCTTTGTTCTTGGTGTTCTCATTCCCATTGTGATTGCGGCAATCGTTGCATTTGCAATTGTTCCTGCACTTTCAGGTGACGAGGAAACAACTGCAGAGGAAACAACCGTTGAAGAAACCACTGAGGAGGAAACTACTCTCGACGAGGAAACAACTCTCGACGAGGAAACAACTCTCGTGGAGGAAACCACCGAGGAGAAGACAACCAAGAAGGAAGAGTCAACCACAAAGCGTAAGCCCTCAAACGAAACCACAACCGCAAGACCCGTAGTAGCTCCCGTTACAACAACATCTCCCTCAACCACTGAGGCTGAGGCTACAACTGCAGCCGAGGAAACCACCGCAGCAGAGGAAACAACTGCTGAGGAGGAGGGGACAACTGCCGCTGAGGAAACTACTGCCGAGGAGGCAACTACTGCTGAGGAAACTACTGCAGCAGAAGAAACCACCGAGGCTACAACTGCAGCCGAGGAAACCACCGCAGCAGAAGAAACCACTGCACAGCAGCCTGCTCCCGAGGAAACTCAGGCAGCCGACGGCGGTGCCGATGAAACAGAGGCTCAGTAACAGTTAAAATTCTGTTGCAATTTTGTATAAGCTGTGATATAATTTGCTAAAAGGAAAATATTCCTGAATAATTTTTTATAAGGAAAGGCAGCATAAGACTGAAAAGGTTTATATTATGGACGGTATTTCATTAGAAGGCATCATGGAAATGGTAAGACCCATGCTTCCCACTCTTTCTTATTTCATCAACTATATTTCAAAGCTTTTTGATATTTTCACATCATATCTCGGCTTTGACGTAACAGTTCCTGAAGAGGAGCCCGAGGTAGAGGCATAAGTCAGAAAAAGGCTATAAAGAATTGCGGAGATTTGCATCTTGCATATCTCCGTTTTTTTTTGCTTTTTCGCGTGCGCGTGCGCTCACATATATAATAAATAAAAATAAAGGGAAATGTGCATAAAACTGTTGCTCTTTTTTATATTATATGCTATACTAAAATGAATAATTTTGTAAAGCGGTGAACGGATGATTATTCTCGGAATTGACCCCGGCTATGCCATTGTGGGCTTCGGAATAATTAAATATGAAAAAGGCAGAGTATCGGTGCTTGATTTCGGTGCAATAACCACTCCTGCAGGAATGGAATTCACAGAGCGTCTTAAGAGCATTTACGAGGACCTTTCCTATCTTTTCGACAAGTATAAGCCCGATGCTATGGCAGTCGAAAAGCTCTTCTTTAACACCAATCAGAAAACCGCTATTGACGTTGCACAGGCAAGGGGAGTAATTCTTCTTGCGGCAAAGCTTCACGGCACGGAATGCTTCGAGTATACACCCTTACAGGTAAAGCAGAGTGTCGTAGGCTACGGCAGGGCAGAAAAGAAGCAGGTGCAGGAAATGACCCGCCAGCTTTTAGGGCTTTCGGCAGTGCCCAAGCCCGACGATACCGCAGACGCACTTGCTATGGCTATATGCCACGCTCATTGCAGCGGTTCACATTATCTTCTAAGATAAGGAGAAGCTTATGTTTTACAGCCTTACGGGTAAAATAGTTTACAGTGACATAACTCGTGTTGCAATTGAATGTCAGGGCATCGCCTTTGACGTAACCACATCGGTCAACACTCTGAGAAAGATAGGAAGCGTAGGGGACACCGCAACGGTTTATACCTACCTTGCAGTCCGCGAGGACGGAGTGGAGCTTTTCGGCTTTTACGATAACGAGGAGCTTGCATACTTCAGGATGCTCATTTCCGTGTCGGGAGTCGGTCCTAAGGCGGCGGTTGCAATCCTTTCGGCGCTCACTCCCGATATGCTTGCCTTAAGCATCACCGCAGGAGATATAAAGAGCATAACAAAGGCTCAGGGCGTAGGACCTAAAATTGCTCAGCGAATTGTAATAGAGCTTAAGGACAAGGTTTCAAAAATCGTTCCCCAGCGCGTCGGAGCGGAAAAGCTTACACAGGTATCTCTTCCCGGTTGCACCGCCAACTGCGACGAGGCGGTAATCGCACTTACGGCTCTCGGCTATACAAGCAGTGAGGCCGCACAGGCAGTGGCAGGACTGGACGGAAGCCTTCCCGTGGAGGAGCTTATAAAACAGGCGTTAAGAGGCCTTGCAAGGAGATAAAATTATATGGCAATCAGCTCATTTGATGACGATAATTTAAGACTTGCTTCTCCCGAATTCGGGATGGAAGAAAATGATTACGAAATAAATTTAAGACCCAAGACACTTTCTGAGTATATCGGTCAGGAGAAGGTAAAGGATAATCTTGACGTGTATATGCAGGCGGCGCTTAAAAGAAACGAGGCTCTTGACCACGTGCTTTTATACGGTCCTCCCGGTCTTGGTAAAACAACACTTGCAAGCATAATTGCAAATACTATGGGCTCACAGATAAGAATTACCTCAGGCCCTGCAATAGAAAAGCCCGGTGACCTTGCCGCTTTGCTTACTAATCTCGGTGAAGGCGACATATTATTTATAGACGAGATACACAGACTCTCAAGAAGCGTTGAAGAGGTGCTGTATCCCGCTATGGAGGATAAGGCAATCGATATCATCATCGGTAAGGGACCTTCGGCAAGAAGCATCCGTATTGACCTTCAGAACTTTACGCTTGTTGCGGCAACCACAAGAGCAGGCAGTCTTTCAGCCCCGCTTCGTGACCGCTTCGGTGTTGTGCTCCGACTTGAGCTTTATTCACCCGAGCAGCTTGCGCGCATAGTTACACGAAGCGCCAGAATTCTCGGAATTGAAATTGAAGAGGAGGCTGCAATAGAAATTGCCTCCCGTTCAAGAGGAACCCCCCGAATTGCAAACAGATACCTTAAGCGCGTAAGAGATTTCGCTCAGGTGCTGGGCTCAGGTGAAATAACACTCAGAGATGCTCAGACGGCTCTTGAAAAAATGGAGATTGACGAAATCGGTCTTGATAATATAGACAGACTCATTCTTACCACGATGATAAATAATTATAACGGCGGTCCCGTGGGGCTTGAAACTCTTTCAGCCGCAATCGGTGAAGAGGCGGTTACCATTGAGGACGTTTATGAGCCCTACCTTATGCAGGCAGGCTTCATAGCAAGAACTCCTCGGGGACGAATTGTTACAAACGCCGCTTATACTCATCTCGGCTTGCCCTTGCCCTCCAATAACTGATAAAGGGAGAGCGTTATGGGAAGATTGTTCGGTACTGACGGTGCACGGGGAATTGCAAACACAGAGCTTGGCTGCGAGCTTGCGCTGAAAATCGGCAGAGCAGCAGCGATGGTGTTGAATGAGAATAAGGAAGGTAAAAGGCTGAGAGTGCTTATAGGCACGGATACGAGAAAATCGGCAGATATGCTTTCGTGTGCAATTGCAGCAGGCTTTTGCTCGGTGGGCTGTGACGTAATGCTTATCGGAGTAGTGCCGACGCCTGCAGTAGCCTTTCTTGTTAAGGAATATTCCTGTGACGCAGGGGTTATGATCTCTGCTTCCCATAATACATGTGAATATAACGGAATTAAAATTTTCAGAAACGACGGATATAAGCTTTCCGATGAAGCGGAGGAAAAAATCGAAGCTGTTATTCTCGATGAAATTGCTCCCTATCCGCTGAAAACAGGCGCACAGATAGGCAGCATTATTTCAGGCGGAGATGCCGTTGGTGATTATATAAGGCATATACGTAAAACCGCACAAGGTCGCTTTGACGGTATGAAAATTGCCCTTGACTGTGCAAACGGCTCGGCATCAGCCACTGCATACAGGCTTTTCAGCGGACTCGGTGCGCAGTGCAGTGTTATAAACAGTGAGCCCGACGGTGTGAATATCAATGCTGACTGCGGCTCAACCCATATACAGGGGCTTTGCAGATACGTTAAGGAAAATGGCTTTCATCTGGGCTTTGCCTTTGACGGCGATGCAGACAGACTGATATGTGCAGACGGCGAGGGAAGGCTCGTTGACGGAGATAAGATAATTGCAATATGCGCAAAGCATATGAAAAATCGCGGACTGCTCAGGGGAAATACGGTGGTTGCAACCGTGATGAGCAATATGGGACTGTTTGGCTTTCTTGATAAAAGCTCAATAGCATACGAGAAGACGAGGGTCGGTGACAGATACGTCCTTGAAAAAATGCTTGAAGGAAATTACAGCATCGGCGGTGAGCAGTCGGGGCACGTAATTTTTTCCGATTACGCAACAACGGGTGACGGACAGCTTACGGCAGTTCAGCTTCTCAACGTAATAAAAGCAACGGGCAGGTCCCTTAAGGAGCTTGCCGATGAAATAGAAATTTACCCGCAGGTGCTCAGAAACATAAGGGTATCCTCGCTTGGTAAGCTTCGTCTTTACGAGGACGGGGAAACACAGATAGCAATACAGGAAGCGGAAAGGGAGCTCGGTGAAAACGGAAGAGTTCTTGTCCGTGCATCGGGAACAGAGCCTCTTGTAAGAGTAATGCTTGAAGGACGGGATTCCCGACAGATAGAACGCCTTGCGCAGCAGATAGCGCAAGTAATAAAGGAAAGGCTGATTTGATGAGAGCGGCAGAAAACTGGAAGGATTATGAGCTTATTGATTGCTCTGACGGAGAAAGACTTGAAAGATGGGGAAAGTATATTCTCATCCGTCCCGACCCTCAGGTAATATGGTCAACACCGAAAACGAATAAGCTCTGGTATAATGCGGACGCAAGATATCTTCGTTCAAATACAGGTGGCGGCAGGTGGGAGGTCTATAAGAAGCTTCCCGACGTGTGGACTATAAATTTTGACGAGCTTAAGTTCAATATCAAGCCTATGGGCTTCAAGCATACGGGTATCTTCCCCGAGCAGGCAGTCAACTGGGAAAAGACCGCTGAGATTATAAAAAAGGCAAACCGCCCCGTAAAGGTGCTCAATATGTTTGCTTACACAGGCGGTGCTACCGTAAGTGCTCTTGCTGCAGGTGCATCCGTGGCTCACGTTGACGCTTCAAAGGGTATGGTTGCCTGGGCAAAGGAAAATTCAATCTCCTCAGGTGTTTCCGACAGAAGCGTAAGATGGCTTGTTGATGACTGTAAGAAGTTTGCGGAAAGAGAAATAAGACGCGGAAATAAGTACGATATCATCATTATGGACCCGCCCTCATACGGAAGAGGACCCGGCGGTGAGGTCTGGAAGCTTGAAAACGAGGTTTATGCCCTTTGCGAGCTTTGTGCAGGACTTTTAAGTGATGATGCACTTTTATATATGATAAATTCCTACACAACAGGACTTTCTCCCTCTGTAATGAGCTATATTTTAGGCAGTGTTGTACCAAAGAGCCTCAAGGGTAAGGTAAGTGCAGACGAAATCGGTCTTCCCGTTACCGAAAGCGGTCTTGTGCTTCCTTGCGGTGCTACTGCCGTATGGGAAAGAGATTAAATTATGAGTGATAAGCATTTGATAAATTTTCAGAACGTATCCTATACATACGATGAAGAGGAAAGGGACAGCTTTGCCGTAAAAAATATCAGCCTTACGGTTGATAAGGGTGAATACGTGGTAATCCTCGGTCACAACGGCTCGGGTAAATCCACTCTTGCAAAGCTTTCAAATTCCATCTTCGTGCCCACCGAGGGCAAGGTCTTTGTAGACGGTATGGATACCTCGGAAGAAGAAAATGAATTTAAGATAAGGGAGAAGGTCGGCGTTGTCTTTCAGAATCCCGACAACCAGATTGTTGCCTCCATAGTTGAGGAGGACGTGGCATTCGGTCCTGAAAACCTCGGCTTCCCCTCTGCAGTAATCAGGGAGCGTGTTGACAATGCGCTGAAGGCAGTAGGTATGTATGATTACCGTCTTCACGAAACCCACCGTCTTTCAGGCGGTCAGAAGCAGAGAGTTGCAATTGCCGGAATGATTGCAATGCTTCCCGAATGCATCGTTTTCGACGAGCCTACGGCTATGCTTGATCCTCAGGGCAGACGTGAGGTTATGAATACCGCACGAAAGCTCAATGAGGACGGAATGGCAATAGTTCTTATCACGCACTTTATGGAGGAGGCAGCTTTAGCCGACAAGATAATTGTTGTTGATAAAGGAACGATTGTTGCAAGCGGTACTCCCCGTGAGATTTTTGCTCAGCCCGAGCTTCTTGAAAAATGCGGGCTTGACGTACCCGATACGGTTAAAATCACAATGCTTCTCAGGGAAAAGGGACTTTGCCTTCCCGACGGAATCCTTACTGAAGAGGAGCTTACACAGCAGTATCTTAAAATTTTGAATTTATAAGAGGTCTTTAATGATTATTCTTGAAGTTAAAAATGTTTCATACGGCTATTCCCACGGAACACCGTTTGAAATTACAGCTCTCAAAGACGTCAGCTTTACGGTTGAAAAGGGTGAGCTCGTTGGCATTATCGGTCACACGGGCTCGGGTAAAAGCACCCTCATAAAGATGCTCAATTCTCTTCTTAAGCCTGAAAAGGGACAGATACTTCTCGGCGGTAAGGATATTAACCGCGATAAGGCTTCCATAAAGGAGGCAAGAAGCAGAGTAGGCCTTTGCTTCCAGTATCCCGAATATCAGCTTTTTGAGGAAACCTGCGCAAAGGATATTGCCTTCGGTCCTAAAAATATGGGACTTTCAAAGGAAGAGGTTGAGGAGAGAGTAATAAGGGCAGCCGAATTTGTAGGCTTCGACAAGGAGCTTTTAGATAAATCTCCCTTTGACCTTTCAGGCGGTCAGAAAAGAAGATGCGCAATCGCAGGCGTAATGGCTATGTTCCCCGAGGTGCTTATTCTTGACGAGCCTACGGCAGGGCTTGACCCCAAGGGCAGAAAAGAGCTTATGAAAATGCTTGAAAATTACCGCAGCAGCACAGGCGCTACGGTTATGATTGTTTCTCATTCTATGGACGATATGGCAAAGGCTGCAGATAAAATCCTTGTAATGAACAAGGGTGAGCTTGCAATGCAGGGAAGCGTTCAGGAGATTTTCAGTAACGCCGAGGCTCTTATTGAGATGGGACTTTCCGTGCCCTCGTCAACCTCACTTATAAATAAGCTCAGAAAAGCTCTGCCCGACCTTCCCGAAAATATATTTACGGTTGAAGCTGCAGCTGATGCGCTTTATGAATACAGCAAGGGGAGGGCTTAAGAATGATTAAGGATATTACCATAGGTCAGTATTTCCCCGGAAACTCATTCGTGCATAAGCTTGACCCCAGAGCAAAAATTATAATAACGCTTTGCTTCATAGTGGCACTTTTCCTTTGTAAGAATTTCTTCTCCCTCGGTCTTTTGTTCTTATGCTCAATTCTTACAATATTCCTTTCAAAAATTTCCTTTAAGGTAATAGCAAAAAGCCTTAAGATGATAGTCGTGCTTGTTGTGTTTACAGGTGTTTTGCAGATAATTTACAACAACGACGGCACGGTACTCTGGAAGCCCTTTGAAGGTTTCGATTTTCAGATAACAACGGGCGGTATCTTCAGCTCAGTATTCATCATCGTAAGAATAGTGTCGCTGATTCTTTTCAGCTCGCTGCTTACGTACACAACCTCACCCACGGCGTTGTCCGATGCTATTGAAAGGCTTCTGTCACCCCTTAAGCTTTTCAGGGTGAACGTAAATTCACTTGCTATGATGATGACGATTGCACTGCGCTTCATCCCCACGCTTATTGAGGAAATCGACATCATTATGAGTGCTCAGAAGGCAAGAGGCGCAGACCTTGAAACAGGTACCTTAATAGAGCGTGCTAAGGCTCTCGTGCCCGTTTTTATTCCCCTTATCGTAAGCTCCTTCAGACGAGCCTACGAGCTTGCATTTGCTATGGAATGCAGATGCTACACAGGGGACAACAAGAGAACGAGAATGAAGGAAATGAAGCTCGGAATAAGAGATTATATTGCCTTTGCGGTTCTTGCTGTTATTGTTGCAGTGGTTGTTGTCACAAGCTTTTTCAACGTTTCATCAATGTTTATTTTCAGCAAGGTGATATAATGAATTATCTTCTGACTCTTAAATATGACGGCTCAGCCTATCACGGCTGGCAGAGGCAGGAAAATGCAATTACCGTACAGGAATGTGTTGAGGACGCCGTATATAAGCTTTTCGGAGAACGGGTCAGCGTAACGGGCTGCAGCCGTACCGATACGGGTGTTCACGCAAATTGCTTCAAGTGTAATTTCCGCACGGAAAAGGAAATCGCTCTTGAAAAAATAGTCACGGGAATGAACTATTACCTGCCCGACTCAATTGCAGTTACCTCAAGTGAAACCGTCCCGGATGATTTCAATGCAAGATTTGACTGCAAGGGTAAGGAATATATCTATAAAATCTATAACGGTAAGGTCCGCGACCCCTTCAGACAGGGCAAGGAATATTTTCATAAATATCCCCTTGATGCAGAGCTTATGAACGAGCAGGCAAAGGACTTTATCGGCACGTTTGATTTTTCAGCGTTCTGTGCCGCAGGCGCTACTGTAAAAACTACGGTAAGAACCGTGTTTGACGCAGGTGTTGAAAGAGATGGCGATACCGTCATTTTCAGAGTGACGGGTGACGGCTTTCTTTACAACATGGTACGCATAATGGCAGGAACACTTATTTATATCTCGGAAGGAAAAATCAAAAAGGGGGACATTCCCCGTATAATCGAATCAAAAAACAGACTTCAGGCAGGTAAAACCGCTGCACCTGAGGGACTGTATCTTAATAAGGTTTTCTACAGCCTTAGTGAGGATGTGAAAAAGTGAGAGAAAAAGAAGATCTGATAATTGAACGCTCATCAGATAAAAAGAAAAAATCAAGTGTTGCAGGAATTCTCGGTGTCTGCCTTCTGCTTCTTATTGCAGTAATGGTAATAAGTGCCGTAATTTCAAGGGCATCGGGCGTGTCAGTTGCAGCCCTCGGCTCTTCAGAGGAAAAGGGCGGTATAATTTACGATACTCTTCCCGACAGCATCAAGAATATTGAGAAGTATTCCTCGGGTGTCGTAATGCTTACCGATACGGCGGTTGACTATCTTGATTCTGCAGGAAAGAAGCTTGCTTCAAATTCCCATCAGTATTCTCAGCCTGTAATCGTGCCTAAGGCTTCTGCAATTCTTCTTTACGATAAGGGCGGCACGTCCTTCAGAATTGAGAAAAACAGTAAGGTTTACAATACATATACGGTTGCAAGCCCCATAACCTGCGCAACCATTGATAAATACGGAAATTATGCATACGTGCTCAACGAGGACGGCGGCTTCCAGTCACACCTTTACGTTTATTCATATAAGGGCAAGAAGCTTTTCGAATGGGGCAGTGCTTCAGACTACTGCATAGGTGCTGCAATTTCCGATAACGGAAGGAATATTGCTCTTTCAATGCTCAGTGTTAAAAACGGTGAGTACATTTCAAAGGTGATATTGTTCAGCTTTAAGGGCAGTGAGGCGGAATATTCCGTAGAGCTTCCCGATTGCACCGCCTTCAGGCTTGAATTTCTTACGGGAAAGAATCTTGCAGTGTTTACCGATAACGGAATTTACACAATTAACAAAAACGGCGAGGCAATAAAGAAATCCGACTATTCGCCCTCGGAAATAATGCACTCAAGTGTAAGTGACAAGGGTATAAGCTCAGTGGCACTTGCTCTTCACGGAAACACAAGAGATTCACTGCTTACGGTGTTCAATAAGAAATTTGACTCCGTCTACTCGTTGGAATATTCCTCGGAAATCTACAGTACCTGCTCATCAGATAAATACGTTGCCGTAATTCTAAGTGATACGGTGGAAATCTATGATGCAAAGGGTATGAAAACAGGCAGTATAATCATTGACGAAAAATGTATTGACGCTGCTTTTTCAGGCAGATATCTTTATATTCTCACCGTAAGCGGCATTTACAGCTTTGACGTTTATTGTGACTATGACCTTACGGCAGAGCCTGAGGAAGAAACCACGGAGGAGAATAAAATGGAAGAGGAAACGTCCTCGTTTGTAGCAGAGGAAGAAACCCTTTCGGAGGAAGTCACGGTAACGGATGCTTCCGACGAGGCTACACAGGATGCTCCCGTATTCGGATAAGAAAGGAAGATGATTTATGAATATTGTTGATCTTGTTCTGATTCTTGTGATTGCGGTTGTTGCAATTGCAAGTGCAAAAAAAGGCTTCCTTATGACTCTTTTCAACATAGCCTCATATATTATCGCAGGCTTTGCTTCAAGAATCTTTGCATCTCCCGTAGCTTCCTTTGCGTATGAAAATTTCTTCAACGCAAAAATTATCGAGGAGCTTTATAAGATAATGCCCTCGGGCAGTGTGGAGGGTGAGATTTCCGCTATCGTAGGCGAAACTCTTAATTCACTTCCCGCATATATTCAGGCTATGGTAAAGCACTTCGACGTGTTTGATGCCGCATCTGCCGGCACGGGAGCATCAACTACTCTTACGGTTGAGATGATTGAAGCCACATATCTTGCTCCCATCGTAATGAACGTGCTTTCGATAATTGCAACGGTAATTCTTTTTGCGCTTTTCGTTTTCCTTCTCAGAATTGTTTTTACAATTATGAACAAGGGACTTACAAAGAAAAAGCACAGATTTATAAGACGCACGAATATGTTCCTCGGTGCAGCCTTCGGTGCAGTAAAGGGAACTGTTATAAGTGCCCTTCTCGGTGCGGTGCTCAATATTGCAGCTCCCGTTGTGGGGAATGCTGAATTTTCGCAGCTTGTAAATGAATCCGCTATATGCAATATAGTGGCTGAAATATTAAAGTAAAGAGGTAAAGAAAAATGGCTAAAAAAACTGCATATCTTTTTGAAAATGTCTGGACAATTCCGAACATAATATCTTTTATAAGAATAATTCTTATACCCGTATTCGGCGTGCTTTTCTACAACGGTCAGCTTTTATGGGCTCTTCTTATTCTTGCTCTTTCAGGCTTTACTGATTTTATCGACGGTAAGCTTGCAAGAAAGCTCAATCAGGTAAGTGAGCTCGGTAAGATGCTCGACCCCATTGCAGATAAGCTCACACAGGCTACAATTGCAATCGTTTATTTCTTCTCCTTCAGAAATGCTGAAAATGAAACACTCAACCTTTTTGCATGGGTATTCCTTCTGTTTATCCTCAAGGAGCTTGTAATGCTTGTAGGCGGCGCAATTATGATTGCAGTAGGCATCCGTCCCGGTGCTGCTGAAATCTACGGCAAGGCTGCAACACTCGTTTTCTACGTTGTAATGGTTATTCTTATGGCGTTCGGTCCCGAGGTTGGCGCGTTCAGAGCAGAGGAAGGCGCAATTGCTCAGCTTTTCACTCTTCCCGATGCAGTTATGATGGTGCTTGTTGTAATTTCACTTATTATGACAATTATTGCCTTCTTAAGCTATATGCCCGGCGTTTACAGCCAGGTAAAGGAGCGCTTCGGTAAGGACTCCAAGTAAAATTTATCTCCTTCGGAAAGGAAAAAACTATGAATATGAAATTATGCTCAAGATGCGGCAAGCGTCCTGCGGTATTGTTTATCTCCAAAATAGAAGGGGAGAAGACAACGCAGGAGGGGCTTTGCATCAAATGTGCTATGGATATGAATATCGGTCCTATTAAGGATATGATGTCCAAGATGGGTATTACCGATGAGGACCTTGATGCACTCAACGAACAGTTCAGCGATATGGAGGCAGACGGCGTTTTCGAAAACGGCGGTGCTTCCACCTTCCCCTTCTTCCAGGGACTTTTCGGAAATACACCCGCAGCATCCGCACAAAAGGATGATGATGTGGATTTACCTGCAGAGCTTGTTGATGAAGCACAGGGTGAAAAAAAGGGTAAAAAGCAGCCCAAGAAGAAAAAGGAAGAACGCAAATTCCTTGGTCTTTACTGCACTGACCTTACTAAGAAGGCAAGGGAAGGTAAGATTGACCGTATTATAGGCAGACAGGATGAAATCGCACGAGTAACACAGATTCTTTGCAGAAGAACAAAGAATAATCCCTGTCTTATCGGTGAGCCCGGCGTTGGTAAAACTGCTATTGCAGAGGGACTTGCACTTGCAATAAGCGAGGGTAGAGTGCCTGCAAAGCTCAGCCGCAAGGAAATTCACCTTCTTGATCTTACTGCACTTGTTGCAGGCACACAGTTCCGCGGTCAGTTTGAAAGCAGAATCAAGGGTCTTGTTGACGAGGTTAAGGCTCAGGGAAATATCATTCTCTTTATTGATGAGGTGCATAATCTTGTTGGTACAGGTGATGCCGAGGGCTCAATGAATGCCGCAAACATCTTAAAGCCTGCTCTTTCAAGAGGCGAAATTCAGGTTATCGGTGCTACCACCTTCAATGAATACAGAAAGCATATTGAAAAGGATGCTGCTCTTGAAAGACGCTTCCAGCCTGTAAAGGTAGAGGAGCCCTCAATTGAAAATGCCTATGAAATGCTTAAGGGTATCAAGGAATATTATGAAGGCTTCCACAGAGTAAGAATTTCCGATAACCTTCTTTATAAGGCGGTTACACTCTCTGAAAGATACGTAAATGACCGTTTCCTTCCCGATAAGGCTATTGACCTTCTTGATGAGGCTTGTACTTGTGCAAATCTCCGCAATAAGGCAATCAGTGATTTTGAAGAAACAGAGCTTCGTCTTGCTGAAGCCCGTGCCGAAGAGGCAGAGCTTATGGCAGAGGCAGAAAATCCCGATTATGAGGCACTTGCCCGCGTAAGAGCAGAAATTATGCAGAATGAGGGTAAGCTTGAGGAGCTTCGTGTAAAAGCAGAGGACAATTACGTTACAGAGGATGACCTTGCAAAGGTTATAAGCCTTTCTACAGGTATTCCCGTAAATAAGATTATCGATACCGATATGAAGAAGCTTTCGGGGATGGAGGATAAGCTTAAGGCAAGAATTATCGGTCAGGACGAGGCTGTTGAAGCCGTAGCCGCTGCAATAAGAAGAAGTCGTGTGCGTCTTTCACCTGTAAAGCGCCCTGCATCCTTTATTTTTGTAGGACCTACAGGTGTGGGCAAGACAGAGCTTGTAAAGCAGCTTGCAAATGAGCTTTTTGACACTCCCGAAACACTTATCCGTCTTGATATGTCCGAGTTTATGGAAAAGCATTCTGTTTCCCGTCTTATAGGCTCACCTCCCGGATATGTAGGGTATGATGAGGCAGGTCAGCTTACTGAAAAGGTAAGAAGAAAGCCCTATAGTGTAGTGCTTTTTGATGAAATAGAAAAGGCTCACCCTGATGTTATGAATATCCTTCTTCAGATTCTTGACGAGGGCAAGACTAATGATGCACAGGGCAGAACAGTAAGCTTTGAAAATGCAGTAATTATTATGACCTCCAATGCAGGCAGCGAAAACAGAGAAAATCTTCTCGGCTTCGGTCAGGATAAGGGCAGTGCCGTTAAGGATAAGGCAATGAAGGCATTACGTCAGTTCCTTCGCCCCGAATTCTTAGGTCGTGTTGATGAAATTATTGTATTCAACCAGCTTACAAAGACCGACTATGAAAAGATTGCCAAGCTTCTTGTGGATGAATTTGTACCTTCTCTTCGCGATAAGGGTATAAGGCTTATTGTTGATGAGGACGTGCCCTCGGTTGTTGCAAACGATGCCGACGGCGGTGTAAGGGGTGCACGTGACATCCGTCACACCATAAGAAAGGCTATTGAAGACCCCATCGCAAACATCCTTGTTGCAAATTTCGACAGGGTTATTGATGAAATCCGTGTATCCGTACACGAGGGTAAAATAGTTGTTTCTCATAGCTAAAAAATTCGAAAAAACTATTGACAATACGGAGTTTAGGTGATATACTTAACTCCGTTATGCGGGTGTAGTTCAGCGGTAGAATCCCAGCCTTCCAAGCTGGTCGTGTGGGTTCGACTCCCATCACCCGCTCCAGATGATCGACAAGCTAAGGCTTGTCGATTTTTTTATCGTCCTGTTTAGTATAGCTTATAATTAAGAGGAGTTACGCTATGATAGATATTGATTCCTTCCTTGAGATATTCTCGTCTGAACTGAATAAAAGCTTTGGTGAACGCGTGTGGTTTTCCGGTCTTCAGGGAAGCTACGGAAGAATGGAAGCGACGGATACAAGTGATATTGATGTTGTTGTTATCCTTGATGAATTAGCTCCCTGCGACATCGTAAAATATAACAATATGCTTGATGTTTTACCACACAGAGAGCTTATCTGCGGATTTCTCTCCGGCAAAAAGGAAATATTAAACTGGGAGCCCTCTGATTTGTTTCAGTTTTATTATGATACAAAGCCTATAAAGGGAAGTCTTGATGAATTGCTTCCGCTTCTTGACAGTGTGACAGTTGACAGGGCAATTAAGATAGGGGCTTGTAATATATATCACGGCTGTGTACATAATATGCTTTATGAAAAAAGCGAAGAGCTTCTTAAGGGACTATATAAGGCGGCATCATTTATTGTACAGGCAACTGTTTTCAGAAGAACGGGAAATTATTTTAGTTGTCAGAAGGAATTGCTGCAGCACTCTGACAAAGATGAAAGGTTTGTTCTTGAAGTTTATTCGTTACTCAAAAACGGAGGAGCTGCCGAATTTAAAGAATTTTCAGAGCGGCTGTTTTTGTGGTCAGGAAAATTAATTGAGGGTTAAATATGAATGAGCTTAAATTTATTAAACTTAAGAGCACGGAAGATAATGAGCTTGAGATAATAAAAGAAAATTACGATAAGCCATCAGTAGAACGATTTGTTGAGATTAATAAAGAGAAATTCTGGACTTACGTAACAGAATCGGAAAATGCTTCTTTTTACAAGGTATACTGTGAAGGAGTGTTGGTTGGTACTGTTCAGTGTGATTTATATGACAGTATTTTATATCTTGCTCTTGTTGTTTTTCCCGAGTATCAGAACAAAGGAATCGGCTCGGATATGGTAAAGCTTGTAACAGACGGCAAAACCGGTCTTGATTTTAATGAAATTCGGGTTTCAATAGACGAGAAAAATACCGCTTCAATGAAGCTTTTTATGAATTCGGGTTTTATTGA
>JAZTWN010000091.1:0-3514 GCA_045635905.1 Acutalibacteraceae bacterium
GGTGTATCTTGAACTTGATGCTGTATTCAATAATGACGGTGAAAGTTTACAGATAGACTATAGCTTTTCTCTTGAGGATGAAAGCATTGTTACTCCCGTAAAGGTCACAGGCTCTGTTTTTAACAGAACAGGCATTGTGTATTTGCAGGCGGATGCCAGATTTGATTATTCCACTTCATGTGCCAAGTGCAATAAACCTTTACTCAGACATGCTAAAATACCTGTAAATCATACCTTGCTTATTAATGCAGAAAACGAGGATAATGATGAGTTTATCGTTCTTGACGGAATGCGTCTTGTGCTTGATGAGCTTGTCAGCGAGGATATATATCTTGCAATCCCTTCACGCTTTTTGTGCAAGGATGACTGTAAGGGCTTATGCAGTATCTGCGGACAGGACCTTAATGTTGGTCAGTGCTCATGCAGTACACCGACGGATTCAAGATGGGATTCGTTGAAAGATTTATTTAATGAATAATTAATATCCTGATAGGAGGAAATAAAAATGGCAGTTCCTGCAAGAAGAGTTTCAAAGGCAAGAAGAGATAAGAGACGTAATAATGTTTGGAAGATTTCTGCTCCCGCTATCGAGAAGTGTCCTCAGTGCGGAGAATATAAGAGATCTCACAGACTTTGTCCTGCTTGCGGCTATTACAACGGCCGTCAGGTAGTTGCTGTCGAAGACTGATTCTTATTTCCGTAATTATATATTAACGGAGAATCTTGTACTTTATAGCGCAGGCGGAGAAGTGAAATCTTCCCCGCCGCTTTGCTATTCAATTCGGTGGTGATATTTTGGCTGTAAAGGTTTTTGCGGTCTTAAAAAACAGTATCTGTGCAAATAAGGGTGTCCGACCCGGAGATATGCTCATAAGCATCAACGGAAATGAGATTACTGACGTTCTCGACTACCGGTTTTATACCGATGACGTTATGCGTGTTGTTTTCAGCTCACCCGACGGAAAAATCAGAGAATTTGTTGCAAGAGGCCTTAATGCTTGCGACAGACTCGGACTTTCCTTTGAAACATACCTTATGGACAAGCACAGACGTTGTAAAAATTCCTGTATTTTCTGCTTCATCGATCAGCTTCCCAAGGGCTTGCGTGAAAGCCTTTATTTCAAGGATGATGATGCCAGACTTTCATTTCTTTTCGGCAATTATATCACGCTTACAAATCTTACCGAAAAGGATGTAGACAGAATAATAAGGATGCATATAAGTCCCGTAAATGCATCTGTTCATACAATGAACCCTGAGCTCAGGGTGAAAATGATGAAGAATCCTCATGCAGGTGAGGCTTTATCGTATCTTAAAAGATTTTCAGATGCCGGGATAACCGTCAATGCTCAGCTTGTACTGTGTCCCGGAATCAATGACGGTGACGAGCTTCTTTATTCTCTTAAAAAGCTTTCTGAGCTTGAAGGTGTAAAAAGCATCGCTGCTGTTCCTGTAGGGCTTACAAAGCACCGTGAGGGGCTTTATCCTCTTGAGTCCTTTGATAAAATCACTGCTGCGGCAGTAATTGACGCAATTGACAGCTTTAATAAAAAGCTTATTGAGCAGGGTAGAGATAAGCTTGCTTATCCATCAGATGAATTTTTTCAGATTGCAGGTAGAGTCTTGCCTGAATATGAATATTACCGTGATTTTCCTCAGCTTGATAACGGCGTAGGTCTTCTCACCTGTATGGAAAGGGAATTTCTTGAAAATCTTGATGAGGCACAAGCAGATGACTGCAAGCGTGATTTTGCTATGGCTACAGGCGTTGCTGCTTATGATTTGATTAATAAAATAAGCAAAGCCTTCTGTAAGAAATTTACCTCATCTGAGATTGAAATTTACGGTGTTGTCAATGATTTCTTCGGTGACAGTGTAACTGTTGCAGGTCTTATTACAGGTAATGATCTTATAAGCTATCTTAAATCGAAGAATTTCAGTAAAAAGTATCTGCTTTTGCCATCTGTTATGTTTAAAAGCAGTAAAGAGTTAATTTTTCTTGATGACGTATCCGTTGAAGATGTAGAAAGGGAGCTTGATACAAAGGTGATTGTAGCGCCCTGTGATGCATCCTCACTTATTGATACGTTTATCGGAATCAGAAATTAAGAAAGGCCGGAGCTTCCGGGATGTAATTTTATGGCTAAACCAATTGTTGCTATTGTCGGCAGACCTAACGTCGGCAAGTCGACCTTATTCAATAAACTAAGCGGTAAGCGCCTTGCAATCGTAGATGACCGTCCCGGTGTAACAAGGGACCGACTTTACGCTGATTGCGAATGGCTCAATCAGAAATTTCTTATTGTTGATACCGGCGGTATTGAACCCTATTCTGACGATATAATCCTCTCTCAGATGAGAAGACAGGCTCAGATAGCTATCGAAACCGCTGATGCAATTATTTTTGTTTGCGATGTAAAAACAGGCGTTGTTGCTACAGATGCCGAGGTTGCCTCTATGCTCCTCAAGAGCGGTAAGCCTATCGTGCTTTGTGTTAATAAGTGCGACTCTCTCGGCGCCGTTCCCGCTGATTTTTACGAATTTTATAATCTTGGTCTTGGTGACCCTGTGGCTGTATCTTCTGTTCACGGTCACGGTACAGGCGACCTTCTTGATGAGGTGCTCAAGCATCTCCCCGAGCCTGAAATTGTTGATGAGGACGATGATACCATCAAGGTTGCGCTCATCGGTAAGCCTAATGTTGGCAAATCCTCTCTTGTAAATGCACTTTGCGGTGAGGAAAGAATGCTTGTTTCAAATATAGCAGGCACCACCCGAGATGCTACCGACACCAAGGTAACAAATCAGCACGGCAATTTTATGTTTATCGATACTGCGGGTCTTCGCCGTAAATCCAAGGTTGACGATCAGATTGAAAAATATTCCGTAATGCGTGCTGTTGCAGCCGTTGAACGTGCAAACGTTTGTGTAATTATGATTGATGCCCTCGAGGGCTTTACTGAACAGGACTCAAAGGTTGCAGGTATTGCTCATGAGGCAGGTAAGGCTTGTATTATTGCGGTTAACAAATGGGATGCATACGTAAAGGACGGCAAGACCATGGATGCTTACCGTAAGAAGCTTATGAACGATTTTTCGTTTATGTCCTACGCTCCTATTATCTTTATTTCCGCAAAAACAGGTCAGCGACTTGACAGACTTTTTGAGCTTATCAA
The DNA here is from genome assembly GCA_045635905.1 of Acutalibacteraceae bacterium. Taxonomy (GTDB): domain Bacteria; phylum Bacillota; class Clostridia; order Oscillospirales; family Acutalibacteraceae; genus RUG806. Next base: position 3,177 of record JAZTWN010000091.1, read on the forward strand.
GTACGTTGACGATCAGAATGCAGTAAGAATTCCCACGGGCAGACTAAATCAGGTGCTTGCTGATGCGCAGGCGCGTGTTCAGCCTCCCACGGATAAGGGCAAGCGTCTTAAGGTTTACTATATGACTCAGGCTTCCACGCGTCCGCCCACGTTTGTTGCATTTGTCAATAACAAGGAGCTTTTCCATTACAGCTATCAGCGTTATCTTGATAATCAGATCCGTGAGGTTTTTGGTCTTGAGGGTACTCCTACAAGACTTGTTATCCGTGAACGCGGTGAAAACTGAATTATTCTGAGTGCCGGCAAAAGTCGGCACTTTTTTCTTTATATATAATAAA
>JAZTWN010000092.1:0-42634 GCA_045635905.1 Acutalibacteraceae bacterium
GCTATGGATTCCATCAAGGAAGAAGCAGAGCGTTGCAACATGCCCTTCGTTAACGCAAGATGGCTCGGCGGTATGCTCACAAACTTCAGCACAATCAAGAGAAGAATCAAGAGACTTGAGCAGCTCAAGAAGATGGAAGAACACGGCACATTCGATCTTCTCCCCAAGAAGGAAGTTATCAAGCTTAAGCACGAAAGAGAAAAGCTCGAAAAGTTCATGGGCGGTATCACAGAAATGAAGAAGCAGCCCGCAGCTATGTTCATCGTAGACCCCAGAAAGGAAAGAATTGCAGTTCTTGAAGCAAAGAAGCTCGGTATTCCGATCGTTGCTATCGTTGACACAAACTGCGATCCCGACGAGGTTGACTACGTAATCCCCGGCAACGACGACGCTATCAGAGCAGTAAAGCTCATCGCAGGCGCTATGGCTGATGCAGTTATCGCAGGCCGTCAGGGTGAAGTAGCAGTTGAAGCAGCTGAAGAAGCAGCAGTTGAAACAGCAGAATTCGCAGAATAATTTTAATAGCCCGTACTATGTGCGGGCTTATTTTCGATAAAATAAGTTAATCAGGAGGAAATTAAAATGGCATTTACAGCTAAAGACGTTCAGGCTCTTCGTGAGAAGACAGGCGTTGGTATGATGGATTGTAAGAAGGCTCTTGTTGAAACAGACGGTGATATCGACAAGGCTATTGATATTCTCAGAGAAAAGGGTCTTGCTTCCGCTGCTAAGAAGGCAAGCCGTGTTGCAGCAGAAGGTATCGTTGCAACTTGCGCAGATGACAAGGCAGGCGTACTTGTTGAGCTTAACTGCGAAACAGACTTCGTTGCTAAGGGTGCTCCCTTCGTAGAACTTTCCGCTAAGGTTGCTAAGACTGTTCTTGCAACAAAGCCCGCTGACCTTGAAGCTCTTCTTGCTACAAAGGTTGTTGATTCCGAAATGACAGTTGAACAGGAAGTTCAGGAAGTATTCCTTGCTCTTCGTGAAAACCTTAAGGTTAGAAGATTCGCTGTTGTTGAAGGTCACACAGTAACTTATATCCACGCCGGCGGCTCCATCGGTGTTATCGTTGCTTTTGATACAGATGATGCTACTGCAGCAAAGGCAGAATTTGCTGAAATGGGCAAGAATATTGCTATGCAGGCAGCTGCTATGAACCCCGAATTCTTAAGCAAGGATGATATCTCTGCTGAAGAGCTCGCAAAGATGGAAAACATCACAATTGAAAGCGCTCTCAACAAGCCCGATTCTCTTCCCGTGCCCATTCTTAACAGCCTTATCGCTGAAGTAATTGACACAAAGAAGTGGAATGAAGAGGATACAACTATCTACCAGGGTCTTGACCAGCAGCAGAGAAAGAATTTCTTCAACTTCATCTCCAAGGAAGCATACGCTGCTCTTGCTGAGCTTGCAGTTTCCAAGAAGGCTGAAATTGTTGAAAACAAGATCTTCAACGGTCTTGTACAGGGTCGTCTTTCAAAGCAGATCAAGGAAGTTTGCCTTCTTGAGCAGGCATTCGTTCGTTCCGATCTCTTCGACGGTGACGTTAAGGGCTACGTAGCATCAGTAGCAAAGGCTCTCGGTGCAGACGTTGCAGTTAAGAGCTTCACTCGTTTCGAAAAGGGCGAAGGCATTGAAAAGAAGGTTGACGATTTCGCAGCAGAAATCGCAAGCATGGTAAAATAAGTCAATCTGACATTTTTCAGAGAGGAGCTGTACGGCTTCTCTCTTTTTTTGTTTGACAACGTGCACGTGAAATGCTAATATCGAAATATACGATAGAAAAAAGGTGATGCTATGAAAAATAAGATATATCTTTGGGAAAAGGACGTTCCTTATTTTAATCCCGAATACAATCAGGAGCCTCCGTCAATTACCGAATATTTTCTTGATAACGGCAAGAAAAACGGCTTTGTGCTTGTAATTCCCGGTGGCGGCTACGGCTTTGTCTGCATTGACCACGAGGGTGATGCTATCTGCCGATATCTTAATGACAACGGTATTTCAGCTGCATATCTTACCTACAGAATTGCTCCCTATAAGCACCCCGTAATGGAAACAGATGCGGCAAGAGCTATAAGGCTTATAAGATACAATGCAGATAAATGGGGAATAGACCCCGAAAAAATCGGTACAATGGGCTTTTCTGCAGGCGGACATCTTACCTGTATGACAGGTCTTAGATTTGATTACGGACTCAAGGAGGGTGACGAAATCGACCGTGTTTCATCCCGTCCCGATACCTTTGCACCCTGCTATGCCGTGGCATCAATGAATCCCGAAATTACGCATTTAGGCTCACTTTATAACCTTTTAGGGGAAAATCCCGATAAGGAAATGATAGAAAAGCTTTCCTCTGAAAATATTGTCCGTGAGGACACTCCTCCCGCATTTTTATGGCATACTGCCGAGGACGGCGCGGTAAATCCCGAAAACTCCCTGCGTCTTGCTTCAAGCCTTATTAAGGCGCAGATTCCCTGTGAATTGCACGTCTTCCCCTATGGCGGACACGGACTCGGCACAGCCGAAAATCAGCCTCTTGCAGACGCCTGGATGCCCCTTTACATAAAGTGGCTCAGATATTACGGCTTCTGATAAAAAGCAATAAAAAAGCACTCCTTTCGGAGTGCTCTTTTTTTATGTTACATAAGGTCCTTAAGCTTTGAAAGTCTTTCAAGAGCCTCGTAAAGTGTTTCGTCCTTCTTTGCGAAGTGGAAGCGGGCGAGGTGGTTTACGTCCTCCTTGAAGAAGGATGAGCCGGGAACAGCCGCAACGCCTACCTTGTATGCAAGCTTTTCGCAGAACTCAATGTCTGTCATACCCTTCTGGAATTCGGAGATGTCAACCATCATAAAGTATGATCCTTCGGGCTCTGTGAACTTCCAACCGAGGTCGCGAAGACCGCCTACGAAGATATCTCTCATATGTGTGTAGTGGTCCTGAAGCTCCTTGTAGTATGACATAGGTGCTTCAAGTCCTGCTACAATAGCCTCCTGAAGGGGAGAGGGAGCACAAACTGTAAGGAAGTCGTGAATCTTCTTGCAGCGGTTCATAAGCTCCTCGCAGGCTACGATGTAGCCAAGACGCCAGCCTGTGATTGAATATGTCTTTGACAGTGATGAGCAGCAGATTGTTCTTTCCCACATTCCGGGAAGAGAAGCAATGTAAGTGTGCTTATGGGGCTCGAAGATAATGTGCTCGTAAACCTCGTCAGTGATGATGATAACGTCATACTTTATTGCAAGGTCAGCAATTGTCTGAAGCTCTTCTCTTGTGAATACACGGCCTGAGGGGTTTGAGGGGTTGCAAAGAAGCATAGCCTTTGTCTTGGGGTCCTTGAATGCCTCCTCGAGTCTGTCTGCGTCAAATGTGAATGAGGGGGGCACAAGGGGAACGAAGATAGGCTCAATGGAGTTGAAAAGGCTCTGCGCGGCATAGTTTTCAAAGTAGGGGGAGAAGATAACAATCTTATCGCCGGGGTTTGAAATAGCCATCATAGTAGCCATCATAGCCTCTGTGCTGCCGATGGTGCCGAGAACGTTCTTGTCAGGGTCAAGCTCTATGCCCATAAAGGTGCCTACCTTCTTAGCAACTGCTGCGCGGTAGTTATATGCGCCCCATGTGGGGGAGTACTGGTGAGGGCCCTCGGATGCAACTCTTGCAAGGTTATCCATAATGAACTTGGGAGGGTCAAAATCGGGGAAGCCCTGTGAAAGGTTGATAGCACCGCATTCCATTGAAATTCTTGTCATTCTTCTGATAACGGAATCGGAAAGATGTTCAATTTTTCTGTTTAATTCTTTCATTTTCTTGCTCCTTATGAATTGTAGCCCAGGTCGAATGCCTTAAGATTTACTTCAAGGAATTTTTCGGGCACTGTATTTCTGATAGTTTCTGTCCAAACCTCGTAGGGGATGTCCCAGTTTTTAGCCATAACGCCGATGAGAACAACGTTTACAGCCTTCTGATTGCCTGCCTGCTTTGCAAGCGAGAGTGCATCTACAATTGTTGTATCTGCATTTTCCTTGAGGTTTTCTTCAAGGGAGGCAGGATATTCGCAGGCGCCGATGATAACGGGCATAGGATCAATCTGCTGATTGTTTACGATGATTTTGCCGCCATCCTTAAGGAAGGGAAGAGCTCTTTTTGCTTCTAAAAGCTCAAAGGCTAAAATCATATCTGCGCCGCCCTTGTCAATAATGGGAGAGCTTACCTTTTCACCGTAGCGCACGTAGGTTACAACGGAGCCGCCACGCTGACTCATTCCGTGTACCTCTGATACCTTAACGTCGTAGCCCTGTGAAATAACTGCATTACCGAGGATTCGGCTTGCAAGAAGTGTTCCCTGACCGCCGACTCCGACGATCATAATGCTTTTTGTTTCCATTTAAGCCTCCTCCTTTTCTATAGCGTCAAAGGGACAGATGTTTACGCAAAGACCGCAGCCGTTGCACTGTGTGGGGTCAATTACGGGCTTGCCGTCCTTTACTGTGATTGCAGGACAGCCTGCCTTGAGGCACATCTTGCAGTTTTTGCACTTGTCTGTGATTTTGCATCTGCCGGTGTATTTTACTGTCTTGAGAAGAGCGCAGGGACGCTGAGCAATAATAACTGAGGGCTCGTCCTTTGCGGTTTCTTCCTTTACAATCCTTTCAAAATTCTTTACGTCGAAGGGATCGGCAATAACAACGTTATCAATGCCTACTGCCTTGCAGAGAAGCTCGAGGTCAACCTGCTTTGTAGCCTCGCCTCTGATTGTTCTGCCTGTTGTGGGGTTTTCCTGATGACCTGTCATACCTGTGATGGAGTTATCAAGAATTAGAACTGTGTTTGCGCCCTTATTGTAAACGATATCAATAAGACCTGTGATGCCTGAGTGCATAAAGGTTGAGTCACCGATAACGGAAACAAGCTTCTTGTTGAATTCCGCGCCTCTTGCCTTTGCCATACCGTGATCGGCACTGATTGAAGCACCCATACAGATTGTTGTGTCAATTGCTGAAAGGGGAGCAGCAGCACCGAGAGTGTAGCAGCCGATGTCACCTGAAACGGTAAGACCGAGCTTTTTAAGCACGTAGAAGGTACCTCTGTGGGGGCAGCCTGCACACATGACGGGAGGGCGTACAGGAATGGGCTCGGGCTTTATTTCGGTAATTTCAGCACCGAGTACAACCTTCTTTATAAGGTTTACGCTGTATTCACCTAAGAGTGTGAAGCATTCCTTGCCAATTACGTCAATGCCGTTTGCTCTGCAGTGCTCTTCAATGAAGGGGTCAAGCTCTTCAATTACGTATACCTTATCGCACTTTGCTGCAAAGTCCTTTATAAGCTTTACGGGCATAGGATAAGCCATACCGAGTTTGAGGAAGTTTGCGCTTGTGCCGAGGGCTTCCTTTGCGTACGTATAAGTAACACCTGATGTGATGATACCGATTTTTGCACCGTTATCCTCTACTGTGTTGATGGGAGCAGCTTCTGCATATTCCTCAAGTGCTCTCATTCTGTTTTCCACGTCAACGTGTCTTTTTATAGCGTTGCCGGGCATCATAACATACTTTGCGGGATTCTTTTCGTATGCCTTGAGCTCGTCGTTTTCTCTGTCGCAAAGCTCAACAAGGCTCTGTGAGTGAGAAACTCTTGTGGTAAGACGAAGGAAAACGGGAGTATCGTACTTTTCACTGAGCTCGAATGCGAGCTTTGTGAATTCCTTACATTCGGAAGAGTCGGAGGGCTCGAGCATCATAATCTTTGAAGCCTTTGCATAGTGACGGGAATCCTGCTCATTCTGTGAGGAGTGCATTCCGGGGTCGTCTGCAACAGCAATTACAAGACCGCCGTTTACACCTGTGTATGATGCTGTGAATACGGGGTCAGCCATAACGTTAAGACCAACGTGCTTGCAGCAGGTCATAGCTCTTGCGCCTGCAATAGCCGCGCCGATTGCTACCTCTGCGCCGACCTTTTCGTTGGGAGCCCATTCGCAGTAGATTTCGTTATATTTTACCGCATTTTCGGTAATTTCCGTACTGGGTGTGCCGGGGTATGATGAAACAACCCTTACACCTGCTTCATAGCAACCGCGGGCAACGGCTGCGTTTCCGAGCATTAACTTTTTCATTTTATCACCTTAATTGATTTCGTTCTGCATTTTTATGAGATTTTCACTCTGATATTTCTTTCTTAAAGCAGGCTTTTCGATTTTGCCTGTGGGATTACGGGGAACGTCAGCAAAAATAATTTTCTGAGGACGCTTGTAACGGGGAAGGTCAAGACAGAAATCGTTTACCTCATCCTCTGTAAGACTGAAGCCCTCCTTGACCTCGATTATAGCCGCTGCAATTTCACCCAGTCGTGCGTGTGCAAGACCGATTACCGCAACGTCCTTTATTGAGTCGTGCTTTCTTAAGAAATCCTCAATCTGTACGGGGTAGATGTTTTCACCGCCTGAGATGATAACGTCCTTCTTACGGTCAACAAGGAAGATGAAGCCGTCCTCGTCACGCATAGCCATATCGCCTGTATAGAGCCATTCGCCGTGAAGAATTTCGTTTGTAGCCTTTTCGTCATTATAGTAGCATTTCATAACGCCGGGACCCTTGACTGCAAGCTCACCTACATCACCGTTTGCAACGTCGTTGCCGTTTTCATCGGCAATTTTTACCTCCCAGCCGTAGCCTGCCTTACCGATTGCACCAACCTTATGTATGTTTTCTACACCAAGGTGTACGCAGCCGGGACCGATTGACTCACTAAGACCGTAGTTGGTATCGTATTCGTGATGGGGGAATACTGATTTCCAGCGCTTGATAAGTGAGGGGGGAACAGGCTGAGCACCGATGTGCATAAGGCGCCAGCGGGATAAGTCGTACTGTGAAAGGTCAATTTCACCTGCGTCGATTGCATCAAGTATATCCTGTGCCCACGGAACGAGAAGCCATACGATTGAGCACTTCTCCTCGTGTGCGGTGTTTATAATCCACTCGGGCTTGATGCCCTTGAGAATAACAGATTTTGCGCCTACAAGGAATGAGCCGAACCAATGCATTTTTGCGCCTGTATGATAAAGGGGAGGAATGAGAAGGAACACGTCATCCTTTGTCTGCGAGTGATGTGCCTGCTCGGTCATACAAGAATGCATTAATGCCTTGTGTGCGTGAAGGATTGCCTTGGGAAAGCCTGTTGTACCCGAGGAGTAGTAGATTGCTGCGTCATCCTCGTCGGTTATGCGGATTTTGGGTGTCTTTGAGGAGCAGTAGGAGATAAGCTCGTCAAGACTGTCGGCAAATGAGGGACAGTCCTCACCGCAGTAAAGCCACATCTTTACACGGGGTACTCTGTGGCAGATTTCCTCAATACGTCCTGTGAATTCAGGTCCGAAAACTATAAAATCGGCATCAGCCTTGTTTATACAGTATTTGATTTCCTCCGCAGTATAGCGGTAGTTGAGGGGAACTACAACCGCGCCTGTTCTTAATACACCAAAATATACGGGAAGCCATTCGATGCAGTTCATCATAAGAATTGCAACCTTGTCGCCCTTTTTTATGCCTCGGGTAAGAAGAAGGTTTGCAAAGCGGTTGGCGGTCTTATTGAATTCACCCCAGGTCATTTCTCGTCTGTATGCCTGCTGAGGATCTGTTACGATAAGAGAATATTCTCTCCAGGTCATTTTCGTCTTGTTGTCAAGCTTGGGGTTAATTTCAACAAGAGCCGTATCATTGGGATAAAAGTCTGCATTCTTCTGCAGAATCTCTGTAATAGGCATAATCTGTCCTTTCGTGTTTTACTGAAAAGTAGATACAGTTTTTGTATCATAATACCTTATAATTTAACATTTTACGTTGTCAAAGTCAACTACAATAGTATATATATTTATAATCATTATAATTAAATAAAGTAATTTGCAGATGTTAACAAATAGGACATATTTTGTTCATAGAAATTAATATATTGTTAATTCTCGATTAAATTTGACAATGTAGTATTAAAGCAACACATTCGGTTTATAGTGTCGATTTTTTCGGGAGAATTCTATGGCTTATTCAAAAATTGATTCAATCAGACAAATGGTTCAGATGGCAGCCGCCGAGGACGGCGACAAAATTGCCTTCAAATACCGCAAAAAGCGTAAGGAAATCGCAGAGGTTACCTTCCGTGAGTTTTATGATGATACCCGTTATCTCGTATCGGGCCTTTGTGAGCTCGGTCTTTCTGACGGGCATATCGCATGTGCAGCCAAGAATTCCTACAGATGGATAGTGTCATATATGGCACGTCTTCAGTCAAAGGGTGTTTTCGTCCCCGTTGACAAGGAGCTTCCCGAAAACGACCTTGTAAACGTTCTCAGAGTAAGTGACAGTATTGCAGTTTTCTACGACAGCTCAACTGCCGAAAGCCTTATGAAAAATGCTGATAAGCTCCCGAATATCAGATATTTCATCTGTCTTGACAAGGACGTGGATGACGGCAGATTCATTTCCTATGACCGCGTAATGGAAATGGGAAGACAGGCAGGAACTGACAATTTTGAGTCCAGCGTGAATGAGGACAGGAATGCTATGAAGCTTCTTGTTTTTACCTCGGGCACAACGGGTGCATCAAAGGGTGTTATGCTTTCCGAAAATAACCTTATTGCCGAGGTAAACTACGGACTTGAGGTATGTAACGTGCTTACAACAGGTCTTTCAGTGCTTCCTATGTGTCATACCTATGAGGCGGTCGTTGATATTTTTTCGTCAATCCATTGTCGTGCAACAATGTGCATAAATACCTCCCTTAAGCAGGTGCTTGCCGATTTCAAGCTTTTCAAGCCCGACTATATTATTATTGTTCCTTTGTTTGCCGAGATGTTTATAAACGGTATTCAGAGAAACGTAAAAAAGCAGGGCAAGGAAGCAAAATTCAATTTCGGTGTGAAGCTTACAAAGCTTTTGCGTAAGATAGGTGTTGACGTAAGAAGAAAGGTGTTTGCCGAGATTTTAGAGGAATTCGGCGGAAATCTTAAGCTTATTATCTGCGGCGGCGCTGCAATAAGAAAGGAAATCGGTGAGTTTTTTGATACTATCGGTATCACACTTATCGGCGGCTACGGTATTACGGAATGCTCACCCCTTGTAAGTGTAAATTCCTTTGCCGATAATTCCTTTGAAAGCGTAGGGCACAGACTGCCCTGTGTGCAGTGGAAAATAGATAAGCCCGACGAAAACGGTGAGGGTGAAATCCTTCTTAAGGGTGACAACGTAATGCTCGGATATTATAAGAACCCCAAGCAGACTGAGGAGGCGTTCAAGGACGGCTGGTTCAGAACAGGGGACTACGGCAGACTCACAAAGGATGATATGCTTATTATCACGGGCAGAAAAAAGAATCTTATAGTGCTTAATAACGGAAAAAATATTTTCCCGGAGGAAATAGAAAACCTTATAATGAGCATTGCATACATATCAGAGGTTGTAGTTAAGGCAAGAAGAAATTTCCACGGTGAGGAGGTTGCCCTTATTGCAGAGATTTACTGTGAGGAGGAGCCCGAAAAGTCACCTGCGGAAATTGAGGTCGACATAAAGCACGCACTCAAGGAGCTGCCCTCATATAAGCAGATTGAGTCGGTTCTGCTGCGTGAAATACCCTTTGAAAAGACCCTTTCAAGAAAAATTAAAAGAGCATAAAATTACGGAGATACGTCAGAGTATCTCCGTTTTTTGGTTATCTTTGCGCAAGCACGAAGCAGGAAAAGCTGCCGTCGGCGAGAAGCCTTTTACTGTCGTCATAAAGCTCGGTGCGTACTACCGTTACAGTTCTGCCTGCCTTTATAACCCTTCCCTCGCAGTAAATATATTCCGTGTCCTTTACGGGGGACAGGTAGTTTATTGAGCCGCTCTGCGTGGTTACAATTGTGCCCAGACTCATCGCAGTATAGCTTGCAATTGCATCTGCAAGTGAAAAAACGCATCCTCCGTGCATAGTCTTGTGAAGATTCAGGTGGTGCGGCTCAAGCTTAATTCTGCCGAGGCACCGGCCCTTAGAATATTCGCAAAGCTCAATGCCGTTGTGAGCAAGATATGGGGTTGATGCAAATTCTTTTATTAAATCGGGTAAATTTTTGAGCATTGTATTTTTCTTCCTTGTGTTGTTTTTTATAGTATATACCTCACGGTGGCTGTTGTAAACAGGTATTTAAGACAGTTTTAAGTTCACCGTAATAAAGTCTTGATTGAGAAGAATATTTATGTAATAATATAATAAATCAGTTGAGGAGGACGTTATGCAGATACTGGTAGTTGAGGATGAAAAGCGTCTTGCACAGGCGCTTCAGCACATTCTTTCGGAGCAGAAATATATGGTTGACCTGGCCTTCGACGGCGGTGACGGCTACGATTATGCGGTAAGCGGGATATATGATATCATTATTCTTGACGTTATGCTTCCCGTTATGAACGGCTATGAGCTTGCCGAAAGGCTTCGCAAGGAAAAAATCGCAACTCCCATTCTTATGCTTACTGCAAAGGACCAGATTGCCGATAAGGTAAAGGGACTTGATTCGGGGGCTGACGACTATATGACAAAGCCCTTTGACCCTGAGGAGCTGCTGGCACGTATCAGAGCGCTTACAAGACGTCAGGGTGAGGTTGTGCTTGACGAGATTTCCTTTGAGGGAACAACGCTCAATCTTTCAACCTGCGACCTTTCCTGCGGTGAAAAGAGTGTTCATCTGAATTTCAAGGAATTTGAAATCATGAAAATATTTATGTCTGCTCCCGGTATTGTCACAACAAAGGATGACCTTATTATCAAGGTATGGGGCTATGATTCCAATGCGGTTGACAATAACGTTGAGGTTTATATATCCTTCCTCAGAAAAAAGCTTGAATTTATTGAAAGTAGAATAGAGATAGCCTCCTTAAGAAAAATAGGCTACCGTCTTGAGGTAAAGAGTAATGCTTAAAAAGCTTAAGCGCCGATACGTCACTATTTCAATGCTTATTATTTCCGGCGTGCTTGCTGTGTTTTACATTGTTTCGGGCAGTGCATTTTTAATGTCGATTACCCTTGATATGAAATCGGTGCTGCAGACCTATACTGCGGCAGAGGACATAACCGTTGCTCCCGAAATTGGCAAGGGAAATGAAAACGACTCCCTTTTTGCTCTGCACGCGGCAAACATCTGCGTGGTTGAAACTAAGGAAATGGGCAATATCACAATTCTTGAGTTCGGCCGTGCAAATATGGACGAGTCTATTGTGTCGAGGGCGGTTGAAAGAGTACTGCGCTCTGAGGCGGATTTCGGTCACGTGAATGAATTCAATCTCTTCTATCACAGGAACGAGCTTACCGACGGCAGCCGGATTGCCTTTGCCGATTCAACGCTTTACTTTTCATATCTTAAGGTAATTCTTGTTGACGGTGCGGTGTTTATGCTGCTTGCTACAATCTTCTTGTGGCTTATAATGAGATTTCTTGCGGCAATGAGCCTTAAGCCCGTGGAAAGGGCATGGGCCCAGCAGAAGAACTTTATTGCCGATGCATCTCACGAGCTTAAAACACCCCTTACGGTTATATTGACAAATAACGGAATACTGCAGTCACACAAGGCAGATACTGTTGAAAGCCAGCTTCAGTGGGTCAACAGCACCTATGAGGAGGCGGTTCATATGCGCGACCTCGTAGAAAAGCTTCTTATGCTTGCGAAAACCGATGATGCGGCTATGAAAAAGCAGTATTCAGACGTAAATCTTTCCGACGTGGCTATGCAGCTGGGGCTTCAGTTTGAGCCTGTTGCTTTTGAAAAGGGAGTTTATCTCAGCTGCGACATCGACAAGAGTATTCACATAAACGGCGACATCGTTGCCCTTCGTCAGATTGTGCACATACTTCTTGATAATGCGGTGAAATATGCTGACGTGGGCGGTGAGGTTTCGCTTACTCTGAAGCGACGCCGTGTGTATCGACTCAGAAAGGGTATTGGCTATAATATTTATCTTTCTGCAAAAAACACGGGTACACCCATTCCCGAGGAGGATATTCCTCATATTTTTGAACGCTTCTACCGCTCGGACAAGGCAAGAACGTCGGGCAGCGGCTACGGGCTTGGCCTTTCAATCTGTAAAAATCTTGCTTTGCTTCACGGCGGAGATATTTCGGTTACAAGCGATATTGAAAACGGCACGGTGTTCACCGTTGTTTTCAGACAGTAAAAAATAACAGTCACTTCTTCTTTCGGAGAAATGACTGTTTTTTGTTTATCCGATTATCAGATGGACTTGATAAGAGCGGGAAGCTTTGTGATTGCAGGACCGATCTTCGCAATAATCTTCATAAGACCGATGAAGCTTGACTTGTCGTCGTTGAGAATCATAAGAAGACCGTCTGCCATACCTGTGGAGAATACGCCCATGCTCATGGCGATGAAGTTTCTTATGGGAATCTGTGTTGCCATGGCAGCAAGCATCTTGCCGTCGCCGTTTGCGTCTGAGCCCATCTTAGCCATCATACCCTCAATAAGTCTGCAGATTCTTCCGCCCCACTTTGTGTGTCTTGCATCATCAAGGCAGCAGTAGATGTCAACAGGCTTTGTTGTGTCGCGCTCGGGATTGGGAATAGGACGACCGAGAACTGCTTCAAACTGTGCCCCCTTCATGCCTTCTACGTCTGCAGTGTAGTATGCAGGAGCGCTTACTGAGTAGTCGGGGATAGTTGCAGTATCTGTTGAGCTTACTGTGATAGTCTTGATAAGCTTGATATCTCTTGAGGATGAGCCGATAAGGATTGCGAATTCGCCGCTTTCTACCTGGAACTCACCGCTATAAACGTTGAAGAATGCAAAATCTCTCTTTGAAAGTGTGAGAGTAACTTCCTTTTCTTCGCCTGCTTCAAGGAAAATCTTCTTAAAGCCCTTAAGCTCCTTGAGAGGACGGTAGATTGTGGATTCAATATCACCTACGTAAAGCTGAGCTACCTCAGCACCGAATACGTCGCCTGTGTTCTTAACCTTGAAGGATACTGTAAGTGTATCAGTATCGCTGATTGCTTCAGCGGAAACCTGAAGGTCGGAGTATTCAAAGCTTGTGTATGAAAGACCGTAGCCGAAGGGGAAGAGAACGTCCTTCTTTGCCTTGTCGTAGTAACGGTAGCCGATATAAACGGATTCTCTGTGCTCACTTGTAACAGGACCTGCGGGATAGTTGCCGTAGGTGGGGTTATCTGAGTAGGAGAGAGGATAGGTTTCACTTGTCTTACCTGAGGGATTTACGATACCTGTAAGGATATTTGCGGTTGCACTGCCTGTAGCCTGTCCGCCAAGACGGGTGTCAAGAAGAGCCTTAACCTCGTTAATCCAGGGAAGATTGATTACAGAGCCGCCTGCGAGAACTACCGCGGTGTTTGCGTTAGCTTCTGCTACTGCGCTTACGAGAGCGTTGTGAGATGAGGGCATTTCGATGTTTTCTCTGTCGTAGCCTTCACCCTCGAATTCCTCTGTAAGACCAACGAATACGAGAGCAACGTCACATTCTGCTGCAGCCTTCCTGGCTTCAGCAAAGAGTGCCTCGTTTATTTCGTTCTTGCTCTTTTCGTAGCCTCTTGCGTACGTAACGTCAACGCCGAGCTTCTTTAATTCCTCAAGTGCGTTGTCGAGCTTTGTGGGATTGATAACTGATGAGCCTGCGCCCTGATAACGGGGAGCGGAAGCCAGCTCACCTATAACTGCAACCTTCATACCATTTTTGAGGGGAAGAAGCTTGTCGTCGTTCTTGAGAAGCACCATAGAGCCTTCTGCAACCTTTCTTGCTACTGCGTGATGGTCGTCGAAGGAGAAATTAACTGTCTTTTCAAGCGCGGGCTTTGAGCGGACAATAAGGTCAACAACAACGTCAACTCTCTTGTCGAGATCTTCGATGCTGAGCTCACCGCTGTTTACTGCGTCGATAATCTTCTTTGTGTTATAGCCGCCTGATGAGGGCATTTCAAGGTCTGTGCCGCACATAAGTCCGGGGATACGGTCAACTGATGAGCCCCAGTCGGTAACAATAAGACCGTCGAAGCCCCATTCGCCTCTTAAAACCTTCTGCTGAAGGTATGCGTTCTGAGAAGCATATTCACCGTTGATTCTGTTATAGGAGTTCATTACCGTCCAGGGAGCTGCTTCCTTAACTGCAATTTCAAATGCAGCAAGATAAAGCTCTCTTAAGGCTCTTTCGTCAACTACCTCGTCAACAATCATTCTGTATGCTTCCTGTGAGTTACATGCATAGTGCTTGAGTGAAGTGCCTACGCCCTTTGACTGAACGCCCTTTACAAGACCTGCAGCCATCTTACCCGCAAGCACGGGATCCTCTGAGAAATATTCAAAGTTTCTGCCGCAGGTGGGTGCACGCTTGATGTTCATGCCGGGGCCGAGGATTACGGAAACCTTTTCCTTAAGGCATTCGTCTGCAAGTGCCTTACCCATAAACTCAATAAGCTCGGGGTCCCATGAGCATGCTGTTGCGGATGCGGGAGGGAAGCAGGTAGCAGGAACGGAGTTTCCAAGTCCTATACCGTCGGAGGTTTTCTTGTTTTCGTTCTTTTTACGAAGACCGTGAGGACCGTCGGTGATGTTGATGGAAGGAAGACCGAGCTCCTTACAGCCCTGTGTGTGCCAGTAGTCAAGACCTGAAACAAAAGCAGCCTTCTGTTCAAGGGTCATTTTGTTTACGATTTCGGGGTGCTTCAAAAGAATTCTCCTCTCAAAGTTATTCAGTATATATTATAATTAAATTTCTTTATAAGTCAACAACAAAAAAGGCACTCTGAGGAGTGCCCTGTGAATATCAGTTACGGAATACGTCGGTTTCAATATAGCGGATGCCCATATCGTAAAGCATTTTTGCATCCTGGAGGGTGTTTACTGTCCAGAATGAGCAGCTTACACCTGCATCAATTGCAAGCTGAATAGATTCGGCATTATT
Source organism: Acutalibacteraceae bacterium (assembly GCA_045635905.1). Lineage (GTDB taxonomy): Bacteria > Bacillota > Clostridia > Oscillospirales > Acutalibacteraceae > RUG806. The sequence continues at coordinate 14,943 of JAZTWN010000092.1, forward strand.
CTTTTCAAAGTTGGGAGAAAGCCAGCACTCGGAATTGAGGGATTTTGCCTGTGCTATAACCTCGGGAGTGATTTCGTCACAGAGATACCACAGCTCAATGCCCTTGCCAAGTGAATCGAAATACCTGAGCTGCTCGAAATCGAAGCTTATGATAATTGCCTGCCGGAGCATATCTCTTGCCTCAAGCTCGTCGATGATTTTATAAAGCATATCGAAGTTTTCTGCCTTGATTTCAATCTGGGGACGGGTGGAGGAGCCTACAAATACGTCAAGGTATTCGCTGAGCGTTGCAATACGAAGGTTCTCGTATTTCCAGAAATTAGCACCCTGCTTGTAGGTGAAGGTCTTAAGCTCTTCAAGGGTGTAGTCGGAAATATTAGCCTGCTCACAGAACATTCTGTTTGTTGTGTCGTTGTGGTTGAGCACCCATTCGTTGTCCTTTGAAAGGCGGATATCGCATTCTGCGGTATAGTAGCCGTATTCAACTGCCTTCTCGTAGGAGGGAATTGTGTTTTCGGGTGCCTCTGCGTGCACACCGCGGTGTGCGGTAAGGTATACGGGGTCTTCCTCACTGCCTATGCCGTTTTCACTTAAGGAAACTATTTCCTGAGGAAGATTGAAAAGCTTTGCGATGTGCAGGAAGGGAAGAAAAGGACTTACGTAGAGGGGAACGAGAATAAGTGATATGATTTTGTTGAGAATAAACGTCATTTTTGTGCCTCTTTCTGTGAAAATAATACGCATAGATTATATCACCGCAGGAACTTATTGTCAAACCGAACTTTTTAGAATATTTTTTGGTAATGTTAATTGACTTATTGAAAAGTATGTGATAAAATGAACAAAAATGTTATCGGAGGATATGAAATATGAAAATTCAGACAATTGAAACAAAGAATCTCTGCGAAAGCGCAAAGAACGGCGGCTGCGGCGAATGCCAGACATCCTGCCAGTCTGCTTGCAAGACAAGCTGCGGTATTGCTAATCAGCAGTGCGAAAACAAGACTCAGGACTAATTTTTAACTAAACAGATTTTGCCGCCGACTGGCGGCATTTTTTGTGAATCGGAGAATATATTATGATACACTCATATAAGCTCGGCGGCATGAACATTGTGCTTGACATCTGCTCAGGCTCCGTTCACGTTGTCGATGAGGTAGCCTTTGACATTATCAATATGTTTGAAGCTTCCTCAAAGGAAGAAATTATTTCGGAGATTTTAGCAAAATATCCCGATAATCCCGAGGTAACAAGGGAAGAAATTGAAGATTGCCTTGAGCAGATTGAGGCTCTTAAGGCTGCAGGTAAGCTTTTTACACCCGACTCCTTCAAGCCCATTGCAGGAGAGCTTAAGAAAAGAACCTCGGGTGTTGTAAAGGCACTTTGTCTTCATATTGCTCACACCTGTAATCTCAACTGCTCCTACTGCTTTGCAAGTCAGGGCAAGTATCACGGTGACCGTGCTCTCATGAGCTTTGAGGTAGGAAAGCGTGCCCTTGATTTTCTTATTGAAAATTCGGGCTCAAGAAGAAACCTTGAGGTTGACTTCTTCGGCGGTGAGCCCCTTATGAATTTCGACGTTGTTAAAAAGCTTGTGGAATACGCAAGAAGCGTTGAAAAGGAAAAGGGAAAGAATTTCCGTTTTACACTCACCACAAACGGTATGCTTGTTGACGATGACGTAATTGAATTTTCAAACCGCGAAATGAGCAACGTTGTTTTAAGTCTTGACGGCAGAAAAGAGGTACACGACCGCTTCCGTGTGGACTATCAGGGCAGAGGCTCCTGGGAATATATCGTTCCCAAGTTCCAGAAATTCGTTAAGGCAAGAGATAATAAAAACTACTATATGCGCGGTACCTTTACCCACGCAAATCCCGATTTCTTGGAGGACATCAGAACAATGCTTGAGCTTGGCTTCACGGAGCTCAGCATGGAGCCCGTTGTGTGTGCCTCCGATGACCCCTCGGCGCTTACCGAGGAGGATAAGGAAATCGTTATGAAGCAGTATGAGGAGCTTGCTCTTTTAATGCTCGAGCGACATAAGGCAGGAAAGCCCTTTACCTTCTATCACTATATGATTGACCTTAAGGGCGGTCCTTGCATTTATAAGAGAGTTTCGGGCTGCGGCTCGGGCACGGAATATATGGCAGTTACCCCCTGGGGTGACCTTTATCCCTGCCATCAGTTCGTAGGTGAGGAAAAATACCGCCTCGGCAGCGTTTTCGAGGGTGTTACAAACACAGAAATTCAGGATGAATTTTTAGCCTGTAACGTATACACCCGTCCCGAATGTGCCGATTGCTGGGCAAAGCTTTATTGCTCGGGTGGCTGTGCTGCAAACGCATATCACGCTACAGGCAGTGTAAACGGTGTATATTCCTACGGCTGCGACCTTTTCAGAAAGAGAATGGAATGTGCAATTATGCTGGAAGCAGCAAAAACACTTGGTGAATGATGAACACACCTGTTGCAGATTTTGTTGAAAAATATAAAAACGACGGTTTCGTAAGACTTCACGTACCCGGTCACAAGGGGAAGGGCAGTCTTTGCGAAGCCTGTGATTTAACCGAAATTGACGGTGCGGACGTGCTTTATCACGAAACGGGAATTTTAGGTGAAAGTCAGAAAAATGTGACGGAACTTTTCGGCACAAGAACCACGGTATATTCAGCCGAGGGCTCATCCCTTTGTATCAGAGCGATGCTTGCGCTTATAAAAATGCAGGCTGCATCTGAGGGTAAAAGGCCGCTTGTTTTTGCCGCGGGAAACGCCCATAAGGTGTTTATGACGGCTTCGGCTATTCTTGATATTGACGTAAAATTCCTTTATCCCGATGTGAATAGTGGGCTTGTAAGCTGCGTAATTACTCCCGAAGGGCTTCGTTTTGAGCTTGAAAATGCCGATACACTTCCCATAGCGGTTTATATCACAAGCCCCGATTATCTCGGTGTGATTTCCGACATAAAGGGTATTTCTGCGGTCTGCCGTGAATACGGTGTGCTTTTAGCCGTAGATAATGCCCACGGTGCATATCTTAAATTCCTTCCGGAGGATATCCACCCCATAACAATGGGTGCCCATATGTGCTGCGATTCTGCTCACAAGACCTTTTCGGCGCTGACGGGCGGAGCATATCTTCATATATCGCAGAACGCTCCCGTGCTTTTAAGTGATAACGCAAAAAAGGCTATTGCGCTTTTTGCATCAACAAGCCCCTCGTATCTTATTTTAGCATCCCTTGACAGAATGAATGCAAGGCTTGCAGGGGAATATAAAAATGAGCTTTGTGCCTTTACGGATAAGCTTTCTGAGCTTAAGGCGCAGCTTATAAATCACGGCTATACGCTTTTCGGAAGCGAGCCGCTGAAAATCACAATCGATGCGAAAAAATACGGCTACACCGGAGAGGAAATAGCCGATATATTGAGAAAAAGCAGAATTGAATGTGAATTTTCCGACCCCGATTTCTGTGTTATGATGCTCACCCCCGAAATTGAAGATTCAGAGCTTGAGTCATTAAAAAATGTGCTTCTGGCAATTCCTGAAAAAGAGGAAATCTGCACCCGTGCCCCCGAAAACAAAAGGGGAGAGCAGGCAATAGCAGTTAAAACGGCACTTTTCTCGGAAAGTGAATCGGTATGTACGGAAAATGCCGTGGGCAGAATTTTAGCCTCCCCATCTGTTTCCTGTCCGCCTGCAATACCCGTTGCGGTATGCGGTGAAAGGCTCACGCAGTCGACGGTTGAAATTTTCCGTTACTACGGCATAGAAAAAATAGACGTAATCAAGGAGTAAAATATGGTTAAGCACATTATTTTATGGAATTTAAAGGATGAATTTTCCCCCGAGGAAAAAAAGAGCATAAAGGCAGGAATCAAGGAGGGTCTTGAGGGACTAGCCGGTAAGATAGAAGGGCTTGTTGACATTAAGGTAAACACCGAGGGGCTTTCTTCCTCTACCGTGGACTTAATGCTTGATTCTACATTTGAAAGTGAACAGGCACTTAAATTCTATGCTTCGCACCCTCTTCATCAGGAGGTTGCAAACACTAAGGTGCGCCCCTTTACTGCCCACCGAAGCTGCCTTGATTTTGAGGTATAAGCTTAAAGCAATATAAAAAAGGTAATACGGAAAAACCGTATTACCTTTATTTTTTTATCAGAAAATGTTGAAAAGCTTCATAAACAGAGCGCCGAGCCATTTTGCAAATGCGGTGATTGCAACAACGAATCTTCCGATTGAATTGGGAGGATTGTCAATGTTTTCGAGTGCTTCCCAGTTTTCAGTGTCGCAGTTTTCTGTTGTCATAACGGCAATTTCACCGTCAGATGCTATGTCGGGATTTGTATAGGTGTAAACTACAAACTGTGAGGGCCAGCAGGAATTTTCAATTGTAAGCTGTTCCTTTGATGAAGCAATATCATAAAGAAGTCTTAATTCCCAGTCAGACCAGTTGGAATGGCTTGAGCCCTTGATAAACCAGGTGCTGTCGGGGAAGAGGCAGGTTGATGCATCAATCTGATTGTCGGGGGAAATGTATTTTGCAAAGCCCTTTTCAGTTCTGCCGGCAATATAGTCAGCGGAAAGGTCATTGTAGATTGTTCCCGTTGTTGCACCGAAGGATGTGCGTCCTACGGAAGCAAACTGGTCGGAAACAAGATAATTTGTTTCACAGATGGGAAGTGTCTGGAAGCCGTATTTTGAAATTACACCGAAGTGTACGCCGTTATTTACGGTATTTGTGAGAATTTCGGGAACTCTTTCACGGACGATTTCATTGTAATTCTCAAGCTTTGCAATAAGTCCTGCGTACTCGGTTCTCTTTGCACTGCCTTCCTCACCGAAAACGTATTTCATAGCGGTGTCGTAGTCATCTGTGGATACGCATGCCCAGTAGTTAGGCCAGGTGTAGAAGGTTGAAAGAGCAAGTGCAGAGGTAACGCCCTCAACTAATTTGTAGTATATCCAGTCCTTTGTCTTGTCGATAACACCGTCAAGAACCCCTGTTCTGTCAAGCATTTCGAGGGTTGTGTTTATAAAGCCGTCAACATCAAAAAGACCGATTGCACCACAGTCAATAAGAGCTCTGTTGATTGCTGCTGCATCAACGTTGAATTTGCCGCTTATTGCTTCACTGAGCATTTCCGCACCGCCTACAACGCTTCCGTCATAAGCAATACCGCGGATATGTGCGGCTGCGTGTTCGGGATAAACTGCAAGATATGCCGTAACAACGTTTGTACCGAGACAGCTTGCAACTATACCGACCTCATTACATCCCGTTGAATCAAGAATATCGTCAATAAAGTCCTTGAGCACAGCGGCGGTTTCGATGGGATCAAGACGCCAGTCATAGTAGAACCAATATCTGTCGTGAACGTAGTATTTCTGACCGTCCTCGGTACGCCATGCCTGATCATTGTGTCTTGTCCTGTTCATCTTGTCAATTCTTTCCTGTCTGAGACCGGTGCCGAACTGGGGGTTACCGTTCTTGTCAAGAAGAGAATTTTTGAAAAGGTCACCGATTTCCTTCTGAAGGTTCTCATAATATGGCTCCCAGTTATCATAGAGGATACCGTCAACGATAAAGGGATAAAGAATGTTTGATAATGCTTCGGATACCGAATTGTCATCCTCTGTTTCATCATCTCCGCTGTCAAGAATGGAAGCAAAGTCCTTGTAATGGAAAACCTTGTTGCCGTTTTCGTCAACAAGCACCTCTCCGTCACCTGAGATTCTGATTACGGGGATATCACTGAGGCTCTGCGATATCCATTGGGTTTCTTTTGCAAATGCAGGAGCGCAAAGGCTCATGAGTAAAATTGCCGTAAGCAATAATGAAAGAGCTCGTTTGAAATTTCTGTTCATAAAAACTTCTCTCCTTGTTCATATTTACTATATAATACACTAAAATATTTTCCGTGTAAAGTAACAAATTTGTTAATAATATCAAAAGGCAGTCCGCAGAATATTACGGACTGCTGATGTTTAATTAAAAAGGATGAAATCGTTTTTGTCGGGCACATCATCCTCGGTAAAGAGCTTGTACACCGTTGATTCGTTTCTTCTGAAGGTAAGTCTGTCGGAATTTACTTCAAAAACGTACCGACGCTCACCGTCTTCACTTGTAAGTATCAGAAGATCACCCTGATATTCGAAGGAGCCCGTTTCTAAAAAGCTGCTGTAGGGGGAAACGGAAAGTATAAATGTTCCGTTGTCATAAAGCTGAAAGCTGCTGCCGAAACCGTTATTTTCTGTTTTTTGTGTGAAGATATGTGTAAGCTGCGGCTCGGGCAGATTTTCAGTTGAGCCTATATATGCATTTATACGGCTGATATTTTCGGTATAGCCCTTGGAGGCTTCAATGACTATAAGCCAGCCTGTGGGAGTCTGCTCTTCCAATAATACGGTTTCATATGTTCTTTCGTTGATATTGATATGAAGTGTATCCTCGTATATCTGCAGATATCTTACATCAAACCGATTAAGTGTATTAGGCGCTGTAACATAAATCAGAAAAAGAGTATGCTCATCAAAATATGAGGAGCCTTCATAAAACCACGATTCCTTAAGCTGCGATAATGAAATTTCCTCGCTATCGTTTAATTTGCTGAAATCCATTGTGTCGCTGAAATATTCATAAAACTCATTGAATTTACGGGTGCTATCAATTTTAACGGTGGGATATGTTTTAATACGGTTATAATTTACGGGCATAAATGCGCCGAACTGCGTTATCTTGTTAAGATTTTCTCCCGTGGTGTCAACAGGAAAGCGTAAGCAGGAAAAGCTCAAATATTGGTCAGGTATGGGATTATCCTTATTTTTCTCAATAAAGGCTTCAACATCATCCTGTCTTATGTCAATAAATTCACCTCCCCCACCGTCGGGGGCGCAAAGGTAAATATACATAGGCTCGGTGTCGGTGCCTGAGCCTCCGATTGCAAGAGAAAATACTTCGTCAATGCTGTAGCTTCTGATATAAAGTCCGCTTCCGGTTTCAACGAAAGCGTATTTTTCAAAGTCTGACCACGAAAGGTCCTTACCTTTTTCAGACAAGGCTATTACATCGTCAAGGGAAAGACGGGGCTTTGCTATGTTGCTTTCACCTATGAAAAAGACTGTTTTTGCCTCGTAGCTTTTGCCGTCACCGTCGGTAAAGGTGGTTTTGAAGCGGTATTCACCGTCGGAAAGCTTCATAGGGCAGTAATAGGTTTTTTCTGCCGTGGTGCCTGCCTTTAATAAATATGCAGGCAGTAAGAATACAAAATTTTCGGGGAAAGGAACATCCTCATAATAGCCTGCCTCGGTGAAGCGCTCGAGGGAGTACATCTCTCCGTATTCAACGTCTATATCTCTTTCGTTGTGCCAGGTTACATTGAAATTAAGACCGCTTTCGGTTTCCTCAATTTCTCCGATATTAACATATATTCCTTCCATTCCCGTTACATAATTGCTCATTGAAAAGAAGCTTTCAAGCACCTCGGGATTTCTTATGGTATAGGTGTAGGACTTGCGAAGCTTTCCGTTAAGGTAGTTATTAAGATAGAGATAAGAAAAGCTTTCGTCGATATTGATTATAATTTCGTCGTCAATTTCAATTCTGAAGGAAGGTGTGAAGCTTTTTTCTACGGGCTGCTTGTCTATACGCACCTTTTTGATTTCGGAAAGCTCGGGCTTGGTGTCTTCTGTTGTGTAGATATGACCGTTGCCGATAAAAATCTGAATTTTTTCAACGTCACTGAATATACCGTCGTATCCTGTGATATCGTCTATTCTCATTCCGTCGGGATTTGTCATAAAGCAGGCTGAAAGCACGATGCTGACAATAAGCGCTATTATGATTATCCAGAGTGTTGGCTTTTTATATGAGAGTATATTTTTGATTCTTGATTTGACGTCGGTTTCACCGAAGGCAAGAGGACAGGCGGTAATAATGCGTCTTGGGGCAGAGCAGTTTATAAGAGCCTCGGAATAGCTTTTTTTGATGTCAGCCCCCTGATTTTTCAGCACCCTTTCGTCACAGGCGGCTTCAATGTCGCGGCATAAAAATACATATGCCACCCACATAAGAGGATTGAACCAATAAACCGAAAGAAGCAGGAATCCCAAGGGCTTCCACAGATGGTCAAGACGCTTTATGTGTGCCTTTTCGTGGGCAACAATAAGTGAAATATCTGCCTCGGGAGTAGCGGAGGGGATGAAAATTTTCGGCTTTATAATCCCCAGAATAAAGGGTGAGCCTATGCCGTCACACAGATAAGTGCCGTTTTCAGCTTTAATGCTTTCGGCAGTTTTTCTTTTTATAAGAAGATAACTTACTGCCGTATATATAAGCATTGCGGCAATACCCGCAAGCCATATTGCTGCTGCAATAAATGTTACAATCTGCAGGGGATTTGCACTGTCACCGGGATTGGCAGTCGCGACCCTGTAAAGAATGTGCTCTGCAGCACCGTCAACTATTCCGATGCCGCTTGTGATATAGGGGCTTGATTCATAAATAATTCCGGTCGGGATGGTTTCAGCGCTTGGCACAAGGCTTAAAATGCTGTCGAAGGAAAAGGGGAGCACAAGGCGCAGCCCCACAAGCCCCCAAAGAGCACAGGAAAGCCATCGGGGGATTTTTCTGAACGCGGCACGAAGAATTATAAGCGCAATAACGAAATACGATGCGGTAATGCTCATATTAAGAAGCTTAATGAAAATTTCTTCCATAATTAATCCTCCTTATATTCATTCACCATTCTGCGAAGCTCTTTAAGCTCTGCTTCGGAAAGCCTTTTTCTTTTTGTGAATGCGGCAAGAAAAGCAGGAAGAGAGCCGCCGAAGGTTTCCTCAACGAATTTTTCGCTCTGCATTGAATAGAAATCCTGTCGTGAAATAATTGAACGGACAGTACCTTTTTCATTTATGAAAATTCCTTTTTCGCAAAGACGTCGAAGCACGGTAAAGGTGGTTGATTTCTTCCAGCCAAGCTCGGCTTCAGCCTTTTTTACGATTTCGGCAGAGGAAACAGGCTCGCTTTCCCATATAATATCAGCAAATCTGCTCTCAACTGCACCTAAAGCCATATCTGCCATAATATCACTCCTTGGTTTACAATCTGTAGACTACAATTTTAGTTTACACTCTGTAAACCAATTTGTCAACAGTTTTTTTAGCAAAAAAAAGAGCACAGGGTGTTCTGCCCTGTGCCCGGATTAAATATGTAATTTATTTGCCCAGGAAGCTTGAAATAAATATTTCAAGACCGATGAAAATGAGGATAGCACCGCCGAAGATGCCCGCCTTGCCGGAAAATTTTGTGCCCACCTTTTTACCGATAAATATACCTGCAAAGCAGATGAAGAAGGTTACAATTCCGATAAGAACACAGGCAAGTACCGCCTCGGTGAAATTATATTCGGCAATTGTAAAGCCAACGGAAAGAGCATCTATTGAGGTAGCAACACCCTGCACAAGAAGCCCTGTGATGCCGATTGCAGGCTTTTCCTCGCAGGCGCAGTCCTTATTTTTTATGCCTTCAATAAGCATCTTGCCGCCGATGATGCCCAGCAGAGCGAGTGCAATCCAGGGAATAAGCTTTTCAAAGGCTGCAAATTTCTGAGCAACGGTGGAAACACATATCCATCCGATAAGGGGCATAAGAGCCTGAAATACTGAAAATATACCTGCAACGCCTGCCGCCTTGCCCTTTTTCATACAGGGCTCGTTAAGTCCGTTTGCAAGTGACACGGAAAAGGCATCCATAGCAAGTCCGATTCCGAGAAGAATACTGTTAAAGAAAAATGAAAAGGTAAGAGTCATTATATATCTCCTGAATATTAAATTTCTGATTCAACGGCTTTCATAATATCACGGCGGCGGCAGGCTTGTCAATGTAAATATGTCGTATAAAAAAATAGTATTGACAAAAAAATATCAGGGTGATATTATGTTCTTATCATATTAAACCGATGAAGCGGAAGTAAAGGTAGAAAAGGGCTGCAAAGAGAGCCTGCGACGGTGGAATGCAGGTCAGTACCGTTTATCAAATGGGCCGCCGAGGGTGCAGTCAAATGTGTTTTTCACAGAGTATTCTGCAACGCGACGAAATGCGTAAGTTTTCAGGGATATGTCAGTATCCTTAAAGTGCACGGTAAACCGTGAATCAAGGTGGCACCGCGGATAGTTTATTCGTCCTTGACAGAAAATTTTCTGTCGGGGATTTTTTTGTTATGCCTTATACAAAACGATGGCGATGCCGTGAAATTTTTTTTCGGGAAAAGAAAATTTAATAAAAGGAAGAGATTTAGATGAACAAAAAAACTAAAATTCTTGTGGCTGCGGCATTATTTGCTGCTCTTACCTGTGTTGCAACAATGGTTGTGAAGATTCCCTCACCCCTTAAGGGCTACGTGAATCTCGGTGACTGTATGGTGCTTTTGTCGGGCTTTATTCTCCCCCCCGGCTTTTCATTCCTTGCAGCAGGACTCGGCAGTGCACTTGCCGACGTTTTCTCGGGCTACTTTGTTTATGCCCCCGTAACCTTTGCAATCAAGGGACTTATGGCAGTATGTGCATACTTCATTTATAAGGCACTTACAAAGAAGACAAACGAGCTTATCGCTGCAATTATCGCAGGTGTGGCAGCCGAGGTTATAATGGTTGCAGGCTACTACATTTTTGAAGGCTTTATGTACGGCTTCGGAGCATCCCTCGTAAACATTCCTCCCAACGCGGTGCAGGGTGTTGCAGGTATTATTTTCGGTGTGCTGCTTCTTAAGGTTTTCAGAAAAACGAAAATCAGCTTATAATTTGAGGAGTTATAAAAATGATACTTAATAACGTAAATTTCGACACCTATTTCAATAACTATCCCGACAACAACGGCTATTTCGGAAAATACGGCGGTGTTTTCGTTGAGGAAAAGCTTGTAAAGGCTATGGATGAAATCACGCAGGCATATTTTTCAATCTGTCAGTCACGAAAGTTTATTGCAGAGCTTCGAAGAATCAGAAAGGAATTTCAGGGCAGACCCACTCCCGTAACACACCTTGAAAGACTTTCCGACAGCCTTGGCGGTAAGGTACAGCTTTACGCAAAGCGTGAGGACCTTAACCATTCGGGCGCTCATAAGCTCAATCACTGTATGGGTGAGGCTCTTCTTGCAAAGTATATGGGCAAGAAGAAGGTTATCGCCGAAACAGGTGCAGGTCAGCACGGTGTGGCACTTGCTACCGCTGCTGCATATTTCGGACTTGAGTGCGACATATATATGGGTGCGGTTGATATTAAAAAGCAGGCTCCCAACGTTGCAAGAATGAAGATTTTAGGTGCTAACGTTATTGAGGTTACTCACGGCCTTCAGACCCTTAAGGAGGCAGTTGACGCAGCCTTTGACGCATACAGCAAGGAATATGAAACCGCTATCTACTGTATCGGTTCAGTTCTCGGACCTCATCCCTTCCCCATGATGGTAAGAGATTTCCAGAGCGTTATCGGTGTTGAGGCAAGAGAGCAGTTTATTGATATGACAGGTCATCTTCCCACCGCAATCGTTGCCTGTGTAGGCGGCGGCTCAAATGCTGCAGGTCTTTTCTCCCGCTTCCTTAACGATCCTGTTGATATTTACGGCATTGAGCCTTTAGGTAAGGGTGAGAAGCTCGGTGATCACGCAGCATCCCTCAAGTACGGCACAGAGGGTATTATGCATGGCTTCAACAGTATTATGCTCAAGGATGAGAACGGTGACCCTGCTCCCGTATATTCAGTAGCAAGCGGTCTTGACTATCCCTCCTCAGGTCCCGAGCACGCATTCTTACAGGAGATCGGCAGAGTAAAGTACGACGTAATCGACGACGAGGAATCAATTGACGCATTCTTTAAGCTTTCCCGTCTTGAGGGTATCATCCCTGCAATTGAAAGCTCACACGCAGTGGCATACGGTATGAAGCTTGCAAAAACAATGGAGCACGGCTCAGTTCTTATCAACCTCTCCGGCAGAGGCGATAAGGATATGGATTACGTGCTTGAAAACTTCGGCATAAGATAAAAGGGTGTAAATCACCGTTTTGATTCGACGTGAATCAAAGGGGAAGAGCTGTTCGGAAGAAAGGCTCTTCCCCTGTTTTTTGTGTTGACATTTTTTTCTTTTTAGGGTAATATTTAATTAAATATAAAATAGGGGAGAAATTTTCTATGTTGTGGCCATTTATCAGAATTTTTGTTTCATTGTTTATTTCCCTTGAAATGACCTTTGCGGGACTTTTCAACGGTCTTATGCTTAAGACCTACGATATGCCCGAGGTTGAAACAGGGGAGTATACACAGTACGTTGATCCCTTTATCGGTACAGGCGGCACACCCTGGACTGCAGGTATGTTAAGTCCTGCTGCAACCGTGCCCTTCGGTACTGTAAGACTCGGTCCCGATACCTCATTTATCGGTGGTGCTTATATTGTAAAGACCAACACATCAGGCTATTACTATGAGCACGGACACATCAAGGGCTTCAGTGCATCCCGTCTTTCAGGTACAGGTGCTGAGGACTATCAGATGTTCAGAGTAACTCCTGCTATCGGCAGTGCCGAGGCAAAGGAAATTGCTTATTCACACAAGAACGAGGCAGCCGTTCCCGGCTACTATGCAGTATATCTTCCTTCACTTGACTGCTTTGTTGAGCTTACAAGCACAATCCGCACAGGTGTTCACAGATATACCTTCGGCAGCTCCTCTGACGCCCGTCTTTACATTGACGTTACAAGCACTGCAGGCAACTACGGTGCAGGCGGCGGTAAGGTTGAGGTTGATGAAAACGGTATGATTACAGGCTCTGCAGTAATTGCAGCGGCTTTCTCATCAAGATATGACGGTCTTCCCGTATACTTTGCTGCAACCACCGACAAGGAAATTGTAAGCTACGAAATCAAGGGTGACGAGAGTGATCTCGGTATCGATCTTAATTTCGGCGATATCGCAGGTGAAGCTGTTGAAATGAAGATGGCTATTAGCTTTGTAAGCGTTGAAAATGCAAAGCTCAATCTTCAGGAGGAAACAGACGGTCTTGGCTTTGACGACGTAAGAAAGGCAGCTCTTGCCGATTGGGAAGAGGCTCTTTCCGTAATCGACGTTGAAAGCACAGACGAGGAAATCCTCAAGATATTCTATACTGCACTTTATCACAGTATGATAATGCCCACAGACTTTACAGACGTTAACGGCGACTATCTCGACTTCAACAAGGAAGTTGATAACACAAACGGTGACTACACCTACAGAACAGACCTTTCACTCTGGGATACTGTAAGAACCACACATTCTCTTTATACTCTTATTGCTCCCGAAATTCAGACAGACGTTCTTAATTCTCTTCTTGATATGGCACAGAAGGGCGGCGCAATTCCCCGTTGGGCACAGGGCGCAGGCTATGCAGGCTCAATGCTCGGTGACCCCGCAAACATCCTTATCACAGAAAGCTATCTCAAGGGCTTTGACTTTGACGTTAAAACAGCTTATGAATATATGAAGCATTCCTCCGAGGTCAAGGATACAAAGGTCGGCAGAGATTACGTTAACCTTTACAATCAGTACGGCTACGTGCCCGATGACCTTGCTCCCGGTGATGAATCCGTAGCAAGAACTATTGAATATTCATGGGAAGACGGTGCAATTGCTACTCTTGCCGCAGCTCTCGGCTATGAGGAGGATGCACAGAAGTACTATGAAAAGTCAATGTATTATAAGAACACCTTCAATGCCGAAACAAAGTATTTCCAGGCAAGAAATTCCGACGGCACCTTCGTATGGAACTTCAGCCCCTATATCACAACCTTCTACGATGCAGTTATGATCAAGAAATTTGCTGACTGCTACTGCGAGGGTAGTGCAAGACAGTGGAGATGGAACGCTTTACAGGACATCGACGGTATGATTGAGCTCTTCGGCAGCGAGGAATACTTTGTAAGTGAGCTTCAGCAGTTTATGGAGGATGCTTCCGTTAACCGTGCGGCAATTGACCCCGGCAGCGGCTTCTGGGTAGGAAATCAGCACGATATCCACACTCCCTATCTCTTCAGCAACGCAGACAGAGCTGACCTTACACAGTACTGGGTACGCTGGACGCTTGCTGAACGCTTCAGCACTGACGTGAACGGTCTTGACGGTAACGACGACGGCGGTACACTCAGCTCCTGGTACGTATTCTCCTCAATGGGCTTCTATCCTCTTGCAGGTACAGATAAGTACTGGATCGGCTCACCCAACGTTGACAGTGCTGAAATCACACTCGGCAACGGCAGCACTCTCAAGATTACTGCTCTTAATCAGAGTGCAGAAAACGTTTACGTTGAATCCGTAACCTTAAACGGTGTAGAGCTTGAGGGCACATACGTTACTCACGCTCAGCTTATGGCAGGCGGCGAGCTCGTATTCACAATGAGCAATACTGCAAAATAAATACGTTTTGTATATTTATGGGGTTCTTCAGGCTCATAAGCCTGCAGAGCCCCTTATGCTATATCGTTTTATGCTGGCTTAGCATTTTTGTTCCCTTTGTTTTTGATATTGACCGTAACAGGGTAATTCATTATAATTTTAGTAAAGTGAGGTTGTTGTAATGAATACCGATAATTTTTCAAAATATATAGGTCTTTCCGAGTTAAAGCTTAATGATGAGTTCTGGAGAGGACAGACCGAGCTTGTGCGCCGTGAGGTAATTCCATATCAGTACGAGGCTCTCCACGATAAAATTGACGGTGCAGAGAAAAGCTACTGTATTGAAAATTTTATAAAGGCAGGCAGGGTTGTCAAAAGGCTTTCCCTCGGTGAGAGTGTGCCCGTATATCCTACCGATAAATGGTGCTATGACGATAAAAACTGCCATCCCGATTCCTTTCACGGTTGGGTTTTTCAGGACAGTGACGTGTATAAATGGCTTGAGGCGGTTGCCTTTTCACTTATGAATTATCCCGATAAAGGTCTTGAGGATAAAGCAGATTCAATTATTGAAATTATCTGTTCCGCGCAGCTTCCCGACGGCTATCTTGATACCTTATTCATTATAAATAATTTTAAGGACAGATTTACTAATCTTCGTGATTGGCACGAGCTTTACTGCTTCGGACATCTTGCAGAGGCTGCCGTTGCCTACTTTAATGCAACAGGTAAAAGAAGGCTTCTTGATGCGGCGCTTTCGTTTGCCGACCTTATCTGCAATACCTTCGGTGAGGATAAAATCAAGGGCTACCCGGGTCACGAGATTGCTGAAATGGCTCTTGTTAAGCTTTATGATATTACCGGTGAAAGGAGATATCTTGACACCGCACGCTTCTTTATAGATGAAAGAGGAAAGAGGCCCTACTATTTTGATGTTGAGCAGGGCAAGACTACGGTTTTTGATAACTACCATTACAATCAGGCGCACCGTCAGCCGAGGCTCCAGGACGAGGCGGTAGGTCACGCAGTAAGGGGAGTTTACCTTTATAGCGGAATGGCGGACGTTGCAAAACGATGTAAGGATGAAGAGCTTTACAGTGCCTGCCTTAAAATCAGTGACAATATCATTAACAAAAAGATGTTCATTACAGGCGGAATCGGTTCAACCGCCGACGGAGAGGCATTCAGCTTTGATTACGATTTGCCCGATGATTTATGCTACAATGAAACCTGCGCCTCAATCGGACTTATGTTCTTTCTCAGGCGTATGCTTGAAATCGCGCCCGATGCCGTTTACGGTGATGCAATAGAAAGGGCACTTTATAACACGGTGCTTTCGGGAATGGCGCTTGACGGCAAAAGCTTTTTTTATGTAAACCCTCTTGAGGTAAATCCCGAGGCAGCATACAAGGATTCAAGAAAAAGGCATATAAAGCCCGTGCGTCAGAAATGGTTTTCCTGTGCCTGCTGTCCTCCGAATATTGCCCGGCTTGTTTCATCTGTAAATGAATATGCCTTTACAGAGAATGACGGAATTTTCTACGTGCATCAGTACATCGGCTGCACCGCAACGGTGGATAAGGGTATTATTGATGTGCAGTCAGATTACGTAAACAGCGGTAGTGTAAAATTCAGAATAACTCCCCGTAGGCCCTTTATACTTGCCCTGAGAATTCCCTTGTGGTGTAAGGATTTTTCATTCTCTGTTCCGTACGAGCTTAAGGACGGCTATGCTTATTTCAGAATATCAGAGGATATTGAAATTACAGCCCGCTATAAAACGGATGTGCGGCTTATGAAATGCTCGAACAGGGTGAAGGGGAAGGCAGGAACGGTAGCGCTTACCCGTGGTCCGTTTGTTTACTGCCTTGAGGAAATTGACAACGGTAAGGGGCTTCACAGGCTTTTGCTTGACGTGAACGGTGAAATCAGCTTTGACGGTGAAAATATAACTGCCTGCGGCTTCAGGGAAGAGGAAGGTGAAGCGCTTTACAGTGAGTGGTCACCCGAGGACAGGACTGATGCGGTGCTTAAATTTATTCCCTACTATAAATGGGCAAACCGCGGTGAAAATGAAATGAAGGTTTATATAAGGATCGGAAATTAATTTTCAGTTACTTATTGCGTTTTTTTGTCGCTGGATGTATAATTGAAATAGGAAAGTAAAAGGAGAACGGATATGGAATTTGTATTGATGATGACAATTTTCGGTATTGTTATTTGTGCTCTTGATCTGGCTGCCGTAATTTTCGGTATTTTATATATGCACTACACTGCAGCTGCAAAAAATAAGAAGCTTTCACCCGCCTG
Organism: Acutalibacteraceae bacterium; assembly: GCA_045635905.1. Classification (GTDB taxonomy): domain Bacteria; phylum Bacillota; class Clostridia; order Oscillospirales; family Acutalibacteraceae; genus RUG806. Next base: position 31,674 of record JAZTWN010000092.1, read on the forward strand.
GTACGTGTGCGGTGTTTTATTCAGCTTCTGGACGCTTATAGTTTTTCTTGTGAAAAGCAAGGATTTCCCCGGAGAGGACACTAAGGAATGTCCTCAGTGCGGTGACAGATTCTTCTCCCGGTTTGAAATCTGCCCCAAGTGCCTTGTAGAGCTTCCCCCCGTTAACAGTGAGGAAAATCAGAGAAAGAAAAACCTTGGCAGAATCTTCGGTATAATGGTGCTTGTGTGCTACGTGCTTATTATTGCAGCAGGCTTTGTGTCAAACGGTGTCATTAACAATACCGAATGGGAGGACTACGGCTTCCGTATTTCCGTTGACGGTGTTTATTACGACAAGCATGGTAATTCCTATGAAAACGAGGAAGACGTTCTTCTTTATGATGAAGAGGGTAACGTATATTTTTATACTGCTTTTCAATCTGAGGTTGATACGTTGTCGGAGGATTATTTCTACGTAAATGAAGCAGGTGACAGATGCTATGAATTTGACTGCTACGTAACCGAGGACGGCTGGTTCTACTGCGACAAGCGCGGAAGTCTTTACCCCTATGAGCCTGACTTTGATTCTATGACGGACAAGGAGCTTGATGAATACTATGAAGCTCAGCTTGACACGATGTACGATGAGTACAGATACTACGATTATCCCTATACCGACGGCGAGGGTAATTTCTACTACTGCGCATACGAGGCATCGTGGAATGCCGACGGTGAGCTTATCCTTGCTCACAACGACACAAGCTTAACTGAATAAAAAAGAAGCTCCGGCGTTAGCGTGGGTGTCAAAGGACACTCACGCAGTTTTATTCGCCATACGGCGAGTTTTATTGCTTCGCAGTTGTATTTGGGCTTCGCCCAAGTGTTATTGCCTTCGGCAGTTTATTGGCGAATAAAATATCACTGAAGCCGGATGCTTCAATATCACTATTGCCGTAAGGCAATAATATCACTCTGCCATAAGGCAGAATATCACTGAACCGTCCGAAGAATAAATGCGCACTTACTCACCACCAAAGGTGCCAATGCTAAAAATGAGAGGTAATACGGATGTTCAGTCCGCATAACCTCTTTTTATATCCTTAGTAAACCAACTCATTGCAACCGGAGTTTTTTTGATGTATAATCGGCTTATAAATAAAGCGGAGCGTTTTTATGAACAGATTAAGTGAAATTTTCAGAAGTGTAAATAACGGTGAAATAATTACCCTCGAAAAGGGCACGTATCATGTAAAGCCTGAGGATAGCTTTGTGAAGACATCCTATTATTGCTCTAATTCGGCTAAAAAGGACGAAAATTCTGACGGAATAAGATTCAGCGCAGTTTTTCTCAAGGAAAAGAAAAACCTCGTAATTGACGGAAACGGAGCAGAAATTGTGATTCACGGTAAAATGACGCCCCTGCTTTTTGATTCCTGTGAAAATATAACCGTGAAAAATCTTACAATTGATTATGCCGTACCTACAATGACGGAATTCACAGTGCTTGAAAGTGAGGGCGGCAGAATTAAAATAAGGATTAACCCTGACTGCATTTACAGTGTTTTTGATAACACCCTTTTCTGGCACGGTGAAATTGCAGATGACGGCAAGCCTTATTGGGAAAGCGCCTGCAATATTCAAAAAAGATATTTTAAGGTGTATAACCCCATAACGGAGGAAACAAGAGATTTTGACCGCAGCTGCCTTACCTTCAGTGAGCTTTATGACAGGGGAGAGGGCATTGTTGAGGGTACGCTTATATCTTCCGATACAAAAATTAACGTGGGAGAAATTTTTCAGACAAGAAGCATTGTCCGTGATCAGGTGGGCAGTATGTTTCTTCGCTGCAAAAATCTTACCTTCGAGGGTCTTCGTGTGAAATTTATGCACGGACTGGGGATGGTAAGTCAGTTTTGTGAGAACGTAAGCTTTTATAACTGCGATTTTACTCCCGCAGAGGGCAGAACTATTGCAAGCACCGCTGATTTCTTTCAGTTTTCGGGCTGTCGCGGTGATATTGTAATTGATTCCTGCCTGGCACGCGGTGCACAGGATGACTATATAAACGTTCACGGCACGCATCTCCGGATTGTAGAGCTAAGCCGCGAAGAGGGTAGCATGACCGTCCGTTTTATGCATCCCGAAACCTGGGGCTTTCAGGCATTTTCCAAGGGTGACAGAATTGATTTTATCCGTTGGGATACTCTGATTCCTTACGGCAGCTGCAGGGTTACAGATTTTGAAAGGCTTGACGATACGGATATCAGACTTACTGTTGATAATATTCCTGAGGGCGTCACAATAGGAAAGGACGTGGTTGAAAATGCTACGTTTACTCCGAATTTATATGTGCGAAACTGCCGTTTCGGGCCCACCTCGGGCAGAGGAATTCTTTGTACCGCAAGAGGGGAGATTGTAATTGAAGGAAATCAATTCCGAAAGCTCTGGGGGCCTGCACTTTTAATTGAGGATGACTGCAATTTTTGGTTTGAATCGGGCTATACAACCGATGTTACGTTCAGAAATAATACGGTTGAGTCCTGCAATTTCGGAAATACCTGGGAGGGTGCCCCCGTAATTCAGGTGACTCCGAAAATAATGAACGGGTCTTCCCGTGAATTTGTGCATAAGTCCCTTGCCGTTACAGGCAACCGCTTTATAAAGCCCCGATGGGGAAGGCATACCTTTGTGCTTGAATACACCGACAGAGTAAAGATTACAGACAACACCTTCGATGCTCCCTTTGAAATACTTGAAAAGGTAACAGGCTCAATCGATACCGCAGGCAACGTCATTGAATAAAAAATAAGCAGCAGACCGCAAAGTCTGCTGCTTTGTTTATGCTTAAAGGATTATTCCCACTCTTTTTCGGGAATCTTCTTTGGTTTATTTATGCCCTATATTGTATCTCAAACGGCAATTTTAGCACCGATTTTCCACCCGTTATTTTATTTATCAAAATTTTTGTTGCAGAAAATGTTACAAAATTGCCTGCGGAATGGTGTCGGGTGTCTTTTACCTTAATCCGAGAGCAACGGCTAATTCGTCAAGATAATCAATATGTCCGTGATTTGCTCCGTACAGAGTTACATATCCATCCTTTTCAGCAGTGATGTCTTGTCCCATAAAAACAACTCGTTCGCCTTTTTTGAGATACTGCTTACGTCCGTTTTTCATTAAGTCGTTATACTCATCTACTGCAGATTGATAATACTTTTCAAACAGTTGCTTTGCTTTTTCGATGTTTCCGAGATAACCGTAAATCATGCATTCTTCCAAAGAAATAAGATGGTCCATATTATCTAACAACGGATACTCTTTTCTGTGTGCAAGAATTGCTTCACGGCTATTCAAAACCTCATAAGCAGGCAAAACATATTGATCTATTTCATCAATAATACTTTTTATGATTTTGTCTGTTGTCTTGTGAAGATCATACCACGTTTCTTGTTTACCACTAACGATTCCCAATCGTGAGCGAATTGTACACTCATACTCATGGTAGTATTTTTTCTTTTCTGCTTGGGGTTGAAACGTTCTTTCGGAGCATTCAGGAATGCGGATTCCCAGATTCACGCAGAGCAATCCGCTCATACCGTGTGAGGGCATACCACTTTGAAAATGAATCACTTGCGAAATATCTTCCAAAACGAAACGGTGCAGTGTTCTGCCGTATTTTTTGAATCCGTATGGTTTAACGTGCTCATATACTGCCGCTTCAATTTCATCGACGATTTGCGTTGCATTGATTTCCGTTTTCTTTTTCAAAAAATCAAACATTATGCCACGTTCCTTTCATTACATCATAGCCCACTTGCAACCATTCCTTTTTGCACTTTTCACACTGCGTGTTGCAAAAGAGATGCAGAAGCAGTTTCGTCAAAACATAAAATGCCCGAAAGCCCTTTGTTGCCAAGGGTTTCCGGGCACTTGTTAGCCAGTTGGTATTATTCCCACTCAATCGGAGTGGATTTTTTTGTGGTTATTTTTGGTTTTTGGACGTTTGTTTTATGCCAAAATATACCGCTTTATATGGCGGATGATTTGTCGGAAAACAAAATAGTAGTACGTTTTTAGTACGCTTTGGTATTGTATAAAACCAAAAGTAACAACATATTTCCTGACACCAAGTATATCGCAAATTGCAATCAAAGTCAACTCACAAGGTTAGACATTAATCCAAAAGTTCTTTTACTCTTGATGCAATTTGTTTTTCAATAAGAGTCAGTCTGTCATTGGGCAGATTATAGCGGCTGTGGCGTTTTAGTCTTACATCAAGAAGTTTTCTGAGTCTGTTTCTGTCTTCGTGAGTAAGAACAGCTTTTGCCTCTGCGACAAAATCATCATATACGCAGGGGAGCAAGGTCTTTGCGTATTTATTGAGTGCTGCTTCGTTGTGGAATGTATCAAGACCTGCCAAGCTGAACAGGGAATTACCGTGATCAAAAAGGGGAGCAGGAGCTACAATTTTATTTGTCTTACTGTCAACGAGTACACCGAAATTTCCGTAGTGTCGGTCAGTGTTATAAATAACAGCATCAAAAATAATCATCTCATCAAGAGCTCTTGTGAACTCTTCACCGAGTTCAGCATAAAACTCTCTTACAGCCTTCATACCGCCTGATTTCACAAGTCTTCCGACGGGGACGAAGGATAAGTCCTTGCTTGTAAAAATATCGCATACAGAACAAAGTCTGTTCTTCCAGACGCTCAATGTATAGGGAATAGCATTGAACTCCAAAATTTTAGCTATTTCGGAAGCATAAAACTCTGAATAGGGTTCGTTTCCGGTGTTTGATGCACCTTCTGTTCCGCCCTTGTAGAGCTTGATTCCGTTTTCTCGCCTCCAGCATTTGGGAAGCATTCCGTTTGTTGTAAACTCGGGGCTTGAAGTCATACCTGAAGGATGATCACTTCCGTAGCCGGTGAAAGCGATCAGCCCGAGAACACGGCTGAAGCGGTTGTCATATAGATTATACTTATCAAAGGTGCCGTCAAAGCCTTCCTCAACTACCCAATATGAGTCATTAAGAGAAAGTCCCTTTGATGCCTTTATAATATCCATCTGTCTGTTGGGGCTGAGCCCCATTGCAGCTAACAGAGAATTTACATATGCACGATTTCTCGGTATTGTTCGGTGACGAATCCATGAAGCGACATCATTGTCTGTTACAGATGTCAGCTCTAACGGTAAAAGATTTTTGTCTTCTGTTACCCATAAAACCTCAATATTGTTTTCTGCTCCTTCAGTTGCAGAAAACTTCAGAACAGGTTTATCAAAATGTCTTATTTCATAGTTCATACTATCACCTCGCAATTTTATATGATTAATATATTCATTATTAGTCATTTTATCATAAAAAATATAATACTGCAATGATTTTTATCAATTATTGTTTTCATTCAAATTTCATATTTATAATAGCTGACAGACGAATGGAGTATATGGCAGCGAATAATTATGAAAGGACGTATTGTATGATTACAGTACAGAACATGAAAAATTTATTAAAGGCAGCAAAAAAGATTGCAATAGTTATGATGGAAGGGGAGTCTGAAAGCATACGACCTGTAATAAGATTGTGCAAGTGCGATGAGGGAGAATTTCTGCATAACTATTTTTGTCTGGAATTTTCTTATACTGAAATAGAAAGTGATCCAATAAAAGAAATTCTTAATTCTTCTGATACTCTGATAATGGTGGATGATGAATCTGCAGTAAGATTTATTAAGACCAACTTCGGAGTGGAAAAAGAGATTTTCTTCTTGTCGGATTTCAGTAAGTCTATACTTGAAGGCCATGTGGAAGATAAGAAATTGTTAGAAAACCTCTATGAGGTAGCATCAGTATTCTGCACTGACGAAGAAATAGATTACTTCTATGGATTGTCATTAAGAAGTGAGCTTTTCAGGCGAGTGATTAATTTTCTTCTTCATTTTAAAAGATTGTGCTCGGGGATCAGATTCAGAAATGAACATAATCAGTTTACAGAAAATCTGATTGAGTTCAGATTGGATAAGAAAGAGCTTGAGCTTGCGGGATGTCATATGTTTGTGGATGATAACGGCAAAATGTACTTCGCCGCAATAAAGGAAAAACCGTATGAGAGCATTTATATGGATACTCAAGCAGAGGATTCTTATGACGATCTGATGCAATTTTTGGATACAACAGATATTTTGTGCGGTTATGGGATTTCTGATGAAATTTCATTTTTTGTTGCCAAAACCTCAATGGATAAGGGAATTGTGTCGCAGATCTCCTATGTAGACACAAAGGATATGCTCTATGAATTATTTGATATATCTGAGGATATGGAAAAGGAACTCAACTACTTATATCTTCTTAACCGCCTTCTTATCAAAGGCAGTTTCACTTATCTCTATGAAAAACCGGGCTTGGAAATGCCCAATATGCATATTATCGCTGCAAGAAAAATGGCAGAGATGTACAAGAAATCACAAAACAGTTAATTAGCCATAATCATAATTTTTTTCTCTTGTCAAAAGGAGCAAGGTGAACCTAAAAAAGTTCACTTTGCTCCTTTCTTTTATAATCGGATTTTTCCCCGTTTTATTAAAATTTCGTGTGTTCTCATTTCAATCTTTCATACTTCTTTTGAACGGGAAAAATGCCGGTCTCTTTATTCTGGTAATAAAAGTCGGACAAAATCCGAAAATAAGTAAAATATGAAAGGAATTTCAATGAAAACAAATATTAATTTTAATGATGACACTCTGGTTGAAATCAGAGTTATGAATAAGGTTGCTGAGATAAAGCATACCTCATTCAGCAATAGAAATATAGAGCGTGTAAACGGAAAGAACATTGATGTTGATTCCGGTGAAATCGTTCCGACAAAGCATGATGATTTTGAAAATATACCTATGGAATACAGTCGTAATAATTCCTCAAGCCGAACCATAGACGACGAAGAATATGATGACGATGATGAAAGTGAGGTTGTACAATTTGTTAAAGACAAAAAGACAAGACTTGCGAATCCCAAAGCTCTCTCATATACGAGAAAGCACACAAAGAACATTATTATTTCATCATACGAGGGTGTTGATAAATTTTCTTTTATAACCCTTTTGTATAATAATGTGGATTTGGAAACACAGAGTATTGATGATGTGAAGCGAAATATGACAGCTCTGTTAAGAAGGATTAAAAGAAACTATACAACTGATGACAACAGATTCAAATATCTGTACACCATTGAAAAGAACTATGCCGGATATTTCCATGTTCATCTGCTGCTTTATTGGGACAGCTTTGTTCCTCAAAGCTTTCTGGATGATAAGGATACACTATGGAAATATGGTTATTTGCATTATTCAGATCCTCTTGCTGATGATTGCGAAATTACTTATCTCGCGGCGTATCTTACATATGGCACTTGTAATAGCTCGGAGTTTATAAACAAAAACATTATACCTGAAACCCGAGAGGAGAAGAAGGCTGTCAAGCACTCCCGACTTGATTGCTTCAGCGAGTATAAACGCATATTCTTTCACAGCAACGATATGCCCGAAGCCAAGCCTGTTGTTATGACTTACGCCGAAGCTAAAAAGAAGTATGGTTTTAATGATGATACTGTTTTTTATAGTAATACTTTTACAAAAAATATCAGCACAGAAACAACAATTCATCAGGAGTATGAATATCATTGTGTAAGCTGACTAAAATTGTCTGCTGAAATTTGTTGTATTGACAATTAATATAGTTATAACTGCATTTTTTGTTGAAATATTAGTTCTTAGTGTTATAATAATAAATGGATTATTGTATTTAAGAGGTGTACACATATGGCTGTTAGTTATAAAAAACTCTGGAAGCTCTTAATTGACCATGATATGAAGAAAAAAGACCTTGCAAAGGTCGCTGATATCAGCAATTACACTATCACAAAAATGAGCAAGGGCGAGAACGTTACCGTTGAAACCCTTGGTAAAATCTGTGCCGCATTAAATTGCGGCGTAGATGATATTATGGAATTTGTTCCGGACGACGATCAGTAATGACAAGGGGAGATAGATATGTTAGTTGAAAAATATAATCCGAATTCACTTAGCGTAAGTGCCATATTAGGTTTGATCGCTTCTGGAGATATTGCAATTCCTGAAATACAAAGACCCTTTGTTTGGAAGAAGAAGCAGGTAAGAGATTTGCTTGATTCCTTATATAAAGGTTATCCTACCGGCTATTTGATTATCTGGAAGAATCCTAATGTAAAGTTAAAAGATGGTAGTGTTTCTGCGGGTAAGAAAATTCTTATTGACGGTCAGCAAAGAGTAACAGCATTGATGACTGCTATTGCAGGTATACCTGTTATAAATAGCGACTATAAAAAAGAAAGAATTAAGATTGCATTCAATCCCTTTGAAGCTTTATCTGAAGATAAGGATGCAGAAATTTTTGCTGTTCAGGATCAGAGCCATCTTAAGAGCAAAAAATGGATTCCTGATGTTGCTGAGATTTTTGAAAATGATTTTGATGTCATTGAGTTTGCAACTGAATATTGTGAAAATAATCCTGAAATGACAACAAAAACTCTTGGTAAAATTATTGCGAATTTGAGAGCAATTGGTAATCGTCTTATCGGTGTAATTGAATTGTCTGAAACCCTTGATATTGATATCGTTACCGACATCTTTATACGTATTAATTCAAAGGGTACAGCTTTAAGTCAGGGTGACTTTGTTATGTCCAAGATTGCTGCTGATGAAAACTATGGTGGCAATATGCTTCGTAAAGCCATTGATTATTTTGCTCACCTTTGTGTTGAACCTTCATTCTATGATTATATAAAAGAGAATGATACAGAATTTGCAGTATCAGAATATATGCAGAAACTTGCTTGGGTCAAAGATGATAAAGAAACCGTTTATGATCCTGAGTGTGACGATATTCTTCGTGTTGCATTTATGCATATGTACCCAAGAGCTAAACTTGCAGACCTTGTGAGTCTGCTTTCCGGTAGAGACTTTGAAACTCGTGAATTTAAGATTGAAATTACAGAAGAAACTTACGAAAAACTCAGACAAGGTGTACTTAATGTAATCAATAAAAACAATTTCAATCAGTTTATGCTTGCTATCAGGGGTGCCGGATTTATTTCAAGTAAATTGGTTAATTCATATATGGCACTTGATTTTGCATACGCTCTCTATTTAAGACTTGCTATTACAAAAGAAGTATCTGTAAGTGAAGTAAAGCGTATTGTTCAGAAATGGTATGTCTTGTCTGTTTTAACAGGTAGATACAGTTCCTCTCCTGAAACAGCATTCTACAGAGATATCCGTAAAATCAATGAAGTTGGTGTTGTTAAAACACTTGATGATATAGAAGCCGCACTTCTTTCTGACAATTTCTGGGATGTTAAAGTTGTTCAGGATCTTGCTTATACTTCAACCATCAATCCTACATACCTTGTATATCTCGCTGCACAGGTTGCAAATAATGATATGTCACTTCTTTCAAATAATATCACTGTTAAAGACTTGATAGATATCTGCGGCGATGTGCATCACATTTTCCCGAAAGAATATCTGAAATCCAACGGTTATGAAAAGAACCTTTACAATCAGGATGCCAACTATGCTTATCTTGATACACAGGTTAATAAATCTATCGGCAAAAAGGCACCGTGTGAATATTTTGCTGAAGCACTTAAACAGTGCGAAACCAAGGTTGTTACCTGTGGTTCTATCACCGATATAGATGTTCTCAAAGCAAACTTGGCAGCAAACTGCATTCCGTTTGATGTTTGCGAAATGACACATAACGACTTTGAGACCTTTCTTGAAAAGCGTCGTGAGCTTATGGCGAAAAAGATAAAAGAATTTTATTATAGTTTATGATTTCAACTGAGAGGAACAATAATTATGTGTAATATTTCTAATGTTGGTATCAATATAGCAGAGAAAGCGACGCTTATCTGGAATGTGGCAGATATGCTTCGCGGACCGTTCAAACCCCACGAGTATGGTCTTGTTATCCTTCCGATGACTGTTGTGAAGAGATTCCACGACTGCTTACTGCCTACTCATGCTAAAGTTCTTGAAACTTATGAGAAGGTTAAGAATTTTGAAGTTGTTGACGGCTTTCTCACACGTGCGTCCGGTTATCAGTTTTTCAATACTTCAAAGTATACATTTGAAACTCTGCTTGCAGATCCTGAGAGCATTGAAACAAACTTCAGAGATTACCTTGCAGGGTTCTCCGCTAATGTGCAGGACGTTCTTGCAAAGTTTGACTTTGACAATATCATAAAAAGAATGGTTGAGAGCAACACTCTCTATCTTGTAATTAAAGAATTCAATACCCCTAAAGGCTATCTTGGTCCCGATAAGATTTCAGCAGTTGACTGCGGTTATGTATTTGAAGAGCTTGTTCGTAAGTTCAATGAATCATACGGTGAAGAAGCCGGAGCACACTTTACATCAAGAGATATTATTTATCTTATGACAGACTTGCTTCTTTGTAACAGCAGACTTTCTGACAGTATTACCATCTATGATATGACTATGGGTACGTCACAGATGCATACCTGTATGCAGGAGAGAATTGGTGCCCTTGATGCAGATGCCGAGGTTACTTGCTTCGGACAGGAGTTCAACCCCAGTACATTTGCTATCGCTAAAGCTGATATGATGATCCGTGGCGGCGATCCTAATAATATGAGGTTCGGAGATACCTTATCTGAAGACAAATTCCCTGATTACAAGTTTGATTACATTATAAGCAACCCTCCCTTCGGCATTGACTGGAAGAGAGAACAAAAGGCAGTTGAAGCAGTAGCAAAACTCGGTGAAGCAGGTCGCTTCGCACCAGGACTTCCTAAGATTTCTGATGGTCAGCAGTTGTTTGTTCTCAACGGACTGGCGAAACTTGCTGATGATGGAAAAATGGCAATTATTCAGAATGCTTCTCCATTATTCTCCGGCGATGCAGGTTCAGGTCCGTCAAAAATTCG
>JAZTWN010000093.1:0-22241 GCA_045635905.1 Acutalibacteraceae bacterium
GCCTGCAAGGGTGCAGAGCATATCACACTCGGCATTCATACGGGAGGCATCAACCACGGTATAAGCCGAGCCGTAAAGAGCATAGCGGGGATTATCCGCCATACCGCCGTCAATGGAAACATAGTTTTTATAGCCTGTTATTTTCTTTACGGTGCCTGCGGTGTAAAGAGTAAGACCTGCGTCTGCAACAATGCTTCTGCCGGGCTCAAGATATATGCGGGGCATTTCTATACCCAGCTGTGCTACGGTATTTTTCATAAAACCGGAAAGCTCTTTTATATTCTTATCGATATCAATATAGGGGTTAGCCTCGATATATCTTACACCGTAGCCGCCGCCGAGGTCGAGAATTTTTGTACTAAAGCCTAATTCATCCTTTACACGGCGGATGAATTCAAGCATAATCTCGGCACTTCTCATATAGATTTCGGAGTCGAAAATCTGTGAGCCTACGTGGCAGTGGAAGCCGCAGAGGCTTACGCCCTTAAGTGCAAGTGTAAGCTTTGTGATTTCAAATGCCTGATTTGTTTCAATTGCAGAGCCGAATTTTGAGTCAACCTTGCCGGTATTTACCGCCTCATAGGTATGAGGGTCAATACCGGGGGTAAGGCGCAGAAGAATATTCTGCGTAACACCCTTTTCCGATGCAATTTCGCTTATGGCATTTACCTCTTCGATGTTGTCGCACACGAAATAGCCGATGCCGTTGTCGATTGCAAAGGCAATATCCTCGTCGGTTTTATTATTTGAATGGAAGAATGCGTTTTTAAGGTCGAAGCCTGCCTTGAGTGCGGTGTAAACCTCACCCGAGGATACAACGTCCGTGCCGAAGCCCTCTTCCCTTGCTATTTCGTAAAGTCTTTTGAAGGAGCAAGCCTTGCTGGCATAAAGACAGCCTGCGTTTTCACCGAAATACTTTTTCATAGCATCAACGTAAACACGCATATTGTGTCTTATTCTCTGCTCATCCATTACATAAAGAGGAGTACCGTGCTTCTCGCAAAGCTCCACGGTATCAACACCTGCGAAGGTAAGATGACCGAGGCTGTTTACGCCTAAATTTTCACAAATCATATCAAAACTCCTGTAACTTAAAGAAGATGTGCTAACATTTCCTCATAGGAAAGTGCTGACATATCACGGGGAGTAACGTCAAACACTGTCTTGCAGCCTATATCTCCTCTTGCTTTCATTCTGTGAATTGCACGGGCATAGCATAAAATTACGCTTGCGGTGAATTCGGGGTTTGAATCAAGCTTTAATTTATATTCAATAATTTCCTTATTTTCTCTGTCCTTGCCTGTAACGCCTGTACGGATTACAGAACCGCCGTGAGGGATACCCTTGTGATTGCTCTGAAGCGCCTCCATTGAAATGAAGGTAACTGTAGTATCGTAATCCGCAAAATAGTTGGGCATTGTTTTGATTTCGTTTTCGATTCTTGCAAGGTCTGCGCCCTCCTCAGCTACAACAAAGCACTCACGGGTATGCTTTTCACGGGTTGTAAGCTCGGGATTTTCACCTGCACGGACTCTGTTCATAGCCTCTTCCACAGGACAGGTATACTGTCTTGCATCAAGAACACCCTCGATTCTTCTTATTGCATCGGAGTGCCCCTGGCTTACGCCTCTGCCCCAGAAGGTATAGTCCTTGCCCTCGGGGAGAATTGCCGTTGCCATAAGGCGGTTTACCGAGAACATTCCAGGGTCCCAGCCTGCTGAAATAAGGGCAATATTGCCGTTTTCTCTTGCAGCCTTGTCAACGTTTGCAAAGTGCACGGGAATTTTTGCGTGTGTATCGAAGGAATCGATAACGTTGAAGCTCTTTGCAAGCTCGGGAGTCATTTCGGGAAGGTCTGTTGCACTGCCTCCGCAGATTACAAGAACGTCAATTTCATCCTTATATGAAAGAATATTTTCTGTTTTTTCCACTCTTGCAGTGGGAGTAAGTATTTTAACGGTTGCAGGGTCTCTTCTTGTAAAAACCGCAACAAGCTCGGTGTCGGGATTCTGCATTATTGCACATTCAACACCCTTGCCAAGATTTCCGTAGCCATATATACCAATCTTCATCTTAATCACCTTAACCTATAAGCGATGTCATATCATAAAGTCCTGCACTCTTGCCTATGAGTGAGGCGGCGGCAACAACTGCGCCCTCTGCGAAAAGGCTTCTTGAGTGTGCCTCGTGCTTTATCGTGATGGTTTCATAGTCAGTGGATACGATAACCTCGTGTATGCCGACGATGTTGCCTCTTCTTACTGCGTGAATTGCAATTTCCTCTGATTCTCTTTTTGCCATTCCCTGGCGACCGAAAATAAATCTTGCACCTTCCCTTACGGTCTTTATTGCATTTGCAAGCATTAAAGCAGTACCGCTGGGAGCATCAAGCTTACGGTTATGATGAGTTTCAACTATTTCAATATCCGCACCGGGAAGAGTTTTTGCAGCAATTGTTGCCATGTGGCATAAAAGTGCTACGCCCATTGACATATTTGCAGAGCAGAAAACAGGAACTGACTGTGCAGCCTTTTCGATTACTGCCTTTTCCTCGTCGGTGTGACCTGTGGTGGCAACAACAAGGGGAAGCCCTGAAGCTACGGCATAGTCACAGACTGCCTTTATTGACGTGTGGTTTGAAAAGTCGATAATGCAGTCTGCATTTTCCTTAATATCGGAAAATGCTTTGTAGCAGGGCACGTCGCATTTTGCTTCAACTATATCAACACCTGCCACAACCTCGCTGCCCATATAGCCACCTGCTGTGACGTCGAGCACTGCGGTGCCCATTCTGCCTGCAATTCCGCTTAATATAACTCTCATAATTTACCTCTTATACCTTAAGTCCTGCTTCTCTCATAAGAGAAAGAAGCTTCATTTCGTTTGCCTCCTCCATAGGAGTGAGGGGAAGACGAAGGAAATTTTCACCGAAGCCCATAGCAGCCATAGCAGCCTTTACGGGGATGGGATTTACCTCGCAGAAGAGTGCGTTTACAAGCTGAAGGTAATCAAGCTGCATTTTTGTAGCCTGGGCAGTGTTACCGTTAAAGTAGTGCTTGCACATCATTGAGGTTTCACGGGGAAGAAGATTTGAAAGCAGGGAGATTACACCCTTACCGCCGAGAGAAAGCACGGGGAGAATCTGGTCGTCGTTACCCGAATAAATATCAATCTTACCTCTTGTGAGAGCTGCAATTTCAGCAACCTGTGAAAGATTGCCCGATGCCTCCTTGACAGCCACGATGTTGGGGTGATCTGCAAGGGCTGCCATTGTGGCAGGTAAAATATTACAGCCTGTACGGGAGGGAACGTTATATAAGATACAGGGCTTTGAGGCAGCGTCTGCAACAACCTCAAAGGACTTGATAAGACCCTTCTGTGTAGCCTTATTGTAGTAAGGAGTTACAAGAAGAACTGCGTCAGCGCCTGCTTCACAGGCATATTTTGTAAGCTCGATTGCATAGTCGGCATCGTTTGAGCCTGTGCCTGCAATAACAGGAACTCTGCCTGCTGCACGCTCTACTGCAAACTTTATGCACGCCTTATGCTCGTCGTCTGTAAGGGTTGATGCTTCACCCGTAGTACCGCAGGCAACAATAGCGTCAATGCCTTCAGCAATCTGCCAGTCAATAAGTCTGCCGAAGCTTTCGTAGTCTACTCCGTTTTCGTTAAGAGGAGTAACTATAGCGGTTGCTGCACCTTCAAAAATTGTCTTTTTCATTATATTCTGCCTCCGAAAAAAATCTGTATATACACAAAAAAATCAGCCGCCCGACATCTTCTCCACGGGGCAGCCTCTGAAAATATATATCACAGCATAAAAAACAGCCGCATAACACGGCTACCTAAACTGCGAGTAATACTCAAAGTACAGATAGCTCTCCGCAAAAAAGCGACAGCACAGTGAATCTTATTTCACTTTGCCGGAAAAGACTCCGCCGGGCCTTACCTCGGCGCCGATACCTTTCAGTCTTGCAACACCCTCGCGTCAAGGGCTTACACAAGGCATACTATTTATCAAACGCACCTCTATCAATGTATGTAGAATATCATAAGAACATCATAAAGTCAATAATATTTTAATTAATTATTATAATATGGAAGATAAATGAAATTAAGGGTATCAGCAAAAAACTGATACCCTGCCTTTTATAATTTGTTTCTGATAATCTTTCCGCTTGTGGTTTTGGGAAGAGCTTCTCTGAATTCAACGATTCTGGGATACTTATAGGGAGCAGTATGCTTTTTAACATAGCTCTGAATATCCTTTTTAAGCTCCTCGGTGCCCTCGGTGCCCTTTGTAAGCACGATAACCGCCTTAACAACCTGACCTCTTACCTCGTCGGGTGCGGCAGTAACGCCACATTCAAGAACATAAGGAAGCTCCATAATAACGTTTTCAATTTCGAAGGGACCGATACGGTAGCCGGATGACTTGATAACGTCGTCAACTCTGCCCACGTACCAGTAGAAGCCGTCCTCGTCCTTCCAGGCAAGGTCACCTGTGTGATACATTCCGTCGTGCCAGGCTTCCTTTGTTTTTTCCTCGTCAAGATAGTAGCCTGTGAACAGACCGCTGGGGCTCTTATCCCCTGTACGGACAATGATTTCACCGTGCTCACCGACATCACAGGAATTGCCGTCTGCATCAACAATATCAATATCGTAGATGGGCACAGGCTTACCCATTGAGCCGATTTTATGGTTTGCACCTACAAGGTTACCTATCATAAGTGTGCTTTCAGACTGACCGAAGCCCTCCATAATACGAAGGCCTGTAAGCTTTTCAAGCTGCTTGAATACCTCGGGATTGAGTGCCTCACCTGCAATGGTTGCGTGCTCAACGGAGGACATATCGTACTTTGTAAGGTCCTCCTTGATAAGCATACGGTACATTGTGGGAGGTGCGCAGAAGGTTGTGATGCGGTATTTCTCAAACATGGGAAGAATATCTGCGGCATTGAAGCGGTCAAAGTCGTAAACGAAGGTTGCTGCCTCGCACATCCACTGACCGTAGAGCTTGCCCCAGAGAGCCTTTGCCCAGCCTGTGTCGGAGATTGTAAGGTGAAGACCGTCGGGGTCAACGCAGTGCCAGTATTTAGCAGTTACGAAATGCCCCAGAGCATATCTGTAGTTATGGGCGGCAATTTTGGGATAGCCTGTGGTGCCCGATGTGAAGAACATAAGCATAAGGTCGTCACCGCAGGGTGAATCCTCTGTTCTTTCAAACTTTTCGCTGAAAAGAACGTATTCATCATCGAAGCTGCGCCAGCCGTCCTTTTTGCCGTTAACGATGATTTTTGTTGTGAGTGTGGGGGCTTCCTTTGCTGCCTTTTCTGCCTCGTCGGAGGTTGTGCCGTCGGCAGTACAGATAATTGCGCTGATGCCTGCCGCGTTGAAGCGGTATGCGAAATCGTGCTCAAGAAGCTGATTTGTTGCAGGAATTGCAATAGCACCAAGCTTATGAAGACCTAAAATTGCAAACCAGAACTGATAGTGACGCTTCATAACGAGAAGCACTCTGTCACCCTTTCTGATGCCCAGCGACTTAAAGTAGTTAGCACACTGATTGGATGCCCTTGAAACGTCGGAGAAGGTAAAGCGTCTTTCGGTGTGGTCCTGTGAGATATGAAGCATAGCAAGCTTTTCCGGCTTACTTGCCGCAATTTCATCAACTATATCAAATGCAAAGTTAAACTTATCCTCATCCTTAAAATCAACCTTGATAGGAGTGCCGTTTTCATTTTTCTGAACGGATACCCACTTGCGGTATACGCGGTCGGTTTTTTCTGCACCAAGACGCTTGGGAGAAACTGCGGTTTCTGCCTTCTGTGCGGAAAATTCGGGAATAGGCTCACCCGAGGGATTAAGCACGATGGCATAGAAAAGGCAGTCCTCGTCACCTACAGCAGCCATACCGTGGGGGGAGGATGAATCGTAATAAATACTGTCACCCTCGTGAAGCACCTCAATATGCTCACCAACCTGCACCTTGAGTGTACCCTTTATAACGATATCGCACTCCTGTCCCTCGTGGGTAGTAAGCTCGATATCCTTGTTATCGTCACCCTCGCTCTTTACTGAATGAACGTAAAGAGGCTCAGCAATTCTGTTTTTGAAGGATGAAGCAAGGTTATAGTAGGTCATACCGTGTGCCTGCTCAATCTTCTGTCCCTCACCCTTTCTTGTTACGGTGTAGGACGCAAGTGTGGGGGACGTACCCTGAATGATATCGGTAACGTCAACGTTGAAGGCAAGGGCGCAGCGGTAAATGAAGGCAAAGTTAAGGTCACTCTTGCCCTCCTCGCAGCGCATATATTCATCCACGGAAACACCTGTTTTCTGTGACATTTCCATATAGGTAAAGCCCGTAACCTCACGAAGCTCCTTGATACGGGCAGCCATTTCTCTTATCTTGAAATCAAGACCTGTAATACTGTTACTCATAATTCCTCCGTTCGGGACAAAAAAAACCGTCCCAAAGAAATTTCTTTGAGACGGGAAAAATACCCGCGGTACCACTCAAATTGCACTTAAAGTGCCACTCAGGCTCATATATCAAGCCTTATGCTTTCACGCAGCCATACGGGAGAGTTCTACGGCAGAAGCTTTCCTCTCTCCGGCTCTGAAGCTACAAATGCCTTACTTCACCAACGGCTCGCACCAACCGCCGCTTCTCTTGGGTTATCTCCGACATCCCTCTTCGTCATAGCCTTTATTGGGGTTATTTTAACATCAAATACCTTTTCTGTCAATGATACCATTGATGAATTTTTTTAAAAGGCATCTTTAATGCGTTTAAACATCTTTCTGATTTCAATATTCTGGGGGCACATTTTTTCGCAGGCACCGCAATCGATGCACTTTTCTACCCTGTATTCAATATCGGGCATAATTTCCTTTACCTTTCTTCTGTCGGCAGCCGCAACCACGTTGAAGGCAGCAAAGATATCGGGAATTGCAATTTCCTCGGGACATACGCTGCAATAGTTACATTTGGTACAGGGAATAAGTCCTAACTGTGCGTGAGCCTTCTTTGCATTGATGAAGCACTGCTTCTGCTCGGCAGTAAGAGAATTCTCCGTATATTTATCGGCAAGTGCCATATTTTCTGTAAGCTGCTCATCGGTGCCCATACCGCTTAAAAGAAGGGCAACCTCGGGGTAATCCCAGATGTAAGCAAGTGCCGCCTCAACAGTACCCATATCCCCGGGAAGCTGTGCCCTTACGGTTTCGTGGGGATTTACGAGTCCGCCGCCGAGCAAGGGCTCCATTACAACAAGACCCAATCCCTTCTGTGCGGCAAGGCGCAGTCCCTCAATGCCTGCCTGATAGTCGGTGTCAAGGTAGTTAAGCTGAATCTGACAGAATTCACATTCAGGATATTCAGCCACGATTTTTTCAAAGATTTCAAGATCATCGTGGAAGGAAAAGCCCATATGACGGATTCTGCCGTCTGCCTTTGCCTGCTTCATTTTTTCGATAAGCCCGAAATCAATTACCTTTTTCCAGGAATCGCGGTTGAGTGCGTGGAAAAGATAGAAATCAACGTATTCCACCTGGAGCTTTTCAAGCTGCTCGTTAAGAAGCCTGTCAAAGTCCTCGGTGCAGCTTACGTGGCCCATAGGAAGCTTAGTTGCAAGGTAGGTCTTTTCGCGGTAGCCGTCCTTGAGAGCCTTTCCTACAAGACATTCACTCTTGCCGTCGTGATAGAAATATGCGGTATCAACGTAGTTCACACCGCTATCGATGGCACGGCGGATAAGGGCAATTGCTTTTTCCTCGTCAATTTCCTTTTTGCCGTCAATTTCAACTGTAGGCATTCTCATAGCACCGAAGCCGAGGCTTGATACCCTGCAGCCTGTTTTTCCGAATTCTCTGTATTTCATATATTTCTCTCCCTTAATTTAATTTTTCAAGACCGACGGACGCACGCAGAATAAGTCTTGCGTCTGCAGCCGAAATAGTATTATTTCTGTCGGCATCTGCTGCCATAAATTCCTTTGAGCCCTTTTCGCATTTTTCAAGTCCTACAGAAGCACGAAGAGTAAATCTTGCATCAGCGGCAGTGATTTTTCCGTCGAAATCAACGTCACCGGGCTTGTCTCTCGGAATAATCTGAGATTCACCGTAAGCAGAGCACACCGAGCAAACCTGACGCTTTTTACCGTCTGCGGTTGCAGTCGGCTCTGATACGGTTTCCCATACGAAGCTGTGAGTCGTGAGCTTCGGCACATCTCTGTTTTCTGTTTCAAAGCAGCAGGTACAGTAATAAGCTTCCTTGCCCTTTTCCTTGCAGGAGGCAGGCTTTATCACTCGCTTAAGAGCCCACTGGTGCTCATTTCCGCAGGTTGCCGCAACCAGAGTATAGTAGCCTGAGTTATCGGAAACCTTAAGATAATATGTACCCTCTTCCAGCTCTTTTGTTTTACTGTAGCTTCCGCTTGATACGCTGAAATTAATAAGAGAAGCATCTCTTTCCGAATAAAGATAAACTCTCTTGGTGGCTCCGCTTTCATTGAAAAGCCTTATACGTAAATTTTCAAAATCTGATACGGTAAATTTGTACCAATCAACGTCGGAATCTGATGCAAGATCAGCCTTTATTTCCGTGTTCAGGGAAATTGCCTGTGTATCTGCCTTGCTGTCCCCCTCGGGATCCGGAATTGTGGTTACAGAAAACTCATAGCTGCCTTTTACGTCACCCATAAAGGAAATATAATACTCAGTATTCTTCTCAAGCTTTATATTGCCGCTGTAGGTATAACCGCCATAACGGCTTGTGTCAATGAGCCTGTTTCCTGTATTATCGGTAAGAGTGATATAGTAATATGATTCAGTAAGCGGAGCATAATCTATCTGATAATATGCGTCCTCTGTCGCCGTTTTAAACTTATAGAAGTCCACGTCACCATTTCCTGCATAGGTGGCAGTTATCTTTTTATCTCTCTGAATTGGTACAGCCTGCGATTTTGTATCAGAACCGGGATCTGCCACAGTATCAACACTGAATTCATAATTTCCTCTTTTATCACCTCTGAAGGAAACGTAATATTCAGTATTTTTTTCAAGCTTTATATTTCCGCTGTAGGTATAACTGCCATGCCTGCTTGTATCAATAAGCTTGGTTCCTGCTTTATCAATAAGAGTAATATAGTAATAGACTTCGGTAAGGGGTGTATAGTTTATATGATAGTACGCATCCTCGTTTGCCGTTGTGAACTTATAGAAATCCGTATCCTTATCTCCTGCATAAGTAGCAGCTATCTTTTTATCCCGTTCAAGTGCTGCAGCATCAGCTTTCACATCTGCAACCGGGTCAGCCACAGTATCAACACTGAATTCATAATTTCCTCTTTTATCACCTCTGAAGGAAACGTAATATTCAGTATTCTTCTCAAGCTTTATATTGCCGCTGTAGGTATAGCTGCCATTCCTGCTTGTATCAATAAGCTTGGTTCCTGCCTTATCGATAAGAGTAATGTAATAATAGCTTGAGGTAAGGGGAGTATAGTTTATATGATAGTACGCATCCTCACTTCCCGTTGTGAAACGGTAAAAATCAGTATCTGAATCACCGTCATACGAGGAGGTGATTTTTACGTCTCTTTCAATTTTATATGCATCGTCTTTTTCTGCTCCTACCTCATCATAGACCTGTTCAACGTTTATAACGTATCCGCCGACAGAAGAAGATGTCACCTTATAATAGTATTTTGTATTATCCTCAAGCTCGACGTTGAACTGTCTTGTGTTTGATCTGTTGACATACGTATCGTAGGTTCTGCGCAGACCTGCACCGTCAACGTATTCATAAAGCTCAAAGTCAAGGCTCTGGCTGCAATTAAGATTTTCAACAGAAAAGTGATAGAAGGAATGATCGGAGTCCGTAGTAAAGGTAAACCAGTCCTCATCATTGGTTGCATCTACCATTGTGATGATCTGTGAGGTTGCTGTGATTTCAGTGGCACTATCCTGTGCATTCCCCCCGATATCATTGAGCTTATCAACCTTGAAACGGAAATTACCCGAATAATTTGAATTGAAGCCTATATAATAGGTCTGTCCCTTGTTCAGAAGAAGATAAACCGAGCCCTCGTAGCCGCATCTCACAAAGCCCTCAGCAAGCTCAAGGCCGTGAGAATCACGGATTGCCACCTGCAGCTTACCGTTAAAAAGTCCTGCCAGAAGAGAAGAATCAAGCCAGCTGTCAAAATAGATATTTGTTCTCAGCTCAACACTCTGATTGAGAATAGATACCTTGTAATACTGGTCTTCATCTGCAGTAAATTTATACCACGTATCTGTAAAAGGAACGTTATTTGCCTGAATATATGATCCGACAGAAATTGATTTTGCGGAACCATAATCCGTAGCATCAAGAGCAAAAGCGGAGGGTAACACAGTAATGACAAGAGAAATTGCAAGAATAAGGGCAATTATCTTTTTCATAATGAATCCTCTTTCCGTATTTGTTATTTACTGAAATCGTGCTTTATAAGTGAATAATATTCTTCCTCTGAAATCGCAACGACTGAGCCGTGACGGGGCTTTAAGTGGTCTATTTCCATATCACCGCGGCGGATACGGGTGAAATTCTGAAAGTCCTCGGTAATCTGCGGGAAAAAGGCACCCTGAGAATATTCATCCATTATCATTATCCATTTGTCGGTGCCTGTGATATTATACATTGAGCTGCCCTCAACTCCGTGCCAGTTAAGCGAGCAGATTGTGTAGTCGGTATTATAGGGGCCTGTGAGCTTTTCGGAGCGTACAAAGGCTATTTTCTGCGTAAGGTCCTCCTTGAAATAGAGGTAGTAATAGCCGTCCTTACTGTTATATACGATATCACCGTCGATGCACTGCACGTTTCTTATCTCCCCTGTTTCGGGGTCGGCTTCATTCCATCTGCCGAAAAGCACCTGCGGCTCGGTTTCAAAGCTCTTGAAATCCTTGGTGTAGGCATAGTAGTGACCTGCGGTATCGTTTTCAAGGGTAGAATTTGCCCAGTAGACCATATACATCTCTTTTTCACTGTCCCATATAGCCTGAGGTGCCCAGGCACGGTTTGTGTTTTCAAAGCCCTCGAAGGTCCTCATATCAATTACGGTTTCATCCGTCCAGTTAATAAGGTCATAGCTTCTCCAGGTAATAAGAGAATGGTTTGAGGTCCAGCCGAGATTTGCGTCCATATCGGTTGCAATTATAAAATAGCAGTCCTTGCCGTTTTCATCGGGACCTTTAAGGATATAGGGATCACGGACACAGCCCGTACCCTTTGTCTGTGTGATTACGGCCTCGTTGTTGTTAAGCGCCTTGAAATTATAGCCGTCTGTGCTTACTGCAAGGTGAATGGTCTGATTTTCAATTTCATTTCCCGTAAAGTAGCAGAAAAGGTATGCGCCCTCACGGCTTATGGGGGGAATTGCATAGTCATTGACAAAATAGTTGAAAACAAAAACGGGCATCATAAGAATTGCAAGAAGGTATCTTGTAAAAATAAGCCAGGTCATAATTTATCTCCTGTCGTCGGTAATATTATTTCAGTATATATAATACCATAAGAGCAGTAAATAAGTAAAGAAAAAAATAATGAGCCGTGCATACACACAGCTCAATACTTAAATAATCTTTTCAATTATTTTACAGCGTCCTTGAGAGCCTGGCCAGCCTTGAAAGCGGGAACCTTAGTAGCAGCAACCTTGATAGTTGCGCCTGTTCTGGGGTTACGAGCTTCCTTCTCTGCTCTTGCACGTACTTCGAATGTACCGAAGCCGATAAGCTGAACCTTTTCACCGTTCTTGAGAGCATCTGTGATGCTGTCGAAAACAGCCTTAACAGCTACGTCAGCATCCTTCTTGGAAAGACCCTTTGCTGCAACTGCATTTACGAGTTCTGTCTTATTCATTTTATTTTCCTCCTGTATATATTCAAAAGCCTTACGGCATTTGTTCCTTTAATATGAGCTTTGCTTTATCCCACAGCTCATCAAACTTTTCAAGGGAAGCGGATTTCATATCCACGCCCTCATCCTGTGCCATTTTCTCGGTAAGAGTAAAACGGGCGGAGAATTTATCTGTAGCACGGGTAAGTGCTTCCTCGGGGTCTATGCCTGTTTTTCTTGCAACGTTTACAACCGCAAAGAGAAGGTCGCCGATTTCATCAAGCATTTCCTTTTCGTTGCCGCCGTCGATTGCAGCCTTCACCTCAAGAGCCTCTTCTCCGATTTTTTCAAACGCGCCTGAAACCTCGGGCCAGTCGAAGCCTGCCTTTGCAGCCTTCTTCTGCACCTTATTGGCTCGCATAAGTGCGGGAAGCTCACGGGGGATAGAGTCGATAGCCTCAGCAGTGGTCTTCTGCTTTTTTGTATTCATCTTTATAGCGTCCCAATTAGTGAGCACCTCTTCTGTGGAAGAAACGTTCACGTCACCGAAAACGTGGGGATGACGCACAATAAGCTTCTTGCAGATTTCGTCGGTAACGTCGCCGAAAACGAAGCTGCCGATTTCCTCTTCAATTACCGTGTGAAAAACAACCTGTAAAAGCACGTCACCAAGCTCCTCGCGAAGCATCTCGGGTGAGTTTTTGTTTATGGCCTCAATTACCTCGTAGGTTTCCTCAATAAAGTCCTTACGGATGCTTTCGTGAGTCTGCTCGGCATCCCAGGGACATCCGCCGGGGGCGCGAAGAATCCTTACTATCTCAATAAGGTCTTCCATTGAATAGAAATCCTTGAACTGAAAATTTTCAACCATAGCCTTTACCCCTAAAAATTCACATACACTCGTATTTTACCCCAAAAGTCTATATTTTTCAAGTACTTTTGCGATTTTTTCTCCCTTGGGAAGCATAATAACGTCACTTTTCTGCAGGGTTTTTGTCGCAAGAAGGGCAATTGCATACACTGCCACTGCCGTACCCACGGCAAGTATTGTTGAAAGCTTGTTCACAGCAAGCTCGCCTGCAAGCTCAACACCGGTAAAAATAAGGGTGAAAATTCTGTGTGCACCCCAGGCACCTGCACCTGCAAGGCAGGCACATATAAGAGGCTTCATAACAGTATATTTAATATCGTATTTTACGCCCGTTGCCTTTTTAAGGACGATGAAGCCCCAGAATACCATAACGATATTTGAAAGGAAGGAGCCTACAACCGCACCCTGGATATTGATTCCGGGAATGCTCACAAGAATCATATTTGCAATAATTTTCACAATAGCACCCACAGCCATACTCTTGAGGGGCACGTTGGGCTTATCTATTGCCTGAAGCATGCTTGTAACAGGCTGGGCAAGAGCCAGGAAGCATACGGAGATACCATAGAGCATCAGTATGGGAGCAATATAGGGAATTGCAGGAACAATATTGGGATTGGAGCCGTAAATGAGCATTAAAATTTCCTCGGCAAGGGCAAACATCCCCATACCTGCAGGAAGCGCCATAAGAAGAATCAGACGGAGCACTCTTTTTATATTATCCCCGACCTCTGCCTTTTTACCCGAATACCACAGCTCACTTAAAATGGGAAGTGCAGCAGAGCCGAAGGCAATCGTAAAGGTGGGAACGAGATTTTTTATTTCAAGCACGGTGTCGTATGCACCGAAAAGATATGATTTGAAGGCCTCAGCCTGCAAAACAGTATACTGCTCGGCTTCAATAATTTTCGGGTACATTGCCGCCACGGTATCGAAACTATTCTCGAGCACATACATAAGACGGTTCTGAATTGTCCAGCCGTCAATAAAGGTAGTGAGATTAAAAACAAGTGAGCTTACCGCAAATGGGAATGCCATTACAAGCAGCTCCTTGCGGAGTGTTTTTTTGTCCTGTGACTCGGGGGATTGCTCAATAAGCTCCGAAGGAATACTCTTTTTGTCGAGGCGGTATTTCATAACCACATATACGAAGCCTGCGGCAGAGCCTATTGTAACGCCTGATATTGCGGCGGCTGCAGCATATGCTGAGGTAGTGTCGGTTACAAGTGAAGAAAGCACGGGTATCTTATCGGCAAATTCAACTCCGCCTAAAAGCACTACGTTCATAAAGATATAACCGAAAATAAGCTTGCCTGCAGCCTCAATTACCTGTGAAACCGAGGTGGGATTCATATTGCGCAGTCCCTGATAGTAGCCGCGGTAGCAGCTCATTATACAGCAGAAGAAAAGAGAGGGTGCAACGGTAAGAATGGCAGGAAGCGCATCAACCGCACCTGCGGAAACGGAATAGGGATAGGCAATAAGAACAATTACAAGAGTGCCTATTATTCCGAAAAGGGTGAAAAGTCCGAGAGATACGTTAAAAACGTTTTTTACGTCACGGTATTTTCCCTGAACTGCCTTTTCCGCAACCATTTTTGCAACGGCTGTGGGAAGACCTGCAAGGGCAATTGAATAGATAGGCGTATAGATATTATACGCAGTTGCGAAATAGCCCTTTGCATCAAGACCTATTTTATTGGTGATATAAAGCTTGAAAAGAACACCCGTAAGCTTTACAAGTGTTATTGCAATACTCAGCACAAGTGCACCGTTTACAAGAGATTGCTTTTTTCTTTCAGCCATCCGTCTTTCCTCCGTTTCACAGCATCAGGTCATACGTTTTCATAAAAGCGCTTTACAGCCTTTTTTCTTTCGAGCATCTCGGAAAAGCCCGAAATATATTCATAGGGGTATTTGAAATTGAAAATTCTTTCGAGATTATCGTTTTTGGGGAGAGTAAGCTTTGTTACCGCAGAAGCACCTGCCGCTAAAACGGTGTGAATCTCCTCCATCATATATATGTTATAAAGGCATGGGTAAGAGGGCTTACACCAGCCTACGTTTTCGAGATTTGCAACGGACTTGCTCTGTCGGTACATATAGTAGGGCAGATATCCGTTTTCGGTTAATTTCTTGTTGGCATAATCAACCATCTTACAGGTAACGTCAGCCTCGCAGAAGGCATCTCCCTGCTGATTCATATTTGATGAGCGCTTTACCGACAATGTGTGCACGGTAATGTTTTCGGGAGAAAGCTCCACGGCCTTGTCGATGCTTTCCATAAAGCCCTCAAGGGTGTCCGTGGGAAGACCTGCGATAAAGTCCATATTTATGTTATCGAAGCCGAGGCTTCTTGCAAGCATAAACTTATCAATTGTGTCCTGCGCAGTATGACGGCGACCTATAGCCTCAAGCACACTGTCACGGAAGGTCTGGGGATTTATGCTGATTCTTGTGACGCCTGCATTTTTAAGCACAGAAAGCTTTTCCTCGTCAATGGTGTCGGGTCTGCCCGCCTCAACGGTAAACTCCTTCACCCTTGCCATATCAAAGGCTTCATTCAGAGCATCGGTGATTTCCTTAAGATGCTTTGCAGAAAGTGAGGTGGGAGTGCCTCCGCCGATATAAACAGTTTCAAGACGAAGATCGGACTGCCTTGCAATCACGGCAGCTTCCCTTATTTCGTCGCAAAGGCATTTCACGTAATCGGGGATAAGCTTTTTAGCCGACTCAACGGAATGGGAAACAAATGAGCAGTATGAGCAGCGTGTGGGGCAGAAGGGTATTGAAACATAAAGTGAAAATGAACGGATATCCGCCTCATTTACAACCTTATTTTCAAAAAGAGCCACGCTTTTTGCAAGAAAGGTCTTTTCCTCGGTGGCTTCAAAAAAGTCGGTAAACATTTTTTCTGCTCCGTCAGTGCCCAGCTCCTCAATATATTTACGCATAAGCTTTGCAGGTCGGATGCCCGTAAGGATTCCCCATGGCGGAATAATACCCGTAATAGCCGAAAGCACCTTAAGCATAGCCTTTGCCATAAGCCTTTCGCGGAGAGAATCGCTGTCATCCTCACCTATGGGATGCGAAAAGGAATACTCCTCTTCCCTGTCACCGATACGGGCCTTACAGGAATAGAAGACCTCCTCCGCAGCCTCCATAAGACCGCAGAGAATAAAATCCCCGCTTTCGGGGATGCTCTCCCCTTCCTCAAGCCTTTCGGCAGGGAAATATATCCGTATTATTTTTTCACACTCATATTTATATGTGTGACCTGCAAGAATAAGAATCATTTTGACCTCAATAATCTGTTTGCCGCTTTTTCCGCGTCAAGAGTGGTGCTGTCACCGTGACCGGGAAGCACCCTGTAGTTTTCCTCAAGAGCACCAATTCTCTTAAGAGAATTGCAAAGAGTACGAAGGTGACCTCCCGGAAGGTCTGTTCTGCCGACTCCTACCTTGAAAAGGGTGTCGCCCGAAAAAAGGCTGCCGTCTGCAATATAGCAGACACTTCCTTTGGTGTGACCGGGGGTGTGCATCACGGAAAATTCCGTATTACCGAGCATAAACGTGCTGCCGTCGGAAAGAGTCTTATCGGCAGTCATAGGAGTCTGGGAATAGCCTGTAACGGAATTTACAAGACTCCAGTCGGTGTCCTCAAGGCAGTTCGCATCCTCTGTGTGAATGAGCACCTCACCGCCGAAGCGCTTTTTCAGCTCATACACTCCGCAAAGGTGGTCAAAGTGACCGTGAGTGAGCAGGATATACTTTAACTGTGTAATTCCCTCTTTGCGCAGAAGCGCTTCAAGGGCAGAGGTGTACTCCCCCGGGTCAAGCACTGCCGCTTCCCCCGAAGCAGTATCGGTTACGATATAACAATTGGTCATATATGCCCCCAAGGGGACAGTTGTAATTTTAAGCATAAAAACACCTGTGAATCATAATACTACAAGGCTGAATTATGAGCGCTTCCATATATCGGTATCAAAAATAATGGTAACGGGGCCGTCGTTAAGAAGGCTTACCTTCATATCCGCACCGAATATACCTGTTTCAACGTTTTTTACACCCTCCGAAAGCAGGAAGGCATTGAATTTTTCATATAAAGCGTTTGCCTCGTCGGGCTTTGCAGAAGGGGTGAAGGAGGGGCGGTTGCCCTTTTTCACATCCGCACACAGGGTAAACTGCGAAACGCTTAATATCTCCCCGTCAACGTCTGTGACGGAGAGATTCATTTTTTCATCTGCATCCTCGAATACACGAAGCTTTGCAATTTTTGAAGCCATAAGGGCGGCTTCCTTTTCCGTGTCACCCTCCATTACGCCTAAAAGCACAAGGAAGCCCTTGCCGATGCTGCCGACGGTTTTTCCGTCAACCTTAACGTCAGCCGAGGTGACTCTCTGAATAACAGCCTTCATCAGTTATTATAGGGAGGCTGCTGATTGTTCTGTCCGTTTACGTCCTGATAAGGAGTGTAGCCGGGATTTTCGGGAATAACGAATGCAGCGATAATATAAATCCAGATGCCGAAGCCTGCAAAGATTACACATAAAACCCAGATAAGACGGACAATTGTTGAATCAATTCCGAAATATTCTGCAAGACCGCCGCATACGCCTGCGAGCTTCTTATCGGTTGTTGAACGGTAGATTTTTTTATTCATAACAAAAACTCCTTTATATAATCTGATTTTTTACCTTTTAACTATTCACTTTTACATCTTACCTCATATATCCATACCCGAGCGGTCTACGCTGAGCACACCCGAAAGCTTACCGAGGCGCTGCATAACAGACCTGAGGTGCTCTACACTGTTGGCGGCAATCGTAAGATTTACAAGCAGTCTGCCATCCTTTGTGCCTCTTGTATTTATGGACTGAACGGTTACGTGAATTGCATTGAGAGCCGTGAATATGTCATTCATAATGGTCTTACCCGAAAGACAGGTAAGAAGCATTGAAGCGGAGAATTCCGCCTTAAGTGAGGAATTCCAGTACACGCGAAGCCAGCGATGAGCCTCGGGTGCGTTATAGATATCATCGGGGACGTTGGGACAGTCCTTTTTGTGAACGGATACACCGTGGCCTCTTGTTATGAAGCCTATGATATCGTCACCGGGGATGGGATTACAGCAGCGCGAAAGCTTGATAAGGCAGTTTGAAATACCCTCAACCACAACGCCCTCGCTGCTTACGGTTTTTGCCTGCTTATACTTAACTGCGGTTTCGTTTGATGCCTTTACAATCTTGTTGTATTCATCACGCAGCATAGGCATAATTTTTGAAAGCACTATACCGCCGTAGCCGAGAGCCGCGAAGAAATCGTCAACGGTAGCCATCTTCTGCTTTTCAATTACAATTGAAAGCAGCTGCTGCTCCTGCTCGTCGGTAAGCGACATATTGTTTCTGCGAAGCTGTGCCTCGTACTGGGCTCTGCCCTCCTCAATATTTTCCTCTCTGCGCTCCTTTTTGAACCAGTTACGGATTTTTGTACGGGCTTCGTTGGTGGTAACGATGTTGAGCCAGTCACGGGACGGACCCTTGCCCTGCTGAGAGGAGGTAAGAATTTCAATAATTTCTCCCGTTTTTACCACGTAGTTCAACTGAACTATGCGCTTATCAACCTTGGCACCCGTCATTTTATTACCGACTGCAGAGTGAATTGCATAGGCAAAGTCAATTACCGTAGCGCCTACAGGAAGAGCAATAACGTCACCCTTGGGAGTAAATACGAACACCTCGTCGCTTACGAAGTCGTGCTTGATGGTATTGAGAATATCGGTGGCATCGTCCGCCTCACTCTGAGCCTCAAGCAGATGCTTTACCCAGCCGATACCCTTTTCAAGCTTTTTGTCCGCCTCCTTATCCTTATAGCCCAGCTTATATTTCCAGTGCGCCGCAATACCGTATTCGGCAGTCTTGTGCATTTCCTCGGTTCTTATCTGAACCTCAAATGGAATACCCTCCTTACCGATAAGGGTTGTGTGAAGCGACTGGTACATATTGGGCTTGGGGGTGGAAATATAGTCCTTGAAGCGACCCTGAATGGGTTTATACATATCATGGATAACACCAAGGCAGTTATAGCAGTCACCCACAGTATCAACAATAATTCTTACTGCGTATATATCGTAAATTTCCTCAAAGGAGCGTCCCTGCATATACATTTTCCTGTATATACCGTGAACGGATTTGATTCGTCCCTGTACCACGCAGTCGGAGACAACGGTCTTTACTCGGGTTGCAATTTTATCCTTTATGTTTTCAAGGAACTCCTTGCGAAGGGGCTCCTGGTCGGCAAGCGCCTGCTCGATTTCGCCGTAAGCTACGGGGTCGAGGTAGCTGATTGCAAGGTCCTCAAGCTCCTCCTTTACGGGACGGATACCGAGGCGGTGAGCAATAGGAGCGTAAATTTCTATGGTTTCCTTGGAAATATCTCTTCTTTTCTGATCACCTACGTACTTAAGAGTACGCATATTATGAAGACGGTCGGCAAGCTTTATGATAATAACTCTTATGTCCTCACTCATAGCAAGAAGAAGCTTTCTGAGATTTTCAGCCTGCTGCTCCTCCTTATTCTGCAACGGTACCTTACCGAGCTTTGTAACACCGTCAACAAGATGCTGAACGTCTGCACCGAAAAGACGGCGTACCTCCTCGCTTGTTACGGGAGTGTCCTCAACAACGTCGTGCAGAAGTGCCGCAACAACCGACTGACAGTCCATACCGAAGCCTATAAGGATTTTTGCTACGGAAATAGGGTGAATTATATATGGCTCACCCGATTTACGAAGCTGCTCTCCGTGGGAGGCAAGCGAAAACTGAAAGGCCTTTTCAATAATCATAGCTTCTTCGGGAGAAAATGCCGCGTCTACGGCAGCCTTGAGCTCGGAATAATATTCCTCAACAATATTCATAATTGTGCCTCCTTCCCTGAAAATCAGCCCGTATAGCCGAGCCTTTTAAGCATTTCACAGCCTTCCATATCTGCCTTTCCCGAGAAATCGGAAAGTGAAAAGCCGTCTGAATTTTTAATAAGTATACCTACATCCGCAAGTGCGTCAAGACATACGCATACTGCACCTGCCCTGTCATAGGGAATGCCTGCACGCATACAAAGAATTTCCGAACCGAACTGCCAGCTGCGGTTTTCCTTAAGGAAG
Organism: Acutalibacteraceae bacterium; assembly: GCA_045635905.1. Classification (GTDB taxonomy): domain Bacteria; phylum Bacillota; class Clostridia; order Oscillospirales; family Acutalibacteraceae; genus RUG806. The sequence goes on from JAZTWN010000093.1 coordinate 19,920, forward strand.
CGGTAAACCGTGCCGAGAAGCATTCTGTCGGGACAAAGAGCACTTACCTCAGCGTCAGTAAGAGGGTCGTTTCGTAAAAATTTTCTGTACATGTAAAGTGAGCTGAAAAAAGCCGTATCGTCCTCGCCTGCAGGACGGATATCCTTTATCTGGACGCTTGGCTTTATTTCACCGCGGAACTCGTTTTTTTCTATTCTTACGGCAAGGTCAACCGTATCCCCTGCCTTATAGGGAAAGGTGTCGGGTGACTGTCCGAAGAACACCGCCTGAAGGCTTGCCTGCTCCTTTGTAAGAGTAAGGCGAATATGCTTATCTGAGCCTAAGGGCTTTACGGACTGCAGTGTCATTCCGAAAAGACCGAAGAAGGGGGCGGGATTTTCCGCACCGAATGGCTCGAGATATGAAAGGGATTCAAGTATATCTATGCATATAGCACGGGGATTAAGACGGACGTCAATGTCCAGTGACGGAAAAAAGGGCTTTAAGCTTAAGGCGTATTCGTTGATTTTTTTTCTGAACGCCTCAATGCTCTCCTCTGCCACGGAAAAGCCTGCGGCAAGAGTGTGTCCGCCGAACTGAATAAGCGTATCCGAGCAGTAGCCCAGCGCCTCGTAAAGGGAAAAGCCGTCAATGCTTCTGCCCGAGCCGCGTGAGATGCCGTCCTCGCCTACGGAAATAACAATAGCGGGTCTGCCGTATTTTTCAACAAGGCGTGAGGCTGCAATACCTATAACACCGGGATGCCAGTCCCTGCCTGACGCCACAATTACACTGTCGTTGCGAAGATGGGGATTTTTATCGAAATATGCCTCGATATCCTCGGTTATTTTACTCTCCGTGGTCTGTCTTGCGGCATTTTCGGAATTGAGAGCCTCTACAAGCTGCTGTGCCTCGTCCTCATCCTCGGTCATAAGAAGACGAAGAGCGGTTTCGGCGCTTCCCATTCTGCCTGCAGCATTTATACGGGGAGCAATTCCGAAGGCAACTGCGTTGCCCGAAACGTCACCGCGGACACCTGCATTCTCAAGAAGCTTTATAATACCGGGACGGAAGCTGTTTTTTATAAGCTTCAACCCCTTTGCAACAATTATTCTGTTTTCACCCGTAAGGGGGACTATATCGGCGATTGTACCGATTGTGACGAGGTCACCGAATTCCTCGAATACTGCCGAGCAATCACCGCCCTCGAGAGCGGCAATAAGCTTGAAGGCAACACCGACGCCTGCAAGGTTTTCCTCGGGAGAGGTATCGTCCTCACGGTGAGGGTCAACAACCGCATAGGCGCACGGCAGGCTTTCACCTACCTTGTGGTGGTCGGTAACAATAAAATCTATTCCGCTTTTTCTGAAAATTTCCGCTTCCTCGAAGGAGGCAATACCGTTATCCACGGTAATTACAAGCCTTATATCAGCTGCGGCAATTTCCCTTGCAGTTTCGGGAGAAAGACCGTAGCCCTCCCTGAGTCGCGAGGGAATACGGCAGCTTACGTCCGCCCCAACCGCTTCAAGATAAGAGGTAAGAAGAGCGGTAGCGGTAACACCGTCGGCATCATAGTCGCCGTACACAAGTATTTTTTCACCGTTTTCCACGGCAAGATTTATACGCTGTGCCGCCTTTTCCATATCCTTTATAAGGAAGGGAGAGGAAAGCTCCATTTCGGCGGCGGAAACAAAGTCAAGAACTGCTTCGGCAGTCTTTATTCCTCTTGACTGTAAAAGAAGCACGGCAAAATCATCCACTCCGGTTTTAAGAGCCAGAGCAGACGCCGCATTCTTATCATAAGAGCTAATATTCCAGACCTTACGCCCCAAAATGCACCCTCCAGAAAACATTTATCCATAGTATCATCAAATTATAACATAATTATTTTATATAATCAAGATTGTCACACGAAAAATCGGAACATATAAGTCCTTTACGGATATAATGTACTGCGAGGCAACTCGTAATCCTCTCACATAAAGGAGGTAAATATGGCAGATAACAGATTTTTTCTTGATAATGACAGCGGCACGTCACGCAGAGGCTCAACAGGCGGCTGCGGCTGCGCAAACGACGGAATGAACATATACCGCAGCTATTGTGCTCCCGCTTGTCCTCCCCCTCCCCCCGTTTATCCCTGTCCTCCCGGAATTACAGGTCCTACCGGTCCTGCCGGTCCTACGGGTCCTGCCGGTCCTCAGGGTATACAGGGAATTCAGGGCATACCCGGTCCTATAGGACCTACCGGTCCTCAGGGCATTCAGGGTATACAGGGCGCGACAGGGCCTGCAGGCGCTGACGGTGCTGTCGGTGCTACAGGTCCCACAGGTCCTGCAGGCG
>JAZTWN010000094.1:0-2270 GCA_045635905.1 Acutalibacteraceae bacterium
CCCTATTCCCTAACCTCTACAGTCCCCTCCGACAAAAAAAGCTCCCTTTCCGAAGAAAGAGAGCAGATTATCTTACTTTGCAAGGCTCATAAGCGTATAGCTTATCTCCGCAAGCTTATAAATCATCATCGCCAGGGGCTCGAGGACCTCCCAGATCTCCTCGTCATAAAGGGTAATCCAGGTGGTGATTGAACGGAAAAGGTGCAGAAAATGGTTGTGGGAAAGCTCGTGCTCGGCACGCTCACCCATTCTCGTGATGCCCATTTCAACCATATCGTTATAAAGCTCAAGCCTTTCGCTCATCCAGATGTAGGGGTGCTGAAAAATTGAAAATTCCCTGCGGTAGTGGGCGCATTTCCAATATCTCCAGCTTATGTGCGAGCGCTCAAGCTGTGCGCGCTGTGCGTCGGTCATTTCAGCGGCAAACGCCTTTTCCCAGAGCTCGTCGCAGTCCTTGACCCTGTTATCGGGGAAGGTAATAAAGGTAATGTAGGACTCCTGTCCGATATAAAGGTGAGTAAAGGAATTAAGCTGGAAATCGGTGATGTAGTCAATGAATTCCTTGACGTACTCCCCTGCTCCACCGTAAACCGCCTGACAGTAGCCGAGCATTTCAGCCTCGTAGTCAAGGTACGGATTCTGCATAAGCTTTGAAAGCAGGTAGGTTCTCATTTCAGCAAACTCACCGTCAGCGTTAGTTATATAGTAAACACCCTGCTCGTATATGCCCTTCACACCGTGCTCGTAGAAAATCTGAATGTTTCTCTGAAGCACACCGAAGTTGGGATGAATTACGTTGCTTTCGTAGCAGTTGAGCACGTAGTCCCATATATAAAGCCTGTCGCAGATTTTGTTCCAATCGCGAAGGTCCTGCATAAACGCCGCGTTGTCATCGCAGTCCTCATCATCAAGGGGATGACCGAAGCAGCACTCAATGGAGCAAAGGCGCACGATAACGTCCTCACGGGGGACAACGTTGGCAGGAGCCTTTCTTGTGTACTGATATGCAAAGGTGTCAAAGGCTATATTGTCATAGTCGCGCACGGCATGCACCCTTGCGGCAATTTCATTCACAAAGGTAAGCATTGTACCTGCCTGTGAGCCGTTTTCGGCATCAAGAGCCGCACAGCTGTCGCAGGTGCAGTATTCACCGTTATCCGCCTGTGTTACGGAAATTATCTGAAGCGGTGCATCGGGCTCATAGCAGCTGTCGAGTGCTTCAATAACCTGTGCAGTGACTATATCCTTAACATCCTCGTTTGTAAGACACAGCTGAGTGGGGGTACGCACACCGCCCACAAGGGCAAAATACTCGGGGTGAGCCTCAAAATAGTCCTCGGGAGTGCAGTAGTAATTCACAAGAGTATGGCTTGAGCGTCCGATGTATGACACGTCACCGCCCTGCTCGGCAGTAAGATTCTTGTAAACACCGCCCGTAAGTCCGTTTGCAACGGAAAACTCGGGGTCATAGGCACTCTTGGTGTCGGTTTCGGAATACTCGAAAAAGGGAGTATACTCAGCGCTGACGTCACGGGAAACCGCAAGCTCACTGTTTTCGGGAATCACAATAACCTCGTCCTCGTACCAATGACAGCCGCAGTATTTCTCTAAAAAGGCATAAGCACCGTTTATGGCACCCTTGTTGCCTGCGCCGTCAATAACAATTACGTCACCCTCAGCATAAATTTCATAGCTGCCGTTCTTCCTGCCCTCGGCATTGTAGTCGGAAAATGAGGTTTTACCCACGGAAATTATGACTCCCTGTGCCGCACCTTCACTTACAACCGCAATTTCACCGCTCACTATCTGCGAAAGATAGTAAGAAAGGCGCTCGGCTGCATATTTTTCGGTAACAGTCGCATTCTCTGCCACCGCAATCACCGCATCCTTAAGAACAATTTCACCCTCCGCTGCAAATGAGGCTGCGGGAAGCATAAGAAATAGCATAATAGCAGAAATTAAAACCGCAATAATTTTCTTCATAGTATTTTCCCCTTCCTTCGGACACAGTCCGCTATATTAATATAATTTTACCATATATATACGTGGCAAGTAAATCGTCGGGATGTAGAAATTACTCCCCCACGCTTGTGCAAAATACAAAAAAAGCACCCACGAAATGTGAGTGCAGTTTATCAATCAATAAATCGGAATGTGTTTTGAGTGAAAAGTGAACAGTAAAAATGGACTGTTACCCATATCTCATATTTCCCTCATTTATTAGCTTCTGTAATCTTCACCTTTTCACTTTTACCTTTTACCTATTACCT